>JBJEGV010000039.1:0-6274 GCA_051875395.1 Alistipes sp. | reverse complement strand
TAAATTATCATTTATCGCAGGATATAGTCTTGCAATTCGCATATTCTTATTATCATAGCATAAAAAAGAGTATGAAAAGGGATTTTATTAAGTCTGTATTATGTGAATTGAGCAAGGTTATAGATTCAAGACAACTTGAGAATGTTGAGAGTGTTTTAACAACTCAGCTGCAGAATTTTAATATTGTTGCTCGGGTAGAGTGTGAGGAGCAGGTTGTCAAAGAGAATAACGCACTTATGGCAGCTTTTCTCTCAGCTAAAAAAATTGAAGGTTGTTCTGCTAAGACAATAAAATACTATCAATCTACCATTGAGCATCTGTTCGTTGAGATTAACAAGATGGTATCATACATCACCACCAACGATATACGCACCTATTTAGCACAATATCAAGAGCATAAAGGCTCAAGCAAGGTAACCATAGATAATATACGACGTATATTTTCCAGTTTCTTTGCGTGGTTGGAGGACGAGGATTACATTGTGAAAAGCCCCGTTCGGCGAATACACAAGGTTCGCACGGATACTCTGGTTAAAGAGGTTATCAATGATGAATGTATGGAGTTGCTGAGGGATAGTTGCACTGAAATACGAGATTTAGCTATAATAGATCTCCTAGCATCAACCGGAATACGTGTTGGAGAACTGGTGCAAATGAATATTGAGGATATCGATTTTCAGGAAAGACAATGCAAAGTATTTGGCAAAGGTAATAAGGAGCGAGAGGTTTATTTTAATGCGCGAGCTAAAATACATTTACAACAATATGTAGCACAGCGAAGAGATGACAACCCGGCACTTTTCGTTTCGTTATCATCTCCTCACAAACGACTATCCATTAGCGGTGTTGAGGTTAGGTTGAGAACATTAGGTAAACGCTTAAATCTTTCCAAAATACATCCTCATAAATTTAGACGAACACTCGCAACGATGGCAATAGATAAGGGTATGCCAATAGAACAAGTGCAACGACTGCTGGGGCATGTTAAAATAGACACCACATTGCACTACGCAATGGTTAATCAGCACAATGTGAAAATATCACATAGAAGGTATATAGGGTAAATATGGCCTACACTTGTAGGCCATATAATAAGAGCTTACATCGAATTCTCATCTTTTTCTCCGCCGAGGCTGAAGCTCGTGCCACACAATGCGGCAGGCAACTTGCCCTCTCCCTGCTTACGGCCTAATCAATGATGCGAGTGTATATATTACGACGTTGGTATGTTGGTTTATAATATCTGTGTGTTTTCTTCCAACAATTAAAAAGTTATTATTAACTTTGTGCGAGTGTAAAGTATGTGATTCCCCAATACTTAAATTAATAGTATGACTTGGAAAGACGCAATCGTCAAGGTATTGACAGAAGAAGGCGCACCGTTACATTATTCTGACATAACAAAAAGAATTATAGATAACGGCTATAGAAAACCTCATGAAATGGGGAAAACTCCGGATATGACTGTTAGCGCACAACTGACCACAAAGAAAAATATATTCAGAAAACTTGGGAATGGAGTGTTTGAATTGCTTGATGCGCCGGTTAATCGTCAGACCTTAATCGATAGCGATAGCGACAATGTAAGCACTGACAATACAACCGAATCGCAAGATATGTTGTCGGTGGAACGAGACCATATAATTAAAAATTATGGGATGTTCTGGAGTCGGGATAATGTTGATTGGAAAACCGCTAATCTTTATGGTTGTCAGAATGGCAGTTCGTCTAATGTCAACTTTAAAGACCAAGTCGGTGTATATTTGTTGCATGATGCTAGAGAGGTTGTATATGTCGGGCAGGCAGTGAAGCAACCGATATCCAAACGCTTGGCGGATCACTGCAAGGATAGACTAAATGGTCGGTGGGATCGTTTCTCGTGGTTCGGTTTTTATGGTGTTGATGAAGATGGGCGATTAATTACCAATGATTTTCACAATACAAATTTCAGTATAGAAAATGTTGCAAATACTTTGGAGGCTGTTTTGATCGAAGGCTTGGAGCCTCGACAGAATCGCAAGAACGGTAATGATTTCGGTTATGAGTTTTTACAAGCGACAGATCCCAAAATTGAAAAGAAAAAACAAAAAGCAATTATAGAGAAGTTGTTGTCTGAACAGCCTTGATTTTATGGTGCTATAAAACCACACTCTACAATAAAACGACAGTCAAATGGCTGTCGTTTTGTTTGTGAGCGGAAAACGAGACTCGTACCCACGCTGCGCGTGTGTATTCGCGTATTGTTGTTTACACCCCCTGCGCCCCCTGAAAGGGGGTATGGGGTCGCTCGTCGAGCCTCTCTTGCATAAAAAAAAGATGACAACCAAAAGGTTGTCATCTTTGCATTTGAGCGGAAAACGAGACTCGAACTCGCGACCCCAACCTTGGCAAGGTTGTGCTCTACCAACTGAGCTATTTCCGCAAAATGTGTTGCATTACCCGTTCGGGGGATTTGCGAGTGCAAAGATAAGGCAAAAATTTTTATTGCGCAATTTTTTATCGCAAAAAATCACTCTTTCTGCCCTATTATTTTGTTTGGCGATGCTTGTATACTTATAATTAACATGTTATGCCATCCGAGCAAAATGCGGTCGAGACGCATACGGCTGTATATTCGATAAAATCCGCGCTTAAAAACCTCCGTACTCCGCCTGCCGTATGCCCGAACCTTATCATCCGATCCTGTTGTGCATGTCGGCATGTCGTTCGGCGGTCGGGGTGGTGTGGGTTGCGATTATGGCGGCATAAAAAATTATTATAACCCGCTTATGCCCGCCAAAAGTCGTTGTGTGGGCGATTTTTGAAAATTGTGTCTGCGGTGTTGATAACTTTTTCGAACAACGATTTGCAGATATGCCGATTGTTTATATCTTTGAATCGACAAAGGTGTCCTGCGATGCCGTTGCGGTGTCGGGGATTAAAAGGGAACCCTGTGAAAGTCGGGGACTATGCCCGTAGCTGTAAGTTCCGCCATGATTTTGCGCGATTGTCGTGTTGCCACTGCTCTTTCGGGTGGGAAGGCTGCGTAAAAGGAACAAGTCAGAAGACCTGCCTTTGCCGTTGCATACAGTGCAGATGCTTTCGGGAAAAAGAGTAGTCTTGCAGATATTTACGAACTGCTCGTTTACGGACGAGTTGATGTGTATCTCCTGCCTCTTTTCCGTTAAAACGAATATTTTTAACAAGTTACGGATTATGATACAGACTGTTGTAAAACGCGATGGGCGTGTTGTTGGCTTCAATCGGGAGAAGATTGCTGCCGCCATACGCAAGGCCATGCTGACCACCGAGCAGGGCGAGGACGATGCCCTGATAAATCAGATTGCCGACCGCATAGAGTTCCGCGGTAACGAGCAATCCTCGGTCGAAGAGATTCAGGACATGGTCGAGATGGAACTGATGAAATCCTCCCGCAAGGAGGTTGCCAAGCGGTATATCGCATATCGCAACCGGCGCAGCATTGCACGCAAGGCGAAGACGCGCGAGATTTTTCTCGAAATCGTCGAGGCGAAAAACAACGACATTACGCGCGAGAATGCCAATATGAATGCCGATACTCCTGCGGGTATGATGATGAAATTCGCAAGCGAGACGACCAAGCCGTTTGTGGATGACTACCTGCTTTCGGAGCAGACCCTTTGGGCGGTGAACAACAACTACCTGCACATCCACGACAAGGATTACTATCCGACCAAGTCGCTTACCTGCATCCAGCACCCGCTCGACAAGATTCTTGCGAACGGTTTTGCTGCCGGTCATGGCGAGTCGCGTCCTACCAAGCGCATCGAAACGGCGAGCATCATCGGTTGTATATCGATGGAGACGGTGCAGAACGAGATGCACGGCGGTCAGGCAATTCCGGCATTCGATTTCTATCTTGCGCCTTATGTCCGCAAGAGTTATATCGAGGAGATTAAGACGCTCGAAAGATTTACGGGCCAAGACCATTCGGCTTTGTACGATGCGCCGATTGACGACTATGTGATTCGCGATTTGGATGGTTTGGAGGGCGACGAGCGCATCAAGCAGCACGCCATCAATCGGACTGTCAGCCGTACGCACCAATCCATGGAGGCGTTTATCCATAATATGAACACAATCCATTCGCGAGGAGGCAATCAGGTGGTATTTTCGTCAATCAACTATGGTACCGATACCTCTGCCGAAGGTCGTTGCGTGATTCGCGAGTTGCTTATATCGACCTACGAGGGTGTCGGCAACGGTTCGACGGCGATTTTCCCGATACAGATTTGGAAGAAGAAGCGCGGTGTAAGTTATCTGCCTAAGGATCGCAACTACGACCTCTACAAATTGGCGTGCAAGGTGGCTGCCCGTCGGTTTTTCCCGAACTTCGTCAATCTGGATGCGTCGTTTAACCACCACGAAAAGTGGCGCGAGGATGACCCGCAACGCTATCTGTACGAAATTGCCACCATGGGCTGCCGTACCCGCGTGTTCGAGAATCGCTTCGGCGAAAAGACTTCGGTCGGTCGCGGCAACCTCTCGTTCTCGACGATAAACATCGTGCGCTTGGCAATCGAGTGTATGGATGTTGAGGATAAGCAGGAGCGCATCGACAAATTTTTCGCCAAGTTGGACGAACTGCTCGAAATTGCCGCATCGCAGTTGTGCGACCGCTACGATTTCCAAAAGACCGCTCTTGCCAAGCAGTTCCCGCTGCTGATGTCGTCTTTGTGGGTCGGCAGCGAGCGACTGCATCCCGACGACACCATCGAGAGCGTCATCAATCAAGGCACGCTCGGCATAGGCTTCATCGGCTTGGCGGAGTGCCTTATCGCATTGGTCGGCAAACATCATGGCGAGAGCGAGGAGGCGCAGGCATTGGGCTTGCGCATCATAACCCGCATGCGGGACAAGGCCAACGAATTCTCGGAGCGTTACCACCACAATTTCAGCGTGCTGGCCACGCCTGCCGAGGGTCTGTCGGGCAAATTTACCGCCAAAGACCGCCAAAAGTTCGGCGAAATCAAGGGCGTTACCGACAAAAAGTACTATACCAATTCCAACCATGTGCCGGTCTATTACCACTGCTCGCCGAAGCACAAGGCGGAGGTCGAGGCTCCTTACCACGATTTGACGCGCGGAGGACATATCTTCTATGTCGAAATCGACGGCGATGCCACGCATAATCCGCAAGCAATCATGGATATAGTCGATTTGGTCGATAAATACGATATAGGTTACTGTTCGGTCAATCACAACCGCAACCGTTGTATGGAGTGCGGTTACGAGGATGCACAGGATAATCTCGAGAAATGTCCGGTATGCGGCGGAGAACATATCGACAAATTGCAGCGCATAACGGGCTATCTTGTCGGCACTACCGACCGTTGGAACAAAGCCAAACTCGCCGAACTCAAAGACCGTGTCGTCCACAAATAGCGACATAATCCGAGTGCTCGACATCGTCTATGGTACGTCTGTGGACGGTGTCGGTCTGCGTACCTCCGTCTATTGCGCCGGTTGCGAACATAGATGCGAGGGGTGCCACAATCGGCAGTCGTGGGCATTGGACGGCGGTCGGGATATGACGGTCGAAGACCTCTTCGCGCATATCGAGGATGCGGGATTGAATGTAACCTTTTCGGGCGGCGACCCTATGTTGCGTCCCGAGGGTTTCACGACGCTTGCCCGCATGATAAAGGCGCGTACATCGAAGACGATATGGTGCTATACGGGGTATCTGTACGAAGATGTATTGCGACACCCGTTGCGCAGGGCGTTGCTCGAAACGATAGACGTATTGGTCGATGGGCGGTTTGTGCAGGCGGAGCGCGATTTGTCGCTGCTGTTTCGAGGCAGCCGCAATCAACGCATAATCGATGTTCCGCATTCGTTGGCAGAGGGGAGAGTGGTGCTGTTTCAGCCCGAGACCTGCGACGTTGAGGCGCGAATAGGCAGAGAGTAGCGGGCGAGAATTGCAGACGGCCGCGCTATTATCGCAAGGGGGCTGGCATTGTTGCAAATTGCTGACGCCCTACTTATCGAAGAATTATTTTACAAACATTAAAGGGGATTGTCAAAATTCGTCCGACAATCCCCTTTTTATGATAGTATGGTCTGCCTATTTCGTGGCAGCAGCCTCAGGCTCGTCCTTGATGCCCAAATCGGCCTTGACCGACGCTGCAATGTCCGGCAGAAGTGCCTCGTCGAAGAATGCGAGACTCTGTGCCGACGTGTCGAATACGGCAGCATAACCACCCTCTTTTGCGACTTTGGCAACGGCCTCTACCGCCTTTTTCTGTACAGGCTC
>JBJEGV010000038.1:94418-101265 GCA_051875395.1 Alistipes sp. | reverse complement strand
ATGCCCGAGAGTTGAATTGCGCCGCAAACGAGGATATATACGACGGGGAAGAATGCTCCGTAGTTGCGTGTCGGCGTTATGTTCAACTGAATCGTACTCATGCAGGCGAACATGCCCATCATTTTGAAATAGCCCGCAAACAGACAGACGAGCCACAATATCCACGGTACGGTGGCCGTCATGGCTGCAACGGCACAGAGCAATGCTCCGATACTCGATACGAAAAACATCTGCCGCGTGTACAGATAGAATTTCCAACGGAAAAGCACAGGAAAAATCATGTTCAGGCCGATAAGCGAACAATAGCCCGCCATGGTTACATCCTCGCTCAGATACGACAGTTCGCCGACCATCTGGCTCAATGCGGCAAGGTAAACGCCGCCTGTCAGTTGGTAAAACAGCGCGAACAGCAGAATTATCCAGAAACGGACGCCTTTCGGCACCCAATCCCTGTACATCGCCAATCTGTTGGCAAGGAGAAAGTGTTGTGCGTATCCCATTATCGGCGGACGACTTTACATTCGACATTCATGCCGGCACGCAGGCGTTCTATGTCCTGCTGCGAAGTGTCGCCGCAGAATCGGATTTTGACAGGGATACGCTGTTCGACTTTGACGAAATTGCCGGTGGAGTTGTCCTGCGGTATCGGCGAGTATTTCGCTCCCGTTGCATTGGAAATCGTCTCGATGATGCCCGAATAGCGCACGTCGGGTACCGCATCGACTTTGATTCTGACAGTATCGCCTACGTTCATACGAGCCGTTTGCGTCTCTTTGTAGTTGGCTATGACCCATGTGTTCTCCGTATCCACGACGAATACCACCGTCTGCCCCGGTTGAAGCAGTTGTCCCGGTTGAATGTTGCGGCGCGAGGTGTAGCCGTCGCACGGAGCGGTAATAATCGTATAGGAGAGATTGAGTTCCGCCAAATCCACTGCTGCTTTGGCAACCTCGATTTCCGCTTCGTTCTGACCTACGCGGTGCGATTGCTGTTGGGCAATCATGCCGGTCGAACCCTTTTGCCGCAGGAGCATATCGCGTTTGGCCTTCAAAGCGAGATAATTGGTCTCCACGACATCGTATTGCTGCTGCGTAACCGCCTCCTGTCGAAGCAATACCGCATAACGGTCGAAATCGCGCTTGGCATTGGCCAGCAACGCCTCGACCTCCGCAAGTGCGGCATCCGTTACCGTAATGTTGTTCGTCGAGGTCGAGGCTGCCATGACAGCGGCATTTTTACCCGACGACGCATTCTGCAAATTTGCACGCGCTTGGGCGAGTCGAAGCCGAAAATCGGCATCCTCGACAATCAGCAGAGTGTCGCCTTTGCGTACTCTGACATAATCGTCGAAACATACCTCCTTGACAAAACCCTGCACACGGCTGTTTACCGGCACGAGCCGTTGATAAACCTGTGCATTGTCCGTGTAGGTGGACGACGTGAAACCGACGAATTTATATGCTATCCATGCAAAACCTATGGCAAGGAGCAGGATAACGGCACTGTTTTGAAGTCTGCGGCGAATTTTCTGTTTCATAATGTAATAAGTGTTCCCGATATAAAATGAAGTTGATAATAATAAAATTGAGCCGATATTTCTGCATTCACGAGACGTACTCCGGCATCCAACAGAGCATTGGAAGCATCGAGCATGTCGGTAAGCAATGCCAACCGATTATCGAAACGGTTGGAGACCACGGCGTAATTCTCCTCGGCGAGTTGAATGTTTTTGCGTTCGATTTCGAGCCGTTCAATCGATTGCCGGTAAAGCGTGTAGGCCTCGTGAATCCGACGGTTGAGCGACTCCTGTTCGGCACTCTGTGCGGATTGTATCCGCGCAATCTGCATGTTGTGTTTTCTGACCGATTTGTGGGCCGTGAACAACGATGAAATGTTCCATTTCAGATTCACTCCGACAAACCACGCATTGTAGTTTTTGTTCAATGCAGGCACCTCGAAGGTAACCGGTCCGAGAAAACTGTCGCCGACAACGATGCCTATCTTCGGTATATACTCCGATTTGGCGATTCTGCGCTTGATGCTCTCCATGTTCGTTTGCACCTCGTATGAGCGTATTTGCGGTGCATTGACTGCCGCCGACTGCAACCACGCATCCACCTCCCTGATGTCGTCATATACGGCAGAGGGTTGAGGAATTATGTCGGTGGAGGCGTCGATGCCCAACAGCGAAACGAGATTGGCGTTGCAGATACGGATGGCATTCTCTGTCGCCAGACGGTCGTAGCCGAGCGACGAGAGTTTGAGTTCGTAGCGGGTGATGTCGTTCTTCAAAACGACACCCTGTTCGTGTCGCGCCCGCATCTCGCCGAGCAGTTTCTCCGTAAGCCGTATGTTCTCGTCGTACACCGCGAGGAGATTGCGGTTTTTGGCAAGTTCGAGGCAGTTGCGGACGATGGCTATGCGCACGGAATTTTTGGTTGCGTCGAATCCGACATCGGCCAATTCGGTCTGCGATTTCGACAGCGACACCGCTCCCGCAATGGCACCTCCCGTATAGACGGGTTGATAGAGTTCCACTCCGAGCGTATTGCTGAAATGGGGCAGTTTGTCGCGGGTGGGATTGGAAAAATCGCGGTCGAGAATCGTTCCGTTGCCGAGATAACTCAACGTCAGCGACAAATCGACCTGCGGCAATCGTGCCGAACGGGCGATTTTCTCCTCTTGGCGGGCAACTCCGATAGCCTGCACGGCAGTACCTATGTCGGTATTCTGCTCCTCCGCCAGACGAAACATCTCGTCTATTGTCATGCTGCGCGATGTCTGACCGTGCAGTCCGGAAACCGCCGACAGCAGAAAAACGGTAATCAGATAAATGGTTCTCGTCATTTGTAGATAATTATATGATTTGTTTAATGTTGATACACACAAAAGAGAGGCGCAGATGCCTTGCGGCATCGTGCCAAAAATCGACCGACAGTCTGCCGACTATCGAAGTACGTGCCAAAAAATGGTCAGAGGAACAAAATCGACCGGAACAGAATACGTCTGCTTGCGAAGCGACGTGTTGCGTTTAGGACGGATTGCCGTAGAAAAAGTGTGGGTTGATAAAAAGGATGGTGTTGATTGATACATATTTGCCTGACTATCCGCAGAGCAGTATCCATGCTCCGCTTCATCAGGTTCCGACTGCAAATATACGATTTTTTTCAAACGCAGCGGTACCGATTGCCGCAATTTTTTGGTCTCGGCTATGACAGAAAGGTGTTTGAATATCGGGTATAACGGGACGGTTTTTACTTGCCATGCGATTGTTTTTGTCTTGGCAGTTGCGGTCTTTGCCGTCCTTTTTGGCTGTTTTCGCTTGCCTCGCGCGTTACATAGTTACAACCATGCGCCTTACTCGCCAAACGAAAACATTTCAAAAATCATCTGCAAATACTCTTGCTCCCAAGACAAAAGCAATCGCCGCTTCTAAGAGAACTATGAGATCTAAGAGTTCTACGAGGGCATGAAACGAAATAAAAAAGCACAACACGATAACGAAAATAAACCGAAGCCCCCCCCCAAAAAAACAACCATGCTGCTTCTCTTAGTTCTCTTAGAACTCTTGGAACTCCCAGAACTCCCAGAACTCCCAGAACAGCCGCACGCGATAACAAACCCGTTATACGCACGACAATACAGCGACACATGCCCTCTCTTTGCATTGCCCTATTATACAATTTGCGGGGCTTTTGCCCCGCAAAAAACTATCCGATATACGCTAATTACCGGCCGTTAAAATCTGAATCCGAGCGTCAGCATGACCGAGTGGTTGAGCAGTTTGGTCGAGAGTGTAGGGCTTGCCTCGTCTTCGCCGTTGCCGTAGTAGTAGAACATTTTGTAGTCGGTTGTCAGATTGCGCGTGTATTGGTATGCCAAATCGATGAAAAAGGCTTTGGACAGCGCAATGCCGAGACCTGCACCCACATAGTCGGTGCGGTAGATGACGGGCGAGGAGAAGATGGCGTGCTTGTCTTTCACTCCGCCGCTCCACAGACCGTAACCCGCACGCAGCGCGAGTTGCGGGATGATGCGCACTTCGGCACCTATGCGCAGGGTGTTCGAGCCTTTGTAATTTTCGCGTGCGAAGTCGTCGAACAACCTTTTGCCGTAAGGCGAGCCTTTGACACGGATGCCGTTGTACCAATCGCGCTCGTAATCGACCGAGATGACGGCGAACTGCCCTATGGTGTACGATGCACCGAAGAGCATGCGCGACGGCGAGATGAAATCCCACGAGTCGGGTCCGTTATCGACCAACTGCGGGGTCGTTTCGGAGAACGGCGGATTGATGTAGCCCTGATTGTCGAGCGTGTAACCCTGCGGGTTGTCGGTAATCGACTTTACCCGCGAGGTCATGCCTGCGCGATACTTGTATGTCAGGGTGTAGTAGGTCGGCGTGTGGAACGCGAAGCCCAACCGCAACCCTTCGATTGGTCGGTAAATAACGCCCAATTTCAGATTGATGCCGGCACCGCTGATGCGCGAGGATTGGTCGTAATTGACATAATCCATGCGGTAGTCGAGCGAAGGCTCGGCATCGTAGCGGTAGTTTTCGCCGTAGTAAACATCGCGACGCATGTAGATACTCTGTATGCCGAGCGATGCGCCGAAATAGACTTTGTTGTCGAAGTTGAGGCCGAGCGATACGAGGTATTCGCCTGCCGAGCCGCTGTTCTTGACGGTTGCGAACTGGCCGACCGACGGCGAGGCAATCATATCGCGGTCCCATTTGCCGGAGCCGTCCGATACCATACCAGTAAAGTAACCGAGCGATGCGCCCCACAGCGCAGGGTCGATTCTGCCCCAACCGAATGTGTCGCCGTTAAGGTATGCCGAAGTGATGCCGTTGCTGCCGAGTTGGCGTGCGAAGAGGTCGGCTATCGAGACGTTCTGTCCGCCGACGGCAGTCGAATAGCGATAGTTGAAATCGGCAAGCCTGTTGTAGCCGAAGCCGAGATTTATCGCGGTAACACCCGTTGCGCTTTCGCGCAGTTTAAGCACGAAACCTATGTTGCCGACACCTACATTGGTGGTGTTGGTGCGCTCGAAACGCCCGCCTGTCGTCCGACTGTCGCCGAAGGAGAGCATTGGCGTTATAATCATTTCGTTGTGGCGATACATGCCCATACCCGCAGGGTTGATGGACATCGATGCGAGGTCTGCGCCGAGCGAAGTGAAGGCTCCCGCCATTGCTGCCGAGCGTGCCGTGCCGAACGAAAATTGTGTTTGCGAGAGGTTGAACAGGTCCATTGCCGACACCGCGCTTTGGTCGATGACCGTACCGCCGAAATCGTAACTGCTCTGTGCCTGCGTCTCGTATGCTCCCGTGCAGAGAGCCAATGCCGATATAAAAGATAGTATGCGTTTCATAATTTTAGGTAAATGGTGGTCGATGTTGTTTGGTGCGTATGGCTGCAAGCGGTCGAGGCTTTACGCCCCGACTATCGTCTGTGCTGTCCTCCGCCATGGCTGCTGCCTGACGAATTGCCGCCACCCGAGTAGCCTCCCGAATAACCGCCCGAGGACGAGGAGGTGTTGTTGCGGAACGAATTGCTGTCGCTGCGCGAGTTCCACGAGTTGCTGTTGCTGCGGTATTGACCCGAGTTGCCCGTTGTGCCGCCTCTGGTCGTGCCGTTCTGATTGCCGCGATATACGCCGCTGCCGGTCGTTGTGCCGCTGCCTCGACGTACCGTGCCGTTGTAACTGCCGCGCGTTCCCGTCGAGCCTCCGATATAGGTCGGACTGCTGTTGCGCGGACGGTGTACGATGTTGCCGTGGGAAGGCAGGCTGCCATGGTGCGGATAGGACGGATAGTAGTGGTGATGATAGTACGGATAGCCGTACCACCAATCGTAAGGGTAGCCCCAGCACCAATCATACCACGAATAGCGCGGATAACCCCACCATGCGTGGAACGGAGGCAGTGTGGACCAACCGTAATACCAACTGTATGAAGGTACCACTACCGATGCGCCCCATGTGCCGAACATGGAGGTAATGTATTTGGGCTCGACCCATACCTGGTCGCCCGAAACCATCACGTTGTAGAACGCAGGGTCGTATGCGGTGGCATAGTTGAATGCGTCGCTGTATCGGAGCGTGTAGTAACTCGAAGGCATGCGGTAGGTCGGCGACGAAAAACCGTAGAGCCGTCGTGCGTATGCGCTCTCGTAGTCGTCGGCAAGTATGCCGTCGTAAGGATTGACCGACGATGCACCTGCCAAAACCGTACCGCCGCTGACGACCGCATCGGCATTGGCTTCGGCAAGTTTTGCCTCCCATTGAGCCTTGCGGGCTTCGGCCTGCGCCTTGGCGAGTTCCGCTTCCGCCTTCTTGCGGGTGGCTATCTCTGTTTTGTTGTGAATCTCGTACAAATCGTCTCCGACCGATGCGGTCTGGAACGCCGATGCGCAACCCGACAAGCCGATGACCGCTTGCAGGAGAATTGACATAATCAGAATCCGTTTCATAACCTCTGTCGTTTTAGTTTTGTTAATAGAACGAAAAAATGCAGAAAAGTTGTATTAACTGCAATACAAAATTAGTAAATAAGTTGTTAAAACAGATGCAATACGGGGCTGAAACGACAAAAATTTCAACCGAAACGGCATTTTTTGGGGTCGAAACGGCGCAGTATTAAAAAGAATTTATATCTTTGCACCGCTAAATCGCCGTGAGAAATACGGTTTCGTCGGGCGATGAAGCGCAAGGCATTCACAAGGAGAGATGCCGGAGTGGTCGATCGGGCCGCACTCGAAATGCGGTGTACGGGTAACTGTACCGGGGGTTCGAATCCCTCTCTCTCCGCAAGCAATGCAAAAAACGACAGCAAGACGAGAGC
>JBJEGV010000038.1:17843-94318 GCA_051875395.1 Alistipes sp. | reverse complement strand
TAATTGTGGTTTATTTTTAAGAGGTATTTCGGCGACGGCTGCGCCGTTCGAATCCCTCTCTCTCCGCAAGCAATGCAAAAAACGACAGCAAGACGAGAGCCTTGCTGTTTTTTTTGTTGCGGCAACAGCATGTCCCAAATAAATTTGCTCCCTGCTGCCACCACAACAAACTGCGCCATGTCTGTCGCAGCGTTTTTTTGCATTGCCGGTATCGGCGCGATTGCTCACAAATTGGGGGTTGCCGAAATAATTGTGGTTTATTTTTAAGAGGTATTTCGGCGACGGCTGCGCCGTTCGAATCCTCTCTCTCCGCAGGGTTTGAAACGGAAACAACTGATTTTCAGTCGTTTTATGTTCGGTATATAGCAGAATTTTATATGATTTGCGGGGCTGTTGCTCCGCAATTCTTATATGCTCATGCCGCTAATCACTCGCCCCGCAAAACTATTCTCTTCCTCCGCCGAGGGCGTGGTACAGGCGGACGATGCCTTGTATTTTGGCGATTCTGTCCTGCGCCAGCGTCAATCGTGCGCCGAGCAGCGATTGTTGGGCTGTCAGCACCTCCAAATAGTTGGCAGAGGTGTACAGTACCAGCATCCGCGTCTTTTCTGCCGCCGCTTCGAGGTCGGCTATCTGCTGTTCGTCGAGCCGTATGCGTCCGTCGGCTGTCTGCCACTCGGCAAGGGCATCGTTTACCTCTTTGCCGGCATCGAGCAACGATTGTTCAAAGGCCAACAACGCCTCCTGCTGTCGTGCTTTGGCGATTTTCAGATTGGCGATGTTGGTGCCTCGGTTGAACAGAGGTGCGGTAAGTTGCGCAAGTGCATTGAACAACCATTTGCCCGGGTTTACGAGCGCACCTCCTCCGCTGTTCGTCCAGCCGAGCGTACCGGAGAGCGTCAGTTTCGGATAGAATGCCGAACGGGCTGCATTGGTGGCATAGAAGGCTTGCGCCAATGCTGCCTCTGCCTGTCGCACATCGGGACGATTGGCGAGCAGTTGCAACGGTATGCCCGTCGATAGGCTGTCGGGGAAACTCTGACAGTCGAGCGTGCCGCGCACAACGGCGTGCGGAGGCTCTTTCAGCAGTGCGCAAAGGCTGTTTTCCGTCTCGTCGATACTCTTGCGGATTGTCAGTCGCGAGGCTTCGAGTGCCGTTCGCGAGGCACGCGCCTGCCGTACAGCCACGTCGTTCGACACTCCCGCTTCAACAAGGGCTTCCAATGCGGCGACCGTTTCGTCCCAATTCGCCAGCGTCCGTTCGGAGATGGCGAGTTGCTCGTCGAGCATCAGCAACGTGTAGTAACTCTCGGCGATGGTTGCCACCAACCGAGTCCGTACAGCCTGTTCGGCAGCCCGTTTCTGTTCGAGTGCCGCCGCTGCTCCGCGTTTGGCATTGGTGATATTGCCGAACAGGTCTGCCTCCCACGATGCCGTTGCACCGATGTTGTATGTCTTTTGCGTCGCGGAGTTGTAATGGCTGATGCCTGCCTGTGCCGACGGCGTAATCGAAGGCAGATACGAGAGGCGTGCATTGGCGAGCGTTGCCTGAGCCTCCTCCGTTTGCAGACGGGCTATGGCGAGGTCGGTATTGCGCTCCAACCCTGCATCTATCAGCGTTTGCAGTTGCGGGTCGGAAAAGAGTTCGCGCCAAGGTATCGAGGCGATTGTAGTCGTGTCGGCATTCTGCGTCCGATAGAGACTGTCGGTCGGAATCTCGGTCGCAGGCCGTGAATATCTGTTATAGATGCCGCATCCGCTGTTCAGCAGAAGAATGGCAAAAATGATTGCGATTTTGTTCATTACCGTCGGATTTGTTTGGTGTTTCGTGCGGGCAGGAAACGCTCCTGCAGATATTGGAATACGATGAACAGAGCAGGTACGACAAAGAGCAGTCCGATGGTGCCGAAGAACATGCCTCCGACAGTTCCGACACCTACCGATATGTTGCCGTTGGCACCTACGCCGTGCGCAAACATCAGCGGCAGCATACCGAAAATCATCGTCATCGAGGTCATCAGAATCGGACGCAGACGGGCTTTGGCTGCCGACATTGCGGCAGCGGATACGGTCATGCCCTGTCGTCGTCGGTCGGATGCGTATTCGGTGAGCAGAATCGCCGTTTTGGAGAGCAGTCCGATGAGCATAATCAGACCGGTCTGCATATAGATATTGTTCTCCAAGCCCCACAATTTGGCGAATACGAAACTGCCCGCAAGCCCGAACGGCACGGAGAGAATCACGGCGAAAGGTATCATCAGGCTTTCGTACAGTGCGCAGAGGATGAGATAGATGAACACTATACAGATGATGAACACGAGCGTCGTCGTGGAACTTCCCGTGGCAGCCTCTTCGCGCGACATGCCGCCGAACTCGTAGCCGTAACCTTCGGGCAGCGACTCGCGGGCAACCTCGCGGATGGCCTGTATCGACTGTCCCGAACTGTAACCGTCGGCAGGTACTCCCGAAACGCGAATGGCGGAGAATAGATTGAATCGCGAGAGACTCTCCGAGCCATAGACGCGGGTCAGCGTCAGATATTGTGACACGGGCGACATCCTGCCATCGTTTCCGCGCACGAATATATTGTCGAGCGCACCCGTGTCGAGACGATACTCGGGCGAAGCCTGTACCATAACGCGGTAGAGTTTGGTAAAGCGGTTCAGGTTGGACGAGTAGTTGCCGCCCACATAGCCCGAAAGCGTGGCGAGGACATCGGAGGGCGACACATTGTTGCGCTTGCACAGTGCGGCATCCACATCGACGCGGTATTGCGGGTAGCCGGTATCGAAGGTGGTGTATGCACGCGAAATCTCGGGACGTTTGTTCAAGGCGTCGATGAAATTTCTGGTGTAGCGCAACAAATCCTCCACGCTGCCGCCCTTCTTGTCCTGTATGTATAGTTCAAATCCGTTGCTTGTGCCGTAGCCCGAAATCATGGGTTGCGTCGAGACACGTATCGATGCGGCCTTGATGCCGTCCGTGCGGCGATAAATCTCGTTCATTACCGAGTTTACGTCGTCGCCTTTGCGGGTACGTTCTTTCCAATTTTTCAGACGAATGGTGAACGAGCCTGCCGATGCCGATTGGTTGTGTATGGCATCCTTGCCGGTGATGCGCGAATAGATGCGTATCTGCGGAATGTCCCGAATCGCCGCCTCTATCTCGTCCATGATGCGGGATGTCTCTTCGAGATTGCTGCCGGATGCCGTCTGTACGTTGATGTTGATTGTACCCATATCCTCCTGCGGCACGAGCCCCGTTTTGGTGGTCTGCATGAGCAGCACAAGCAGCGCACACGCTGCAACTATACTGCCCATGGCGATTGCCTTGTGGCGGAGCAGAAACGCCACACCCCGCATATATTTCCGCTGAACGTGGCGGAACGAGTGGTTGAAGGCGCAATGGAAACGGTCGGAGAAGGCCATCTTCTTACCATCGGCAGGTTCGGTGCGGGCATGCAGAATCAGTGCGCACAATGCGGGCGAGAGCGTCAGCGCATTGAGCAGCGATATGGCCACCGCAACGGCCATGGTCAATCCGAACTGCGTATAGAAGGTGCCTGTGGTGCCGCCCATGAAACTTACGGGGATGAATACCGCCATAAATACCACCGTGGTAGTTACCAAAGCCGATGTCAAACCCTCCATGGCTTTGACCGTGGCATGATACGACGATGTCTCGCCTCCGTCGAATTGCGCCTGCACCGCTTCGACCACGACTATACTGTCGTCCACGACCGTTCCGATTACCAACACAAGCGCAAAAAGCGTCAGCAGGTTAAGGCTGAATCCCACGGCATAGATGAAGGCAAACGTACCGACCAACGAGACGATTATGGCCAGCGAAGGGATGAGCGTGGCACGCGGGTCGTGGAGAAAGAGATAGACCACCAGCACAACCAAAACGATTGCCACAAAGAGGGTCTCGACCACGTTGTCGATTGAGGCATCGAGGAAATCCTTGGTGCTGGTAATGTCGGTAAGCACCATCCCTTTGGGCAGCGATGCGGCGATGTCGGCCTGTATGCGGTTCATCTCCGTTATGATTTCGTTGGCATTCGAGCCGGAGGTCTGTGCCGTCATACAGTTCGCCCCCGGGTGGCCGCTCGTTTGGCTGAGCATGGCGTAGTTCTCCGCGCCGAGTTCGATGCGTGCCACATCGCGCAACCGCAGCACACTCCCGTCGGGCAAAGATTTGATTACCAGATTGCCGTAATCCTCCTCTCTCTCGTAGCGTCCGCGGTATTTCAGCACATATTGGAAGGTGTTGGACGACTCCGCACCGAGCGTACCCGTAGGCGACTCCACGTTCTGCTCGTCGAGTACCGCCTTGATGTCCGACGGCATCAGCGAGTATTGCGCCATTTTCAGCGGGTCGAGCCAGATGCGCATGGCATAACTCGCGCCCCATATATTCACATCGCCGACTCCCGCAATACGCGAAAGTTGCGGCTCGATATTGATTTTCAGATAATTCGTCAGAAAGTTCGAGTCGTACTCGTCGTTTGGCGCATAGAGCGAGATGGATTTCAGCGCGTTGTTCTGTCGTTTGCGCACCGTGATACCCGATTTGGTAACCTCGGCAGGCAGCAGACCCTGCGCCGTTGCCACACGGTTCTGCACGTTCACTACCGACATGTCCGAATCGGTACCCTGCTTGAAATAGACGCTTATCGAGGCGGCACCCGTATTGGTTGCGGTCGAAGTCATATACATCATGTTCTCGACACCGTTCAACTGCTCCTCCAACGGGGTTATGACGCTCTTCATCACCGTTTCGGCATTGGCTCCCGTATAGGTGGCGGAGACGCGCACCGTAGGCGGAGCGATGTCGGGGAAGCGTTCGAGCGGCAGACGGTTGAGACCTATCAGTCCGACGATGAGTATCGCAACGGAAATCACTCCCGACAGAATCGGGCGATCGATGAAAGTCTTGACATTCATGGCTTACTCCTTTGTTTGTTTGCGGGGCGCGACAGCCGTACCCTCTCTGACAAGACCGGCACCTTCCGCAATGATTACATCGCCCTCCTGCAAGCCCGATTCGACCACATATTCGGTGCCGTTGTTGAGCCGCAGCACGGCAACGGGTACCGATTGCGCCTTGCCGTCGATGACCTTATAGACGAATGTCTTGTCCTGCAACTCGAAGGTCGCTCCCTGCGGAATGACAATGCACTTTTCGAGCGTGGTTGGCAGGATGACTGCGGCATTGCCTCCGTCGCGCAGAATATTGTCGGGATTCGGGAAATCGGCTCTCAACGTTACGGTGCCAGTGGCTGCCGTTACGATGCCGCTGACTGCCGAAATACGCCCCTTTTCGGCATATATTTTGCCGTTTGCCGTGCGCAGTTCGACATCGGGCATTTGCCGCAGGAACTCGTCGCGCGAGCCGTACTGCTCCATGAGTTCGCCGATACGGCTTTCGGTCAGCGAAAAGTAGGCATACATCCGACTGTCGTCCGACACGGTTACGAGCGGCTCGGCGATACTGCTGCCGACCAATGCACCCACGCGGTAGGCTATCATGCCCGCAACACCGTCCACAGGACTTTTCACTTCGGTATAGGAGAGGTTGTTGCGTGCATCCGTCTCCTGCGCCCGAGCCTGTGCCAACGCTGCTTCGGCTGCCGCAAGAGCATTACGGGCGGTAGCGATGTCGTAGTCCGACACGATGCGGCTCTCGAACAACTTTTGTTTGCTCTCCATGTCCAAACGTGCCGTGGCGAGTTTCGCTTCGGCACTCCCGACATTGGCCTCCGCCTCCGCCAATGCCGCTTTGTAAGGCACTTGGTCGATGACGAACAACACCTGACCGCGTCGTACCTTCTGCCCCTCGTCGATACAGATGCGCGTAATCAGACCGCTTACCTGAGGTCTGACCTCGACGACCTGCCGACCTTGCAGTCGTGCGGTGTATTCCGATTTCAAAGAGCACTCTTCGAGCCGTACCGTCAATGTCGGGTACTCGGCTGCCTCGCGTGCCGGTCGCGTCTGCCGACAGGCACACAATGTCGCTCCCGCCAACAGGAGCAAAATCGTTTTCCGATTCATTTGTATTCGTTTCATTGCGTTGTGTTTCAATACCGAAAGGTCGGGAACAAAAATAAAAAGAGACGGCGAAAATCGGGCAATTCGGGGGCAATTCGGGGGCAAACGACCGTTTTTCGGTGGCGAACTTCGCTCGGCAAATTCCGATTTTATCGAAAAAAAATCTAATTTTACGGTCGGGAATCTGCCGCAAAGTTCGGCCGACCATACGACGATGAAACACATTTCTCTCTATACCGACCTGGCATTTTGCCTCGTGCTGCTGCCGCTGATACTGTATGCGTTTCCGGTGGAGAGGTGGTGGAGTACCTATCCGTTCTATTTCGCCTCCTTTACGGCATGGCTCTATGTTACCTATTTCACTTACAAATACTTCATCGTTCCCAATCTCTTTGCTTGTCGCCGCCGCAAAAGATATGCGGTTGCCGTCATGGCACTCTCGCTCGCGATAACATTCCTCTTTTCGACCTACGAAATCACTTCGCCCTACTACCACCTGCGCCAACAGCAGATGGCTCTGCATCCTGTACCGACATGGGGCGTCAGGCAAAACCAACAGGCGGTGTGGTTGCACTACATCGTGGTCGTCGTGTTCTGCTTCGCCGTCGGAACGCTGAAAGAGGCATACCGACAGCGATTGGCACGCGAGGAGGTCGAGGCGGCACGCAACAAGGCGGAATTGGCGTTGTACAAGGCGCAAATCAATCCGCATTTCCTCTTCAATACGCTCAACACCATCTACGGGCTGCTCATTACCCATTCCGACAAGACCGAGGCGACGCTCGAACGTTTCATCAACCTGACCAAATACATGTACAACAATGCCAACCACGATTTCATCCCGTTGGCGGAGGAGGTGGAATACATAGGGCAGTACATCGATTTGCAGAGGTTGCGTCTGAACGATTTTGCCCAAGTGGAATACGGTTGCCGCATGGAGGATGCGACCATGCCCGTACCGCCGATGATGTTGATAACCTTCGTCGAGAATGCCTTCAAATACGGCATCTCGTCCAACGAGCCGTGCTTCGTACGCATCGGCTTGGAACAGCACGGCGACGCGCTCCGTTTCGAGGTCGAAAATTCCGTATTCGGACGCACGACGAACGCCTCCAAGCGCATGGGCATAGAGAATTGTCGGCGGCGGTTGTCGCTGCTCTATCCCGACAGGCATCGCTTGGATGTGGGTCTCGACCGCGACGGCACGTTCCGCGTAAAACTCGAACTTCAAAACCGACCGCATGATTAAATGTATCGCCATAGATGACGAGCCGATTGCTTTGAGCATCATCGAACGATATTGCGCACGTCGCGGAGGCATCACGTTGGAGACGTACAGTTCGCCGCGACTCGGCATGCAGCGCATCGGCGAATGGCACCCCGACATCGTACTGCTCGATATAGAGATGAACGGCGTTTCGGGCATCGAACTTGCACGCCGACTGCCCGCATCGTGTTGTCTGATATTCACCACCGCTTATGCCCACTATGCGTTGGAGGGTTTCGAGGTCAATGCGGTCGATTTTCTGCACAAACCCTATTTCTACGAGCGTTTCGACCGTGCCATGCAGAAAGCCGAATCGTGGTTGCGCATGCACGATTTGCTCCGTGTGTCGGAGTCGGCGAACCGGCAAATCGTTCTGAAATCGGAATACAGAAACATCGCCGTATCAATCGACACGATACTCTATATCGAATCTGTCGGCAACTACATCAGGGTACATTCGGCCGATGGCTCGTCGGTCTGCTCGAAAATGGCGTTGCGCACCATTCTGGAACAGTTGCCGCAGGGCGAATTCGTCCGCATACACCGTTCGTTCGTCGTTGCCCGCCGCCGCATAGCCGACTTCACGCGCACGGCGGTTACGCTGACGAATACGGGCAAACAACTCCCCGTCGGCAAAAAATATGCGGACGAGGCAAGGAAAGAGATTATCGGGTAGTCGCTAAAAATCATTATCTTTGTCCCCCGATAAATATTCAAACTATGTTGAGCAGACACATCGCCGCGAAACTTGCGGCATACGAAACACCGTTTTATCTCTACGATGTAGAGTTGTTGCGCCGCACTCTCGAATCGCTGACATCAGTGGCCAAGACCTACGGATACCGAATACATTATGCCATAAAGGCCAATTTCGACGTGCGTCTGTTGGCGATTATCCGCAGTTACGGCATCGGCATCGACTGCGCAAGCGGCAACGAGATTCGCCGTGCGATAGAGGCGGGATTTGCGCCCGAGACAATCGTCTATGCCGGTGTGGGTAAGCGCGACAAGGAGATTCGTTATGCGATAGAGCAAGGCATCATGGCGATTAACTGCGAGTCGGTCGAGGAGTTGCATGTGGTAGATGCCTTGGCTGCCGAGGCGGGACGCAAAGTCGATGTCGCGCTGCGCATCAATCCCGACATCGACCCAAAAACCAACCATTGCATCGATACCGGACAGGCGGACAGCAAATTCGGCATCTCCTACGAGGAGATTCGCGCATGCGCTGACGAGATTCGTGCGCTCGCCAATCTGAACGTTATAGGCATGCACCTGCACATCGGCTCGCAGATTCGCGAGTTGCATGTGTTCGAGAGCATGTGCGACAAGGTCAATTCGATTGTCGCCGACCTGACCGCGCTCGGATTCGATTTGCGGTTCGTCGATGTCGGCGGAGGTTTGGGCATCAACTACGACATGCCCGAGAACGAGCCTGTTCCGAATTTTGCGTCGCTGTTCGCAATCGTCCGTTCGCATCTCGATGTCGGCAACCGCGAGGTGCATTTCGAATTCGGAAGGTCGATAGTCGGCGAATGCGGCGAATTGATAACCAAAGTATTGTTCAACAAAACGACCGCTACGGGTCGCAAAATAGCGATTGTCGATGCCAGCATGACCGAACTTATCCGGCCTGCGCTCTATGGCTCGTACCACAATATCGAGAACATCACGTCGCAGTCGGATTGCCGCGAGAAATATACCATTGTCGGTACGGCTTGCGAATCGACCGACGTATTCGACGAGAACGTGTCGCTGCCGACCACTCGTCGCGGCGATTTGCTGACAATCAAATCGGCGGGAGCCTACGGTATGTCCATGGCATCGCAATACAATCTGCACGACCTCCCTGCCGCAGTTTACAGCGACGATTTGTAGGAAAACAAAATCAGTTGGTCGGTGAGTCGTGCAGAGTATCCGCACAACTCACCGACCAACTGCAAGTATGTTCATCTATCCGGCGATTTCGGCAGCAGCGGCTTCGCGGACAAGGCGATAGACCGACGAACGGCTGACGTCGTATTTCATCGCCACCGCTTCGCACGACAATTTGATTTGCCGCACCTCCGACACTATCTTGTCGCGCAACTTGTCATCGATGCGCGTATAGGTTTTGTGGAACAATCCCGTGCGTCCCATGATGCGGTAGCGGCGCAACCACATCCTTACCTGCGACGCATCCACGCCGAGTTTGCGACCTATCTCGGTCGAACTGACACCTTTTTCGTAAAGTCGAACGATTTTATCCTTTTTCGTCATCGAATGTTTATTGTACTTTGTCATTTTCTGAAATGTTTTTTGTGTTTGACATTATCCGGTTTTACCGTACAGGCAGTTGCCGCACGTTGCAAAACAGGAAACCTCTCGTGCAGATTGTCGGTCGGAACACGGTGCATAAAATAGCGGAAAGGAGCATGCCGGCACGCTCTGTTATATCGGTCGATACACATTTTGTAGTATCGCATGACAAGCACCGGCACCGCCTTGTTTTCCTCGATGTAGGTACGACGGATAAAGAGTTCATAGTCGCGCATCTGCAATCGACAGTGCCTGACAACCGCTCCGCAAATCGCCAAATAGAGCAACCCGATACTCCCTAACGCACCGCCTGCAACCAAGCAGGCGGTTACCGTCTCCGACATATCCGTCATTTCAAGCATCCTTGTCCTTGAATTTTATCGCACGGTCCAATTTTATCTGGTAGCAAATCGCCTCGACCGCACAGAACAGTGCGACAATGACCACGGCTGCAACCATAATCCAAATACAGAATGCCGTATCGGCACAATCGAAACCGGATGTTTCGTTGCCGATACCGACACACGAACAACTCAATATCTCCAAACTCGTCATCATATTTTTTGTTTTTAAGATCGGTCGGTTTTTATATTTTTAGGTCGAGACCGCGAGAGTGCGCACAAATCGTAAAATGGACAAAACGCGGTTTGCACGCACATCGTCGGTCGTTCGAGAGAATTTTATTTGCGTATCGCAACCATGCCGTTATATCGCTAATTGGTCTCCTTTATACAGCGTACCGCTCTGCCGGTTGCCCTGCCGTTGGCAGAACCCAGATAAATATCGTAATTATTACCAAGTCCGGGGAGCAGATAATAATAAGTACCGTATGTCAAATAACCATAATTGACACTGCTCGACGAATTGATTGCCGGCGTTGCCGTATAATACTCGCAAGTTTTCGATTCGTTCACCAATTCTCCCGCCTGATCGCGCCTGTCCACCTTGTCGATGGTGTAGCCTCCGGCCAAACGATACCCCGTATAAGGGAAAAAGAGAACGGCATCTTTATAGGAAGACGAAATCTGCGAATTGTAAATGGTATATTCTATTCCCGCCTCTTCCACAGCGGTCTTTTTGCCGACACCTATCGTCAAAGAAGAGTACGATGCCACGGTATAGCCCACAGGACTCGGGTCATAAATGGTTTTGTCTATGCTTCCATGCGAATATTCATATACCGAAGCCGTGTTGGGATACGAATTCCATACATTGATATACGGTTGCCACAAATCGGCCACTTGTTCAGGGTCGTCGTACTGAGAGTATGTACCGTAGAACACCGTCGGATGCTGAATACAATACTTCAACACTTCGTTCGCATCGCCTATATAGTCATACTTATTCTCTATTGCGGTGGACGCGTTGCCCGCATCGTCGTACCATGTTTTGTCACCTCCACCGATTACGCCGTTCGACGGCAGGAACGGATCTTTGCGACCCCATTGGTAGAAGGGTTGATTTCCGAAACTTCCTTCGGCACCTGTGGCAACATGCGAATTTTGTTTTATGGATATAATCTGCTCCGCCTTACTGCGCTCCTGCACAAAACGTACCATAACGCGCCTTGCAGGAAAAATATCGCTCTTCGAGTAGCACCAACCCAAATTGATGGGCATGAAATAGTTCTCGTGCCCAACCTTGTTTACCGCAAGCACATCTCCTTCGCCCAAACGGTAGTCGGTAACCCATATATGCCACGACCACATAATCTTATTGTCGTTGTCGTAAACGGCAATCACCGCATTGCCTTGCGCGATATTCTCTTTCGATACATCGAACGTCAGTGTACGCCCGCCATTGATAAGAGTTACATTAGAGATAAGACCGCGTACATCCTGCCACAACAACTTGGCCGAATAAGCCTGACAGCCGAGATTGTTGTATATGTAAGGGTCGGTAATCTCATTGCCGAGATGGTTGATAAGAGTGTACAAAATTATACTCTTATTCTTAGGCCAAGGACATGTATAGGCACGAGTGTTGGTCGCTCCGTCTTTGATGGCATTGCCATAGACCAAAGGCAGAGAGTATGTACCCGGAGCATTGACAACATAGCAGTTGGCGGTATTCATAGGCTCGGTACCGCCTTTTGTGGAGAGGTCGTAAACACCTATAAAAGGTTGTTCATTGGCCAACGTCTCATCATGCGTGGAACGGGTGCCGGTCTGCTTTGTCAATACGACTTGATGCTCTTCGGCTGTGATGCTGCCTTCGCCCGACTCGTCCAAAGTCAGCCAATCGGGGCAATCGGTACTCCATGTAACGCCGTCATCGGTCGAATAGCCCGTAATGCTCCATTTGGCAGGCTCCTTCACACCGTTTTTCAAACCGTAACTCGTAATCTCGAACGAATTGGTGCCGCCCGTATATCCGAACTCGCTCGGGGAGGTTACCGTAAAGATTCCCGTAAAGGTGATGCTCGACGACGAGACTTTGTAGGTGGTGGTAAAGCCCTGCTTCCACTCGCTGTTGCCGATGCCGACCGAAAGGGTGTGTTCCTGACCGTCGGCCACGATTACGACCTCGACGGTCGCACCCGCAGGCAACGTCTGCGGAATCATCATGAGGGTTTGTGCCTCGCCCGTTATGGCGACATCCTTCGAGCCGTCGATTTGCTTGTTCAAATCGGTCAGGGCTATGTTGCCCACGCCCGCCAAATCGCTCCAAACGGATGTCGTCTTATCCATGGTGCATTTGCCCGTCGTGTATATGCCCTTCAAGGCAATCGATTTGATTGTCCCCTCGGCAATATCGTCGCCCGTAACGAATTTGACGGCCGACAGTACATGTTTGAACGAGAGCGGCACCTTCTCGGGCGAATTTTTGGAGGCGATGTCTTCGGAGACGGCAACCAGCAAATCCTGCTGTTCGGCAACCGATGCCGGTACGGTATAACCGATTGTCGGTACTCCCGCACTGTCCTTGCCCGAGAGCGTTACGCCCTTGCAGGCATAGGGAGAGTAGGCATAAAAACGAACATTGTCGCTGTTGTTCGGATAGCGGTAGTTCGTCTTCCAGCCGTCCGCCTTCGCCACACGGACATTGTACATAAATTGCGGTGTCAGGTCGTCTTTCCAATCGCCCGCAAAACTGAATGCCGAGACTCCCGCATCGGCAATCGTCGCAGTGGTAACGGGCGTTGCACGGGAGCCGGACAACGATTCGGCTATGCCTTCCGTGCTTACGATGTGCAGATAGAGGTTTTGGTCGTCGCCTTCGAGTACCAAACGCTCATAGGTAGGTTCTGCAATGTCGGTTCGCCCTCTGCCCGACACAATATCGGCATGAGCCGAAACGTCGAACTCCACCTGCCGATTGACGACTATGTTGTTCGACGTCTCGTCTTTCGTACATGCGGCAAATGCGGCAGTCGAAAGAGCCAATGCCGAAACAACGGTACGTTCTAATTCATAAACCAATCTTCTCATAACTAAAAATGCTTGTTTTAGGATTATTACGAAACTATACAACTGCGGCACGAACTCCTTTCGCGCCATTGGCGGTCGGGAGGAGAAAGAGCGCAAAACTCCCCCAAAATAAATACGCTCTCAACCTTCTACTGTTCCAACCCCTCCCGACCAAAAAACCCAACTACATGTCGGTTTGCCGACCGCCTATTTGACATCGATGTTGATGTCCTCGGCAGTCCAAGGCTCCACCGTAACCTCGAACGAGACGTTGCCGCCTACGACATCCTCACCTGGATCGGGATTGTCGGGATTCGAAGGATCTTTCGGCTCTTCGGGATCGACCTTACCCAAACCTTTGCTGTAATCGAGCGTATAGGTGTAGATTTTGCCTGCCTCCCACTTGGTATTCGTCGGCATCGGCACAGCCGACCAACCGTCGAACAACACTTTGCCGGCATCGGAAACGACCTTCATCTTGACAGAGACGTATGCGCCGTAGGTCTTTCCGCCACCTGTGGTATTCGTCGGGTTGCCGGCCGTATCCCACGAGGTAAGCGTCTGCGGAATCATCATCGCACCGCCGTTTACATCCATGATGTCCTTTGCATCGGCAGTCAAAGTAACAGCATTGACGTACTCGACCTTGTAGTTCAGTTTGTCCGTCTCCTGCGCACTCGGAGTCCAGACACCGTTCACATTGACCTGCTCGGGGAATGCGAACGAGCCTTTGGCAACAGGACGACCTATCTTCACACCCTTGATTTGGCATGTATAGGCGGCATTGTCGCACTTGGCCTTCAACTTAATCTGCGACAGTTGGTGGCGCAGATTCACCTGTACGCCGTTGCCGTCGGCCTTGCTGCCCTCGACGAAAGCCGTAACGAAATCGACTTGGTCTTTTATCTCCGTCTTCGGCGAGAAGTCGGCGAGTTGCTTGGTACCCGTTGCAAAGGTCATCGTACCGCTGCCGATGGTTGCCGATGCAGGAGCATAGCAATAGAATTTGATTTTGTCGCCGTTACCCGGCCATTTGTACTCGGGCGTGGAGACGAATTTGCCGCTGCCGTCTTTGTTGAAGGCGGTCTCCGCAAAGAATACGGCATCGTTCTTGTCGAACGCCGCAACTGTCATACTTTGCAGATTGGCGTTGTCGATGTCGGTACCGCGCACGGACAAAACCGACGTTTTGAAACTGATTGCATCCGATTTTACAATCGGTTTGCTCGGCTCGTCATTCGAGCATGATGCCATGGCAACAGAGGCCAAAGCAATCATAAACAGACTCTTTTTCATTGTTGAATTTTTGTTAATTTGGTTATAATGTTTGATTTACGAGGGATTCTTTCTATTTGACGTTCACAGGCACATCGATTATCTGCCAATCGACAACGTTCGGCACAAGCCCGCTATCCTTGCCTATCGGTTTGGGCAAATCGAAGCCGTCGATGAGAATCTGCACGTTGCGGCGATTCGCGGCATTGTGAATCTGTGCCGATATATCATGTCGGAAACCGTATTTTTGACCGTCGGGCAAAATGGCGTACACCATCAAAAAGTGCTGCCGCGAAGCGTTCGTACAATCGCCGAACGCAACGATGTCGGCCGACATGGTACGGTTGGCGACATCCGCGGTCAAAGCCGACGAGATGGTAACGCCCTCCGAGCCGAGTGCACCGTCGGCAAGCGCCACGGAGCCGGCGAGACCCGACACGGAGACACCGAATTTGGTATTGCCCGCCACCTCTGCGTCCAAGTTTTGGACGTTGCGGATGGTGATGTTATAGACCTCGAACGCAGGTTTCATCTTCAACACGAGAGGCGGTACATCCTTTTGTCGCTGCAACACCGTGAATTTGTCGTCCGACACACCGCGCCACAATCTGTCCGCCGGCATCACCATACGTTCGTACTCGGCACCTTCGGCACGCGGCACCATCGAAGTATCGATGTTCAGTCCGTTCACGACCTTCGCATTGTCGGTATATGCCTCGTATGCGGCAAAAGTTTCGTTGCGGAACAACACGCCCTGCGTATCGCCATTGACACACAACGCATCGTATGTACCCGCAGGAACGGCTATGCGACCGCCTGCCGCATTGTTGAAGACGTATCGCTCCGGCTTGCCGCCCGTTGCCGAAAACAGATACAGAATCATCTTTTTGGGTGCCGCACCGAGTGCCTCGTTCCAATCGAAACGCACTTCGACATCGACCTCGACATCGCTACGGTTCAGCAACTCTTTTTGTTCGCACGACACGCCTGCAAAAGCCGCAACGAGCGCGAACAGCACATATAATACTTTTTTCATTATCTCCTCCTTCCTTGTTTCTCGTTATAATTACCGTGTCCAATCAGCCACACGAGCGAAATCTCCGCTTTCGTCGGGCCTATCCAGTTACGCCGCTTTTGCGATTGGATGACATAATATCCGTTCACCGGCTTGTACTCGCTGAAATCTCCGCCGAGATAACCGATGCCGATTGTGAAATTGATGTTCAACCGTCGTCCGATTGGCAGTGCATAGCCGTATTCCACGCCTGCGCCCCAATGCATGTTGTCCAACAACATCGATTTGGGTTTGCCACCCATGTAGCCCGTACCTCCGCGCTCGAAATCGAAAATCAGAGCCTGACCGTACAGACCGACGTGGTGTCCCGTCAGAGGTTTGCCGGCAGCACGTCGTCCCAAATACTTGCGAATGGTCAAATCGCCGCCATAGATGCGCCAATAGCGGTCGCGTTTGGCATTGTCCCACCATGCGTACATACCGTCTGCACCTATCGACCAACCCTTGCCGAGATAGAATTCGATACCGATATTAGGCACTGTCAGCACATCGTAAAGCATATTGGTCTTCAACGCCATATAGAAATTCTTCGGCTCTTTCGGTATTGCGGCCTCTGCCTCCCGACGAGCGCGTTCCTCTGCCTCGCGCCGCGCACGCTCTTCGGCCTCCAACCGCTCGCGCTCCGCCTTTTTCTTGGCGAGAGCCTCGCGAATCTTCTGCATCGCCTCGCCATCGACCTTCACAAAACCTTCGACCTTACCCGTAATGGCAACCAGACGGTCGGGGTCGATACCGACCAATTCGACCGAATCGGTGGCACGCGCTTCGCCGCTCACGAAAATCGGGTCATCGCTGTCGATGTGTCCCTTGCCGAAGACGGTTGCCGTAACAGGGCCCTTCACGTTGCCGGTGGATGTACCCGTTACCCTGCCTCTGACCGTAATCGTACCGTCATCCCACAGCACTCTGTGTACTTCGCCACGCACCGCGCCCTCTATCTTGCCACGCCCGAGCAACTCGTTGGTCAGCACGTCCCGCACTTCGAGTTCGCCCTTGACAAAGCCCGAAGCATCGGGTACGGACGAAGCATCGATTCCCGCTTCGGGCAATCCGTAGCGATACTCTATTTCTATATAGGAACTGCGCACCTGCGGGAAATTGCGTTCGAACATATATTTCCACGGCACACCCCCGCGCAATGCCATCAACTGCTGTTTGCGACCGCTTATCAACCGTCCGCCCTTGACGATAAATTCGGGAGTGTTGCGGATAATCTCCATCACTTCGTCGCGATACGGCACACTGAAATCCTTTTCGACTTCCAGCAGCAATCCGTCCCAATCGACATTCAGAGCGCGTCGCTCGATATCGACACCCTGAAATGCAGGATGCCTGCGCAGGAAATCGACGGTTACTTCACCGCGGTCGCGCGACAACTGCTCGTTGAACGATTGGCTGCCGTCGGGCGATGCTCCTGCCGATACGACGACCGATGTGATTTTGCATTGACCGTCCTTGTGCAGATGATACAGTTTGTCGGAAAGCACCTGCATTCGACGACCGTTGCCGAACTGCAAATGTTCCAACTCCGACGACCCTATCTTAAAATAGAATCGGGAGGAGCAGGTATCCACCAGAATCCGCTCCTGAGCCTGCAAAATACCCGCAACAAGCAGGCTTAAACACAGAATTAAAGTTCTTCTCATATCTTAACATAAAAATTGTATTCATAAAAATCGGAGCATACCTACACATACCCAATTCGCCAAAACACGCAACAACACAAACAAAACCTTGATGCTCCGATTGTTATGTCAAAAAAACCACATTTATTCGTTCGATTTTTTATCCATTGCATACAGCGTTATGTATAAGGGGGTTGCGTCGGCTATATACGCGGGTATATTTTGCTGAACATCAAAAATTTATTGTCAAATATTTGCAGATACGAAAATCGGCTGTATATTTGCAATAATAAATTGAACATTTAATTATTAAATACAAATTATTGGAAATTTCGCCCGATTATTGCAAACCGATTACTACATTGCAGCCGATAAATCTTAAAACTTCATGTAATGATAGCGGCATATTTACGAGTCAGCACCGACAAGCAAACTCCGGACAATCAGCGCAACGAGATAGAGCGTTTTGCCGCCGAACGCAACATACGCATCGACAAGTGGATTATCGAAGTGTCGAGCGGAGGCAAATGCGGACGCGAGCGCAAACTCGGGGCTTTGGTGCGCCGGCTGCAACGAGGCGACACGCTCATCGTTACAGAACTTTCGCGTTTGAGCCGCACTCTGACGGATATTATGGCCATTGTGGGAGAGTTGTTGCGCAAAGGGGTCAAACTGTACAGCACCAAAGACCGCTATGCCTTCGACGAGAGCATCAACAGCAAGGTGTTGTGTTTTGCATTCGGTTTGGTGGCGGAGATAGAGCGCAACCTTATCTCCATGCGGACGCGCGAGGCTTTGGCATTGCGGCGCGAGCGAGGGGTCGTACTCGGTCGTCGCAAAGGCTCGCTAAAACAGATGCAGATTCTGTTGGACAGGCGCGAGGAGATTGTCGATGATTTGAATCAGGGCAGAAGCATTGCCTATATTTGCCGCCGTTACAACGTTTCGCGAAGTACTTTCGCCACATTCCGACGCAAACATCTCGGCGTTGCGAAAAAGGATGATGCGGCACAGCAATAAACGGAGGCAGAGGCTTTTGTACAAAGAAACGGGATTGTGCCAAATGACACAATCCCGTTTCTCAATGTCGTTTCCGCAATTACAGCGTAAAGTTGCGCACCATCATCTTGTCGCCTTCGGGGACGATGTCGCTGTCGAACAGCGGGCAGAATATGGTCTGCTCGGACGATTGACGGCCGTCGATATCGACGGCATTTTTGATTAGCGCGTCTAAGAATCGGAACTCCGCCATCTTTTCGGCATAGACGGCATCGACCAATTTCGAGAGTTTGGAGAGTACCGCCGAACTGCGTTTCAGCACACGCCCCTGCGCGATTGCGCCGAATCCGAGCGACACGAGGTTGGTGTATGCCGATGCTTGGGCGATTTTGAGGTTTTGCAAATCGTTTTTGAGTTTGTCGAGTTCGGCGAGTTCTCTGCCGCAATTTTCGTAGATTCGGGTTATCGAGCCGTAACCGCCCGCAAACAGCGACAGATTGGTATTCGGCGTCGGGTGCATCGTACCCGTTTCGTCGGGCAGTTCCTCAACGTGGCGCAGTTTGACCGCCTTGCAGGTCTGTCCCGCATCGGTTTGAAGATAGTAGGTACAGATTTCGTAACTCGGCATGCAGGTTTTGAGATACTTTTCCGCCTTTTCGCTCGCACATGCCAAATCGACATAGTATTGGTCGATGACTTTGGCACCCGTCGATTTTTGGCGAGGCCATAAAGCCCCTTCGCTCTCTTTGACCGACCACGCGGGATAGGATACTATCGCTTTTGTCGAGCGGACATCTTCGGGAATGACGGCAGCAGAGGCATCTTTCGACAGATGCAGGTCGTAGAATACGAATTGCGCCGAGTTGCCGTTGGTGTTCGAGAGCCAGAAGAGCAGTTGGTGGCACGCCTCAATCGGCACCGTAACGGTTTGCGGCTGCATGGTTTCGAACAGCGCGAGTTCCGCCACGACCTTTTGGTCGGCACCTATAAGGAGTGTCTCCTTGTACTCTTTTTTATCGACCTGATGCGTATCGGGACCGAGCAGTTGCGACTCTTCGGCACTCCTGAAACAAGCCACCGTAAAGGTTAGGGTGTTGTATTGTCCGTAGGTATTGAAGGCTATGCACGAGTTTTCCACCGCCTCGCCTCCTGCGGCAAGCACCAAAAATGCCGCAACACCGGCGAGCGTACTGCCTATGAGTGCGCTGCCCACCGAGCCTGCCACCACGAACGATGCACCCACTGCGGCAGCACCTATGGCTGCCGTGGCTCCCGTACCCGTCTGACCCGCAAGCACGCCGTGGTCGAGCGAGAAGTGGGTGCTTGTCTGCAACAGGAAGCCCTTGTTGATGCGCCTGCCGTCTTTCATCGGGAAGTAGTTGCGTTGGGTAGAGCCGTCGAAAAATACATTTTCGCGGGCTGTGCTGACATAGTGGAGATACGGCTTTTTGCAGAGGTCGATAAGGTCGGTCTCGTGCGGACATTCGGGTACGGGATGTTCGAACAGAGAATTTTCCACAGGCTCGCCCCGATAGACCACCAAATCCGCCACACCATAAGCACCTACATCCATGGTGGTCTGTCCGCCGTTCTCGAAACGCAGTTTGCGGCATTTGTCGATTGGCAGCACCACTTTTTGGTTCGGACAGGTGGCATAGAGCGACGTTTCGTAGATAAGTTTGTCGTCGGCAAAGACGCGGAGTTTGTCGTTGTTCATCACCCAACTCTTGCCTACATAGCCCGTAACGAAACTTACATAGTCGAATTGGTTGCCGAGGTCGAACGCGGCATACGACACCACGTTGTCATCCATGAAATTGGCTTTGCGGTAGAGGATGAAGCCCTCGCTGAATCGCACGCCGCCCATCGAGAAGGAGATGTAGTCCGATTCGCCCGTATAGAGTTGTTTATCGACGCTGCTGCGAAGCGCATAAGGAGGGATGTTGGAGATGAGTTTGCACACGTCGGGCAGTTGTGCAAGTCGGGCATCGGCCTCGCTCACTGTGCTTTCGGCTGTCGATGTCCGTTGCGGTTGTTCGCCTTCGGGATAGACCCACGCATCGACGATGGCACCGTAAAGGCTCTGTTCGGACTGCTCGCTGAACACCGACAACTGCCGCACGCCCGACACATCGACCGTAATGCGCTTGGCTATGTCGTCCTGACGTATCTCGTATTCGTGCAGAATTTTGCCGTCGCCCTTGATGACAATCCAACCCTTGCCGTTGGCGGAATTTGCGGTATTGACGGGACCTGCTATGAAATCGAGCGTTGCGTATCGCCCGTCGAGATTGAAGTGGGTCTGACCCTCGTTGTTGCCCGACAATGCCATCTTCATATTCAGCAGCAGACCGTAATTGTAGGTTGTGTTGCCCAATTTTACGGAAGTCTGCTTGGCTTTGGGATGCACGAGCGAATGCTGATAAAAAAAGAGCGTATAATTGTTATAGTCGATGGTATATGGCATTATATCCCGCACAAGCATCTTTTTGGCAGGTTTGGCAGTGGTGATGTTGCCGGTATCCTTGGGCTTTTCGCCCGCCTTCCACAGCGACACCTCGCCGAAACAAACCTCGCCTTCGCCCGTAACAAGCACGAACCGCAATTCGTCCGCGCCCTTTATATCGAGCGTTACGCGCTGGTGGATTTCGTAATTCCGCAGCACCTTGTCGAAAATCTTTTTGCCGTCGGCATAGATGGTTACCACGCAGGGATTCTCGCTTGAAGCGGAACAACCCTTGCGCAGACCCGTAACGAACTTGATGGTGTCGTATTTGCCGCCGAGACGGAAGGTGGCATACCCCGCCTTGTACGGACCGACGGTATTGCCTATCGCGAAGCCGTTTTGCCAACGGTTGCCGCCGTATATTTCGAGCGTTCTGCCCGAGGTGTAGCAATACGACTGTACGGGTTTGTACAGATTGACGAGGTAACGCACCTGCGTCTGTGCGGACGATATGCCCAACGAGCAAATGGCAGCCAGAATTATGCCGAGTAATCTTTTCATAACGGGGAATGTTTTGATATGTGTTGCCGACGAGTATCGGCACTGCGGTCGAAAAAAGTCGGATGGTTGTCGCCAATCATGGCAGCAGCCATCCGAATAGGCGAATGCGGCTATACTGCCGAGTCTATTTGTCTTTGAGCAGACGCACCGTCAGCGTCAGTTGCAACTGCGGATATACGATGACCTTGCCCAATATCTTGTTGATGCTGCTGACATCGCCACCCTCGACCGCATCGGCGATATTTTTTGATACCACCTCCGGCTTGCCGATGAACATCACGCCGAGTTCGCCGCGGAAACCGACACGCCGTTTCGGAATCGGACGACCGAAGCCCAAACCGACATACGGCTTTACAGCCCAAACTTTCAGGTGCGCATTCATCGAACCGTCTTCATTGACCATGACATTGGTATCGCCGACACGAACAGGAACTTTGGTAATATCCGCCATCGAGATACCGTATTCTTGTTGCAATACCTGCAACTGTTGTTCGTTGAACTTGCCCGAGAGTTTGAGCAGTTTGCTGTTGCCGAAGTAGGCACCGAACGAGATGAAGAACGACGATTTGCCGCGTCTGAACGGCGACCAATCGAAAAGCAGATGACCGTGGGTCATGCCGAGCGTCGCTTTCAGGCGCATATCAGGCACATCAACCGTACCGAATCCTTCGATATCGACCGAGCCGTTGTCGTTGTTGTATTTGAGGCTGAGCGGCATGGTCGAAAAGCCTGCACGCAGAGCCAACGTGCGATGCAGCGGTGTGGCAACCGACAGACCGTAGCCCGTCAAACCGGCATGAACGCCGATGGAAACGTTACTGAATGCCTTGCGCTCGGGAGCGGGCATCTTGCCATCCTTCGCCTCTGCGCCGAGCGGCAGCACGGCACATACGGCGGCAATCAACAGAGTGTAAAGGGATTTTTTCATACGCATTTATGGATTTTTGCTGTCCAAATATACGTATTTTTCTTTATTTTCAAAAAAATATGCGGCCATAATCGATTCCGCTCCGTCGGCAGCCGACGTTTCGCTCCGCCGCAAAAGGAGGCACCGATACCGACAAAAAATAAGAGAGCGGCCTCTCGACCGCTCTCTCCCCACAAATTAACCCTCAATTATGCTCCCTCCGAAAGACCTCGCCCAGATAAACATCAAGATAGAGTAAATCCGCTTCGCCACAAAAGACCTGTGACAGTAGATGGTCTTCATCGGAAACATGCTGTTGACATGGCTTGTCAATATCTTTCATAAGCGACTTCCGCTATATTTTCATTTATCGCCAATATAACGGCCGCCTTGTCGTCTTTATTGTACGGAATCAACACAAAATTAAATTTTTCTCCTGTATCATCTTCCGCAAGTTTATCAAAGCATAGCGCATTCGACCGAGTGCCGTATTGATGCTCACATTCGTCTGCTCCGCTATCTCCTTAAAACTCAAACCCGAAAAGTATCTCAACATCACCACCTCGCGTTGTTCGTCGGGCAACAACTCCACCAACGCACGAACATCCCGCTCTATCTGCTCGGATACCATCTTGTCCTCGACCGTTCGCTCCGCAAACCGGAGAGTTCCCAGAACATTGTATCCCGCGGCGGACTCGTTGACCTGCCGATTTTGCTTTTGGGCGCGGAAATAGTCTATCACTTGGTTGTGCGCTATTCGCAAAATCCACGAAAGAAACTTTCCGTTGTCCGCATACTTGCCTTCGTCGATGACACGCACCGCCTTTATGAAAGTCTCCTGAAAAATATCCTCGGCCGTGTCGCCGTCCTTGACCATCATTCTGATGTAGTCGCGAACTCGGCGGCTGTGTCGTTCGATGAGACTTGAAATGGCACTCTTGTCACCTTGCAGATAACTCGACAGCAACACTTGGTCGCTCATTACCTGTCCGTTCATACTCTTGTCCTTTCTTTAATGGTTCAGAGTAGAGTGTTTCTTATAGGCAAATCTGTTTTGGTTAAACTTACTTTTCTTCGGCAATCGGGACTGCATACCCGATGCTTTCGTGGTGCAAGGTACGGACATTTTTTGAATTTGCCAAATCATTTCCCGTGTTCGCACCCCGACATTCGCCGCCACAAGCACCGCAGACAGCACCCAAATCGACCACACACAGCATCATACGCCCGATTTCGGACAGAATCCGTCCTGCCGCACCGACGGTGAAACGGCAAAATAAGCGGGTGAGACGCCATATTCGGAACAAAAATATCGCTTCTACAACCTCGGCAATAGTCTCGGGTATGGAGTCTATATATTATGGTATGCGGGATTTGGTAGGGTGTATGCCGGCAAGATTGATTCGCTTCGATTTCCGGCAGGCTGTAAACAAAAACAGCGTTGTGTATACAACGCGGTTTTCGTTGAGGTCTGAAGCGGATTCGAACCGCTGTACAAGGTTTTGCAGACCTTTGCCTAGCCACTCGGCCATCAGACCAATTTTTCCGTCGGCGCATCGTCCTCTGCACATTTCCTGCTTCGTCTTCTGCACATTCCCTGCATCGTCCTCTGCATCATTCCCTGCTTCGTATCCTGCGCCTTTGGGTTTGCAAATATAGGAAGATTTATTCTTTTCACCAAAAAAATAAGTATCTTTACAACTGAAAAAACCGAATTTCCATTTCAAACCGCTTTCGTAGTATGACAATTGAGGATGTTGCATTGACTTTCGTACCGCAACTCGGCGTGCGTGGCGTGGCGCATCTGATGAATGTGTACGGCTCGGCAGCGGCCGTATTCGCCGCATCGGAGCAGGATTTGACCGAACGGGCGGAACTGCGGGCGGATGTGGCGCGGGCTATTGTCCGCAAGGCGGGATTTGCCGAGGCGGAACGAGAGATGCACTACTGCAATCGGCACGGCATCCGAATCATCGCATCGACCGACGACGAATATCCGCCGTTGTTGCATCAGGCGGTCGATTTTCCGCATGTCCTGTATCTTACGGGCGATGCCGAAGCCTTGCGTTCGCGACACATGCTGTCGATTGTCGGCACGCGCAAGATGACCCCTTACGGCGAGCGTATGTGCAACGAGTTGGTCGGGGGCATTGCGGCGAAGTTTCCCGATGCGGTGATTGTCAGCGGGCTGGCATTCGGTACGGATGCGGCGGCTCATCGGGCGGCTCTTGCTTTCGGTCTGCGTACCGTCGGCGTGCTTGCCAATGCTCTGCCCGACGTGGTGCCTGCTCATAATACGGCACTCGGTCGCGATATGTTGGCACACGGCGGGGCTGTTGTGGCGGAGGTGTCGTCGCAAACCCGTCAGAACGGCAATCTGTATATTCCGCGCAACCGTATCGTCGCGGCTTTGGGCGAGGGCTTGGTGGTGGTCGAATCGCCGTTCAACGGCGGCTCGATGTCCACGGCCAAGGCGGCGGATGGTTATTTGCGACCGGTTATGGCGGTGGCAGGTCGGGCGACCGATACGATGTCGAAGGGTACGAATGCGCTTATCCGCAACCGTGTGGCGCAGATGGTCGGCTCGGCGGACGAGGTTATCGGGGAGTTGGGCTGGCAGTGCGACGAGGTTGCGCCGACCCTTCGTTTTACGGCGGAGGTGCGCGAATTGTCGGAGACGGAACGGCGCATCATGGCATGTTTGGGCGACGGAGGCGAAGCGGTGTCGTTCGATGCGATAGTTGCCCGCAGCGGTTTGGATGTGGGCGAGGCGAGTGCGCGACTGCTCGATATGGAACTCTCGGGCGACGTGCGTTCGCTACCGGGGAAGATGTACGAGAAATTGAGATAAGATGCTGATAGATACCCATTCGCATATATACGAACCCGAATTCGATGCCGACCGCGACCAAGCGGTTGCGCGTGCGAAAAAGGCGGGCGTGGAGTTGATGCTTCTGCCGGCGATAGATGCGCAGAGCGATGCGCGGATGTTTGCAACATGCCGCGAATATCCCGATGTTGCCGTGCCGATGATGGGGCTGCACCCCACTTCGGTAAACGACAATCCGCAGTGGCGTGCGGAACTCGACAGGGTGGAGCGTTATCTCGCCAATCCTCCGCAGGGCATTGCGCGATTTTGCGGAGTCGGGGAGATTGGGCTGGATTTCTATTGGAGCAGCGATTTTGTCGCGGAGCAGAAGGAAGCGTTTGCGGCGCAGGTCGAATTGGCGATAAGCCGCAACCTGCCTGTTGCCATACATACGCGCAGTGCATGGCGGCAGATGTGCGACGTGGTGCGCTCGTTCGCAGGTCGTGGTGCGAGAGGCGTGTTCCACGCCTTTTCCGACTCGGCAGAGTGCTATCGCGAATTGCGCCGATACGGCGATTTCCTCTTCGGCATAGGGGGTGTGGTAACCTTCAAAAAGAGCGATGTCGCAACGGTTGTGCGCGAGATGGACATGGCGGATGTGGTGTTGGAGACGGATTGTCCCTATCTGACCCCCGTGCCTTACCGCGGCCAACGCAACGAATCGTCGTATGTCGGTTTGGTGTGCGACAAGGTCGCAGAAATCAAAGGGCTGTCGTCGGAGGAGGTCGCTGCCGTTACGACCACCAATGCAAAGAGAATGTTCGGAGTATAAAATATGAAAAAACCTAAAATCCTTATCATCTATACCGGAGGTACAATCGGTATGCGGCGCGATGCCAACGGTACGCTCGTGCCTTTCGACTTCAACTCCATCGAGGAGGAGTTCCCTTCGGTCAGACAGTTGAATGTCGATATAGAGGTCGATAAAAAGATGACCCCAATCGATTCGTCGAACGTTACACCCGAACGGTGGGCAGAGTTGGCGCGTATCATCCGCGACAACTACGAGGCGTGCGACGGATTCGTGGTGCTGCACGGTACCGATACGATGTCCTATACGGCATCGGCTTTGAGTTTCATGCTCGAAAACCTTGCCAAGCCGGTGGTGTTCACGGGGAGTCAGATTCCGATGGGTATCATGCGTACCGACGGGCGCGAGAATCTGATTACGGCCATAGAAATCGCCGCTTCGCGTCGCTCCGACGGCAGTCCTATGGTGCCGGAGGTGTCGCTCTATTTCCAAAACCGCCTGATGCGTGCCAATCGCACCTCCAAACTCTCGGCAGAGGCTCTCAACGCCTTCGACTCGTGCAACTATCCGCCGTTGGCAGAGGTCGGGGTCAATATATTTTTCAACGAAGCCGACATAATACGTCCGAGTGCCGAGGCTGCACGCGAACCGTTGCGCATCTCCGAGCAGATGGACGAAAATGTGGTGATTGTAAAATTGTTCCCAGGTATTACCGAACGGACGTTGCGGTCGATGTTCGCCATCGAGGGGCTGAAAGGTGCGGTACTCGAAACCTTCGGTACGGGCAACGCCCCGACCGAGGAGTGGTTTTTGGAGACGTTGGCCGATGCAATCGGTCGCGGCATCACCATAGTCGATGTTACGCAGTGCCGCAGCGGTGCCGTCGATATGCAACTCTACGAAACGGGGTTGCGCCTGAAAAAAATAGGTGTGGTCTGCGGGCGCGACATGACGAGCGAAGCGGCCGTTACGAAACTGATGTGGCTGCTCGGCAAAAAACTTCCGAAAAGCGACTTTTTGCGGGAACTTTCCAAGCCTCTTCGCGGAGAATTTGCGGAGTGAGGTTGCACGGACAGAAAAAAAATTGTATATTTCGGACTGATAAGAGGATACTTTTATCGTGCAGAGGGGGTAATTGTCGGTCTAATACGTTGATTTGCTTTGTGTTGGATTGATTGTTCGTCGTCGGTCGGGTAAAGTTGCCGACGGCAGATTCCCGCGCTGCGGGGGCGAAAAAACGTAAAACAAACATATAAACTGAAAAAGAAAAAACAAATTTTTTAACTTATTAAAACAAACTATGAAAAAGTTATTTTTGGTTTTGGCAGCGGCTGCTTTGACTTTCGGCCCTGCAACAGTTTTCGCACAGGACGAGGCTGCGGCTCCACAGGAGACCGTTGCACAGGTTGAGGAGACCACTGCTGCCGCAGCAGAAGAGGTAGCCGTTAATCCGGAGGTTGAAATCGCCGGCGAATCGATGCACCATATTTTGATGCAGAAGTTCCTCGAAGGCGGTTGGGGCTGGATGCTCCCTGTATTGTTGTGCTTGATTCTCGGTTTGGCAATCGCCATCGAGCGTATTCTCTATCTCTCGCTCGCGACCATCAACACCAAGAAATTCATTGCCGCTGTCGAGAAGGCTTTGAACGAAGGCGGTATCGAGGCTGCCAAAGAGTTGTGCCGTAATACCAAAGGCCCGATTGCTTCGATTTACTATCAGGGTCTGGACCGCTACAACCAAGGTTTGGACGCAGTCGAGAAGTCGGTCGTATCCTACGGCTCGGTTCAGACGGGTCAGATGGAGAGCGGTTTGAGTTGGATTGGTCTGTTCATCGCTCTTTCGCCGATGTTGGGATTTATGGGTACCGTTGTCGGTATGATTGGCGCATTCGATGCCATTCAGGCTGCCGGTGATATCTCCCCGACGCTCGTTGCAGGCGGTATCAAAGTCGCTTTGTTGACTACGTTGATGGGTCTTATTGCTGCCGTTATCTTGCAGTTGTTCTACAACTACATCATCTCGAAGATTGACGGCATCGTAAACGAAATGGAGGATGCTTCCATTATTCTGATGGATATTCTGACCGTTTACAAGAAATAAGTAACCATTCATCCGTATTAACGTAAATTATGAAAAAGACATTAAACATCATATTGGGTATCCTTATGGCCGTTACGGCTGCGTTGCTCGTTTGGGCAATCGCCACCGCAGGCTCGGAGGCTGCCATCAGCGTCAATCTCATTTGGGGTTATGTGCTGTTGGTCGGTGCCGTGCTGTCGGTCGTATATTGCGCCGTCAAGGGTATGATTAAGAATCCGGCAGGAATCGGAAAGACGATTGCCTCCATCGCGATAATCGTTGTGGTTATAGGCATCGGCTTGGGTGTGGCATTGAGCCACAAGGGTCTTGCTATTCCTAATTCGGCCGGAGGCGTCTTCGATGATCCGTTTGAGTTGGTTATTACCGAATCGAGCATCATCGTAACTTATGTAGCATTCGTTGTAACCGTTCTCGCAGCACTGTTCTCCGAGATTCGCAACGCACTTAAATAGAAAGGACACTCTTTATGCCGGTAAATAAAAGAAAGGTACAGGAAATCAATGCCGGTTCCATGGCGGATATCGCATTCTTGTTGCTCATCTTCTTCTTGGTGGCAACGACCATGAATGTCGATACCGGTTTGGTGCGCGTATTGCCGCCTATGCCCGACCCGAATGTAAAGCAGGAGGATATCAAGGTCAAAGAACGTAACCTGTTCCTCGTCTTCGTATCGGGTAGCGGTAACATCATGGCAGGCGGTAAGACCATCGATATTCGCCAGTTGAAGGATGCAGCCAAGGAATTTATCCTCAATCCTCTGAACGATGAAAATCTGCCGGAGAAGGAGGACAAGACCATTGATTTGCCTGATGGACAGAAGTGGGTTTATCCCGTAAGTCAGGGCGTAATCTCGCTTCAAAATACTCGTGATACGAGTTATCAGGTCTATATTCGTGTGCAGAACGAACTCACACGCGCTTTCAACGAGATTCGCGACGAAGTGGCGATGAGCAAGTTCGGCAAGCGTTTCGGCGATTTGGACGAGGATCAACGTAAAGTAATTACCACAGCAGTTCCGTTGAAGGTTTCCGAGGCGGAGCCGCGTAAAATGACGAAGTAGTATGGCAGTAATGAAGAAAAAGGGCAACAAATCGTTGCCTCCTATATCGACCGCATCGCTTCCGGACGTAATCTTTATGATTCTGTTCTTCTTCATGGTATCGACGACCATGCGCGACCAGGAGTTGCTGGTGCGCTACAAGTTGCCCGATGCTACCGAGGTGCAGAAACTCGAAAAGAAATCGCTCGTAAGTTATATCCACATCGGCGTACCGACACTCGCCATGCAGGCCAAATTCGGTACTGCGCCGAAGATTCAACTCAACGATTCGTACAAGACGACCAAAGATATTTTGGATTTCGTTGCAGGCGAGCGCGACCAACTCAACGAGGCCGACCGCAGTTCGATGACAATCTGTTTGAAGGCTGACGGCAATACCAAGATGGGTATCGTGGCAGACGTTAAACAGGAACTGCGTCGTGCCAATGCGCTCAAAATCTCTTACGCATCCTCGAAGGTACTCTCTTATTAAGAGCGACGGGATGTCATAAAACGGACGGCGGGACTTTTGCTCCCGCCGTCTGTTGTTTATCTGCCGATTGGCTCGCCTGCATCGGGCAAGGCGACTACAAAGGAAACAGTTCCAATTGGTCGATTTCGTGGTTGAAGGTTACCCGATGGTGCGGCGAGAGGCCGTAGCGGTGTATTGCCAGCCGATGTTCGCGCGTAGGGTAGCCCTTGTTCCGCGCCCAGCCGTACATGGGGTACTCGGCATCTATTTTGAGCATATATTCGTCGCGGAAGGTCTTGGCAAGCACCGATGCTGCCGCTATGTCGGCATATTTGCCGTCGCCCTTGACGATGCAGCGGTATGGCACATCGAGACCCGTGCGGAAACGGTTGCCGTCGATTGCCAAAAACTGCGGTTGCGGTGCGAGTTGCGCCACGGCGAGCGACATCCCCTCGAACGAGGCGTTGAGGATGTTGATTTCATCGATACGCGCAGCCTCGACGGCCTGCACAGCCCAAGCCACCGCCTCGCGACATATAATCTCGCGCAACAGGTCGCGATTGCGTTCGCTCATCTGCTTGGAGTCGTTCAGCAGCGGGTGTGCGAAATCGGGCGGCAGAATAACGGCAGCCGCAAATACGGGACCCGCCAAACAGCCTCGTCCCGCCTCGTCGCATCCTGCTTCGAGCAACTCCTTTTGAAACGAATTCTCCAACATCGGTTACAAATTTACGATATTTTCCGCAAAAAAACGTAACTTTGTTGTGCTATGCAAATCAACTCCGTAACCCGTCAATCGGGACTGTTGGCAACCCTGCTGTTGTTGTTGCTCGTAATCGCAGCCGTTATTGCTACCGCTGTGCGTGCGGGCGACGAATATACGGGCTTTGCATTGGTGCAGAGGGCGTTTTGGATATCGATACTGATGTTCGCTACCGGTATGGTGGTCGGCCGTATGTCGATAAAATTGGGCATAGTACATACCTTTTGTACGCTGCCGCTTCCGATGTTCGGCATCATCGCTTGCTCGGCCCAAATCGATATAGGAGATACGGCTGTCTCTGCTGCCGCTTTGTCGTTGGCCGCTGCGTTGCTGCTGCTGTTGGAGTGCATCGTGGAGCCGAATGCCAAAAATCCGATATTCTTCGGTGCGATACTGCTCGGTGTTACCATGCTGCTGTATCCGCCGTGCATCCTCCTTGTGGCATTGCTGCCCATTGTGGCGGTCATAGCGGGGTTGTCGCTGCGCCAAATCATAACGGGTATCGTCGGATGGCTGTTGCCGCTGCTGGTGGTCGGTTATGTCGAATGGTACGCGGGCAACGAGGCGTTGAGCATTTGGTATTATGTTACCGATGCTGTTGCAGCGACCCGACCTGCCGGCGAAACCGATACGGTTGCGGTTGCGTCGATTGCCATATTTGCCATCGCCGGATTGCTGATTGTGGCGGGTATCGTGGCGCGTTGCATGGACAAAGGGACGATGCTGGTCAATCTGCGCAAATCGTTGCATATACTTACCGTAACGCTTCTCCTGCTGTTGGTCGCTGCCGCTTTGCCGTGCCGCTCGTTGTCGCTTGTCGGCATCATGGCAGTACCTGCGGCGGTGTTGGTGTCGTCGGCTCTCGAACACGGGCGTTCGGATGTGGCGACAATCATCTATTGGCTGCTGCTGTTGCTGCTGCTGTTGCACATCGTCGTCGGATGACGAATTTTCGCAAAAATCCCCGCCAAAAGGGCGTGTGCTTAACGATTGTAATCGGGAAATGATAAGATGTTTATAAAATATAACCGATTTTGTACGATTTTACTATAAATTTTTCGTAAAACATTTGTTTATATAAAAAATAGCAGTATCTTTGCATAAGATTTGTGGGGTTCTCCCACTGCTCATTAACCTAACTAACCTAACACGGGACCTTCCGACGTTGTCAAACTCGGAAGGTCGAATTTTTTTGCGGTCGTTCTGTGAATTTTTTGCTGTCGGATTCGGTTGCGGTCGGGGAGTCGGTATGGCGAAAAACATGAAGGCCGAACAATCGTCGTTGTTCAGCCTTCGTGTTTTATAGATAACTATAAACGGAGCAGGTACTTTATAAATCGGATAATCGGCCTCGTCGCCCGACATCTCCCGTGTGCGGTTGCCCCTCTCCTCTCTGTCTCCTCGTGCGCAAATGCTACCGACAGACTTTAAGCGTACTTGAAAGTAGCCTCGTCAGATACGGTCAATTTTTTGCGACCTTTTGCGCGACGTGCTGCCAATACCTTGCGGCCGTTGGCGGTAGCCATTCTTGCGCGGAATCCGTGCTTGTTGATTCTCTTGCGGCGCGATGGCTGGAATGTTCTCTTCATTGCCATAACTATCTCGTTTTTATTGTTTCTGCAATTTTTACCGTGCGCACAACCCCTGTGGATTGGGTATTATGCGGAGTGCAAAGGTATAACCTTTTTTTAATTTTACAAAGTATTTGCCGAAATTTTAGTCGTTTTTGAACAAATCGGTCTCGCCGCGCTCCACTTTGCGATACATCGCGCTCAACTCGGCAACTACGGGCGATACATACTCCAACGTGTCGGCAACGGCCTTTTCGCCTTCGCCCTTGATGCGGTAGAGCATGACGGCATAGAGTGCGCGGAAACAGAGTTCGGTATCGCTGACATCCTCCTTGCCTATTATGGCGTGCAGAGTGGGCAGATATGGCGCAAGGCGGGCATATTTTTGGCGATATGTTTGGCCTACGGGCAACTCCATGAGTTGCAGATGCAGATTGTGCATGTCGGCAATCAGATGCAGCGTGTGGTCGAGATGTCCGCTCTGCTCTTTGCCCTCCTTTTGCAACAGCGCGGCTATGTCCATGTACCACGCCAGAAACACCTGCTCCTGCTCCGGTGCGAGGTGCCGCGGTGCGACGAGTTGCGAATAGACGGCTTCGGGACTGAATTGCAGCGCACGTAACAAATCCTCTATCTGCCACAGGTATAGAATATACTCGGCGATGTTCTCTTTGCGTTTGGCTTGTGCGATATCCATTTTGTTTTGCGATTAGGTTGCAAATATACTTATTTTCGCACGGATTTTTCTATTTTTGCATCTACAAATCGACAATACCATGGCATCGGATATATTGGCGGGACTCAACCCTGCCCAACGCGCAGCAGTCAAGGCCTACGACAGCAATTCTCTCATAATTGCCGGTGCGGGTTCGGGCAAAACCCGTGTGCTGACATCGCGCATCGCCTATATGATAGAGCAGGGCGTCGAGCCGTCGCAGATTCTGGCGCTGACCTTTACCAACAAGGCGGCCGACGAGATGCGCGAGCGTATCGCTTCCATGGTGGGCAGCGCGAGCCGTTATATATCCATGGGTACTTTCCACTCCGTATTCGCCCGCATACTGCGTACCGAGGCGGAGCGCATAGGCTTTCCTTCCAACTATACGATTTACGATACAACCGATGCAAAATCGCTTATCAAAACCATAGTCAAGGAGCGCGGGCTGAACGACGAGAAGTACAAACCCTCTGCCATTGCCGCACGCATCTCCATTGCCAAAAACGGTCTTGTTACACCCGGGGCATACGTTGCCAATTCGGTCTTTGCGACCGAAGACCGCCGTGCGCAGATGCCGGAGTTCGGCAACATATATCTCGAATACTGCCGTCGGTGCAAGCAAAACGGCGCGATGGATTTCGACGATTTGCTGTTGCAGACCAACATCATGCTGCGCGATTGCAAGGATGTGTGCAAAAAATATCAGGACAGGTTCCGCTATATTCTGGTCGATGAGTACCAGGATACCAACTATGCTCAGTATGTCATCGTTCGTCGGCTGTCGCAGCAGGGTGCGAAGGTATGTGTGGTCGGCGACGATGCCCAAAGCATCTACTCGTTCCGCGGTGCGAAAATCGAAAACATACTGTCGTTCCGGCGCGATTATCCCGATGCCGAAGTCTTCAAACTCGAACAGAACTACCGCTCGACGCAAACCATAGTCGATGCCGCCAATTCGATTATAGCGCACAACGCCAAGCAGATGAAAAAACGCTGTTTCTCGGAGGGCGAACAAGGCGACAAAATACGGGTGTTCAAGGCATATACCGACCGAGAAGAGGCGGAGATTGTTGTGGGGGATTTGCGCGAAAAGGTGCGCGATGCGGATGCCGAGTGGTGCGATGCGGCGATTTTGTACCGCACCAACAACCAATCTTTGGTTTTGGAGGAGGCTTTGCGGCGCAAGGGGATACCTTATAAAATATATAAGGGCAACTCCTTCTACGACTACAAGGAGATTCGCGACATGCTCGGTTACATAAGGCTTATCGTCAATCCGCGCGATGACGAGGCATTCAAACGAATCATCAACACCCCTGCCCGAGGCATAGGCGATACGACAGTGGCGCGAATCGGCGAGATAGCCCGTATGCGCGGTGTCTCCATGTGGGAGGCTGTCGATACGCTTGTCGGCGAGGCACCGCGCGATGCCGTCGAACGTGCAATCGTGCGCAAAGTCGGGGAGTTTGTCGATATGATACGTGCGCTGTCGCTCGTGCGCGAACAGCAGGAGTTGTACGATTTCGGTATGGAAGTGGCGGTACGTTCGGGATTGCTGCCGTCATATCGCAAGCAGAACCCGCCGGATACCTCGGCCATAGACAATATCGAGGAGTTGCTAAATTCGATGAAGGAGTTTTCCGAGCGCATAGCGGCAGAGATTCGTGCAGGCGAACGCGAGGAGTTCGAGAAGGCGACCATCGACGAGTGGTTGCAGGGTGTGATGCTGATGACCGACATGGATAACGACGACGATGCCGATAACCGCAACAAGGTTACGCTCATGACCGTCCATTCCGCCAAAGGGTTGGAGTACAAATATGTCTATATCGTCGGTTGCGAGGAGAATCTGTTTCCTTTGCGACAGGCTTTGGATACCATAGAGGGTTTGGAGGAGGAGCGTCGGCTCTTTTATGTCGCTTTGACACGCGCCAAGTGTGCGGCAGTACTCTCGTGTGCCGAGATGCGTTTCAGGTGGGGCAATACGGAGTTTACGTCGCCGAGCCGTTTTCTGTCGGAGATTGACGGCAGGTATGTGGATGCGGATTTCGACATCAAGGCATCCTCCCGACGGGGTGCTGCCGATGACGACGATGACGGCGAGACGGCTCTCGACCGCTTGCGCCGTAAATACGATGTCCGCTATCAGCACAAAGACAAACCGTCGGGCGAACCTCGTCCCGTGCAGGACAACCGCTTCGGCTCCCGACCGCAGAATATGGCGGGCGGCGCATCGGAGCATCGGCAACAGCCGTGGCAGCAATCGCCTGCCTTGCACAATACGGGCAATATGCGCCGACTCGATACGGCAGCCTCCGAGACATCGTCGCCTTCGCAGCCGTGCGGATATGTCGTCGGCGAATTGGTCAAACATGCGTCGTTCGGACAAGGATATATAGAGGCGATTGAGCCTATGGCCACCGAGTACAAATTGGTTGTGAATTTCGGCGCGGCAGGCAGAAGAACATTGATAGCACGATTGGCAAAACTGAAAAAATTATGAGACGAGAGCAGCGATACAAAGGCATCATAGGCTGGTTTTCCGAACACATGCCGGTTGCCGAGACCGAGTTGCATTTCCGCAATCCGTTCGAATTGTTGGTGGCGGTGATTTTGTCGGCGCAGTGTACGGACAAGCGCGTCAATATGACCGTTCCGGCTCTGTTCGAGGCATTTCCTACTCCGCAGGCCATGTCGCAGGCTTCGGGCGAAGAGATTTATCCGTATATCCGCAGCATCTCCTATCCCAACAACAAGGCCAAGAATCTGGCGGCTATGGCGCGGATGCTGTGTTCGGAGTTCGGTGGCGAAGTGCCGACCGATTTGGAGGCGTTGCAACGCTTGCCGGGGGTCGGTCGCAAAACGGCGAATGTCATGGGTGCCGTTTTGTGGCAGCGCGAAGTAATGCCCGTGGATACCCACGTGTTCCGCGTATCGGCGCGTATCGGCCTTACGCGCAATGCCAAAACGCCGTTGCAGGCGGAGCAACAGTTGGAAGCGGGTTTCCCTTCGCATCTGTTGCCGATTGCCCACCATTGGCTGATTCTGCACGGCCGCTATACCTGCACGGCACGCGCTCCCAAATGCGCGGATTGCGGTATCGCCGAGTGGTGCGCAAGCCGCAACAAATACATGACCGACCGATAAAACCGAAGGGTTTGTGCCTGCGAGTGTCGCAAAACCGCACCGATTCCGAAAGTTTTATTATCTTTGTTCCGATGAATATCGATTTTTCGGGTATAGAACAATTCAAAACGCTCTTTGCCGAGCCTCGCAAGGTGGTTATCGTTTCGCATACCAACCCCGATGGCGACGCTATCGGCTCGTCGTTGGCTTTGGCAGGGGTGTTGCGTACTCGCGGCCACGAGGCGACATGTATCGTTCCCAACCGTTTCCCCTACTATTTGGAGTGGATTCCGCGTGCGAAGGAGATATTGGTCTATCGTTTCGATGCAGAGCAGGCGAGGGAGACAATCAATCGTGCCGACGTCATAATATGCGCCGACATGAACAACCTCGCGCGTTTGGAGGATTTGAGCGAAGCCATCGCCTCCAATACGACGGCCAAACGTCTGCTTATCGACCATCATCTCAACCCGGGGGAGGGTTTCGATTTGGTATTCTCGCATCCCGAATCGTCGAGTACGGCATTTTTGGTCTATTCGCTCCTGTCGCAGGCGTTCGGTACGCAGGTCATCGACCGCACCATTGCGACACAACTCTATGTCGGCATCATCACCGATACGGGCAATTTCGCATTCTCCTTCCTGACGCCGGAACTTTTCCGTGCCGTTGCCGTGTTGGTCGAAGCGGGCATCGACATCCCGACAATTTACAACAATATCTATAACTCCTTTACCGAAGGTCGTGCGCGACTGTTCGGATATGCAATCAACCGCAAGATGAAGACGCTGCTCAAAGGTACGGTGGCCTATATATCGCTGACCGAAGAGGAGTTGCGTCGGTATTGGTTTCAGCAGGGCGACAGCGAAGGTTTCGTGAATTATCCTTTGACCATCAAGAAAATGCGCATGTCTGCCATGTTTACCCAGCAGCACGATTTTATTCGTGTGTCGTTGCGTTCGCGCGGCAATATCGATGTCGATACGTTCGCACGTCGATATTTCAACGGCGGCGGTCATCGCAACGCGGCGGGCGGTAAATCGTTTATGACGATGGACGAGACTATACGGCACTACATCGCGTCGGTCGAAGAGTATCATGCGGAGGGGAAAGTATAAAACACATCAAGCACCGAGATTACAATGTTCAAAACATATCTGCGCCTTTTAGGGTTTGCCAAACCATTCGGCCGTTATGCCGTTCCATACTTTTTTTATGCAGCCCTCCATGCGGTTTTCAATACGTTCAACTATGCGATGATTATCCCGATTCTGAACGCTATGTTCTCCGAGGGATACTCCTTCAAGCCGCTGTACGAAATGCCGCACATCGCTCTCAACACCGAGAGCATGCAGCAACTGCTCAACTACGTCTATACAAGTCTGTTCGGCGACAACTTCAACATGACCTACATACTTGCCATGCTTGCGGCGATACTGATAGTCATGAATCTGTTGAGCAACCTGTTCCGCTATTTGAGTTCATATACGGTCGAGACCATGCGCACCCGCACGCTGCAACGCATGCGCAACGAGATGTTCGACAACATTATCGATATGCACGTCGGCTATTTCAGCGACCAGCGCAAAGGCGACATAATATCGAAAATCACCTCCGATGTGGCAATGGTGCAGTTCTGCATCACCAATACGCTGCAAGTGGCTTTCCGCGAGCCGTTCCTGATATTCGGCTACATGTTTCTGATGATAAAAATATCGTGGGAATTGTCGCTGTTCGCGGTAGTGTTCCTGCCGTTCGTCGGTCTGCTGATAGGCAATGTCGTCAAACGGCTGCGGCATCCTGCAAGTCGGAGCCAGCAGCGGCTCGGCGATTTGGTCAGCGTGTTGGACGAATCGCTGTCGGGCATCAAGGTCATCAAAACCTACAACGCTTCGAACTATGTCGTGCGTAAATTTCACGAGTTGAATGCCGACCTTTCGCGCCTGCTCCTCTATATGGCACGTCGTCAGCAACTCGCATCGCCGATGAGCGAATTTTTGGGTATCACGGTGGTTGCCGTGGTGCTGATATTCGGCGGCTCGCTGGTTACGCGCGGCTCGTTGTCGGCAGCAGGCTTCATCGCCTTTATCGCCGCTTTCTCGCAGATTACGCGCCCTGTCCGTTCGTTCATCGACCAATTCGCCAACATCAATCAGGGTGTTGCGGCGGGCGAACGCATATTCTCCATCATCGACGCGAAAAGCGAGATTGTCGATAAGCCCGATGCAAAGATTTTCGACGGCATAAAGGATAAAATCGAATTCCGCAACATCTCCTTCTCCTACGACTCGTCCCGCGAGATTATCCACAACGTTTCGTTCGAAATCCGCAAGGGCGAAACGGTGGCGTTGGTAGGTCCTTCGGGTGGCGGCAAATCGACACTCAGCGAACTTATGGCGCGATTCTACGATTCGCAGCAGGGCGACATACTGATTGACGGCGTGTCGATACGCGACTACACGCAGGAGAGTCTGCGTTCGCGCATGAGCGTCGTGTCGCAGGATACCATCCTCTTCAACGACACCATCGAGGGCAATATCGCGCTCGGCAAGATTGATGCGTCGCATGCGGAGGTCGTCGAGGCAGCCAAGATAGCCAATGCCGACGCTTTCATCAACGAGATGCCCGAAGGCTATGCAACCAATATCGGCGACCGAGGCTCGAAACTTTCGGGTGGCCAACGGCAGCGGTTGAGCATTGCGAGGGCGATACTCAAAAATCCGGAGTTCCTCATATTGGACGAGGCCACGTCGGCACTCGATACGGAGAGCGAAAAATTGGTGCAGGAGGCTCTCGATACGGTGCTTAAAGGCCGTACCTCCGTCGTTATCGCCCACCGTTTGAGTACGGTGCATAATGCCGACAAGATAATCGTCATCGAGCAGGGGCGTATAGCCGAACAGGGTACCCATGCCTCCCTTATGGAGCGAGGAGGAATATACTCCAAACTTATCGAGATGCAATCCCTGCAATAGCAACGGCAAGCCCTCGTCGGCAGGATGTTGCCATCGTCCGACAAAGGCATGCCGCAGAGAGACGGTTGCTCTGCAACCGTCCTAAAACCGCTTCAATATCGCGTATATCTCGAATGCGAATCCCGCAACTATGACTATCGGGGCGAGCGTTATGCGACGCCACGAGAAGATTTCGTAGTGGAACTCCTCGGGTGTGGCCGCTCCGCCTCCCGACATCAGTATAAAGCCTATGACGATTATTACCGCTCCGACGAGCAGCATTGCGTAGTTGCGCATGGAGAGCGGCATTCGTCCGTCGTTGTCCTCGTTTATTCGGTTGCGTTTCATGGCTTGTGCGTGTTAATACAGATAAATTTTGTTCGATTTCATGTTTACGAATTTGTTTACGGCAAATGCGGTAAACAATACGGCGACCACTATGCCCGCGACAATCATCGTACCAGCGATGATGCCGATGGTCTCGATTTGCGAGAGTATGCCCAATTCGGGTATGCCCGAATCCAATCCGTATAGCGAAGCGACGAACAGCAGCGTGGCGATGAAGCCTGCACACAATCCCTGCGTGGCACTCGATGCGATAAACGGCTTCATGATAAACCATTTTGTCGCTCCGACCAGTTTCATCGTGTTGATGATTTGCCGTTTGGAGAAGATTGCGAGACGGATTGTGTTGTTCAGCAGAATCAGCGAGATGACCAGCATCGTGCCGCCGAACAGCAGCAGAATGAGTTGCAGCGTGTCGAGTACCGAGTGCATTTTGGCGATGAACATCTCGGGATAGGTTACCTTTGCCACTCCTTCGATTGCGGAACTCTCTTCGACGAACTTTGTCAAAGCCTCTTTGTCGGCCGAGTGCGCCGACAGGGTAACGTCGAAAGAGTCGGGCAGCGGATTGGTACCCATCAAACCTTTGATGTCCACGGCAAAGGCCTTTTGGAACTCCTCGTCGGCAAGTTTTTCCTCTTTCGATACGAACAATGCGCCGACGACCATGTCGCTCTTTTGCAGTTTTACGCCTATACTGTCGCGTTGCGCCTCCGACAGACCGTCTTTCAGTTCCACAATCATCGTAACGCTCTCGCGCATCGCGTGCGATGCCGAAAATATCGATTGCATCATATAACCCACCGTTCCGAGCAGAAACAGTACGAGCGCAATACTTACGGTCGAAACCAAATAAGACCTACGCACTCTGCGCCGAAGTGCAGCATCGTGTTTTTTCATATTTCGTATGATATATTATTGCCGAAATCAAAGCGGCGATTATCAGTAGCGAACATATCAGCGTTATGCCCTCCGCCAATGCCCATCCCGTCGATTTGAACCGCCATTCGACGGTGTGTCGCCCTTCCGGTACGACTGCGGCACGCAGGATGTAGTCGGCACGCATCGGTACGACGGGATTGCCGTCGATGCACATCGTCCAGCCGTCGGGGTAGTATATCTCCGAGAATACTGCCAAAGCGGGTGCGTCGGCAGTATATTCGTATTTCAGATAATTCGGACGGTATTCTGTCAATTCTATTTCGCCTTTGCCGAGCGAAGCGGGAACAAGACCGGCATCGTCGCTTGAAATCGCAGCGGTGTGTTTGAGGTCGATTTCGCCTATAAGGGCTATCTCGGCCCGCGCATCGTCGGCTGCGGCAACCGCATCGACGAACCATGCGGCACCGTTGGCACTCTCGCGCAACACGGCCTCGCCGCGTCGCGTTATGATGTATTTGGTGTTGAGCATATCGAGTACCGCCTCGTCGCCGTGCGACAGATAGCAGTCGATAACGTCCTGATAACGTCCGAGTTTTGCTCCATGGTATCCGCCGACCGAACGGTGGAACATCGAAGTCGTTGCATCGTTGAACGGCGATACCGACAGATTCAATACACGGTATCCGAGCGAACGGTCTTCCAAAATCTGCTTGTCGGCTGCCGTAGGCTGTATCTTTGCGCGGCGCGGTGCGACGAATTTGTCGTAAGGCGCGTATCGCAGATTCACGGGCAGCATGTCTGCCACAGTCAATCCCGCAAGCAGTGCGACGAGCAGCCGATTCCGACGCTCCCGACCGCATGTGTAGAGAACTATGACACCGCTCGTGAGTGCAATGAAGAGCAACGACCGCCAAGCGTCTGTGCTCATTTTGTCGGCTCGCTCCCGTGCCATCGCATCGGCAACCTCCCAACCAAGTTCGTCGTGAAATCCTTTGCGGATATATTCATCGCCTCCCTGCGTCTGCTCGAACATGTATCGGAATTCGTCGCTCATCATCGCGCCGCTCTCTTCGCGACCGAAATCGAACATCGCATCGCCCGCAACGGCAAACAGCAGCACGATGCCTCCCGTTATACCCCCTGCCCAAGCCAAAGCCCGCATGGCACGGCGACGGAAACCGGCATCCTCGCGTTTTTGCCATAACTGCCACAGCCCGATGCCTGCCAACAGCGGAACGCTCCATTCGACCGCCACGAGCGACATCGACACCGTGCGGAATTTGTTGTACAGAGGCAGATATTTGAAACAAAACTCCGTAAACCACATGCAGTTGTGTCCCCATGCCAACACGACGGAGAGGAGCGACACGGCGATAATCCACCACCTGTCGCGACTATCGGCCAAAATTGCGCCCAACAATGCGAGTAACACGGCGACTGCTCCCAAATATGTCGGACCTGCCGTATATGGCTGTCCGCCCCAATAGGTCGGCAGTTGCGTGGCGATTTCGCTCAATCCCAAATCTTTGAGCGAGTCGGCCACCTGCCCGTTTCGGGCAAAGGTTTTTCCGCTGTCGCCTCCTGCGAAGTCGGGGATAATCATATTCCAACTCTCGGCCAAACCGTAACTCCATGCAGTCGCATATTGCAGGTCGAGACCGCGTGTGGCCTTATCGGGCGCGACGAGTTCCGAGCCGCCGCGGATGGTCGTCTGCGTATGTTTTGCCGTGTACAACAACGGTGCGAAGTTGGAACCTGCGGCGAGTATTGCGGCGGCAACCAATATGCCGGTGCGCTTGGCAAAATCTATCAAATGCCGTTCGCGAACGGCAAAAATCAAATCGTTGAGCCACAGAGCAGCGGCCGCCAACAGGAAATAATATGTTATCTGCGGATGATTGGCTCCCGTTTCGAGCGAGGCGAACAGGGCGGCAAGCGCACCGCCGAGCCACTTTCGTCCGCGCAAGGTCATGTATATCGCACCAATCATCGCGGGTGCATATACGAGAGCCCACATCTTCGTAATATGGCCTGCTCCGATAATCAGCATGAAGTAGGTCGAAAGTCCGTAGGCAAGTCCGACGACGATGCCTATCCATGCCGACATGCCCATCATAATCGTCATCAGCCATGTGGCGGCCATTGCCCAAAAGAGCAATCCTGCCGGTCCGTCGAATACGCCGAGCAACCAATCGGTCGAGTGCTTTATAATCTGGGCGGGATAGCGGATGTTGATGAGATAGGCGGGCATTCCGCCGAACATCGCGCCCGTCCATTGCGGGTCTTCGCCATACTCGGCGCGGGTTTCGCGAATGTCGCGGCTCATACCGTCGAATTGCTGTACGTCGTGCTGCGCCAATACCCTCCCTTCGAATTGCGGAGCATAGCATAATACGCTGACAATAAAAAATATCGCCATTGCGGTAAGGGTCGGTGCGGCCTTGTGTATAAAAACGCTGATTCTGTTCATAACATGCGTATAACCGTTCAAAGATAGAAAAAATCGTCGAGTTTGAAGGGCGAATGCCGAAAAATAACTATCTTTGTTCGTATATAATCGCTTTATGACGACACTCGATACGATTCGCAAACCGATAGAGACCGAATTGCGCGATTTCGACGACTTCGTGCGTCGCAACTTTTCGGACGGACAAGGCGGTCTTTTGGAGGAGATGCTGGACTACGTTCTCTCTTCCCGCGGCAAGGGTTTGCGTCCTGCGATAGTTATGCTTTCGGCGGGAGCCTGCTCTCCGACCGGCAATTTCGGCAAACGTACCATGCTTGCGGGTATGTTGGTCGAGATGATTCATGTCGCTTCGCTGATTCACGACGACGTTATCGACGAGTCGGACATGCGTCGCGGACGGGCCTCGGTCAATGCCCGCTGGCAATCCCGCAATGCGGTCATAGTCGGCGACTATATATTGGCACGCAACATGCGGCTCGGGCTGCAAAGCGGCCAGTTCGATTTGCTCAACCACATCATCGGCAGCATGACCAATTTGTGCGAAGGCGAGATTCTCCAAAGCGACCATGCCGCCAAATTCGACACTTCGCGCGAAGCCTATTACGACATAATCAACAAAAAGACGGCAAGTCTCTTCGGTACCTGCGCTTCGGCGGGAGCGATGTCGGTGGGAGCGTCGCACGACGAGGTGGAGCGGATGCGTCGTTACGGCACGGCATTGGGCATGGCGTTTCAGATTGCCGACGACGTTCTCGATTATACGGCGGACAACAATACCGGCAAACCGTTTCACAACGATTTGCGCGAACATAAAATCACTTTGCCGCTTATCGCCGTCCTCGAATCGGCCGACGAAGAGTTGCGCACGGCGATTATGCACCACCTTCCGCTTTGCGACAAATCGGACGAGAGCATTGCCTTCATCAGCGGCATTGTGGAGAAATACGACGGCGTGGCACGCGCCCGCGAGAGTATGGAGCAGTATATTTTGCAGGCAATGACTTCGCTCGGCGAATGCAAACCTTCGCCTTATCGCGATGCGCTTGCCAATTTGTGTACCTATGTCGTCGAGCGGGACAGATAATTTGAAAAACCAACTTAAAACAGATAAAACCACATGGAAAAGAAATTACAGAAAAGTTACACACTGCCTATGATTATGATGTTTGCACTCTTTTTTATGATTGCATTCGTTACGGGTTTGCAGAATCCGTTGGGCGTGATTGTAAAGGAACAGTTCGGACTTGCGAATTGGCAGTCGCAACTCGGCAATGCTGCCAACTTTATCGCCTACGCATTTATGGGCGTGCCGGCAGGCTATCTGCTTCAACGCATCGGCTATAAGCGTACCGCATTGCTCGCCATTGCCGTCGGCTTTATCGGCGTGTCTATTATCTTCGGCGGCGGCTATGTGGCAACTTTGGCTCCTGAGGGTCAGGCCAACATGTCGGGTTTCTACATCTATCTGCTCGGCGCGTTTATAGGAGGCTTCTCGGTATGTATGCTCAATACAGTTGTGAATCCGATGCTTAACACCATTGGTGGCGGAGGCAATCGCGGCAACCAAATGGTACAGTTCGGCGGCTCGTGCAACTCGTTCGGTGCGACGATAGTGCCAATCCTCGGCGGTTACCTGATGGGTGCCGACAAGACTATTCTCGGTACGGAGAATGCGCTGTGGCTCGCCATGGTCATCTTCGCTCTCGCATTTGTCGTGTTGTATCTGACCGATATTCCGGAGCCGTTCGTCGTGTCGTCTGCCAAGGACGAGAACGACAAACACTCCGCACTCTCGTTCCGCCACTTCAAATTGGGTGCGTTGGCCATATTCGTATATGTGGGTGTCGAGGTCGGCATCGCCAATATCGCCAACCTCTATATGACCGCACCTGTCGAGCCGTTGCAGGCGGGTGCTCCCGTAGGTTTGGGCATCGACGAGACCACGGCAGGCATGATTGTTGGAATTTATTGGTTGCTGATGCTAGTAGGCCGTCTTGTCGGCGGTGCGATAGGCGCACGCATCTCGTCCAAAACGATGCTTACCGTCGTTTCGAGCGCAGGTATAGCATTGGTGCTGCTTGCCATGTTCCTGCCGCAAATCGGCGTTATGATGCCTGCATTCGACAAATCGACGCTCGCCTTCTCGCTCAAAGCGGTACCAGTCAATATCATGTTGTTGATGCTTTGCGGCCTTTGCACCTCAATCATGTGGGGCGGTATATTCAACCTTGCCGTTGAGGGTCTCGGCAAATATACCTCGATGGCTTCGGGATTGTTTATGGTGATGGTATGCGGCGGAGGTATTCTGCCTGCAATACAGGGCTGGATTGCCGACATTGCAGGTTATATGGCTTCGTATTGGGTCATTATTCTGGCGATGGCGTATATGTTGTTCTATGCCCTTGTCGGCTCGAAGAATGTCAATACCGATATTGTCGTGGAATAATATCGTTGCGGTAATCAATAAAAAAAACGATACGGACCATCCGTATCGTTTTTTTTATAAGTGCAGATTCCGTAAGCCGAGTTCTGTTTTAGTCCATCATTTATCTACAATCGCAGTCGCCTGCGACTTCCAGCGGTTTACCCCTCGGCATCGGGCGAGCAACCCTTAATTGCCGATATACATAACCTTGCAACCCGTAAGACGTACTGCCGAAATACATTGCTGCATTCGCGGTGGGCTCTTACCCCGCCTTTTCACCCTTACCCGTCGGGCGGTTGTTTTCTGTTACGCTGCTATGCCCTCGCGGACATCAAGCCGTTAACTTGTACGGTGCTCTGTGTTGCTCGGACTTTCCTCTCCCCTTGCGGGCAGCGATGGACCGAATCTGCACGGCAAAATTAACAAAAATTTCCGACTATTGTCCGTTGTGCCAAACAATCGCCTGCGAATCGTCGTGCGGAGGGAGCGGTACAGGCGTAAAGTCGGAGTAGCCGCAAGCGATGATGCACTCCACGCGACACTCTGCCGGAATCGGAAGCAGCGTGCGCAGATACTCCTCCGCCTGTTCGCCCTGCGGCTCGTCTTTGCGTCGCGGACGACCTGCCACATGCACCCAGCATGAAGCCAATCCCGCATCGACGCAGGCGAGTTGCAGCAGTGTGGCTGAGATGGCGCAGTTGTCCACCCAAAGGTCGGTTGCCGAGGCATCGCCCATGACGACGACGGCTACGGGTGCATTTGCCATGAATGCCGAGCCGTAGTCGCGCATGGCAGCCATGCGCTCTATGGTCGGGCGGTCATCGACCACCAAAAAACGGGTCGAACGTACATTGCGCGACGAAGGTGCCGAGAGTGCCTCGGCGATTATCTCCGAGATTACCGTGCGCGGCACTTTCTTGTCCGAAAAACGACGGACGCTGCGACGGGTTTGCAACAATTTTTTGAACTCCATAATATCCTAATTTTACATTATCCGCATGGTGTTGTAGCAAAAATAGTGAAAAAAGTGTTACCTTTGGACGAAATCCGGATTTTGAGGAGGAAAAGAGAATTTATGGAAGAAAAGAGATACAGATTTACCATCGCGCTTATTTACGATTTCGATGGTACGCTTGCTGCCGGCAATATGCAGGAGTACGACTTTATCCCTGCTGTCGGTAAGAGCAACAAGGAGTTTTGGTCGGAGTCGAACACTCTGGCCGAGGAGCAGGATGCCGACCAGATTTTGGCTTACATGGCGCGAATGATTCAGGCGGCACAGGCAAGCGGTCTGTCGTTGCGGCGCGAGGCTTTTCAGGAGTCGGGGCGCAAAATTACGTTTTACGCCGGTGTCGAGCAGTGGTTCGACCGCATAAATGCCTATGGCGAGGAGCGCGGCATACAGATACTGCACTACATCAATTCGTCGGGCTTGAAGGAGATTATCGAGGGTACATCCATAGCCGACCGTTTCCGCAAAATATACGCCTGCTCTTTCCTTTACAATGTCGATGGCATAGCCTATTGGCCTGCCGTGGCAGTCAATTACACCAACAAGACTCAGTTTATATTCAAAATCAACAAGGGCGTCGAATCGGTGTACGACACAAAGAAGGTAAACGAATATATGGAGGAGAAATCGCGACCCGTACCCTTCTCGCACATGATTTATGTGGGCGACGGTACGACCGACATTCCCTGCATGCGCCTTGTCAAGAATTTCGGCGGCCATTCCATTGCAGTTTACGACCCTGCCGACCAAGGCAAGCGCAAAGAGATGAACACCCTGATTCGCGACAACCGCGTAAACCATGTTTGCCCTGCCGACTACTCCGAAAACTCGGAGATAGACGGAGTTGTCAAGGCGATTATCGATAAGTGCGATGCCGACGACAAACTGTCGCAACTCGAAACGGCACGCCTGTAAAAGCGAGGTTATGAAGGCGACGATAATTTTTGCAACCAACAACCCCCATAAAATCGCAGAGGTGCAGGCTCTGCTCGGCGATGCGTTTCGTTTGCGGACACTTGCCGAGAGCGGCATAACGGCGGATATTCCCGAGACTGCCGCCACCATCGAGGGCAATGCGCTGCAAAAGGCGCGTTATGTTTACGGTCTTACGGGTGCCGACTGCTTTGCCGACGATACGGGTTTGGAGGTCGATGCGTTGGACGGTGCGCCGGGGGTGCATTCGGCGCGTTATGCGACCGACGGCCACGATTTTGCGGCGAACAACCGTCTGCTGTTGCGCAATTTGGAGGGTGCAGCGAGCCGCAAAGCCCATTTCCGTACCGTTATCGCGTTGATTTTGGAGGGGCGGGAGTATGTTTTCGAGGGGCGTGTCGATGGCCGCATAGCCGAACGCGAGGCAGGTTGCGGCGGTTTCGGTTACGACCCGTTGTTTATACCCGACGGCTTCGATGTCTCGTTTGCCGAGATGAGTGCCGAACAGAAAAATGCAATTTCGCACAGGGGCCGTGCCATGGGCAAATTGTTGGAATTTTTACGGAACAGAGAGTAACCAATGGAGGAGATTATCAACTATCGTCGGGACGATGTCTATGACCCCGACACAATCGAGCAACTCAAATCGCACTACAAGGCGATTTTGCAGTTGTTGGGCGAGGATGCCGAGCGCGAAGGGCTGCTCAAAACGCCGGAGCGTGTGGCAAAGGCTTGGGCATATATCACCAAGGGCTACCGCGAAGATCCGATAGCGATTTTGAAATCGGCGATTTTCCGCGAGGAGTACAAACAGATGGTGCTGGTCAAGGATATCGAGGTCTATTCGGTCTGCGAACACCACATGTTGCCTTTTATCGGCAAGGCGCACGTCGCATATATCCCGAACGGCTATATTACGGGCCTCTCCAAAATCGCCCGTGTGGTCGAATGCTTTGCGCGTCGTTTGCAGGTGCAGGAGCGTTTGACGGTGCAAATCCGCGATTCGATTCAGGAGGCACTCAATCCCGTCGGTGTGGCGGTTGTCATCGAGGCTTCGCATATGTGTATGCAGATGCGCGGCATCGAAAAACAGGGCTCTGCCACAACCACGTCGGCATTTACGGGCATATTCCTCTCCGACCCCCGTACCCGCGAGGAGTTTTTGTCGCTGATTTCGTCGAAGTTGCGATAGCGCGGAGAGGTTTCGTGTATAACGGCACGCGACAAGATAACCGTTATGCCCATACAAATCATACAGGGGTTATGTCGAGCCGACATAACCCCTGTATGTTGTAGCGGATTGCGCCTATCCGATTTTCTCGCCGAAGGCCAAGTCGCCCGCATCGCCCAATCCGGGGACGATATATTTGCGGTCGTTTAGATGTTCATCGACCGTGGCGCACCAAAGCGACACCTTCTCGGGGTCGGTATGTTGTTGTACATACTCGACGCCTTGCCGACAAGCGAGTACCGATACGAGGTGCGTGTGTGCGGGTTGTCCGCCCTTCTCGCACAAGGCCTCGTAGGCTGCCACGAGCGACGAGCCTGTCGCAAGCATCGGGTCCACGAGTATCAGCGTCTTGCCTTCGAGCGAGCCGCACGAGATATACTCTACCTTGATTATGAACTTGCCGTCGAAAGTGCTTTTGCGGTATGCCGAAACAAAGGCATTCTGCGCATCGTCGAAGAAGTTGAGGAATCCTTGATGAAACGGCAATCCCGCACGCAGGATGGTTGCCAATACCACCGTGTCGCTTATGGACATTACGGTCGCTTTGCCGAGCGGCGTCTCGACCACCTTCGAACAGTAGTTCAACTCTTTCGACACCTCGAAAGCGGCTATCTCGCCCACCCGTTCGATATTGCGACGGAAGCGCATCGAATCTTTCTGAATCTCTTTGTCGCGCAACTCGGCGATAAACTTGTTGAGCAACGAATTTTGTTGGTCGATAATGTGCAGCATAATGTATTGTTTTTAATTGTTTTGGTCGGTGTAATTGTCAGTATAAAAAATTGTTGAACGGGTAACGACCGCAATGTATTTCCCGCACCATTCCGTACAAATCCCTGCGGAATTTGTCGATGTTGGTGCGCTCCTGCGCCGAGATGAATATGCACGGCGTATTCTGTTTGGCAAACCAACTTTCGCGTAAATCGTCCAGCGACATATTTTCGCGGGTGGCGGGAGTGAGATCGTCGTCGTCCTTCTTTATATATGTATAGGCATCGATTTTGTTGAAGACGAGATAGACGGGCTTGTCGCCTGCACCTATGTCCTGCAACGTCTGCTTTACGACCGCTATCTGCTCCTCGAACTGCGGATGCGATATATCGACGACGTGAATCAGCAAATCGGCTTCGCGCACCTCGTCGAGGGTCGATTTGAACGACTCGATGAGTTCGGTCGGCAGTTTGCGGATAAATCCGACCGTATCCGAGAGCAGAAACGGCAGATTGTCGAACACCACCTTGCGCACCGTCGTATCGAGCGTCGCAAAGAGTTTGTTTTCGGCAAACACCTCGCTTTTCGATATGAGGTTCATCAGCGTCGATTTGCCGACATTGGTATATCCGACGAGCGACACCCTCACCATACTGCCTCGGTTGGAGCGTTGCACCGCCATTTGTCGGTCGATGCGCCGCAAATCCTCTTTGAGTTTGGCAATGCGGTTGCGGACTATACGGCGGTCGGTCTCGATTTCGCGTTCGCCTGCACCTCCGCGAGTTCCCGTACCGCCTCGCTGCCGTTCGAGGTGAGTCCACAGACCCGCCAATCTCGGCAGCATATATTCGCATCGCGCCAACTCCACCTGCGTTTTTGCATAAGCCGTTTGCGCACGCGACATGAATATATCGAGAATCAGACGGGTACGGTCGATGACGCGACACGGCATCGCTTTTTCGATGTTGCGGGTTTGGGACGGCGAGAGTTCGTCGTCGAATACGGCGACATCTATCTCCTCGTCGGCACAATATGCGGCTATCTCCTCCAATTTGCCTGGGCCTACATAGATGCGTGCCGAAGGTTGCGACATTCGCTGGACGAAACGGCGCGCCGTCGTAATCGATGCAGTCTCGGCGAGAAATTCCAACTCGTCGAGATACTCGGTCGTCTGGCGCGGCTCCTGTCCGTCGCGGGTTACCGCAACCAAAACAGCCCGCTCCGTCTGCGGCCCTTGCGGAATTTCGATTCCTTTTTTATTGGTATTCTCTGCCATTCGCGGAAAAAAGGCTGCCTGACAAACAAAAATGCAGGCAGCCTCGTATCAATCGTTCGAAGTTTAGTTGTTCAATTGGAAATCGACAGGCAGGGTGTAGAACACGCGCACCGACTGATTTCGCTGCTTACCCGGTTCCCATTTCGGCGAGGTCTTCAACACGCGGATAGCCTCGTCCGAAAGCGATTTGTCGGGCGATTGCAGTACCTGAATGTTGGTCAGAGTACCATCCTTCTCGACGACAAATTTCAGCAACACACGACCCGTGATGTTGTTCTCCTGCGCCAACTGCGGATAGCGGAGTTTGCTTGCCACCCAACTGCGGAACTTCGAGAGGTCGCCACCCATAAAGGTAGGCATCTTCTCTACCTTGACGAAAATCTGCTCCTCCTCGATTTCCTCGTCGGCAACGGCTACCTGCTGCACGATATCGACATTCTCCTCGAACTCGGCGAAATCGACATTGGTGGTAATTTTGGTATCGTTGGTAACGATGTTGAGAATATCGGTAATAACCGTAATCTCGGTCTTCTTCGGAGGCTCCGGCGGTTTTTGGTCTTGACGGGTAATCTCGGTAATCTCCTCCTCCACCGGACCGTAGTTCATGTCGATTTTATCGACACGCACCTCCTTCGGAGTGTACAAAAATGCACCTATCACAACGGCCAAAGCCACGATAAGGCCGATTTCAAGCAGAATGACCCGCTTGTTTTGAAGGTCTGCATTAGGGTTCTTTTTCAGTTCCATTTATCAGTGTTTTTTACGTTTGTTTCTCTTGTGCCTTACCCGTATGTCGGTCGGCTTGCCGCCTCCGACAACAGGGCAGAGCGTATAATCAGTTACAAATATAGACATAAAAATTCAAAATATAGTCCATTGCTCCAAAAAATGATGTTTTTTTCTCTACTTTTGTATTCGATTATACGCGTTCGGCTCTCTGTCGTGCAGTCGGCCGATGCGCATTAGTCGGATTGCACCATGTCGGAAACCGCTCGAAAACAGCCATTGTACGGCTCGACACTCGTCGAGTTGCAGGGCGTATGCTCGTCGCTCGGCATGCCCCGTTTTGCCGCAGGGCAGATTGCTTCGTGGCTCTACAAGCGGGGTGCGACCGACTTTGCCTGCATGAGCGACCTTTCGCTGCGCAATCGCGAGGCATTGGCGCAGAATTTTGCGGTCGGTCTCTCGCTGCCCGAGCGTGTGCAGGTGTCGGCAGACGGGACGAAAAAGTATCTCTACCGTACCGCCGACAACGATTTCGTGGAATCGGCTTATATCCCCGACGGCGAGCGTGCGACGTTGTGCGTATCGTCGCAGGCGGGTTGCCGCATGGGTTGCCGTTTCTGTGCCACGGGTCGGTTGGGGTTGCACCACTCGCTTTCGGCATGCGACATACTCAACCAATTCGCCTCCCTGCCCGAACGCGACACGCTTACGAATATGGTCTTTATGGGTATGGGCGAGCCGTTGGACAACACCGACAACGTGCTGCGTGCGATAGAGGTGCTGACCTCGCCGTGGGGTTACGGCTGGTCGCCCACCCGCATTACGGTATCGACGGCGGGCGTGGCTCGCGAATTGCGACGGTTTCTCGACTCCTCGCAGGTGCATCTGGCAGTCAGTCTGCACAACCCGTTCCACGACGAGCGTGCCGAGGTGATGCCGATTGAACGAGCCTATCCGATTGCCGAAGTGGTGGAGATTTTGCGCGATTACGACTTTTCGCACCAACGGCGCGTGTCGTTCGAGTATATAGTGATGAGCGGGTTGAACGATTCGCCCCGCCACGTCCGCGAATTGTGCCGTCTGCTGAACGGCATCAAATGCCGAATCAATCTGATTCGGTTCCACAAAATTCCCGATTCGCCATACTTTTCGCCTGACGAGGATGCGATGATTGCCTTCCGCGATGCCCTTACCTCGCGCGGCATAATGACCACCATCAGGGCTTCGCGCGGCGAAGACATCAAGGCCGCCTGCGGTCTGTTGAGCGCACAGGAGCGATAGGGACAGACAGTTTTCGTGCGGTCGTCGTGCGGTTTGGGCGGTTGTCGGGGGTCAATACCCCGTTACCTTGAATTCCGACGGTCGTTTGAACTCCTCCTCGAATACGTTGCCGAAACGGTCGGTCGTGCGGATGCGCAATGAGGTCGAATCGCCGAGCGGCTTTACGCGGAACAGATGCTGGCAACTGCTTTTTCTGATTGTCGGTTTGCGGCCCCGACTGTTTTTGAGGCGGAATACGTCGGCAGCGATGGTATATAGCGGGTCTTCCTGATAGACCTGCCTTGCTGTGAGTTGCTTTTCGTCTTCCCATACCTCCAACTTAGCCTTCGGCTCGTAACCCCACCAATTTATATAGACGTAACTGCCGAACGTCTCCGACCCGTAATCGAGCCGTTCGGGATACTCCTTGATGAAATTGCGCACGTCGTCATTCTCCCGATAGTATTTGCCTACGCTGCGCATGTCGTATGCGCGGAAGGTGCGATAGCCGTACTCTTCGGTACAATATCGCCAAGCAATATCGCGGCCTGCGATGTCGCATACCTCGAACCCCGGTGATGTTCCGTCGGGACAGATATGCGCATAGCCGTCGAATACCGTTGCCCATGCGTTTCCGGAGGCCGAAGGCAGGTCGTGTTCGATGATGTTGGGCAGTTGTGCCGAAACGTTGAGCCGTTTGCGATGGGCGTGTCCCGTGAAAAAGTGGACATTGTCGAATTGTCGGAAACAGCCGACGAGCGAATCCAACCACTTCTGTTCCGAGAAGGCGCACGAGAGTGTGCCTTTTGTGGTGGAGCGGAATGCGTTGTGGTGCATGCAGACGACTATCGGCGTGGCTTTGTCCTCAATCAGCGACAAATCGTGTCTCAACCAAGCCATCTGGTCGGACGATACGAAACGGTCGTAGTTGCGTTTGCCCACAATCTCGGCAGGATACTTTCCATCCCCTGCTTCGTTGCGGAACAGGGTGTTGTCGAGGATGACATAATGCACGTCGCCGATGTTCATGGCATAGTATTTCGGTCCGCAGGAATAGACATACAGCCGTTCGGCCATGTGGTCGGTCAGTGCACCGCTCGGCACGGAACCGTCGTAGTCCTGTTCGCCCATTACCGTATAGAGCATCGCCGGATAGCCGCTTGCGACTATCGAGTGCAGGGCATCGTCGATGTCGAATTCGTTGGAATACCAATGCGCCGACGACGACAGGTCGCCGAGAATTATCGAATATACCGGCACGGAATCCCGCTTGGCTTCATCGACGACGGCGCGTATGGCGGGGATGTAGGTGCTTTTGAGTTGGCGCAAATCGTCGCATCGGTTAGCAAGGTGCATGTCTGCCGAAAAAATCATGCGGTGCCGCACGTTGTCCACTCGCCGCAGTTCGAAATCGTGCTGCTCCGCTTTGTCGGGCTTTTGGCTCTTTACATGCGCCCAAAATTGCGGCAACACTCCCTTTTTGCATACGGGTTCGTATCCTGACGGGGTAATTATGAATACCACACCCTGAAACTTTTTCGATGCCAAAGCATACCTTCCGTCCGCATCGGTGGTCGTGAACAACACTCCGTCGGAAACGGTTACGCCTGCAAGCGGTTTGCCTTCGCAGCAGACGGTACCCGAAACCGTTATGCCGTCGGCAGTCTGTTTTGCGGGCGTCTTTTCTGCGGTGCCGGCAACGACCCACAGCGTTGCCGTCATGACGCACAATGTATGTAAGAAATGTTGCATCTTGCTATCGTTTTGCGGTATATACGACCTCTTTTGTCTCGAAAAACTCCTCCTCGAAGAATCGCCCTATCGGATAACGCTCCCACTCCAAACGGGTAGCCGCGAGTTCGGCAGTCAAATCGCCGCCTTTCAGATAGAGGATTCCGTTCGGCAACGAGCCTTTTGCCCCCGTTCCGATTTTGCTCCACACCCACTTTACGAAATCGGGCATATTGGTAACGGCACGCGAAACGACATAGTCGAACTGTCGGTTTACGGTCTCGATGCGGGCATTGACGGGTTGCAGATTGGCTATGCCGGCTGCCTTGCAAACTCCCTCCACCACCTTTATTTTCTTGCCGATGGAGTCGATTGCGGTAAATCGCGCATGCGGAAACATGATGGCCAGCGGCACGCTCGGAAAACCTCCTCCGCAACCCACGTCCGCAATCTCGGCTCCGTCGTCGAAGCGGCACACCTCGGCAATGGCGAGCGAGTGAAGGATGTGGCGCAGATAGAGCGAATCGAAATCCTTGCGCGAGATGACGTTGATGCGTGCGTTCCACTCGGCGTATGCCGTGCCGAGCGCGGCGAATTGTCCGCGTTGGCAATCGGTCAGATTGCCGAAATACTTCTCTATCAATTCGACGCCGTACTCCATGACCTCTCTATTTGCGCTCTGCCTGTTCGTCGGCCGTTATCATCTTGCACATAAGGGCTCTGACGCGGAAAATCTGTGTTTTGACAGTGCCGATTTTCATATCCAATGCCTCGGCAATCTCTTCGTAAGAGTATTCGTCCATGAAACGCATGACGAACATGCGTCTGTAATTTTCGGGCAGTTTGGCGATGTACCGCTCGATTTGCGCCCGCTGTTGGGCATTTATTATGCTCTCCTCGGGTGTCGGGAGCATGGTCTGCCGTGTGCTGCACTTGCCGTCGAGCGGCAGGTTGTTGTCGGGATTGAGCGCGTTGATGCGTCGCGAACGGTTGAAATCGACGAACGTGTTTTTTGCGATGGTGCATATCCACGCGCCGAAATCGTAGTCGGGATTGTACAGCCCGATTTTCACAAACGCCTTCATGAAGGTCTCCTGCATCAAATCCTCCACGTCGTCGGTGTTGTTGGTGCGCTTTACGAGCATCGAGTAGATGGCGTCGCGATGGCGTGCGAACAGGCAATCGAAAGCACGGTTGTTGCCTTCGTTTACCATCTGCGTCAAAGTGCGGTCGTCGTATGCTTCGTAGTCGGTTATCTCCATGCGCTTTCGGTGCGTTTGCGGAGCAGCACTCCCGTTATGAGTCGTATAATCGGTTCTGTGATGTCGAAAACAAAATGCAACCCCGCTATGTTGCGTTCGCCCAATCGGCGCGAAATGCGCAGCATGGCGAGTTCGACTGCCAAAAACCGCAATGCCAACAACGCTCCCGCGACAATCTTCAATTCGACGGGGAACAATACGATGGCTGCTGCGGCACTTGCCCAAAACAGCACTCTTGCCGACAATTCGATTATCGGCATCGCCTTTGCCCGCACGGGATAGAATCGGCGTGTAATGCCGAAATAGCGCATACGGTTTATCCACCACGACCAACCTCCCCACTGCCTTTCGAAGCATGACGAATTGGGCGAAAGCACCACTGCAACGTTGTCCGCCGTACCCACCTGCTGGATGAACAAATCGTCTTCGCCCGCATTCATGTTGAGGTGATTGAAACCTCGTGCGCCGAAATATATCGTCTTCGTGAAACCCATGTTGTGGCGCGATGCTCCGTAAGGGTGTCGTCCGATTGCGGCGGCAAGCCATGCGACGGACGAAGCCAGTTGCCATTCGCGGAATATCCGGTTGGTCAGACCCTTTTTTCGCTCCATGCCGCAATATCCGATTACTATGTCCCGATAGGTAAACCCTTTTGCCATGCGTGCCAGCCAATGGCGCGAAGCGGGCATGGCATCGGTCGTGGTCGTAACGATATGTTCGTTTGCGGCAGTTTTGATACCGACGTTCAACGCCATCTTTGTCGATACGGGATAGCGGGAGGAGAAGGCTATCTGTACCGTTTTCAGATGGGCGTAATGTTTGCTCATGTTCGACAGGTCGGCATAGAAACTGTCGTCGTTGCCAACATACACGGCCACGACTTCGTAGTCGGTGCAGTCCTGCGTCAGCAATGCCGTGAGTCCGTTGTCCAGATATTCGTAATTCTCGCCGAACAGCGGTACGACGACCGATATGGGCGGCTCCTTTGCAAGCCGTTTTGCGGTGCGTTTCGACAATCTGAATCCCGCCACCGACGCATAGGTGCCGAGATAATGGCAGAGTTCCATGATGAAGGTAACCGACACGAGCGAAGCCACTGCCACACCCGTTATGCCGTGTACCTGCCAAAAAACGCAAACCATATCGTAAAATTTCTCCATGTCGCCATCGAATCTGTATCTCGCAAAGGTAGCAAAAATATTCGGCGAATCATACGGATACACTCTATAATCGGCAAATTTTACGTAATTCCTAAAAATTATTTATCTTTACGCTCCGTTAATACGTTTGTAATGCAATTTACTCTTCAACATAAGGACCCTGCATCCGAGGCTCGCGCCGGCGAAATCGTAACCGACCACGGTACGATACAGACCCCTATATTTATGCCTGTGGGTACGGCTGCCGCGATGAAGGGCATCTTCCACCGCGATTTGCGCAACGAGGCTCATGCGCAGATAATTTTGGCCAATACCTACCACCTCTATCTGCGTCCCGGCATGAAAATCATCGAGGAGGCAGGCGGTGTCCACCGTTTTTCGACGTGGGACGGACCTATGCTGACCGACAGCGGCGGATTTCAGGTCTTTTCGCTTGCGGCGTGCCGCAAACTGAAAGAGGACGGTTGCCATTTCCAATCCCATATCGACGGCTCGCGCCATATCTTTACGCCCGAGAGCGTCATAGATACCGAGCGCACGATTGGAGCCGATATAATGATGGCGTTCGACGAATGCCCGCCGGGCGATGCTCCGCGCGATTATGCAGCCAAGTCGCTCGCTCTTACCGAACGATGGCTCGACCGCTGCTTCGAACAATATGCCCGTACACAACCCAAATACGGCCATTACCAGTCGCTTTTCCCGATAGTGCAGGGTTGCACCTATCCCGATTTGCGTGCGCATGCGGCAGAAAACGCCATGCGTTACAATGCCGACGGCTATGCCATAGGCGGTTTGGCGGTCGGCGAGCCTGCCGAAACCATGTACGAGATGATTGAGGTCGTAAACGCCATTCTGCCCGAAGACAAACCGCGCTATCTGATGGGTGTGGGTACGCCGATAAATATATTGGAGGGCATCGAACGCGGCGTGGATATGTTCGATTGCGTGATGCCGACCCGCAACGGTCGTAATGGCCAACTATTTACGAGCGAGGGTGTTATCAATATACGCAACAAAAAGTGGGAGGACGATTTTTCGCCAATCGATGCTGCCGGTACCACTTTCGTCGATACGCTCTACTCCAAAGCCTACCTGCATCATTTGGTCGTTTGCGGCGAGATGCTTGCGGCACAAATCGCATCGCTGCACAACACGGGTTTCTATTTGTGGCTCGTCGGCGAGGCTCGTCGGCATATATTGGCGGGCGACTTCAAGGCATGGAAAGAGCAGATGATTGCAAAACTCGGACGCCGGCTGTAAAACGAAAGAGAAATATGAGCGACAAATCGATATACAAATCTCACCGTTCATGGTGGCCGGGAGTGAAGATTCTCGACAGGTACATCATCGGCAAATTTTTGGGTACCTATGTCTTCGCTATCGCGATGATTATCGTGGTGGTGGTCGTGTTCGACTATGTCGAGAAACTCGACAATTTCACCGAGAATCATGTGCCCGTGTCGGAAATCATCCTCGACTACTATGTGAATTTCATACCTTTCTTCGTCAATCAGTTCAGTGCGCTGTTCACGTTTATCGCCGTCATATTTTTCACTTCTAAACTCGCGTATCAGACGGAAATCGTCGCCATGCTTTCGGGCGGTATGAGTTTCCGTCGGTTGATGTGGCCCTATTTTCTCGGTGCATTGGCCATCGCATCGCTCTCGTTGCTGCTCAATCTCGTGCTGATTCCGGTGTCGCAACGCGATTGCGTGGCATTCGAACTGAAATACCTCAAAACCCGCAAGAGCGAGCAGTTCGAGCGGCACATCTATCGTCAGATAGAACCGGGTACGTTCGCCTATGTCCGCAACTTTACCAAGGCGAACAACGGTGCTTCGTTCTTTGCAATAGAACAATACGAAGGCAGCGAGATACGCAAAACCCTCGAAGCCTCCGATGTCAAATTCGACCCCGAAACCAAACGGTGGAGCAGTCAGCGTTATATCGAACGCTCCTTTGCCGACGACGGTACGGAGACATTTACCCAAAAACGCAATCTGGACACCCTTATCAATCTCGATGTCGCCGAACTCGGTCGATTGAACGAATTGTTGAAGACGATGAACATCGTCGAACTCAACCGCTTTATGGCGCAGCAGCGCGAAAAGGGTTCGGATTCGCTACGGCAAATCGAGGTCGAACACCATACGCGCTATGCCTATCCAATCGGTACCTTCATACTGACGCTTATCGGCGTATCCCTCTCGTCGCGAAAGGTGAGGGGCGGAACGGGATTGCACATAGGTATCGGCATCGCGCTCTGTTTCTCCTATATTATGCTCAATCGCGTATTCGGCGAGTTCGCCAAAGGCGGGTCGTTGCCTACACTGCTGGCGGTTTGGATTCCGAACATAGTATTCTTGATTATCGGTATTTACCTTTACAGGAAAGCACCAAAATAGATTATGAAGAGACAAAACATTATCACGACGACTTGGCAACGGCTTAAACTGCATCCTCTTGCCTACAATGCGGTGCTTGTACTGCTGACTGTTTTGGGCATTGCCGTTGTCGCGCATGTAGCCATGGCTTTCGGTACGCGCCACGGCATGCGTCGCACCGTTCCCGATTTTACGGGCCTGCGCATCGACGATGCCGAGTATTACGCCTCGCGTCGCGGTCTGCATATCGTGGTGAACGATTCGCTGTATGTGCCTGCTTACCCCGGGGGCATGGTGTTGGACCAACTGCCTAAGGGTGGCGTGGATGTCAAGTCGGGCCGCAAGATATATGTTACCATCAACTCCTTCAAACAGAAGATGGTGCCTCTGCCTTACGTTGCGGGTCGCTCGTTGCGGCAGGCCAAAAATATGTTGGAGATGGCGGGTCTGACCATTGCCGAACTCGTCTATGTCGAAGATATTGCGACCAATTATGTCCTTGCCGAATTTTACGGCGATACCGAGATTGCGGCAGACAGCGATTTGAAGGTCGAGGCGGGCAGCGGCATAACGCTGCATGTCGGATTGGCAGGCGGCGAAGGCGTTGCCGGCGTGCCGCGTTTGGTGGGTCGTTCGCTGTTCGATGCCCGCAGCAAAATATGGGAGTCGGGTCTGAATGTGGGGCGCATCGACTACGACGAGGGTATTACCATGCTCAACCGCAACGATGCCCGCGTGTACAGCCAATCTCTGCCTGTGGGCGGACGTGCCGCTTATGGCAGTACGGTTTCGCTGGCATTGACTCTCGATGCGGAGAAGGTTGCCCGAAGCGAGGCGGAGTGCGACCGAGCGGTGCAACAACTGTTGGAGGAGCAGGCTTTGGCCGATTCGATAGCCGATGTCGAGGCGATGCAGCACCGAGCCGTGGAGCGGACGACAGCCAAATCGACCGAAACTGCCGAGGATGAATTTTTCCAATGATGCACGACGATAATTACATAGCCGACGACGAATTGGATTTCGACGAAACCGATTCGGCGGGCTTCGATGCCGATGACGATTCGGTCGTACCCGTTCGCAGGTGGCTGACCGACCAGCAGCCCGACGAGAACGGTCTGTACGAACACGCCTCTGTCAAGGTGGACAAGGGGCAGACCTCCATGCGCATCGACAAATTCCTGTCGATAAGGCTCGAAAATTGTTCGCGCAACCGCATTCAGACGGCCGTGGACGAAGGCAACGTATTCGTTAACGGCGAGCGGGTCAAGGCTTCGTACAAGATAAAGCCGTTGGACAACATCTCGATTCGCATGGCGTATCCCAAATACGACAGTGCGCTTACGCCCGAGGATATTCCAATCGACATAATGTATGAGGACGACGATGTGATTGTCGTAAACAAAGAGGCGGGCATGGTGGTACACCCGGGACATGGCAATTACAGCGGCACTCTGGTCAATGCCCTTACGTTTCATCTGAAAGACAACCCGATGTTCCAAAGCGGCGACCAACGCCCCGGCTTGGTACACCGCATCGACAAGAATACGTCGGGCATATTGGTCGTGGGCAAGAACGAACAGGCGTGCAACTCGCTCTCCAAACAGTTTTTCGACCATACCACCCAACGGCGTTACGTCGCTCTCGTATGGGGCAATTTCGACGAGGACGAAGGTACGATTACGGGCAACATCGGGCGCAATCCGCGCAACCGTCATCAGATGTATGTCTTTGCCGACGGCTCCGAGGGCAAGCATGCCGTTACGCACTATCGCGTGCTAAAACGTTACGGCTATGTTACTCTGATTGAGTGTCGGTTGGAGACGGGACGCACCCACCAGATAAGGGTACACATGCAATACGTCGGACATCCGCTGTTCAACGACGAACGTTACGGCGGCGATAAAATTCTGAAAGGCACGACATTCTCCAAATACCGCCAATTCATCGAGAATTGTTTCGAACTGATGCCGCGTCATGCCCTGCATGCCCGCATGCTCGGATTTACGCATCCGTCCACAGGCGAGCAGATGTGCTTCGAGTCGCCTCTGCCTGCCGACTTTCAGGCGGTGCTTGCCAAGTGGGATACATATACGGCAGCCGCCCAAACCGCAAACGTATAACGCTTTATGGGATTTTTGCCTACAACTGTCAAGGAGGTCAGGGCTTTGGGTTGGGATTACATCGATGTAATCCTGTTCTCGGGCGATGCCTATGTGGACCATCCCTCTTTTGCGGCGGCCGTGGTCGGTCGGTTGTTGGAGGCGGAGGGGTTGCGTGTGGCGATAGTCCCGCAACCGAATTGGCGCGACGATTTGCGCGATTTCAAAAAACTCGGCACTCCGCGTCTGTTTTTCGGTGTTACGGCGGGCGCGATGGATTCGATGGTAAACCACTATACCGCCAACAAACGGCTTCGGAGCAACGATGCATATACGGCGGGCGGTGCGGCGGGATTCAGACCCGATTATGCCGTGAGTACCTATACGAAAATACTGAAAAGGCTCTATCCGAACATACCCGTAATTATCGGCGGCATCGAGGCTTCGTTGCGTCGTCTGACACACTACGATTATTGGCAGGACAGATTGCTGCCGTCGGTGTTAATCGACAGCGGAGCCGATTTTATGCTGTACGGCATGGGCGAAAGGGTGGTGCGCGAGGTCGCACGCTCCATGCGCAACGGCTACAATGCCCATCTGTTGCGTTCCATCCGACAAGTCGCATTTGTCGCCGACGAAAAGTATGTCGGGCGGTTGGATAAGGCGACCACCGTTTTTCTGCACTCCTACGAGGAGTGTCTGCACGACAAACGCGCTTTCGGCGAGAATTTCGTTGTCGAGGAGACGCAGTGCAATCTGCTAAATCCGCAATCGGTGCTCGTTGAGCGCACGGGAGAGCGGTATGTGGTGGTCAATCCGATGAATGCGGCACTGAGTACGGCAGAGATAGATTTCGCTTTCGATTTGCCCTACATGCGTGCACCGCATCCGCGTTACGGCGGTCGTGGCGAGATTCCCGCTTGGGAGATGATTAAGCATTCGGTCAATATCCATCGCGGTTGCTTCGGCGGTTGCTCGTTCTGCACCATCTCGGCGCATCAGGGCAAATTCATCTCCTCGCGCAGCGAACGCTCCGTTTTGCGGGAGGTCGAAGCCGTTGTCGCAATGCCCGATTTCCGCGGCAATCTCTCGGATGTCGGCGGACCTTCGGCGAACATGTATCGGCTCGGCGGCAAAGATGTCTCTCTTTGCGCCAAGTGTCGCCGACCTTCGTGTCTGCACCCCAAGCGTTGCCCCAATCTGAACAACGACCACCGTCCGCTGCTGGATTTGTACTCCAAAATATGCGCCGTCAAGGGTGTCAAACACGTCTACGTCAGCAGCGGTATCCGCTACGATTTGTTCGACGATTCGCCATATCTGCGCGAGGTCGTGCTGCACCACACCTCCGGTCGGTTGAAGGTAGCACCCGAACATACCGAGGATGGCGTGTTGAAACTGATGCGCAAACCTTCGTTCTCGCTGTTCGAGGAGTTGAACGAGCGGTTTCGCCGTATCTGTCGCGACAACGGGCTGAATTATCAGTTGATACCCTATTTCATCTCGTCGCACCCCGGGTGTCGCGAGCAGGATATGCGGGCATTGTCGCAAAAGGTGCTGGGACGGTTGCATTTCAATCTCGAACAGGTGCAGGATTTGACCCCTACGCCGATGACGCTCTCGTCGGTGATGTTCTATACGGGCGAGAACCCATATACGGGCGAACGGGTATATGTAGCCCGCTCGCAGGAGGAGAAACGGCGACAAAAACGCTATTTCTTCAAGAACAAGCGATAGGAGCCTGCTCTTTTGTCGAGCCTCTCATGTTCCGTTAGTAGGCTGCGGTAAAACGCTCTTTGTGGTGGTTCTCTTGCTCCAATTCGTCAATCATTGCCACGGCATAATCCTCGACCGAAATAAAACTCTCTCCTTTGTCGTCGAAAAGCATGTCGTCTTTGCCCAAGCGATATTTGCCGGTGCGTATGCCTTTTTGCATATTGCCGAGATTGCCGGCAGGCGAAAAGAACACCCAATCGATTTCCTGCTCTTTTATCAGCGTATCGAGGTAAAACTCGCCCAACGATTTCACACCCGGCAACCACGCCTCGGGAAGAGTACCCGTATCCACCAATCGCACACCGGGTTTTACAAAAAGTGTTCCTGCACCGCCTACAATCAGCAGACGTTTTACACCCGAACGTTTTGCGCCTTCGACTATCTTCGGATAATTCGCGAGAGTCTCTTCGTATTGATGCGGATTGCCCCAACCGGGGTTGTATGCACTGATGATTGCATCTTTCCCTTTGGCGAGTTGTGCCAACGACGTCGGATTGGTCGCATCGGCTTTTACGATAGTCAGATGCGGATTCGCAACAGCGATTTTTTCGGGATGCGGTACGATGGCCGTTACATAATGACCGCGATTCAATGCTTCATTCAAAATTGCGGAGCCGACAAAGCCGCTTGCTCCGATTAAAACCACGTTTTTCATATTTGTCTGATTTTGAAATTATCTGTCGGTTTCCGAAAGTGCGTATCTCTCTTTTCGGATGCAAATATAGTGCAAGGGTATGTTGCTGTCAAGTAGATACTTGGGCATCAATAACTTACTTTCGGGTAACTATTTTTGGCAATCAACGGTTTGCGGAGCGAAAATTTTCTGAAAATTTTTCTGTTGCAGCGTAAAAGATATTTACTTACTTTTGTATACCAATAAAATCTATTTGCCATGAACAGAACGACTGTTGAAGACAGACTCTATCCGACCTGCCCGATTCGCAACGTGTTGTCCCGAATCGGAGATAAGTGGTCGCTGCTTGTGATATATACTCTGCAATCGGGCGGCAGGATGCGCTTCGGAGAGTTGCACAGGGCGATTCCCGACATTTCGCAAAAGATGCTGACCGTTACGCTGCGCACTTTGGAGGAGGACGGATTGGTCAGTCGTCGAATTTATCCCGAGATACCTCCGCGAGTGGAATATGCCGCGACCGAACGGGCGCAATCGCTGTGGCCGCATATAGAGAGGCTTATCGGTTGGGCGCAGACCAACATGGCGGATATAGCCGCCAATCGCCGCCGTGCGGCAAAATAAGTGTCGCGTTCCTATTTTTCCACCGATATACCGGCTTTGTCCGCCATTTCGTAAAAGAGTGCGTTGCGGACAAGAGGGTCGTTGCCGCACAATGCCATGTCGAACTCGTCGGGGTCGGCGGGTATGAACACGCCCGAACGGAACTCCACTCCCGCCTGCCAATCGAGGTCGTCGCCATAGTGCGCAAGCGCGACTATGCGGCCGTCGTCATCGACGCTCATCAGCGGTCGGCTGTACAGTCCGCGCGGAGTCAGCAGGTAGTGTGCCGCTATCTTTCGGAGTCGGCTCGAAGAGTGCATCGTTGAAAATTTTGGTATCGACATACCGCATGAAGAGCGAATCGACAGCCAATTCGGCAGTCGGTTTGTAGCGGATGCGCAGATTGCGTATCGTAAGTTTCTGTTTTTTCGGCCGACCTTTGCCGGCGAGGTGTTTGCCGAGATTCAACACCAGCCGTTTGTCGTCCGAAGTCGTTTTAAGCACCCGTCGTACCTGGTCTTTTTCGCGCAGGTTGAAGTTGTAGGACGAACGGCGGATGTCGTGATTCTGTTCCAACCACATTTCTGCCCTGCGGATATGATTTTTCGAGTACTCCTCGTCGGTGTAGTCGTAAGATATTTCGTATTCGCCCTCGTATATCGGTGCGAGGGTGATGAGCAGTTTTGCGGAATCGGCCGCTTTGACTACCTCGATAATCGAATCGTTGCGTATCGTGCGGGTAAATTCGCGTATTGCCACGTTGCGTATAGTGTCGAGAATCATCACCTGCCGCTCCAACATTTTGCCTTCTTTGTCGAGCCGCTCTATGGCCTGTTCCACCACATTGCCCAACCGTGCGCTCTTGCGGCGCGAGAAGTTGCCTACCGTGTAGCGCACATCCTTGCTCGTGTAGCCGTATTTTTGGAATATCGGCTCGTAGATTTGCAACGAATCGGTGTTGATGTACTCTATTCCGATGTAGGCGTTGGTCAGGAATGCCTCGTAGAAGATGTCGGCAAGCGTGTCGTCCGGAATGACACGATCGCGCCGACATTGTACGAACATCGTCGCCAATGCGGTCAGTGCAAGTATGGTAAAAATCCGTCGCATAGGTTACTTTTTAATTATTATGCAGGTGGCGCATTGTGCGATGCTCCACGTTACGCAGGCAAATGCCGCAAATATCCATATCATATCGGTCGCCTGCAACTGCACGGGATAGACATCCGTCAAAAATGCACCCTCCGGCATTTTTACGATATGCAGATGCGCCTGTGCCAATACCGTTGCCACTCCGAGCAACAGCCCTGCCGCTCCGCCCGTTCCCGATATCAAAATGCTTTCGCGCACGAAAATCCGCCGCAAAAATCCGGTATCGGCACCCATGGCACGCAGCGTGGGTTGCTCGTCCCGCTTCTCCACAATCAGCATTATCACGGTGCCGATAATCGAGAACGATGCTATGACAAGCACCAACAGCGACACCGAAAACACTCCCCATTTCTCGTAGCGCATAATGCGGTAGAATGCCGAGTTTTTCTGTTCGCGGGTGGTCGTCGGCATCTCGTCGCCCAACGCCGCCCTTATCGCCGCTGCCGTATGCGTTGCGGAGCGACCGTTCCCGATGCGCACGAACACCCTCTCCGCACTCTCCCGCAAGCCGAACAACCGTTGTGTCGCATCGAGCGGAACGATGGCCAAATCGCTGTCGTTTTGCCGGTCTATGGCGAATATACCGCATGTATGCAGCGAGAGTTCGTTCACTCCTCCCGTCGGCAACAACGAGCCTACCTTGCCGCCCCCGAGCGAATATATGGTTACATCGTCGCCGCCTGCCACCGAGAATATGCCGAGCGCGTGAGCCACGCCTTCGCCCAAAAGTATGCGGTCGATTTCGCCCAATCGCACATCGCTGCCGCCGAGCGTTATGTGTCTGTCGAGCGGAACGACATCCGTATAACTGTCATCGACACCCCGCAGGCGTACCGTCGTGCGGTTGTCGCGGTATTCGAGCAATGCTTGGCGTTCCGCCACGAACGACACCGCTTCCACACCGTCGATGGCGGCAATTTTGTCCCGCATCTCCGCTTGCGGCATCATGCTGCCGTCGATGGCAATTTCGATGTCGGCATCCACTGCCGCATAGGTCTCTTTGACCAACCGCTCGAATCCGTTGAATACCGAGAGCAGGACGACCATTGCCGCTACGGGTATCGCTATCGCAACAATGCTGACCGCAGCGATAATGTTGATTACCGAATGCGACTTGCGCGAAAGCAGATAACGACGAGCGAACAGCCACTCCATGATGCCCTATTTTTTCAACAGCGAATCGATGTTGTCGATATATTCCAGCGAATCGTCGATAAAGAACTGCAATTCGGGAATGGATTTTACCTGATTGCGCATGCGGTTGCCCAATGCTCCGCGAATCGCCTTGTTCTGCGCCTCGATGGCCGCGAGGGTGGCTTGCGCACGCTCGAACGGGAATATGCTGACGTAAATTTTGGCATACGCCAAATCGGGCGACACGCGAACGGTCGTTACCGTTACGAGCGTACCGCGCAGTGTGGCTGCCTGTTCGCGCTGAAAAATCTCGGCTATGTCGCGCTGTATCTGCTTGGCAATCTTTTGTTGCCGTGTGTTTGTACTCTCCATATCGATATGTCGGTTTTAATCGAGTGAAAATTTGAATACCTCTTTGTTTCTCTCGCGAGGTTGGCGTTTGACGTTCCATTCGCGGAATCCCGCCTTGTTGAAACGGAATCCGACTTTGAGGCTTATGGTCAGATTGTCCAAAGGCGAACGCAGCGGGGTGTACCAAAACGGATTCTCCCCGGGATTTTTCTGCTGGTCGAGAGTGTTGTCGTAATACTTGTTGCGGTTGCGGAGAATGTCCGAATAGCCGAAATCGTAGCGTACTCTGACACCGATTTCGACCTGCTTGACAAGAAAATCGATTCCTCCGCCTCCCGCAAGTCCGAAACCGAAACGGTTGTCGCGCACGGTGCGGAAGGTGTAGCGTCCGCTCGTCTGCGTCTCTTCGTTGTCGAAGGTGGACGAGAAATTGTAGGAGAAGGTTACCGCTGCCTCCAAATAGACGCGGACGTGGTGGTGCAGCATGTAGAAATGGGGCTGCCAGACAATCGGCAGCATGAGCGAATTGAGCCGCCGTGTGTAGTATTTGTAATCTTTCTTGTCTTCGTACAACGATGCGTAAGGCGCATACGAGAAACCGCGCTGCATCCATTCGAGGTCGATTCCGAATCCGCCCACAAAACGAGGCTTTTCCGAGTAGTATCGCCACGATAAACCGCCCGACCAAACGCCCCAAATCGCTTTGGTCTCCTGTGCGGGGTAGAGCCGCGAAGAGGTCATTCCGTAACCGCCCGTAACTGCCAAAGTGTGCTGTGCGCGTGCGTCGAAAGACAACGCCGTCAAAACCGTCGTCATCAAGGCAATAGCCGTTATATGTAATCTCCTGTGCATAACTAATTCTGTCGCATTGTGCCGTTTATGCCGCTGCCCATGTTTTTGAGACCGCCGAGACCGTTCATCATTCCGCCCATTCCACCCATCGTGCTGTTGCCGCTGTTCGAGTCGTGGTCGTGTTTCTTGCCCTGCGACTGCTTTTTGAGCATCTCCTCGACGAGTTTTTTCAGTCGCGAAGCCTCTTTGTCGTCGAGTATCCTGACGAGATTCTCCATTGTCATCGGTACAAAGATTTTCGACATGTCCATCTGTATCTCAATCTCCCAATTTGTCCTCGTTACGAACAAATCCTCGCCCTTGTCGTTTATGTACATCTCGGCACGTTCGGGTTGCAAACGATTGACCACATCGCCCGCATCCCATTCGCCGTTGCCGTTCACATCCTCGATTATGCGCAATCGGATTTCGCCCGCCGGAACGAAACGGATGCGGTATTTGCCGGTTACGGCATGCTTTATCTCCCTTTGCGTCTTGCCCGCCGCATCGGTCTGCTGGATGATATACTGCTTGTCGTCCTCGCCCTTGACATTGATGACGAGCGTGGCGAACTTCTCGGGGTCGTACGATGCGATGTTCAATGTTATGGTATCGTTCTCGTAGCCCATTATGTCGGTTACGGCACCCGCCGGAATAAAGAGCCTGTATTTGGTCGCCTCCTCCCACTTCGCGTCGATATGCCAACGGCTCATGTTGAGGGAGTCTCGGATGAAATGTTTTGCGACAGGTTCCTCCTTGTCGCCTTCGCCTATCTTGACGAGGGTAACCGCCATCGAGTCGAATTTCACTGCCGGAAAGTCGAACTTCACGTCGAATCCCGTTTCGGGATTGAACTCGCCCGATGCGCTGAACGAATGTTTGAACGGATTGGGCTTTTGCGGAGGAGTATATTCGCGACCCTCTTTCAGAGCCTTTTCCTTCTCTTTTTCCTCTTTCTCGCGGGCACGCTGTTCGTCCTTGCTCTCCACCAAATGCCACTCTATTTTGATAGGCTCGGTGGTCTTGACATATTGGCGTACCGAATCGTGGCGGAAGTAGGTTATCTCGCCTTTGAGCGTGTCGGGCAGATTCTCGGCAGGCACATTGAACCACAAAGCCACCGTATCCTTGCCTTTGGTTTGCGGGTCGTAGAAGATTTTGTCTGTCGGTATGCTGTCGAAGCGTATGCTCTCTATGTCGGGATTGGCGGTGTTGAAATAGAGCATCGCCTTTTTGCAGGCAGGTCGTGTCGCCTCGACCAAACGCTGGTTCTTGAATGCCTTGTCCGTGAACATGCGGAAATAGAGTTGAGGCTCGGCCGACGGATACATGCGCAACGAGTCGAACCAAATTGCGAATTCGGGCATCTTGGCGGGATTATATACGCCGTCGATTATGCCGACAAGGTCTGTTCCTGCCTCGTACATCATGTTGTCGTTCTTGTCGCCGAAGGCGTATATGCGGTAATCGACAGGTTTCAGATTCTGGGCGATGAAGATGCCGTTGTTTTGCGCTCGGGCTATCACATCGGGTTTGCGGTTGAATATGGTCGAGTCGTAGTCGGGCGTATCGGGCAGCGAGTCGGCGATGAAAAACCAGATAAACGTGCGGCTGACACTGTCGGCTGTGTAACTGTCGGCTGTGTAGCCCGAACACATCAGCGAATCGACCTTGTCGCCCGTCGAAAAGACATAGCGCATCGCATTGAGCGGATTGCCCTCGTTGTTGTCGCGGATGGCACTGCCGAAATCGAGTGCGTATGTCGTGTTCTCTTGCAGCGTGTCGCGAATGGTAACGACGATTCCCTTGCCGCGTGTGGCGATAAGCGGCAACTTTTTCATTGCGGGCGAGGTGTAAAACTCCTTTTGTTGGTCTTTTATCTGTACGAACTCGTTGAATTCGATATAGATTTTCTTCTCCTTGAAGTTGGTGGCAAAGTTGTCCGGCTCCAATTTGACTATCACGGGCGGAATCGTATCTTTCGGACCGCCCTGCGGAGTCATGATGCTGGCACAGCGAGTGAAGAATGCCCCCATAAAGAGCATCGCCACTCCTGCCCGCAGTGCCACTATGTATCGTCTTTTGTCTGTCATCTTTTCCGCTTATTGGTTGTCTGTGTCCGAATCGACGGTTCCGTTATCGTTACCCTCGTTACCCTCGTTGCCTTCTTCGCCCTCTTCGCTCGGCTCGGGAGGGAATACATACCACTTGTAACCCTCTTTCGACCCTTCGGTGTAGGCCTTGTCTTTCCACGAGTTGAATATGAGGGTCAGATATGTTTGGGGCAGATTCTCGGCCACAAGTTGCTTGAACATATACGCATACATCTTCGTCTGCGGCTCCACAACCACAATCATCGCCGTCTTTTTGAGCGGCAATGCGGTATAGCAGCCCGTTTCGAATTTGTCGTAAGGCTCACCCTCGACATCGGGCTCGGTGAGCATTTCGTCGGTTTCGGTCGAGGTAACGATTTTGTTTACCGCATCATCGTACGAGGCTATGGTCCACGTCTCGCCCTTCGTGTAGTAGGCATAAGCGACAACGCCTTCCGACGGGGTGCGTTCTCCGCCGGAGACGGTCTCGACCAACGATTTTACGATGACCGTAGTCTCGGTGGTAACCTTCTTGAAGCATCCTGTCGCGACGATTGCAGTCAGTACAATCAAGGCAGCGTTGCGCAATATGTCGGCTATGTGTTTCATTTGGTCGCAATGGTTTCTATGTGTCGGCGTATCTGCTCGCGCGTCATTCCCGTAACCTCGCACAGCGGCTCCAAGGCGAACTCGCGTTGCATGATGCGCGGATGCGGGATGTGCAGACGGTCGGTCGTAACGAGATTGTCGCCATAGAGCAGTATGTCGAGGTCGATTTTGCGCGAGGCATACGGCTCTCCCGAGAGCAATTTCTCGCGATACTCCTGTTCGCGGTCTCGTCCGAGTTCGCGCTCGATACCCTGCAACACGTCGAGCAGTTGTTCTGCCGTCAGCGGAGTAAATACCACGAATGCGCGGTTGAGAAAGTCGTTCTGCGACTTGAATCCCCAAGCCTTCGAGGTGTGCAATGCCGAATGTGCCGCGACTTCGCCGGCTCGTTCGCCAATCAATCGCTCGGCCTGTGCCAACCGGCTCTCTACATCGCCGATGTTGCCTCCTCCCAAAATAACGGTTTTTACCAAGTCTTTCATAAACGAATAGTGTCGTTAAAGGTGTCTGATATATTTGCTGACCGCCAAAGCAAAGTGTGTGAACACTATGCGCGGATTGCCGTTTTGTCCTATCTGCCGCAAAGCCGACTCGATTTGTGCGATTATCGGCTCGATGTTGGCATTGCCGATAAAAGGCGCGAACTTTTTGCAGAAGGCTGCCTCCTCGCCCCACAGGTAACTTGCCTGCGCTAATCCCGCATGGAGCATGTAAGCCTCCCGCAACAGGCGCGAAAAGTCGATTAACATCGCCCGCTGCCTCTCGCGCGACAAACCTGCCGTTTCGTCCGCCCAATTCATCAGTTCGAGGTGCTTGTCGTTGTACGAGAGCCGCATAATCGAGCAGAACGCCTCGAAATTCTCGTGTCTCGCATCATCCTCGCCGCCACCGAGCAGTCGGCGCAATTCTATCAAATCTCCGCCTGCCAAACGAGCCATGTTGCGCACCTTCTCCGTGTCGCTCTCGCCTGCGCTGCGGATTACGGGTTCGAGGTCTTGTGCCGTCAGTCGCGGAACTGTAATCTCCTGCGTGCGGGACACAATAGTATTCAACAGCAAATCGGGACGCTCGGCGACGAGCAGAAACACCGTCCGCTCCCAAGGCTCTTCGAGTATTTTGAGTATGCGGTTCGATGCCTCCTCGTTCATGGTCTCAGGCAACCAGACAATCATGAATTTGTATGTCGATTCGAAACTCTTGAACGACAACGCCCGAATAATCTCCTCCGACTCCTTGGTCGAGATTACTCCTTTGAGAGTCTTGCCGAGATTGAGCGCGTCGAACCATTGCTGCGGCGAGAAATAACCTCCCGTTCGGTCGAACATTTCGCGCCATTGTCCCATAAATCCGCTGCTCAATACCGCTTCGCCGCTCTTTTTGCCTTGTTTGTTTACGGGAAAGACGAAGTGTACGTCGGGATGTGCCAATGCCTGTATCTGTCTGCACGACGGACACTCTCCGCACGAATCGCCGTCGTGCCGATTGGTGCAGTTTACATATTGGGCATAGGCTGTTGCCAACGGCAAAGCACCCGTACCCGCAATGCCCGTGAACAGTTGGGCATGGCTGATGCGTCCCGCATCGACGCTCGATGCCAGATGCCGTTTCAACTCCGTCTGTCCTATAATGTCCGCAAAACGCATAAGCCTATTTTCGTTTCAACATCGCCCGACACATACCTCGCAAATCTATCTTTTCGCGATATACCGCATAAGTCAGATAGATAACGAGCAAAAGGGTGTTTGCCGTATATTTTATTGTCTCGGGTTGCCGCTGCACAACCTCTTCGCTCGCCACAAACAACACCGCTCCGAGCGCGACATACTCCGCAATGCGCCCGAAATCGTAAGGCGTAGGGAAGTAGCGGCGGTTGAGGGCTATGCTCACGACGACCATTACCGCTTCGGCGATGAAGCGGCTCCATGCCGCACCGTAATATCCTGCCAACGGAATCAGCAGCACTCCTCCCGCAATCGAAAACACCAACCCCGTCAGCGTAACCCACAAAGCGAATCGCGTCTTCTCCTCGCGTTTGTACCAAAACGACAGGTTGAGCCAAACGCCGCTCATGATGTTCGCACCCAATACGACGGGCAGAATATAGATTCCTTCGCGGAAATCGGCACCGACAATCAACGCGAACACGTCGCGGTAGAGGGCAATGCCGAGAAAGACGGCAATCGAAACCATTATGTAGTATTTCAAGGCTGCCGCATTCATCTCCACGAACTCCTCGCGTTTGAAATTCGAGAGAAAGAACGGCTCTGCCGCCAATCGGTACATCTGCGTAAAGAGCGTCATTACCACGGCTATTTTGGTAATTGCGCCGTATATGCCGAGTTGCGCCATCGCCCCGTAAGGAACGAGGTATTTTATCAACTGCCGGTCGATGAATTCGTTGGCCGTACCTGCCACTCCCGACAACAGCAACGGCAACGAGTAGCCGAATATGACCGCCAACAATGCCCAATCGATGCGCGGTGCAATGCCGCCTGTCGTCGCAACGACCATGACCGTCGTACAGATGCTTGCAACGAGATTGGCCACGAATGCCCAACCGACGCCGAATTGGCTGTCGAACAGCCCGAATGCCCAAAATCCTACCGCCAAAGCCACCTGCAAAACGATGTTCGTCAATTTCAATGCCACGAATGTTCCTGCACGTCCCTGCTCCCTCAACCGCGAGAACGGTATGCACCCTGCAACGTCGAACAGTACTATTGCCGCTACGATGACGGCATATTCGGGATGCGCTTCGTAGGCGGTGCCCATCAGAGCCGATACCTCGTGGCGGAATACGGCTACCGTTGCGAAGAACACCAAAGCGGCGAGCGAGGTAATACCCCATGTCGTTGCGAACAGTCGGCGTTTGGATTCCAGCACATTGCCGCCTGCCGCTTCGGCCTTTGCCGCAAAACGGAAATAGCCCGATTCCATTCCGAGCGTCAGCACCACCAGCGCAAACGGAATCAGCGCATAGACATCGGTTATGATGCCGTATGCGTCCAATCCGAAAATGCGGGTATAGAAGGGCGTCAGCAGGTAACTCAACATTCTGCCGAGTATGGTGCTGATGCCGTATATGGCTGTCTGCTTTGCTAACTTTTCGAGCATTTTCGCTTTCGGTCGTTATGCGCTCTGTTCGTGCGCCGTGCGCGTCTGCCTCCGCGCGTGCGTCGCGTGCGTGCGCTATAAAGCACAAAGTTAGTAATTTTTTTTGAGTGAACAGCTATTCGTGGCAGGGTAATGGATTTTTTGCTTGACACGAAACACAATTGGTGTAGGCAACCGCCTACACCAATTTCATAAATCGTCGGTATTTCAGAGTCCGAACTATCGGTATTTCGACTATCAAAAGCCCCCTTTACGAAAGGGGACTTGGGGGATAGGTAACACACGACCACACAGAGCAACTCCGTGCGGCATTGGCTGAAATGCTAATATCTCAGCCACTGCCACAACTCTTTGAAGGATGGTTTTTTGCCGTGCATGAAGATACCTATGCGGTAGATTTTGCCGGATACCCATACCATTGCGGCAAAGGTGGCGTAAAGCAATGCGAGCGACAAAACGATTTCCCATGTCGGGATGCCGCTCGGTATGCGTGCCATCATCACAATTGGCGAGGTAAACGGAATCAACGAACACCAGAGAGCAACGGGCGAATTGGGGTCGTTCATGACCAACATCGACACTACCAGCGCGATGATAATCGGAATGGTTATCGGGGTGGTCAGTTGTTGTGCATCCTGCGGCGAATCGACGCTTGCTCCCACTGCGGCGAACATGGCGGCGTAGAGCAGGAAACCGCCTATCATAAAGAGCAGCAGCGTTCCGAAAATCATGCCTATATAGCCGACATTCAACACCGACGACATCGCCGTTATCATATCGGGGTCGATATTCGCCGATTGGGCTACCGCGACTGTATCGGCAGTACCTGCCTGTATTGCATCGATGCTCGCCATTATGTCGGCAGGCATCATCATCGGTATCGCAACGGCACTCATCAGCACCATCAATATACCCCAAATGACAATCTGTGTTGCACCGACCATTGCCACGCCGAGTATCTTGCCCATCATCATATCGAACGGACGTACGGTCGAAACCATAACCTCCAAAATACGCGAATTTTTCTCCTCGATGATACTCTGCATCACGATAGAGCCGTATAGCAGCAGGAACATATAGAGCAGGAATCCGAGTATGACGCCGACCATCGATGCGGCAAACGAGGACGATGCCTCGTTCGAAGCCTCGCCGTCATCCGCACTTTTGTCGTTGCGGAAGGTGGTCAGATGCACGTTGGCTGCCACTTTGTCCATTATCTCTTTCAGATTGGTGATGTTGTAGGCCTTCAACCGCTCCTGTTCCACTATGTCGGAGATGCGTTTGGCTATGCTCTCCTCCACCATCATCGATGAGGAGGAGTTGGTGTAGAGTTGCACGTCGTTGCAATCGTCGATGATGTTCGCGCCTATGTGCAACACTCCGAAATCGTCGTTTTCGAGCGAGTGTTTGAGGGCTTCGGCCAACGGCTCGTCGGAGGACCGGAAAGTAACCGTTTCGGTCGATTCCAACTGCGGTGCGATGATGCCGCTCTCGTCTATTACCTCGATGACTTTGGTCTCTCCCTTGCTGAACATCATCACAAGCGTCGGTGCAGCCATCAGGGCAATCATCAGTATCGGGGTGAGTATGGTCGTGATGATAAACGACTTCTTATATACGCGCTCACGATATTCGCGAGCCATTATTATCCAAATGTTTTTCATCTTGTCAGGTACGATTTACAGGTTTCCGTTTACGGCACGAATGAATATGTCGTTCATGCTCGGTATGATTTCGCTGAACGAGCGCAGTTCGGTATTGTCGTTGATGAGGGCGATGACAGGCCGCACGTCGCCATCGTCGGCAATGTGTATCTTCATTGTGGAGAAGCCCGTTACTCCCGCTTCGTTCTCCAAAATTTCGCATTTGCCTGCCAACTTTCCGACCAAAGCCTCGTTGTCGCCGCGGAATTGTGCCGTGAATATGTTGCCTCCGTGCGTGCGGCGAATCTCATCGACCCGACCCGACAAAATGTTGTGCGATTTGTTTATCAGTGTGATGTGGTCGCAAATCTCCTCGACGCTCGCCATGTTGTGAGTCGAGAATATGACGGTTGCACCGTTGTCGCGCAGTCGCAATATCTCCTCCTTCAACAGATTGGCGTTTATCGGGTCGAATCCCGAGAAAGGCTCGTCGAAAATGAGCAGTTTCGGCTCGTGCAGTACCGTTACTATGAACTGCACCTTTTGCGCCATACCCTTCGAGAGGTCTTCGACCTTTTTGTTCCACCAATCCTCTATGCCGAAACGGGTAAACCACTGTTTGAGTCGTACCAACGCTTCGTGGCGAGAGAGGCCTTTGAGTCGGGCGAGGAAAACGGCTTGGTCGCCGACCTTCATTTTGCGGTACAGACCGCGCTCTTCCGGCAGATAGCCGATTTTGTAGATGTCCTGTTGAGTGATGGGTTTGCCGTCGAACAACACGGTTCCTTCGTCGGGAATGGTTATTCGGTTGATTACCCGAATGAGGGTTGTTTTGCCGGCTCCGTTAGGTCCCAAAAGACCATAGACCGACCCTTGCGGGATGGCTACCGACACGTCGTCGAGAGCCGTATGCCGAGTGAATCGTTTGGTGATATGCTCGGCGCGAATGATATCCATAGGCTAAATAATGAAATTTGTTTGGGCAAATGTATGAAAAAAATATGTAACTTTGTAAATCAAAGGCCGATTTACCCCTCCCAGTTATCGGTAAGATTTATAAAATTTACAGTAATTATAATAGATATGAATAAAAAACCGTGTGTTTTGGTGTCGGGCGGAGCAGGCTACATAGGCTCGCATACCGCTGTCGAACTCATCGGTGCAGGTATGGATGTGGTCATTGCCGACAACCTCGCCAATTCCGATATGTCGGGCGTCGAGGGCGCACGCCGCATTACGGGCGTCGATATTCCGTTTGTCGATGTCGATTGTTGCGACCGTACGGCCTTTGCCGAGGTGTTCCGTCGATACGATTTCGATTCGGTAATCCATTTTGCCGCTTTCAAGGCTGTCGGCGAGTCGGTCGATAATCCGATGAAATACTATCGCAACAACCTCGCTTCGTTCATGAATGTCGTCGATTTGATGCGCGAGTCGGGTCGCCACAACATAGTCTTTTCGTCGTCTGCCACGGTCTATGGCGAAGCGGACGAGTTGCCCGTTACCGAACAATCGCCCCGCAAACCTGCCACATCGCCGTATGGCAACACCAAACAGATGTGCGAGGATATTCTGCGGGACAGTGTCGGCGCATATCCTTCGCTCAAAGGCATCGCTTTGCGTTATTTCAACCCGATAGGTGCGCATCCGTCGGCTCTGATAGGCGAACTCCCGCGCGGAGTGCCGCAGAATCTTGTCCCTTATATCACGCAGACGGCAGCCGGCATTCGCGAATGTCTCTCCGTTTTCGGCGACGACTATCCGACTCCCGACGGCTCGTGCTTGCGCGACTATATCGATATTGTCGATTTGGCAAAGGCTCACGTTGCAGCGATTCGCCGCATGATTGAGGGCAAAAACAAGGAGCGTTACGAGATTTTCAATGTCGGTACGGGGCGAGCCGTATCCGTATTCGAGTTGGTCAAGACCTTCGAGCGTGTCAATAATCTCCGTCTCAACTACAAGGTCGCTCCGCGTCGTGCGGGCGACGTGGTCGCTATATGGGCGGATACCTCGCTTGCCAATAACGAACTCGGCTGGAAGGCGGAGCGTCCGTTGGAGGAGACTCTGCGTTCGGCTTGGGCGTGGGAGAAGCATGTTCGAGGCATCGAATAGAAGCGGCGTGTAATAATCGGCAAACTGCTGCGTTATTATCGAAATTCGGGCTCGGTCATTTACGTTCGGTAAACTCCGCTCGCCCTCCTTCTCGAAGCCTTGCATTTTACCGATTCTTCCACACCTTATTATTGCATATCCGCAAGTCGGCGGATAAAATCGGCGAACTGCCGCGTTATTATCGAAATTCGGGCTCGGTCATTTACGTTCGGTAAACTCCGCTCGCCCTCCTTCTC
>JBJEGV010000038.1:0-17743 GCA_051875395.1 Alistipes sp. | reverse complement strand
TCGAAATTCGGGCTCGGTCATTTACGTTCGGTAAACTCCGCTCGCCCTCCTTCTCAATGCCTTGCATTTTGCCGATTAAAAATAAAAAAGGTGGTCGAAATTTCGACCACCCTTTTTTGTGTTGTTGTCGTACCCTCTACTTGCCGACCTCAATCTCTGCCAGCATAAAGTAGTGGTCGCTCGGATAGATGCCTTTCGGTCTGTCTTTCAGCACCTCGCACGAGAGAGCCGTGGCCTTGCCGCGCGTCATGATGTAGTCGATGCGGCCGTGCGTCGGTTTGTAAGGACGATTGTCGCCCATAAAGTTGTGGGCGGTATAACCGAACTCCTTGCCATCGTGCAAATCGTCGTAGGCATCGTGCCAACCGTTGTCGATGAAATGGCGCACCTGCGGCGAGTGCTTTTTCGAGTTGAAATCGCCGCACAGAATTTGCGGGAAATCGTCGCCGTATTGTGCAGCCTCGCGCACGACCACTTTGGCCTGATTCTCCTTTGCCTCCTGTACCTTATGGTCCAAATGCAGGTCCAACAGACGCATCTCTTTGCCGGTGCGTTTGTCCTTGACGCGCACCCAGTTGCAATGACGCGCACGGTTGGTACCCCACGATATGCTGCCGCCTATCTCGGGCGTTTCGGAGAGCCAATAGCAACCTGCCGAGATGAACTCGTAACGGTCGCGACGGAAAAATATGACATTCTTGCCGATGAAGTGATAGCCCTCGGTGTACTTGTCCATTTCGGGTCCTTCGAAGCCGAACGGAAAGTAGTCGGAGAACTCCTTTTTGCAATAGGCGTAAGAGTCGTAGATTACCTCCTGCATCATTATTATATCGGGATGATACTTTCGGATGCACTCGACCATCGTCTGCTTGCGGTCGTCCCAGCGGACACCGTCTTTCTCATCTGCCGGCAACCCTGTGATGCGGATGTTGCAGGTCATGACGCGATGAACGGCATCGCCTTTCTTGCCGCCTTTGGCATTGACCGCAAATGCGACGAGCAACAACAGGGCGGTCAGCCATGCAAATCTGCATTTCATACCTCTCTTACTCCTCTCTGAAATATACGCCCTCCTCTTTCAATGCCTTTTGCAACTCTTTGACATCGAGATTGCGAGGTGTCGTATTGTGTTTTACCGCCAAAGCAGCCGCTTTACCCGCAGCCTCGCCCATTGCCATTGCCGGTCCCATTACACGCGCCGAAGCGAGTGCGAGGTGGGTCATCGAGACGTTGCGACCCGCAACGAGCAGGCCGTCCACCTTTTGAGGAACGAGGCAGCGATACGGAATATCGTAGCAGTCGGGACACCAATAGAGCGAGCAGTCGCCGCCGACAGGATGGTGCAAATCGACAGGATAACTTGCCACTGCAACGGCGTCGTCGAATTTGGCGCAGTCGAAAATGTCCTGTTCGGTCAATACATACTCTCCGACGATGCGGCGTGTCTCGCGAATGCCCATAAACGGAGCGACCCTATCGACATACGCATTCTCGAAGCCCGGGATGTACGCTTTCAGATAGCGCACTATTTCGGCATTCTGTTCGGAGCAAACCTCCTCGCCGTGAGTGTATTGTGCAGGGTCGGTCGCATTGACGCCGTTCACGCGCGACATGTTCACCCACCACTCGTCGGGAGCCATGCCGGTCATGAATATCGTGCGCTCCACCGGAATCTTGTAGCCCGCTTCACGCGCCTGTTTGATTTGGTTGCGGAAGCCTACGAACGTACAGTTGTCGTCGGCACGGAAAAATTCGTTCGGGATAAAGTCGATGTCGTAGATGTCGGGATGGTCGGCCACGGCGTCGCGCAATTTGCGGGAATCCACGCCGCGCATCGAGAACATCAATGTAGGCGGTTGCGGAATACCCTTTTCGTTGCCGTAATTCATCGGCGCACCCGCGCGATATGCTATGTCGCCATCGCCCGTACAATCGACTACGGTCTTTGCGAGTATCGCCTCGCGACCCCGTTTGGAGTCGATGATGACACCCTTGATTTTGTTGCCCTCCATGATGACATCCGATGCGAATACGTACATCAGCAGGTCGATATTCTCCTCTTTGACGATTTGGAATGCCAACCGCTTTGTGCCTTCGGGGTCAATCATCGTCAGACTGACGTGCAGCGGGCATGCGCGATGATGCGTTGCCAGCCCTTTGTCTTGCAGACGCTTTACAAATTCGCCCGGCAGACCCTTGATAACCACGTTGCCTTTGCGGCCGAGAAATCCGAGCAACGGCAGACCGATTGTCATGTTGCCGCCGAGAATGCCGCGACTCTCGATAAGCATCACCTTGGTACCCTTTACCCGTGCTGCGGCCTGTGCCGCCATCAATCCCGCAGGACCTGCGCCCACAACGAGCACATCCACTTCGGCGCATACCGGAATCTCGCAAGCCGGTACGGAAATAGTTTTTGTTGCCATGATTTTGTTGAGTTTTAAGTTTCTATTTTCTGTCTCCCAAATATGCCCCGTTGGCAAGCAGTGCCTTCTGCACGGCAGCGACATCCACCTCCGAAGGTGCCACGCCCTCTTCCAAAGCGACGCGTGCAGCCGTACCGGCAGCCTCGCCCAATGCCATGCAGGTTGACATGACGCGCGTAGCGGCCATGGCCTCGTGATTCATCGACGAGCAGCGGCCTGCCACGAGCAGATTTTCGATTTTTGCCGGTACGAGTACGCGATACGGTATGTCGTAGGCATCGTCGCAGAAGAGCATCGTGCAATCGCCGCCTTTCGCATGGTGGATATCCACAGGATAACCTGCCACGGCAATCGCATCGTCGAAGTGCTTCATTTGCAGAATGTCCTCGGCGGTCATTATGTACTTGCCGACAATCACGCGGCTTTCGCGGATACCCATGAACGGCGCGACCTCGGCAATATATGCCTTTTCAAACCCGGGAACGAAGCGGCGCAGATACTCTGCCACCTCGTACATCTGTTTGCGTGCCTCATGCTCGCCGTCGGTATAACTCTCGGGACGGGTCGAATCGACACCGTTCACACGGGTCATGTTTACCCATATTTCGTCCTCTTTCAGACCGGTGATAAGGATGGTGCGTGCCACAGGAATCTTCAAGCCCTGCTCCTGCGCCTCTTTGATGCAGCCGCGCAGACCGACAGTGATGAAGTGTCCTTGGCGGAACTGCTCCGGCGGCATAACGTCCATATCGTATTTTTTAGGGTCGTTGCAGATGGCATCGCGCAACTTCTGTATCTCCACTCCGCGCATCGAGTACATGAGCGTAGGAGGCTGCATACCGCCCTCCTTATCGCCCTTGTGGCACTCGACTCCTGCATGGAAAGCCACATCGCCATCGCCCGTACAATCGATGACGGTCTTTGCGAGTATCGCCTCGCGACCCGCTTTGCTCTCGACGATTACGCCCTTTACGGCATTGCCCTCGACGATGGTATCGACCACGAACGTATAGAGCAGAACGGTAACACCCGCTTCGTCCATCATCTCCCATGCGGTCGTCTTGGCCTGCTCCGAATCGATTATCGTGAGGCTCATGTGGTTTTTGCAACGCTTGTGTTCGCCCGCTGCACCTTTGGCACGCATGCGGTCGATGAATTTTTGCGCTTCGCCACGAATGACCTGATTGCCTTTCGGGCCGAGGAATGCCAGAATCGGCAGACCTATCGTAAGATTGCCGCCCAAGAAACCTCGGCTGTCGATGAGCATCACTCTCTGTTTCTTGTCTTTTGCAGCAGCGACTGCCGCCATGATTCCCGCAGGGCCTCCGCCTGCCACGAGAACATCCACTTCTGCACGCACGTTCAGTTCGCGTGCCGGTTCTTTTATGGTTTTCATTGCGATAACTGTTTGACTAACAATTTTCGGTCGGTTTCTCCGGATGTACCATGCGCCACATAACGACTGCGGCTATAAGATGCAGCGTACCCATCACACAGAACAGTATCGTCCATGCGCTTTCGGGTATCGAACCCACGAATTGGTTGAATACCACGCTGCCCAATGCACCCGCACCGCAGCAGATACCCATAACGCTTGCGGCATTCTTGATAGGGAACTGCTCGACGAGCGTAACGGGAGCCGTATAGAGCCACGAGTTGCAGAGTACCGCGATGATGCAGAACAGCACGATGACCAGAGTTACACGCCATGTGAAGGAGATTGCCGCGCAGTCGCTGACGAACGGCACGACTGCCACAAACGGAGCGAGGAATGCCATGGTTATCAATACCTTCTTACGCGCCCGCAAAGCCTCCATGCCGCGACGAATCAGTACATCCGACCACATCGAGGTCAGAATACCGCCCGCTGCACCCACGAGGAACGGAATGCCGCCAATCCACTGTATCATGTTCAGCGTCTGCTCGTTCGACAAACCCTCGTTTTCGCCCATGGTGCGCAGGAAGCCCGGCAGCCAGAAGCAGCAGAAATACCATACGGGGTCGCTGATAAGTCGGATGAGCACACCACCCCAAAGCGTTTTGGTGCGGAACAATCCGCCGAGCGAGAACGAACGCTGTACCGTTTTGCCTTCCGATTTTTTGTCGGCATTGACGGTCTTTTCGATAACCTCCTGCGGCGGAGTGGTGTAGATGAATTGCCATACGAGGGCGATTACGAGACCCGTAATACCTGCGATATAGAATACGTGCTGCCACGAATCGAAATATCCCATCAACCATGCAATCACAACGGGGGCGATTACCGCTCCAATCGAGCCGCCGTTGGTGCAAAGCGAATTGGCAGTTGCACGCTGGCGTTTTTCGAACCACATCGTTACGGCTATCAACTGACCTGCGAAGATGGTCGGCTCGGCAAGACCGAGGATGCCTCGGCAGATTGCGAATACGGTAACATTCGGCGCCATACCGCCGCCGATGCAGGCGAGCGACCAAATCGTTATGCCGCCGAGCATAACCCGTTTGGGTCCGAATTTATCGACGAGGATGCCCGAAATCGGATACATCGTCGCGTAGCAGATAAGGAATACGTTTACAATCCATGCGTATTCCAGATTGCCGATGCCGAAGTGGTCGAGAATTTCGGGTTTGAGAATCGACAGCAACTGTCTGTCCAAATAGTTGCATATTATGGCGATAAACATCGTTGCCACAATATACCATTTTCTGTTTGTTGGCTTCATTATTGTTTTTGTTTTAGGTTTTAAGTATCTCTTTTTGCCTGCGGTCGTGCGCTAATTGCCGACCAAAGTGTTGGTGAATTTGTCTGCCGCTTTGTACAGCGCATATCGTTTCTCGAAGTGCGCCGCAACTTTCGGGTCGGGCTCGTATGTGCGCACCATTGGGCGGCACAAAGCCTTTTGCGCGGCCTCGATTGTCGGATATATGCCTGCCACCACTGCTGCACAGATTGCCGAGCCGTGCGCGGCAGCCTGCTTGCACGACGAAACATCTATGCGCTTGCCCGTTGCGTTCGCCAGCATCTGCATTACGAACGGCGATTTTTGCGCTATGCCGCCGATGCCGATAAGGTTGTCTATATCCAAACCGTTGTCGATGAGGTGGTCGATTATGGCGCGGAACGCGAATGCCGTGGCCTCGACCAAGGCATAATATAGTTCGGGTGTCATGGTGGAGATGCGCAATCCCATCATCGAACTCCACAATTTCGCATTTGGCGCAGGCGAACGACGACCGTTCAGCCAATCGGTTGCGAACGGAGCATCCTCGCGAAGCGGCAATGCGGCAGCATCCGCTGTCAGTTGCCACATGAGTTTGTCCTCCAACTCCTCAATCAGCGCGGTGCGTTGTTCGGGCGTAACGAGCGAGGTGTTTGCAAGTATCGTATGGACAGGGTAGAGCAACGTGCGTTTCAACCAAGCATAGACATCTCCGAATGCCGACAGTCCGACCTCGAAACCGATTAACCCCGGCAGTATGCAACTGTCCACCTGTCCGAATACGCCGTCGATGATGCGGTCGCCCAATCGCTCTTTCGGCATTACAGCCATGCAGCCTGCCGATGTGCCGAGCGTCAGCACGGCAGTCCTGTATGCCACACCGGCACCGATTGCTCCCTGATGCGAGTCGATGTTGCCTACTCCGACCCTGACATCCGGATTCAGTCCGAATTTCTCTGCCCACTCTTTCGAGATTGTGCCATAGGCGTTGTCGCATGTATATTTTGCAGGGTGCAGCGTGTCGAGTATCGGGAGCAGTCGTTTGTCGATTCGCTCGAAAAACTCGCGCGGCGGGAAGCCGCCCCACTCCTCCGACCAGAACATCTTCTGTCCGACGCAGCAGTGTCCCATTCTGTGGCGTGCAGGGTCGGTGTTGCCCGTGAGAACGGCAGGTATCCAATCGCACTCCTCGACGACGGTATAGGCATCGCGACACAAATCGTCGCTGCGGCGCAGCAGATGCAGCACCTTCGACCAGAAGCACTCGGGCGAATAGTTGTAGCCCGTAAATTTGGAATAGTCGATTTCGCTCTGCTTGCAGGCGCGGTTTATCTCCTCTGCCTCCGCTTCGCCCGTGTGGTCTTTCCACAATACGAACATCGCATCGGGATTCTCCCTGTATTTCTCCTGCAATGCCAACGGCATCAGATGTTCGTCCGCCAAACATGGAGTGCTTGCCGTCGTATCGACGGAGATGGCGCGGACTTGTGGCGCCAAATCGCGCCGTGCATCCAATATCTCTCCGATGACGGCCTCCAACCCCTCCAAATAGTCGAGAGGGTGTTGCCGGAATCGGCTTTTAGAAACGTCGCTGTACAATCCGAGACCCCAACGTTTGTAGGCATGTACGGCTTCTGCCGCCTGTTCTCCCGTGAGTGCATCGACAAGTATGGCGCGGACAGAGTCGGAGCCGAAATCCAAGCCGATTACATATGGTTTTTCCATGTTGCGAAAATATGGTCGTGTGTTTATATCCACAAAGATAGCATTTTTTGCGTTAAAATCAGCCCTATGCGAAAAAAAGAGGACAGAAAGTCTCTTTTTCGCTCTCTGTCCTCTGTTTTAAGTGCGTTTTATCCGCTAACGCATCGTTTTAGAAAAGGCCTTCGGACGTACCATGGTCTGCTTGTACTCCTTACCGAAGGTGTCGGTAACGGTAATTTCGAGCGTGGTATCGGGTGCAGATGCCTGAATGATGAACATGTGCGGCGTAACCTCTTTGTGGTTGAACTTCTTGTCGTTCGACAAGTTTCTGTCCCAAACCGATTTTGGCAGGTCGTAAGATATGGTGTACTGCGGATTCTCCATCTTCTTCTGCTTGCCGACAGGCAACTCTTTGCCGTTCTCCTTGACGGAGATTTTCCATGTAGGCTCCCAAGCCCAAACGTGCAGCAACACCTTGTTGTCGCCCGTCTTGCCGTAGTCGTAACGTTTGTCGAAGTGGTCGAGGAATACGCGTATCTCCTGATTGTTGTTGTAGTAATCGCGCACGCAGTTGAGGTCGAATGCACGGAACTGTACCTCCGCACCGTCGTCTATCGAGGTCATATACCACTTGATGTCGTTGTCGTCCACGGTAAAGACCGTAAAGCCAGCAGGCGCACCGTCGGGACCGAGTTTCAATCCGCCATGCGCACCCGTGTACCACCACGAGCCGCATACGGCAGGGATGTTGTGGTCGATTGTGTTGGCAATCAACGGCCAATTTTCGGCATCATCGCGTCCGTAGCAGGTCTGGTTTCTGTGTGTGTGGCCGGTAATGAAATGCACCTCCTTGAAATCTTTGAGCAGCGACGACAGTTTGTCGGCCTCCTCTTTGTTCGGATTGCTCTCCGGAGTGCGGAACAGAGTCTCGATTTGACCGCTCATGCGGTTTTTGTAGCGGTAAACAGGACAGTGCATGCCGATAACGACCGGCGTGTTTTTGTCGGTTACGAGCGCGAGGTCTTGTTTGAGCCAATTCAACTGCTCCTCGGTTACGCGATGGTCGTAGTTGCGTTTGCCGAAGATGTTGCGACCCTGTTTCTGATTTTTTGCCGCTTCATTGCGATAGACGATGTTGTCGAGCATTATATAGTGGATTCCGCCGATGTTGAACGAGTAGTACGACGGACCGAAGGCTGCACGGTATTTCTTGGCCGACTCGAAATCGGTATTCTCGCCTGCCGGTGTTGCGCCGTCGTGGTCGTGGTTGCCCGTAACGTGGAAAATCTGTGTCGGATACTCCACGTCTCTCAAAGTCTGGCGGAACGAGCCGATGTCGTACAGATAGTCGTACCAGAAGAGGTCGAAACTGCTGTCGCCCATACACATCGTATATACGGGAATGCCTTGCGAACGATATTTCTCAATCTCCTCTTTCAGGCGCGGAATGAATGCCTCGCGGAACTGTTTGCCGTCTTCCAGCATGTTTGCCAAGTGGATGTCCGTAATGGCAATTATGGTATGTTTGGCGTTATCGACCTTGCGCAATGCAAAATCGTGTCGCTCCTTCTCCGTAACGGGCGCGGTCAGATTAGCCCAAAACGGCGGTACCATGTCATTCTCCAAAACCGGTTCGTAACCCGAAGGCAGGGTGATGAAGACGTTGCCGAATTTTTTTTGCGAGTTGAGCGAATAGCAACCGTTCTTGTCGGTTGTCGTTACCTCCAATCCGTCCGAAACGGCCACTCCTGCGAGCGGTTTGCCGTCTGCCTCGACCACGCCGAACAGATTGGCGTTTTTGCGGGCTTTTGCGGGCAGTTTCGAAGAGAATGTGCTCTGTGCCAAAGCCGACGATACCGTAAAGGTCGCGACAACACAAAAAATGATAAATTTTCTCATGATGTTTTAGGTGTTTTATTGGTTTTGTAATCGTAATGTCATTTGTCCGACGGTCGCTCGTAGTGCTTAATCGTTTTAGCAACTCCGTCCGCCGATTATGCAAAGATAGTAAATAATCGGTTTTGCGGCACGGAAAGGGTCGAAATTTATTTTACCCGATAAGCCCTTTGCACTCCTTTGACGCGCTGTATGGCATATATCAGCGAATCGACCGTACCTACCGACGGAACCTCTACGCTGATTGTTCCCACACACGTTCCGTCTCCTCGCGAGGTGATGTTGAGCGCACGGATGTTGAGTTTGAAATCCCTGCTTATGACTTCGGTGATTTTGTTGGCCAGACCTGCCGAATCCTGCATGTTTACTGCAATCGTCGCACGGAAAGCACCGTCGGCATTGGCCCGCCAACGAGCCTCCATGATGCGATACGGATAGGTCTCGCGTATGTGTTTGGCATTCGGACAATCGGCGCGGTGGATTGTGATGCCCGAGTTGATGGTTACGAAGCCGAAAATGTCGTCGCCCTTTATCGGGTTGCAGCACTTTGCCAATTTGTAAACTATGTTGTTGATGCTCTCGTCGATAATCAGCGCGTCGTGCGATTTCGGTGCCTCGACGTTCGGATTCATCGCCCGACGGTGTTCCGCTTCGGCTGCACGGCGCATCTCCTCTGCCTCGCCCGATACCCACTTCGCAAGCAACTCGCGCACTACCGACAAATCGATTTTCTCGGTTGCGACGAGTTCGTACAAAGCCGTTCCCGTGCGTTGCTTGTAGTATTTGCACAGATAGCCGACCACCTCGTCGATGCTCTTGGGGAATTTCCAGTTTTTGAGTTTGCGCTCCAACTCCTCGCGTCCGACCTTGGCGTTTTTGGCCTGCTCCTCGCGCATATAGGCCTTGATTTTGCCGCGTGCCTTTGCCGTAACGACGAAGTTGAGCCAATCCGCCTTGGGCGATTGGTTTTTCTGCGAGAAAATTTCGACTATGTCGCCGTTTTTCAACTGTTCGCGTATCGGTACGGCTCGACCGTTTACCTTTCCGCCGGAGCAGGTCGTGCCGAGATTGGTGTGGATGTCGAATGCGAAATCGAGCAGCGTGGCACCCTCGGGCAACTTACGGATGTCGCCGTTGGGGGTGAATACGAATATCTCGTCCGATGCGGGTTTGGCATCGAAACGTTCGGCTATGTCGTTGTGTGTCTCCTCCATCAGTTCGCGCAACCGCGACAACCACTGCTCGCTCGTCTGCGCACCCTGATTGACCCCTTTGTAACGCCAATGTGCGGCAATACCGAGTTCCGCCACGTCGTCCATCCGTTCCGAGCGAATCTGTATCTCGACCCAGCGTCCGTTGCCGGCAGATACGGTCGTGTGCAACGACTCGTAACCGTTCGATTTCGGAATGGTAATCCAATCGCGCATACGCTCCGTGTTTGGAGTGTAAATGTCGCTCACTATCGAATAGACAGTCCAACACTGCATCTTCTCCCGCTCCTTCGGGCAGTCGATGATGATGCGGATTGCGAATATGTCGTACACGCCTTCGAACGGCACATGCTGTTTGCGCATCTTGCTCCAAATCGAATAGATGGATTTGGTACGGCTCTTTATGTGGTAGCGTATGCCGGCGGCATTCAGGCCCCTTTTTATGGGTTCCGTGAAGGCGGCGATGAAGTTCAACCGCTCCTGTTCGCTCTCCTTCAATTTGGTGCTGATTTCGCGATAGTCGTCGGGTTCGAGCCAACTCAACGCCAAATCCTCCAACTCGCTCTTTATCTTGTACAAGCCGAGTTTGTGGGCTATTTGGGCATACAGATTCATGCTCTCCCAACTCTTTTTCAGCCGCTTGCTTTTCGGGAACATGGCGAGCGAACGCATCACCTCCAATCTGTCGGAGAGTTTGATGAGGATGACGCGCGGGTCGGACGAATATGCCACAATCATATCGCGGAAATTCGAAGCCTGCTCCGACTGCATGTTGAGTTTGAGTTCCGAGATATTCGACAATCCGACGACTATGCCGACCACCTCCTTGCCGAATTTGTCCGCTATCTCGTCGAGCATGGGAGCGAGTGTGCCGTCATCGGTTTTGGCTGCCAACCGCACCGTGTCGTGCAGGATTGATGCAACCGCCGAATTGCGCCCCAAACCGATTTCTGAAACGACGATGTATGCAACCTCCGCATCGTGGTCGAGCAGCGGATTGCCGTCGTAACGTCGCAACTCCCCGATATGGGCATCGGCATATACCAAAGCCTCGTCCACACACGCCTGCGTGGCAGGAGAGAATAGTTCGGCCACCTTCGTCCGCAAAGAGGCATATCGTTCCAACAAATGTTCTTTATCTGCCATGTTTCTGTCAATTACGCTTTTTTCTTACTATATATATATGGTCGTCGCACAATGCGTATCGTTTACGTTCGTTCATCGGAAGCGTTGCCGCATAATCCGCATCCTCCACGATAAAACCCGCCTTGCGCAAGCGGTCGGGATAATCGCGCCCGTATGCCCTGTGGTGGTCGTACTGGCCGAAACGGCGAGTGCGTTCGGCCGGCGTTGCCGTACCGTCGTCCTCATCCGTCGTGTCCCGCGACAAATCCACGGGAGCCAACAATATGCCCCAACCTCCCGTTCGCATTATCCGGTACAGTTCCGCCAAAGCCCTGCCTTCGTCCTCGACATGTTCGAGCAGATGGTTGCAGATGACCGCATCCACGCTCTCGTCTGCCATGGGTATCGCCTGTACGTCGAAATGCAGTCGCGCCAACGGACTCTCCAAATCGGCGGTTATGTATCGCTCCGCCATTCCCGCTTTGCCGTATCTCGCTTCAAAAACCTTTTTCAGGCATATCTCGGGTGCGATATGCAGCAATACGGGGTAATTGCCCTCGTCGAGCAGTGTCGATTCGCGTTGCAGCCACAACCACAGCAATCTGTGCCTTTCGAGCGACAGACATCGCGGACACAACGCATTCTCGCGCACATCGACATAGCCGTAAGGCAGGAATTTGCGCCGTTTCACTCCGCAAATCGGACACTCTCTGCCTCGTCCGATATAGAACAGCCCCAACATCGGCACCGACCATCCCGCCAAGCGTTGCAGCAACGTGCGAGGCAGATGATTCAATGCCCATTTTACGGTATGTTGCACTGTTCCCATATCGGTTGCGGTTTAATTTTCGGTGTCGAGGATTTTGCCTACATCCTCCTCCGCCTTGCGCAATTTTGCCCGACAAAAGGCAATGAGTTCCGAAGCCTCTTTTACGCGCTCGGCAAGGGTGTCGATGTCGGTGTCGCCATCCTGAATCGATGCAAGAATCTCTCCGATTCGCGCCATTGCATCGCCGAAACTCCTGTTTTGTAACGTTTTTTTTGCCATATTTGTTGCTCTCCTTATCGTTTCATTGCCGTTTGCTCTTGCCGGTTACCGTTGCACTGATTATGCCGTCCGCCAACTCCAAATCGAGGTCGTCGCCCTTCTCGACAGCATCCACCGACCGCAATGTTTTGTTGCCGATGCGTGCAATGCCGAGACCGAGTTGCAGTAACCGTCGGGGCGTGTAGTTGTCGGCCGTTGCGCCGTATGCATCCAACCGTTGTCGCACTCTCTCCAAAGCCTCCGCTGTTGCTCTGCGCATTGTTTCGTCGGCATTTGCCGTCCGAGCGGTCGCACCTGCCAAGGCCAATGATGCGGCATTGCGAATGTCGGCAGTCAGTTGTTGCAGCACGAGCATCTGTCGATGCGTTGCACTCGTACACAGTTCGCGCAGACGGATTGCCGCCGATTCTATGTTGCCGTCGGCTTCTGCGCTTCGTTCGTAGAGCCATACAGCCACGGCAGTCGGCGTTTTGAGCATCGTGTGCGCCACCATGTCGCTGACGCTTACGTCCTTGTCGTGTCCTATGCCGGTCAGTACGGGCAGCGGGAATTGCGCTATGTACGAGGCCAGCCGATAGGAGTTGAAGCAGTTGAGGTCGTTTGTCGAACCGCCACCCCGAATGATTGCCACTGCATCGAACGGCTTTCCGCTCTCGGCAATAGCCATCAACGCATCGATTATGCTCTGCTCGGCAACAGCACCCTGCATGACGGCATCGAACAATTCGATTTGCAGGCGATAAGGGCTTTTTGCCGCTTCGCGCATAAAGTCGCGCCATCCTGCCGCCGTGGCACTCGACACCACCGCAATCCGCTCCAACAGGGCGGGCATCGGCACTTCGCGATTCATGTCCCACACTCCGTCGCTCTGCAATCGGGCAACAGCCTGTTGTTTGGCGCGTTCCATGTCGCCGAGCGTGTACGCCGCATCGATGTCGGTAATCTGCAACGACAGTCCGTAGAGCGGATGATAATTGACCTGCGCCTTGCACAGAATCTTCATTCCTGCCGCCAAACGGCTGCCGCTCTCCCTCTCGAAACGTGCCGCAACGGCGGGATACGACGACCGCCAAATCACCGCTCGCGCCTGTGCCTTTGCGACACCTTCCGCATCTGCACCGTCGCCCTTTTCGACCAACTCCAAGTAGCAATGTCCCGAATAGTTTACCTTGATTTCGGCAATCTCGGCACTTACCCATACGGGCAACGGCAGAGCCTCGCCGACAGCATTGGCGATAAGGGCCTGCAACTCCGCAAGCGACAGATGGCGGCGAGATGTCTCCGTCATAACAGAATGATGTATGGCTCCTGCGGCATCTGCTTGCCGCGCGGAAGTTGTACGGAGAGGATATACTCGCTTGCCACACCCTTGCCGGCTTTGGTCGCGGGCTTCCAAGCGGGAGCCTGTCGGACGGCCGCGATTACTTTTTTGCGCAATCTCGCATCGGTCGATTCCAACACCTGCCCGAGTATCAGCGAGCCGTCGGCTTCGATTGTGTAGCGCATTATAACCCGTGCGGCAGGGTAGTGCGAGGGCCATTTGACATGGTCGGCAATGTAGTTGTTGAACGAACTGCCGCCCGTGAATTGCGCCTCGTCGTCGTAGTGCAGAGTGATGATTATAACCCCGTTTTCGGCACGTTCGCCGTAGCGGGCAACGGTCTGTTCGTTCACTTCGAGCGTTTCGATGCTCTCGATGTTCGACTGCGGAATATCGGCAACGCTCTCCCGTTCCGTACCGTTCACTATATAGAGCGGTGCGGAACTGCGCGGTTGTGCCGTGGCAGTTGCCGCACAGCACCACGCGCAGAGCATTATGACGATTGCGCGACGCATTGGTTTAGAGTTCCGATTCTTTCAGTCGTTCGGCATTCTCGGCAACTATCAGATGGTCGATGCAGTCCTGAATGTCGCCGTCCATAAATGCCGCGAGATTGTAAATCGTATAGTTGATGCGGTGGTCGGTGATACGCCCTTGCGGATAGTTGTAGGTGCGTATTTTTGCCGAACGGTCGCCTGTCGATACGAGCGTCTTGCGCTTCGATGCAATCTCGTCGAGATACTTCTGATATTCGAGGTTGAAGATGCGCGTGCGCAACTCCTCGAATGCCTTTTCGGTATTTTTAATCTGTGACTTTTGGTCTTGGCACTGCACGACGATACCCGTCGGGATGTGCGTCAGACGGATTGCCGAGTAGGTCGTATTGACCGACTGCCCACCGGGTCCCGATGCACAGAATATATCCTTGCGAATATCGTTCCACGACACATCGACATCGAACTCGTCGGCTTCGGGCAACACTGCCACCGAAGCAGCCGAAGTGTGAACGCGACCCTGCGTTTCGGTCTGCGGCACACGCTGTACGCGATGCACGCCCGATTCGTATTTGAGCGTACCATAGACGTTGGTGCCGGTAACTTTCAGAATTACCTCCTTGTAACCGCCAACGGCACCTTCGGAGAAGGAGGTGATTTCGTATTTCCAACCCTTCGACTCGATGTATTTGGCGTACATGCGCATCAGGTCGCCCGCGAAAATCGCCGCTTCATCGCCACCCGTACCGCCGCGTATTTCGAGTACGGCATTTTTGGCATCCTGCGGGTCTTTCGGGATGAGCAGGAGTTTTATATCCTCCTCCATCTGTTCGATGGCGGGTTCGAGTTCGGCGATTTCCACACGAGCCATTTCGCGGAATTCGTCGTCCTTTTCGGTTGCGAATATGTTTTTGGCATCGGCCAAATCGGCAATCGCCTTGCGATAACGCTCCGACGTCTCGATTATCGGCTCTAACTCCTTGTATTCCTTGTTGTACTGTACGAACGACTTGACATCGGCAATCACTTCGGGGTCGGTCAGTTTCTGTCCCAACTCCTCGTATTTGATTTTCAGACCGTCAAGTCGCGTCAAAATTGAATTGTCTGCCATATAAATTGTTTAATCGTTATTTTTTGTTCGGCAACGCGGGTACGCATTATTTCTTTTTGGCACTCTTTGCCGGTTTATCGAGCGTTGCAATCCACTCCGAGAGGTCGCGTTGCCAATCGGCACAGTAACGGAATGTCGATTTGCCTGCCCAACCGTGTCCGCCCGAAGGGTAGATGTGCATCGTGGCCTTCACACCGTAACGTTTGAGAGCCTTGTAATAGAGTATCGAACTTATCGGCGGCACGACGCGGTCGTCGTCGCTCAACAGCAGAATTGTCGGAGGAGTCGTTTCGCTCACACGGTTTTCGAGCGAGTAGTACTCCTGCTCGGCAGGCGTGCGGTTGTCGCCCAACAGATAGCGGAAGGTGTTTTGGTGGGTGTGCCACGTCGTACCCGTGATTACGGGATAGAAGAGAATCGAGAATGCCGGTTTCTCTTTGTCCGCCGTGAAATTCGAGGTATAGGCAGCGAGGTGTCCGCCTGCCGAGCCTCCGCAGATGCCCACTTTGGCAGGGTCGATGCCCAACTTGCCGGCATGTTTGCGCAGATATTTGAGCGCAGCCTGTGCATCTTCCAGCGGCACCTCCTTGTGTCCGAGATTAGGCAGTCGGTACTTTACGACCAATGCCGTTATGCCCTGCGATTTGAACCACTCGGCCATTGCGAAGCCTTCGTGTCGGATGCAGACCTTGCTGTAACCGCCACCCGGCAGAACTACAACGGCGCGTCCCGTAGCCTTGTCCTTGTCGGCCTTGAAGAGATAGAACACGGTTTCGGAGGTGTGCGTAAAGTGGCCGCTTTGGTTGAGAGCCTCGTCCTTGCTCTCCTCGTTGGAGTGGGGAGCGGTGCGGTTGTTCCAATAGTGGATTACCTCGTCGGCATTGTTGTCGATGTCGATGGTCTTTTGTGCCGAGGCGGAGAGCGTCATGGCCGCCAAAGCGAAGAGTGTGAAAATGCGTTTCATGATAGGTTTGTGTTATTTGTTGTTATTGTTTGCAATTATTTGGCATCCGCTTCGTCGAGTTCGGCAATCCAACCTGCGACATCGCGTTGCCAACTCTCCGTGTAGCGGAATTTGCCGTTGCCTGCCCAACCATGCCCGCCATCAGGGTAGATGTGCATGGCGGCACGCACGCCGTAACGTTTGAGTGCCTCGTAATAATCTATCGAGTTTATCGGCGGTACGACGCGGTCGTTGTCGCTCAACAGCAAAATGGTCGGCGGCGTCGTTTTGCTCACACGGTTTTCGAGCGAATAATACTCCTGCTCGGCAGGGGTGCGCTCTGCACCCAACAGACAAGGGAAGGTGTTTTTGGCGGTTTGCCATGTTCTGCCCGAGGATGCGGGATAAAAGAGTACGGCAAATGCAGGTTTATCCTTCTCCTCGGCGAAGGTGGAGACGTATGCCGCAAGGTGTCCTCCTGCCGAACTGCCGCAAACGCCCACTTTCGACGGGTCGATGCCGAGTTCCGCTGCACGCTCGCGCAGATATTTCAATGCTGCCTGTGCATCCTCCAACGGTACCTCTTTGTGTCCGTTGTTCGCCAAACGGTATTTTACGACCATTGCCGTTATGCCCTGCGACTTGAACCACTCCGCCAAACCGAAACCCTCGTGCCGGATGCAGACATGCAAATATCCTCCGCCCGGGAATATGGCAACGGCGCGTCCCGTAGCCTTGTCCTTGTCTGCCTTGAAGAGATAGAACACGGTCTCGGATACATGCGCAAAGTGGCCTTTGGCGTTGAGTTGTTCCGCCTCGCTCTCCTCGTTGGAGTGCGGCGCGGTGCTGTTGTCCCAATAGTGTATGACCTCGTCGGCATTGTTGTCTATGTCGAGCGATTTTTGTGCCGAGGCGCACAGCGTTGTCGCCATAAATGCCAAAAACAGTGATATTCGTCTCATAGTACAGCGTTATTTTCGGTTGTCGGCTCTTTTTGCATCCGCTTCATCCAATTCCGCGAGCCAATCCTCGATATGGCGCAAGAACGAACGGCGGTATGCGTAACCTTGACGTCCCGCCCAACCATGACCGCCCGAAGGATAGATGTGCATGGAGGCCTTTACTCCGTGCCGTTTGAGAGCCTCGTAATAGAGAAGCGAACTGATGTTCGGAACGGTCGTATCGTCGTCTGTTACGAGAATCATCGTCGGCGGAGTGGTCGATGTTACGCGGTTTTCGAGCGCGTAGTATTGTTTTTCGGCAGGCGTACGCTCCTTGCCCAGCAGATTGCGGAAGGTGTGGTTGTGCGTATGCCATTCCGGTTCGGTAATGACGGGATAGAAGAGAATCGCCCATGCCGGTTTCTCGTTGTCGGGTGTGAAATTCGACACATAGGCTGCCAAATGACCTCCTGCCGAACTGCCGCAAACGCCTACTTTCGACGGGTCGATGCCGAGTCGCTTGGCGTGCTTGCGCAAATAGCCCATTGCTGCCTGTGCATCCTCCAACGGCACCTCCTTTACACCGTTCGGCAGACGGTATTTTACGAACATGGCGGTTACGCCATGCTTGGCGAACCATTCGGCCATGCGGAAGTTGATGCTCAATTTGTAGTATCCGCCACCGGGGAATATCACGACACTGCGTCCCGTATCGACCGATTTGTCGGCCTTGAACAGATAGAACGTCGTTTCGGACGAATGGATTACGCCGCCCTTGTTGTCGAACGCCTCGTCCTCGGTTTCGCCGTTGGAATGGGGTGCCG
>JBJEGV010000037.1:0-33022 GCA_051875395.1 Alistipes sp. | reverse complement strand
AGTAGGGCTTACGGCGTACCTTCTCGGTCAGCTGGCCGCCCTCCTCATGCCCCACCAGTGGAACAGGGTTTATGTGATAAGCAGCGAGCAGGGTGTTATTATAAAAAGAGTGCGAAAAGGCACAGATATGCAGCACATCACCTTGGTATCGGAAAACACCGATTACGAGCCATTTGAATTGCCGTTAAACAAGATACATTCGATTGCCCTTGTAGTAGGTATTGTAAGGGCAGAATAGGCGAATACCCCCCCCTCAAAGGGGTAAAATTACGATATTTTGAGTGTAATATGCTATTTAGTAGTGCATTACGCTCTTTTTATACGCACGCAAAAACCGTCAAAATCGTGCATTAAAGGGGTGTTTATCGCTGAAAAACGCCCGATTTTACCCCTATTTTTGACCTTATAGGGGTGTTTATCGGTTAAAAATTGGCATCCAAAACTATGTCCAAAACTATGTGCAACGCGATTTTAGGGTGTTTTTTCAGCAAAACGAAATGTGCAATTTTTGTCCGATGGCTGGTTATTTGAGCAGTGTTTGACTGCCATTCGAGCGAGGTTTAACTATCCTCGCCGCATTGCCCGATTTTAGGCGTTTTCACGGCTTTACGCATCTGTGGGATATATTTAGACACAGAAAAAGGGCGAAACCAAAGTAACGCCCCATATAAATCAAAGGTAAATCCAACTTATCACCCAGTTTCCCGCTGGTTTATCCAAGTAAAATCCAAGTAAATGTACATTTCGTTTTGCGCCAAAATTTTAGCCACTATCCCGTAACTCTCTGACTATTGCACCGTTATTTCTCTTTTGTCCTCTATACTACTTGTACATTTCGTTTTCCTGCCCATACCATATTCCCCATTCGCCGTCAACAGTTGCATATTGGAGATTAAAATCCGAGCAGGTCTGCTCGACCAGCCCTATCTCATCGAGAACCTGTTTGTCTTGTGCATCCAAGACGCCTGCCTTCATCCAATTGGTATAAAACATAATATTAACTCTTTATATGCTTATTCAATAATCTATACATCTCACTGTGTGCTGCTATTACCAAAATATTGGCAATAGTTAGGTGTTTACAATCGCTAAACCGACTACAATAACTCCCATACAACCTCGACATTGGCGCAGCCACTCAGGTCGGTTGGAGTAATGTCCATAGGGACTGCGTCGCACATTGAGGCAGAACTGTTGATGCAAGTATCATACACTCGTCCATCATAGTAATTGTCGTGTGGCACTCCGAAGTTGATGCTCGACACCTCGCCAAGTCCCTTGCCCAATGCCGCAACCATAACCTCTGCCTTGCGTCGGGCATCCTTCACTGCTGCTTCAATTACTTTCAGTCGGGCAGAATCGATGTCGCTGACAGCAAAACCGAGTTCAATCTCGACACCGACCATCTCCCTGCCGATTTGATCAAGCAGCGCGGTCAGTCTCGGGCAACCCATTTCAAGTTCGATGCAGAAAGTTTGATTGATTTTGTAACCTTCGGCCACCCACTGCCAGTCGCCTCGTTTCACCTGCTTACGAACTCGGTGCATGCCGACATCAAAACGCGATGTCTTGGCAAGTTCTCTGTCAAAACCGTGTTCGGCAAGAATATCTTTGATGTGGTTTGTATTTCTTGCGCCTGCCTCAAATGCCTCATGATATGTTTCATGGTGTGCATCAATCTCAACTGTAACTCTTGTTACATCGGGTGCGAACTTTACATCACCCTGACCTAATACCTTAATTGTTCCCATAATCTTTGCTTATTTGTTTATTCCACTTTTTGTCAATCTCGCGCCAAAACTCCCGACCTTCGGGTGTCGCCCGCCAATCGAAGGCGTGTGCGAAGATGTATTCCGCTTCACCTGCTTCCCATAGCGACGCATCCAAAAGAGTGCAGTCGTTGTGGGTGTAGAAAGCACGGTCGAATGCGGCTTCGCAACCATGCTCGCGCAGAAAATGTCGGAATACGGCGTAGGAGTTCGGCGTCAATCCCATAATACGATTTCGGTGATTTTATCCGCAAAATCTTCCGCTTGCGGGTCATAGCGCATATTGCAACACGGACATCGAAACGGAGCATCATCATTGCCGTTATCTCCGCATCCGACACATGCAACTATCAATCCTGTACCAGCCTGATGCTCGAACTCTACACCGCATCGTTCGCAACGTAGTTTATATAGTACGCCCATTGTTATTGGATTTCTGCAATTACACCTCTGTTGTCGGGATTGGTGGACCATTGAATCTGCCATATCCTGCCACTTCTCTTGTCCATCAACAAGAAGTTGTACATATTCTTGGTGGGATACAACTCGAAACGTCCCATGTTGGTTAAATCAGACCAATCCTCTGCCCAATCAAGTCTGACAGAGACAATCTGAGTTTGCATTCGGTTGTCGTCGTTGATTGCGTATTGTACTTGCCATATTCGTCCCGTGCAGGTGTCGAGTTTTAGGAATGTCCATATATTTTCGGTGCCATATAGTTTATATTTGCTGTTGCGGTGGTTGGGATTTAAGATAAGTCCTGTTGCTACGCCGGTTGCCACCACATCCTCCAATTTCTCCGAAGATGCGTAAAGATTTTGCGGTTGATAGCGGGGTGTTGTTGCCACCGAATCGGCAGCCTCCTGCTTGGATTGTTCTTGCGCCATTACCGACGCTGAAATTGCACATGTTGCAAAAAGTAAAAATAGTCGTTTCATGGTATATTGGTTTATAAGTTTGTGTTTTGCCCGATAAATCGATTATCACCATCTGCCAATTTGCCATCTGCCAATTTGCCCGATGGTTAATCCTAACTCAAAAGTTTTCAAATAAAATTCCGCATACATCCGGCTCGTCCAACAATAAAATTCCCGACAACGCACTAAACATTGTCGGGACAAAGGTATAAGGTCGAATTGACAATTACTGTCAATTGGTATTATAACTGTTATACATCCGATTGATAACCGATTGTATATACTCCTCGAACTCCGGTGTCAGAATGCGGATATCATCCGATAGTCCAATCACAAAGCGGCCGATGCCGACATAGTCGCAGACCATTGTATCGAGTAGCCAATGTGAACTATCAATCTGCGTGAGGTCGCGTGTTGCCAGCGGATACTCCTCGATAAGCAGATTGTGCGCCATAACACCCAACTCCAACTGCACGCGCTTCTGCTCGAAGCCCGTAATGCGGAAAATATCGATATAACCCTCGTGATGCCGTTCATCAAATTGCCAATCTGTATCGAGTACCTCGACTGCGCCGATGCGGGCGGTGTTGAAGAGTTTGTTTAGCCCCGATTCGGGTTCGTAGCACCACACCTGCACATAGTTTGTCGTAAAGCCGAAAGGCTCGACCAAACGGTCGCGGACAACGCCTGTGTGAGACGAAGCGTAACTCCTCAGTATCGTTTGTTTGCGATTGGTTATGGCTTCGATTATGCGGTTTACATTGATTGCGTTTTTGCCGTCCACCACACTGTCGGCCAACGAAGTGCAGTTGTAAACGGCCGTGAGTTTCTTGCGGAGGTTTTGTTTTATCATATTGGTATTATCCAACCCTTCGATGAGTTGATTGACAATATGCGCCTCCTCGTCCGTGAAATGGATAAGTTGGGAGATTTCCTTAAAGTAACGGCTGTCCTTGCCGAGTTTGTAGATGCCGCCCTCCTTGCGTTGCACGACAAACCCCGCGTCCTTGAAGGTCTCGATGTAACGATACACCGAACGATAGGAGGTACCGAGCCGCTCGGCCATATCCTCCACGGTGTAGTTGTTGTTGCCCGTCATCATCTTCATCAGACGCAACACTCGCTCAATTTTCGGCTGTTCCATAATCCCTATTATGGCCAATATACAGGCCTATTCTTTACAAAGTTAGGAATTTTGGAGCATAGTAGGTCATAAAAACATCAAAAAAGTCTGCATGTAATCCTCAAACATGCCGCAATGTTTATATTTTGACATACGTCTGTCAGCCGAAAATCTGTTTTGACGGCCAAAACTGCATCGCTATAAATTATCGATATCCTCGCCTATCCGTATTCTCGAAAATAATTCCCTCTATTTCCCTGTCTCGGCAGGCCATGTCAGGCGTGGGGCTGTGTGGGCTTTGCTCAAACCGCCGCGTTTGTTGAAATATTCAATGCTGCTGTCGGACAGATAGGGTTTGAGAGCATCCATCGATGTTGCGATGGCACGCTGATAGTAAGGGCTTTTCAGGTGTTGCTCAATCCTTCGCATGCAGAGACCGGCCATGTGTTCGTCGTTGTCGGATGCGGCGTCGAATAGTGCGAGCATCGCTGCCACATACTCATTTATCGACTTGGCACGCAAATACAATTCCTCGTCGAGACGAACAGGGAGCGAATTCATAAATTCGCGTACAGGTCCGCCAATCTTGTCCTGCCCTGCAATCCATGCTTTCGACGCAACTATTTCGCGGGCAAGGCGGGCGTTCGACATCGTTTCGTCGCCTTCGTGCCTTGCCATGCGTTGGTCGTTCCATTGGTTTTGTGCAGTTTCCGTTTTTGTGTGTGCTGGATAGGTCCAATTGCCGTCGAGTTTGCCGGACAAACACTCTTCAAGCGGTTTGCCGGTAAATTGGATGAGAGGACCGTTGAAGTTTAGTACCGTACGAATTTGCTCCGTTGTATATGTATATTTGGTTTGCTGTACGACCTGCGATTTCGGGCGTTGTTGCGATTGCGATGGTTGGCTCGGCCGATTTTGTTTCGGTTGCGTTTTCGGTTGGCTCTTTGGCTGCTCTTTGTCGCCTACGGCCTTGCGGAGATACTCCCAACCCTGCTTTTTCGCGCGATCTTTCCATCCTTGCGCCGAGAGTGTTGCCGTGTTGCCAATCATCAAAATCAATGAGAGGCTTACGATGCTTACGATGCGGTTCATAATTATTTTATCGAATTAGGTAGGTAATCGAATTTTTCTGTCCCTGCGAATGCGTGTAACGATGTGTGTCGTGTTATTTTGTAGTTTGAACAGGGGTAGGATCGAAGTCGCCGGCTTGACGAAATGTCTCGACTGCCGCCGAATTTTTCATCAGAGGATACAACGATTCGCGCGATGAATTGACAGCACGTTTATAGTGGGCATTGCCGAGTGCATTGGCAAGAGTCCTAGCGGCAAATTGTTTGTCCTGCACCGATGAGCCATTGTCGGCAAAGACAGCCTTACACTCTCCGTATGCTTCGGCGGCAGTCTCCAATGCTTCGATGCGTTTGTCGAGTTCCATGTCGTTGTAATCGGCATCGACTACGGCAAGCACCTCGTTCCACTGATAAACTGCGGGATTCTGTCGGCGTTTTGTGTTATAGTCTTTGACTTTGTTGCAAATGTCTGCAAGCGTGGCGTTGTCGCAGTTCCAATGCGCCGGCAATTTGTCGCGCCACCCTACTTGCTCCGCGACTCGTGTGGGAATAGCACCTACGGCAACTGCCTCCTTGCCGCCATTCTCGATTTTGCCTGTCGGACGCAGCGAAATGTCGCTCAATCCGCACGAATTGAGTATTGCCTTGTCGCTTTGACCGACGGTCGATGTCGATGATGCAGCAGACTTGTTCGGGGTCGATTGAGGTCGTTGCGATTGGTTGTTCACCGCTTTATCAACCTCTTTTTTTACCTCCTTTTTAACCTTGTTCCAAAAATTTTGGGCATTTGCTTCCGTGCCGATACCTGCATCAAGACATAGCATCAACACAATCAGATAGATAATTTTCATATAATCGGCTTTGTGGTAAAATCTTCACAAATGTACCGAAAAATTTCCGAACGATACAAATATTCGATGTATAGTATATTATTTATGATTGAATTTGATTCGGCCATACTGCCGATAGCGGCGAGAATACCGCAAGAGCGATAAATATTGTTGATTATTATCTACCTCAAAGGGGTCGATCGAAATTTGCATTCGACCGACCCCTTTGATTTTTGGCGGAGGGCACTGGATTCGAACCAGCGGATACCTTACGATATCGGCAGTTTAGCAAACTGCTGGTTTAAGCCACTCACCCAACCCTCCGTGCAGTATTTCGTTTTATCGAAATAGCCCACAAAAGTACGCTTTTTTCGGATAATTCCAAAATAAAAACCGAAAAATTGCTTATCGAATGCAATAATGTTCCTCGAATTGGAACTCGATTTCTCGGAGGAGGATGTCGAGTTTGCCGACCGCACGCAACTGCGCACCGCTACCGACGCAATAGGCGAAATCACCTCCGACGAAATCCTCCAATCCGTATTCTCGAACTTTTGTATCGGGAAATGATTTTTGCACACTAGCACCCACCAATAAACACCAACGCCTACAAAAATCGGCACTTGACAAGAATTACTGGACATTTAGCAAAGGCGGATTACTCCGCCTTTTGCTTTTGATGATGGCAGAACTTCCCTATCATATAATACCTTATAGATTGTTTACAAACTTTTAGATATGGATGCCTTATTCTGTAAAATTTTGCTTATTTTTATATATTGAGGTGTTTGTATCCACAGAAGAAAAATTTTGACGATTGTCATAAGTTGTCAAAATCAATGCGGAGATTTACACCAAATAATTATGAAGAAGAATAAAGCCGACAGACTCGAAGGTAACACTCCGACGGATATTCCGGATGTATTATTTCGTGATCCTACCACTCAACGCAACATCTTTTGGGCAACCAAAGATTATGAGCAATGGAGAACCTGGAGTAAAGATGGTGCAAAAAGGAATAAAAAGACAAATGGCAAACTATTGCAGGGTAAAATAATACAGATATGCCCTATGTAAATAGGAAATAGTATATTGAGAATTATGAAGAAGTTTTGGAAATACATACACAGCACGCCCCTTAACCCCATCTTGCTCATTCTATTTTTCACCATTATAGGTGGAATGCTTTTAGTATTGCTTGATGGTAACAAAAAGAGTATGGAGTACTTTCTCACTTGTGTAGGACTTGGTATTAGTGCCGCTGTGGTGCAATGTACACTAATACAAAACAGAATCCAAAAGGATAATATAAAGATACAGCTCTTTGAGAAAAGATATGGCGTATTCAAGTCTGTATTAGACACTATTACTATTATAAAGAGAGATAATTGGGATAGATACATTCTTTTTAATGAGAACGATATCAATAAACAGATGATACTTATTGAAGAAAACCTGTATCAGTCCGTACAACTTTCTGTATGCCTATTCGACGCTAACTTACATCCGAAATTAGTAGAAGTGAATAATGCCTTCTGTAAAATTACAAAAGCGTATAAGAACATGCTTACAGCCAATCTAGAGAATTTGGCAAATCAAGGAAATGCTCAAGAATGCCTATCTGTCCTAACTACTCACATATTGTCAAGTTCCGGACTTGGCTCCGAGAAATACGAAAATGATCTTAAAGAGAAATTTCCTAATGTATATATCAACTTAATGGAGTTTTCTAAAGAGTGTGAAGCATATATTACATTTGTTGAAGAATGTGGGATTCTCAAAGATCTTGGTAGATATGTTGTAGTTGACAAATTAGATAAATAGGAGATTTGCATATGACCAAAATATCCATTCGATTCTATAATGACCGTGAGGTGCGATAATTGAGGATGTGATAAAATATTTCAATGTTGCCACAAAAAAAAACAGCAAGACTTTGTCTTGCTGTCGTTTTTCCCATTATCTGCGGAGAGAGAAGCCGTCGCCGAAATACCGCTGAAAATAGAACACAATTATTTCGGCAACCCCCTATTCGTGAGCAAGCACTCGCGAAAAAAAACGGAAACGCCGTGTCGGAAAGAACACGTTTTTTTGTGGCTGAACGAAACGAAAGCAATTTCGGGATTCGGCCAGTCACAAAAAAACGACTGAAATTTTCAGTCGTTTCCGTCTCAAACCCTGCGGAGGGATTTGTGTTGCATAGTCATTACGATATTTTGTATCGCCCTCCATCAAGTTGTATTATATTGTTTCCAAGTGCATACTCAATGCCTCGTTTCATGGAGGCATTGACGTTATCTCGCACGTTGGCATAGCCAAACAGACGAGCGGTTTCGCCGATAAGTCCCTCTTCGTCGATGGCGAATTGCTCTTTCAAAACTTGCAATATCGCCTGAGCAACCTCTTCGGGCGCGATATCCAACGCCTCGCGTTCCGATGCCAATCGATAACCCGAATAGGTCGCAAGTTGCGCCTTGTCTTTCCAGTAGAATATATCCGCCGTGCCGCTTGCAACTAATCCCATATCCTCAAAGACCTCTGTTAAGTAGGTATTGATACGGACACCGTTACGGCTGATACCGTAGTTGTTAATCAGTCGCTTGATTAGCAGTCGGCGGCTTATAGGAGTCTCGACCTCCAAAATGGTGCGTATATCCTCCACAACCGAATCGGTATAGTAGCCTTGCGAGAACATCGCAGAATCGGCATATCGAGTTGGCAGATGAGCAACGATGTACTCTTTTGCATTGGAATTGGGCGCGATAATCACCGCCTCCTTTGCAACCTCTTCGCCCTGCTCCGAATCTTCTACCTCTTCTTCATCAACAGCATCATCAACAAAATCTTCTTCGCTGTCGTGAGTCCGAACTCGTTCAATCTCTCGAGCAATGCCATTCAGCACATATTCGGGATTATTCCACCACTCAACCGACCAGATATTATAGGTCTTCCAGCCAAGCAATGCGAGTACGGCAGGAGTAGTAACATCTCTATCACGGGCAGTACTCGATGCAACATAATTATAACCATCACAGAGTATGCCCAACAGGTAGCGGTCGGGATTCGTTGGGTCTATGATTCCTATATCGACACGATACTCCGAGGAGCCGATATTTGTATTTACGGCGTAGCCCTTTGCTCGCAGTGTTTTTGCGACCGACTCCACAAAAGCATCATTTGCCTTTTTCTTCACTCCATAATCCATATCCATTAGTGCGCCCTTGCCTCGTTCGGCATATTCGAGGAACGATTTAAGGTATTGCACGCCCTTCGCATTGGAGCGATAGAGGTCAATATTCTCGGCTTTGAGCGAGGAGAATACCTTCATTTCGTACCTTGCACGCGACACTGCCACATTCAGGCGGCGTTCTCCGCCATCGCGGTTGAGCGGTCCGAAGTTCATAGCCACCTTGCCGAATTTATCTCGACCATAGCCAACCGAGAAAAGAATCACATCACGCTCGTCGCCCTGCACATTCTCCAAATTCTTAATAAAAATCGGCTCGTGCATCTGCGTTGCGAGGACCTCCAAATCGGAGTTTTTGCGAAGCATATCGTTCAGTAAGTCCTCAATCAACGACTGCTGATTGACATTGAATGTTACGACGCCTATGCTTTGGGATGCTGTTTGTGGGTTGGATAGACGTTGCCGAATCTCGTTTACGACAGCCTTTGCCTCCTCTTTATTGTTGCGACCCGTACCACGCTCATAGACGCCCTTTACATACTCGAACGACACCTTTGTGGCCATATCGTCATTCGATGGGAAGGTCATAAGCGAGTTCTTGTAGAAGTGGCGATTGCTGAATGTGATAAGACTCTCGTGCTTGCTGCGATAGTGCCACAATAGGTATTTCTGCGGCATTGAAATAGCCAAACAATCTTCGAGAACGCTCTCCAAATCCTCACTCTCGGAGTGTTGCTCACTGAAATTATCAGCCATAAAGAAGTTGGTCGGCGGCAACTGATGCTCATCTCCAACAATTACTGTACTCTTGCCACGAGAAATGGCAGCCACAGCCTCGCAAGTAGGCATCTGCGAAGCCTCGTCAAAAATCACTATGTCGAATTGCGGCCAGTTCCTGCCGAGATATTGCGACACAGAAAGAGGACTCATAAGCATTGCAGGGCACATCCTTGAAATAAGGTCGGGAATCGTCTCGAAGAGTTTACGAATAGAGACTCCGCGACAACCATTGCGGATGCACTTCTGCAAGAATCCGACATCCGAACTTTGCGAAGCCTCCTTACGAAGTGCCGGCAACATTGCCGACAATCGCACAACCAACTCTCGGCGTGTAATCTCCTCGAACTCCTTACATAGTTTGCGGAATCGCTTAATCTTATCCTCAAACAAGATTGACTGGAAGAAACTCAACTCCTTGTCTTGTGATATATAGTAGTTTGCACAGTGTTTATATATACTCTTGAGATACACCTTCTTAATATCGATACGATTAGTACATCCCGAATCAAACAATCCTACGACTGCATCGAGACCGCTGTCACATACCTTCTTGCAGACAACATTATATCCTACCCTACTGCGCAGATTGCCGATGTTGTCTTTCCATCGAGACAAGATGGTTGAGATATATTCGAGCCAATCGCCATCGTTTTGCGTGAGAGTGGCAACGGCCAACTGCTCCAATGCAGAGACCTTCTCCGACAGGCTCGCATAGGCTTTGTCATACTCGCTCAACGCTGTGTTACTATCCACACCATTGGATAGAGCTACTGCTATCGATTCCCAGATTCCGGCAAGTACAATCGATGCCGATTGTAATTGGCACAGATTGTCATAACACGAACGTAGATGCTGTGCATCTGCGCTCTTAATCTTACGCTTTATGTTGTATGTTTTATTAACGTGGTCAAGCAACTCGTTAAACTCATTATTTAAGCGATGTGCCTTGTCGAGCATATTCAGCACACCAATAACAGCCGAATCCTCAATGTGGCCACCATGACGAGTATATGATGATATTGTATTGACAACATTTTTACGGTCAATATATTTGGCAAGGAACCATTTATGTTCTGCCTCTATCCAACGCTGTCGCAATGCTCTGTAATCAATATCGAGAATATGCTCATTGAAACTGCCAAACAGTTCTCTTTCCTGTTGTTCGAGTTCCTCTTTAAGTTCCGTCAGTTCGCATAATGTTTGAAGTAAATCCTCTTTCAAATTTACTATAAACTCACTTGGAATTTTGCCGACAAGCATCATCTCAACAACAGAGTTAAGTGCTTCATACTGCTCTCGCGAAAGTTGCTTTACCGAGAATCCCAAACCCGCAAACAGTCTATCCTTAACACTCTGCAACTGCTTAACCATTGGCAGAATCTCTTCGATTCGGTGTTGTATGTTGCTGCGCAAATCAGGTGAGTACTCCAACAGCCCTATCTCTTGCAAAGCATTGTTGTACTCCGGCACCATTCTTGCCACCGACTCGTAATTCTCTACAAGTTCGGCGTGCTCACGCAAGCGGTCTGCCGTTAGTTTCTCGATATACTCATCTGCGAATGTTATCGTAATTTGCTCCGGCATATCAATTTCGGAGTATCGGACAAAGCAATCATATACCGACAAACCGCAACCATACACCTTGTGGAGTCTTTCCACATGAGCATTAAGTTCTCGTTTGAGTTCGTCAAGATGCGATGCCTCTTTCGCAAAGGCATCGTCGCCCGTCTGCTGCGCAACCTCGGTAGTCTTGCGAAGTTGGTCCATCACAAGGCTCTTCTTGGTCTTGTTTGAGTGTAACTCCAAACAAAATGGGTCGAGGCCAATGGCAGCAAGACGTTTTTGTACCACCTCCAATGCTGCCATCTTCTCGGCAACGAACAGTACTCGCTTACCGTGGAAAAGAGCATTTGAAATGATATTGGTAATGGTCTGCGATTTGCCTGTTCCCGGAGGACCGTGCAGAACGAAACTTCTACCGGCTGCAGCCGCATTGATTGCTGCCAACTGCGACGAATCGGCACTGATAGGTAGTGCCACGTTGTCGGATGCCACATCACATACGGCGTCGTTTTCATCCGAACCAATCTCCTCATGAAGTTTGCCCTCAACCAGACTATTGATTAGTGGATGCTCGGACATGGATTTCCGATTCGTGCGGATATCATTCCAAATCACAAAGCGGTTGAAGTCGAATATGCCGATAATAGATTCCTCGATAACATCCCATTTATCCTGCTCCATAACCGCCTTACGCACTGCGGCAAGGATGTACTTGATATCAAGACCTTTTTCGTTTTGAACGGCTGCAGTAACATCTGGTATTTCAATGCCATAATTCTGCTTTAAGAGTTCAAAAAGCGTCTCGTTGAGCAATGGGTCTTCGCCACGGCTCACCATATAGTATCCCTTATTGGAAGATTTGCGCTCCAATCTTATTGGATAAAGCACAATCGGAGCAAAGTGAGGAGATGACTTTCCTGTCTCAAACCACTTCAAGAAGCCGAGAGCGATATATAGCGTATTGGCTCCGCTCTCTTCAAGAGATAAGCGCGCTGAACGATATAGACTTGTCAATGTATCTGTGAGAGTTGTCGAGTCTTGATACGTCCTCACTGTATCTTTCTCCAACCTCTTACGCAGCAAGTCCATAATGGAGTCGTTGGTATTGATGCACTCGCCCAAATCCTTGCTATCGGCCGGAGTTGTCCAATCATCCGGACGTCCGACAATAAGTATCTCTCTGTTTGTATAGAGCAATTGCAGCATCTCCGTAAGCGAAGGCACCATAAATCGAAGTGTATTCTTCGAGAAACGGATATTAAGCAGATTGTTACGAGTGCTTAGGTCAAGCAAGCGGCGTTCCCATAAGTCAAAGCGACTAACCTCGTTATCATCTTTCTTGAACGTAAATGTTTTGCTTACGTTCTCAGGCGAATAGTGTCGTCGTTCTTCCGGTTCGGAGTTTATAACTTCATACTCATTGCCGTTGTAGATTCGCTGCGGAATTGGTTGCACACCTGCCAAGCGAGCGCGCGTAATATCTAATACGAATGAGAATTTCTCTATATTTTTGATATTGTCGTTGGCAATTGTAACGGCTTGGTCAAATGGAACTTTATTACTCTCGGCTGCACAGGTTGTCTCTACCAAAATGATTTCATTAATCCCATCGGCCATACGCTTTGTGATTACAGATGGGTCGTCATGGATACTGTCTGCAAATATGTCATTAACCAACCAACAACCGGCAAAAGCGTGGTCATCTTGCAAAATCAATAGTGGGTACAGACCGACAGCCTCAAGACACGCACACATCAGCAATGCCATATCCAAACAACAGCCTCGCTTACCTCTATCTTCGCTCAATAATTCCTCGCAAGTACGAATCTTTTGCCCGTGTTTAGCGAGAGTGGTAGTAGGACAACAATAGGTGATGTTCTGTTCCGAGATAGCCTCGTACAATGCACCGACAATCATCTTGGGGCGATTAGGCACATCGTAAGTATATGCGCTTAATGAACTGCTGTCCGTCCATCTGGCAAGCAACTCCGACGCTCGTGTGATAATTGGATCGAGAGCAATATGTCGAGGCGTAACGAATGCCGCCAGATACTGCGGCATAAATGAATTGCCCCAGTATTGACAGTAGTCCAATACTTCCAAATCCTTATTTGTTTCAGCAATTACTTCTCCATCTTTGGACAGCACCTGCACAGTTGTCCTTGCCGTAATCTTTTCGGTAAGATTGCACAGGTAAGAGGTGTTTATCGATGGATGAATGTCGGGCTTGCTCCAACTCTCGTGAGCCGGCAGACTGACAATATGTTCCTCGACAGTATAAGCAAATTCAGGATTAAAGGTAATTTTCACCTTCAAGCCTTCATAGTTGTTTGAAGTATTATTTCTTACGGTAATACTGCATATAATCGCAACACCATTTACAGTCAAGGCAAAACTTGCCAACGGAATCTGTTTAATACTTACGGTCAGCATGTTGGGTTATGTTGTATATTTGATAACTATTTGAACAAGTAGATTATTTCCATTCTCTAAAATATCGCTGCAATATGCAAGTACGGTGAACTAATCATACCATCTAAAAGGCCGCATTCTGACAGACAGCGCATGATAGTCCACAAGATTGTCGCATTGGCCTCTTACCAATTGGCCTTTCGAAGTGTTGGGGTATTTCTTTGCCACCATTCGGTAGTTGCATAAAGCGTACTGAATATTTGCAGCCACCTCATCATCTGTTGCGATATCGCAAGCCCATTGAGCCATTGTTTCGGCTCTCTTTTTGGCTGTCTTGGTATATTCATCCTTCTCCCAATCTCTCTTTTTGCATACACGTCCCCAATAATGGGTTCCACGATAGTATTGAGTCAATGCCCAACAATCGTCAAACGAATTTTTCAGTCCGGTTGCGTACTGCAATAAGAGTTGCGCCTTTCTATTCGGTTCAGTCGTCAATTCTATATCCTGCTCCAAAGAATACATTTTTCTTGCAAAATCATAGCGGAAGTTGGATACCGGTTTGATTTTTTTCTGTTCAATACTAAATGGGTCGAATCGCATAGATACATTGAGATGTTTTTTATATGCAGCACTAACCTTGCCCAGATAGGCGACAGCCTCTTTATATCTCATATTGCGCAGACATTGCGTTCCCACAATATCATTGAGATAATCACCTCCCGTATAACCGCGACTATTGAGATATCTGTCAAAATCAGACTTCGGTGTTTGTACATTCTGAACGTATTTGATGGCAACATTCACCCCCAAACTATCTATCATCTCAAAGAAGAAATTGCTATAGTCGTGGCCATTGAATTTGCCGGAATATCGATACTGTGAGAGCGTATAGCATTCCGAAACCCTCCCGTCACAATCATATTCCGCCCGTCTGTTTACAACACCGAGCAATCTATTATCGGCCATATTAGCAAGTTGCAGTGCCCTGGTAAAATTGCCGCTTTTAATCATTCTTGGACAAACCTCTGCCAGTAAGATACGACGCATCATATCATTCCAATAGTAGTAACTCTGGTTGCCAAACAATTTATAGCCGCATGCCGTCTCGGTTCGGACATTGTCATCTATACATTTCACTATTTTTGAGTCAAGCCATTTTAACTGGGCAAACAGTTTGCTTTCATAAGCGGGGTTGTAAGGTTGTGTTTTTGCATCCAAATACATCCTCATTACCTTGACCGACTCATTTATAAACTCGCTGGATTTGCTCTTTTCCGCCAAACCAAGCAGATAAGATGCCTTATTCGTATCACCTCGCAAATTCTCCAAGAATGCCGCTGTGTAATACCACATGGCGGGATTATCGCACTCTTTATTTTTGCCCATTTTCAAACAAAGAGCATAGAGTTTTGCGACCTCGGTTGTCTCTTCGAAAGGCTCTTTCTCGGCATACTTACCCGTCGGCTCTAATGAGTGCACAAAAGATTGCAGCGTCTCTGCAACATATCCGATGTTCGGAGCATATTGACATACCAATTCGAGCGCATCAATAGTGGATAGTGAGAGTAGTTCGCCTCCATGACCGGCGCAATAAAGCATTGAGCGAACATCTCCGATTTGAGCAAAATAGTCTATTGCCTTCTCGGTACTCGTAATATTAACATGAAACTCGGCTCCTGCGACATAGGGTCGAATCAATTGTCGCATCAGGTTGTTCTCAGGCCATAAAGACACTTCGGAATTCCACAAATCGACACATTCCGTATATCTCGACAACGTATATAATGCCCTGACAGCCTGCAACAGATATCTGTCTCTCAGTCGTGCATCCTTCGCTTGCAGAGACTTATCGACCACCTCCTCAATCGTCATGCGGGCACCTATTTTCATGGATGGGTAGTACCAACGCGAGTTGCGTGTCAGCCGGATATACTCATTGGTTTTTGCCAAAAGCAGAAAATCGAGAATTGCCGTATCCTTCTTGGTAATCCACTCGGTAAAGCGATTCTTATAAGTAATCTCTTTCTTGTCATACACCGCTTCAAATTCCTCCAAAGTCATCGTATATACGACTTGGTAGATATCCTCCAAAGGAATCGATTTGGATGTAAGAGCCTGCCATGCCTTACAGTTTCTGCCGGAACTCGGATAATTATCATCGACTTTCAGAACAGGCTTCGGTTTTACATCTTTTACTCTGTACATATAGTACCCGTTTGCGGTGTACCAAGGGTCCCAACAAGCAAAAGACTCATTGGCACAGCATAATGCCGTTATGCTAATACCTATATATTTCAGATATTTCATCGTCGGAATAGTTTTTAAGTTGCGAATCGTCTAAATGATATAATATATTTCCACTTGCAGGCTTGCCCAAGTTCTGTTCAACAAGAGTTTTCACGACAATTATCTCTGAAAATGTCGGACGTTCCACTCGTACATATTCCCGAAGCGAAGATGTACGATGTTCGGCCGATACTATCGATACAAATTCGTTGTTCTCGAATTTCACTCCCCAACCGAATACGGGATATATATAATCGAGCGGGATTGAATACTTTTGCGGCTTGATATATGGTTTCGCATCAGCGATGTCGAGGATTGAATTTTGTGTATCCGGATTCTTCAACGCGCCTGTATTATACAGCATCAACACTCCCTTATCCACAGGTGGAGGCGTTTCCTGCAACTGATGCAACCGTATGGTTGAACTTAGTTTGATGGCGTTGGGTGCTATGCGCTCTTTTACAAGTTGGCACAACCGATGGTAGGAACTCTTTGTTGTGGCAGTCCAATCGCAATCGAGTTGAATCTCTTTGATGTCGCCGCAGTTGTTATATGAAGCCATCGCCAACAATCTGTCAACGATGAGACCTGCATATTCCGATTCCCGACTGTTCATTGCCCGAAGAGCATCGATGGTAATGTATGTAACGGGGATAATTTCGACCCCTTTGGGTATTTCCGATACGAACTTTGTGGTTGCAATCGGAACAATGTCGGGCGTATAATTCACAAAATCTTGCTCCGTAGCGACATCAAACATGCGCAGATACAAACGCTTGATGTCGTGTTTTGCCAGAAAAGCGACCTCCAATGAATCAAGGTCGAATGTGGTTCGCCAGTAATAAACGGAATTGCACCTGACCGTGTCGGCAGATTCATTTTCATTTTCCGCCGGTCTGCTCCTTTGTCCGCAATTTGTCAGGACGATTGTCAAGACCGATACAATGAGTAGTTTCAATAAGAATTTCATATATTTATGCTGTTAATTCAAGTGCAAATCTGACAAAAAGAAATCGTACAATCGAGGATTTTAAGCCCGACTGTACGAAATCGTTTTTGGGGTGTATGAAATGGTGTCGATTGTTATACTTTGACACCGTTCATTATGCTATATTTTTCTTTTCCACACGACATAACTTGTGTTCCGCGGTCTTTTTCTACGCCCTGTGTAGCGATTGTCTTCGCCAAATTCGTAAATAGAGCCATTTTCGTCCACTGCCCAACCATAGGCCAACGAGCCGACAAGATACACAGCCTGATCTACACCCAAATCCACCAAGGCTTGCGCAAAATCGTGGAACGACTCTGCCGAACCCGTTTCGACCATAAAAATCTCGCCTTGCCTATCGCATATTGCGCGTCTGATTGCCTTTCCTTTTGGCTCATTGTCGATAAGTTGGCCATTGGAGACAAGTGGATACTGACGGAAGAAATATCCGCCTTGTTCCGTCGCCTTTTCAAATAGCGGAGAGTTCTCTGCCACACCAATCGTTACCTCGCCGTTGATGGAGGCACAGAAACCTTTCTTGGAAAGCCCCCAAGCGCGAGGCACGCCTTTGAGAACAAATGCTCCCACAATACCGCCATTATCTGCTCTCACATCGGCAGCCTGCGCGGCATAAATAATATCATCCGCTTTATCCATTTTGCCTATATGAAGGGACATCTCTGCATTGTGAGGTATGAATATCCTGATTGGAATATCGTTTATGGTCGTGTCTCTTATCTCCGTAAATCCCTGCGCAAGCGAATCGACCTCTCTGCCTATCCATTGCCGCGCAACAGACTGTGTCGCCGATTCCGGTTGCTGTTCCGGACCTCGTTCAGGTTCAAAGTACGAAGGTTCCGGCTCTTTGAGTTGTTTCATCTCCACTGCCCTGTAATGCACAACGGCCCAAACTGCCAAACCTATCACGACCCCGCCGATAATTACCACAATAATTATCCATGCATTACGAGGCAAAGGATTTTTTTTATCACCTTCGCCGACAATACGGATTTGGTCTTCTCTTATATCCTTCAACTCTTTCATGTTATTTTGCCTCCTTCTCCAACAACTCCTTCAACTGCTTTAATGCCTCTTTCGATGCGGTAACCGTATGGCTGAATGTTGCAACATCCGAAAGAGTCAATTTTTGCTTGGATATACTGATGTAGTAGATGTAGGAGCGGTTAATTATTAGACTTTTACCGATACGAATGAAGATATTGCCATCGCTTCCTAATTGGGACGAAATCATCTTTTCGATTTGCCCTAACTGATACGACACCATACGCACCTCATTATCTGTCTGCACAAGCGTAGAATAATTTCCATCCGACGCGATATAGACGATATTATTGGGCGCGATGCGTACCAAATCAATGGAAGTCGATATTATCAAATGCTTCTTCATTCGATTGTTTTTCCGAGCAAAAATATATAGGATTATCCACATGACAAAATCCTATCTCCGATAATGTACGAAATAGTGTTTTCGATGTACAAAATGCCCTTTTTCCCGAAATATCCGTTGCGCTATTCCACGATAATTTTTGACCACTAAGCCCCAATAAGCCGGAATGAACAGCCATTTGCGGAGTGCTATATGGATGGCGGAGAAATTATAAAAGGCAGCACCGCTTGGTACTGCCTTTTATTGAAAAAATCAATTTTCTTTGTCGGGGTACCAGGATTCGAACCTGGGACCCTCTGCTCCCAAAGCAGATGCGCTAACCGGGCTGCGCTACACCCCGAACATTTTTGCGAGTGCAAAGGTACGCAAAAAATCATTATATGCAAATTTTTACATCCATTTTTTCAATTTATCTGCGCACTCTCATCTCTACCGCGTGATATTCAAGCGTTCATATATCAAAAAAAAGAGCGGTTTTTATTTGGAAATCCGAAACAGTATGCGTATATTTGTTGTACAATTAATTCTTAAACAATATATTTATGATTGGCAAAGTTAAATGGTTCGATAGCAAGAAGGGCTACGGATTCATTATCGGAGAAGATGGCCGAGAGATTTTTGTTCACTTTACAGGCATTGTTAAAGAGGGCTTCAAGGCTTTGAACGAGGGACAGCACGTCGAGTTCGAAATCGGCAACGGTGCAAAGGGCGAACAGGCGATAAATGTAACGGTTGTTGAAAACAAACAATAAGCACACGACATCACCTAATCGGCTACGGTCTTGCAGATTTGCGAGACCGTAGTTTTTTGTCCGAATTCGGCATTGCGGTATTTTTGCGCACAATTTCCGCACAACTTATCGAAATATGTATTATATTTGCACCGCAATTCGAGTTCGGGGTGTAGCGCAGTCCGGTTAGCGCGCCAGCTTCGGGAGTTGGAGGTCGCTGGTTCGAATCCAGTCTCCCCGACAGAGAAAGTGATTTTCAATGATTTACAAAGAGAATGGCACCAAATAAGGTGCCACTTTTTTTATGCCCTGCCCCGTCCTGTATATTCTTAGTATGCTTGTCATTCCGACTCGGAGTTATTGAAGAAACGAAGCCAAGACTTGCTTAATAGTGAATGTCGCTCTGTTTCTCCCTCGTAGCAATCGGAATATTTTTTGCGTGAGGAAGCGAAAACTGTCTATTGACATATTTTTATTATATTTGCACTAACAAAACAATATTTGCCTATGAAGCATTAGCGTATTTGATACGCGCATCGTAAATATCGGAAAAGCGTTTTCGCTTTATTCTGTCTCTTGAAAGTTTGGCGACTCAATAGTTCGACACGGATAACAGCAAAAATGCTCGCGCAAGAAGTGCGGGCTTTTGGTTATTTTGTCGAACGGGTTACGCCAAACACCTCAAGAGACGAATACATTGAAAGTACCGCGCTTTTTTATGTGCGTATTTCCACAAGATTCAAGGTACTCGGAGTAACCCGAAAAGCCGTTAAGTGAGTAAGGAAATAAAAACACAACAATAATGAAACGCTTTATTTTCACTTTTGCTCTATTTGCATTGTCTATCGGCAGTATCGCTATGCCGGCAACTGCCACACCGTCCAAAAACGCAGCAACCAAGACTTACAGTCCAAATGAAGAGATTACATGGACAAAAGTCGGATCATATTACAGATATGATGAGAATTATCGACAATTTTATGCGCAAGGACCTGTATGGGTAGCATTTATTGGCGGACAGATGTACGCATCAATAAATGCAGGAAAATATAATTGTCACATAGTACGCAGAACTGTTCCTGCCGATAGAGGCTATTCCAAATTTTCTCACGTCTTCGACGACGGTACCAAAGCCTATTTTAACATTTCGGATTAACAGGTATTATTCGATTTGACGATAATAGCACAAAGGCGATGCAATCGCCTTTGTGCTATTTATAATATTTGTTATCAATGCACAACCAAATAGATAAATTACCCATTTATGCTTGCTTAGTTGCCGGCTTCGCATAGGAATTTGATGCGGACGAGGCGAATCTCCTCCTCAGTATAATCGGCACCGAGTTCCTCGATGGCGGCATCGAGCGAATCGGTCTCGGCATCCTCCTTGAAATAGAGGTATATATCCTCGACCTTGTCATCGTCCATATATTGATTGAGGTAGTATTGGATGTTGAGTTTGGTGCCGGAATTGACAATAGCCTCTATCTCCGTCAGCAATTCGTCGAACGACAGATTTTTGGCTCTCGCAATATCCTCGAAATCCATTTGTCGGTCGATGGATTGAATGATGAAAATCTTGTTGCCCGCCTTGTTGGCCACCGATTTGACGACCATATCCTGCGGACGGACTATCTCCTTCTCCTCGACATAAGCCTTGATGACCTTGATAAACTCCTCGCCGAATTTTTTTGCCTTGCCCACACCCACACCTGATATGTTCTGCATCTCCTCTATCGTAATCGGATATTGGATGGACATATCTTCGAGCGAAGGGTCTTGGAATATGACGAACGGAGGCAGGTCGTGTTGTCGGGCGACCTTCTTGCGCAAATCCTTCAATATGGCGAACAACTCTTCGTCGGCAGCACCGCCCTTTGCAGGTATGGCAGCCTCCTGTTCGCGCTCTTCTTCATCGTAATCGCGGTCTTCTGCCACCTTTACGACGGTAGGTTTGGCGATATAGTTCTCGCCTTTGGCGGTTACGGAAATCAGACCGTAATTCTCGATATTTTTGTCGATAAGTCCCATAATGAGACCTTGCCGTATCACTGCATTCCAAAAGCGTTCATCGCGCTCCCTGCCTTTGCCGAAATAGGCGTTGGTATTATGGCCGTAACTCTTTATGTTGGCAGTGGACTTGCCCATGAGCAATGCAACCAGATGGTCGATTTTGAATTTGTCGCCGATTTGCCGCAATGCCTGCAATGCCATGACCAAATCCTTCGTGGCATCAATCTGCGGACGCGGGTGGCAACAATTATCGCATGCACCGCAGTTGTCCTCCGTATATTCCTCGCCGAAGTAGTGCAGCAGCGTCTTGCGCCGACACATGGAACTCTCGGCATACGATGCTGTTTCGAGCAACAGCAGTTTGCCAATCTCCTGTTCTGCCACCGGCTTGCCCTGCATGAACTTTTCGAGTTTCTGAATATCCTTATAACTGTAAAATGTCAAACAATATCCCTCTCCTCCGTCGCGTCCCGCACGACCCGTCTCTTGGTAGTAGCCTTCGAGCGATTTCGGAATGTCGTAGTGTATGACGAAGCGCACATCGGGCTTGTCGATGCCCATGCCGAATGCGATGGTGGCAACGATGACATCGACACCCTCCATCAAAAAGGCGTCCTGATTGTCGGCCCGTGTCTGCGCATCCATGCCCGCATGATACGGCAACGCCTTGATGCCGTTGGCCACGAGCAGTTCCGCAAGTTCCTCGACTTTTTTGCGACTGAGGCAGTAGATGATACCGCTCTTGCCCTGATTCTGTTTGATATATTTGATGATGTCGCGGTCGGGGTCGTGTTTCGGGCGCAATTCGTAATAGAGATTCGGCCTGTTGAACGACGACTTAAAGACGACGGCATCGGTCATGCCGAGATTCTTCTGTATGTCCATCTGCACCTTCGGCGTCGCCGTTGCCGTAAGAGTAATCAGCGGAGCCGTACCTATATCGTTTATGATAGGACGGATTCGGCGATACTCGGGACGGAAATCGTGGCCCCACTCCGAGATACAGTGCGCCTCGTCGATGGCATAAAACGATATTTTGATTTTGCGCAAAAAGGCGATGTTGTCCTCCTTCGTAAGGGATTCGGGAGCAAAATAGAGCAGTTTCGTTTTGCCGGCCAAAACATCCTCGCGCACCTGCTGTACGGCATTTTTGTTGAGCGACGAATTGAGAAAGTGCGCTATGCCGGGGTTGGTTGAGAAGGTACGCATGGCATCCACCTGATTTTTCATCAGGGCAATGAGCGGCGAGATGATTATTGCCACGCCGTCCATCATCAATGCCGGCAACTGATAGCACAACGATTTTCCTCCGCCGGTAGGCATCAGTACGAATGTATCGCGCCCTGCGAGAAGGTTACGGATAACGGCCTCCTGATTCCCTTTGAACGAGGAAAAACCGAAATACTCTTTAAGTTTCTCGTGGAGCGACTTCGTATCAGCCAATTCTTGCGCCATTGTTTTTTACCGGATTGAACAGTATGTACATCAAAAATCAATCAAAGATATAAAATTATTTGGGAAAATATCATAACTTTGTAAAAAAATTAATAAAAAGAAAATGCGACTCTTCACCAAAGACCTCGTAAAGAAGTACAAAACGCGCACTGTGGTAGATCACGTGTCGATTGATGTCAAGCAGGGCGAGATTGTCGGTCTGCTCGGTCCCAACGGTGCCGGCAAGACCACCTCTTTCTATATGATTGTGGGACTTATCAAGCCTAACGAGGGACGCATATACCTCGAATACGACGATGGCCGCGTGATTGAATTGACGAAGGAACCGGTCTATCGCCGCGCACAACTCGGCGTCGGTTATTTGGCGCAAGAGGCATCGGTCTTCCGCCGTTTGAGCGTGGAAGACAATATCCGTGCGGTGTTGGAGATGACCGACTACACCAAGGAGTATCAAAACGAACGTGTGGAGGCTCTTATCGAGGAGTTCCGTCTGCAAAAGGTGCGAAAGAGTTACGGTATTCAGTTGTCGGGTGGCGAACGACGCCGTACCGAGATAGCCCGTGCCGTGGCCATAAATCCGTCGTTCATTCTGCTCGACGAGCCGTTTGCAGGTGTCGACCCTATTGCGGTGGAGGACATTCAGAGCATTGTCGCCACTTTGAAAAACAAAAATATCGGTGTCATCATTACCGACCACAATGTCGATGAGACTTTGGCCATCACCGACAGAACATATCTGCTGTATGAGGGCAAAATCCTCAAAACCGGTACGGCCGAGGATTTGGCAAACGACGAGATGGTTCGTCGGGTATATCTGGGTAAGAATTTCGAACTCAAACGCCCGCATACAAGTCAGGAATAATCGTATTTTATGGATAAATCCGTCCCGCGAGGGTGTGTCGCAGGAAAAATCACACCACCTTGTTCAAAGAGTTATGCGCAACGTGCATTGGCTGCGGCTTTGTTGGCCGACGGCGAATCGGTGTTGCGTAATTTGGAGTTTTGCAGCGACACGCTGTCTGCCATAGGCTGCATAGAGGCGTTGGGCGCAAAGGTGCGCCATATAGACGACCGCACCATTGCCGTTACGGGCGGATTGTCGCCGCGCGTGAACGTATTGTCGGTCGGCGAATCGGGGCTTGCCGCACGCCTTTTCACTCCGATTGCATCGCTTTGCGATTGCGCCATTACCGTCGAGGGCAACGGAACGTTGCTGCACCGACCTATGGATATGATGATTGCGCCTTTGCGACAACTCGGGGTCGATGTGCGCGATGGCGGAGGACGGTTGCCCATCGAGGTTTGCGGTCCGATACGCGGCGGAGAGATAGAGGTCGACGGCTCGATTTCGTCGCAGTTCGTTACGGGGCTGCTGCTTGCATTGCCGTTGGCGGAAGAGGATACCGTTATGCGTGTGGAACATGCCGTTTCGCGCAATTATATCGACATGACGATAGATACGGCCGAGCGCTTCGGTGTAAGCATTCAGCACAACGATTATTCCGAATTTTACATCGAAGGAGGCCAACACTACACGCCGGTCGATATGTCGATAGAGGGCGATTGGAGTGCGGCCGCCATAATGTTGGTGGCAGGAGCGATTGCGGGCGAAGTTACGCTCGAAAACATGTCGCTGCTTTCGAAGCAGGCCGACGTGGTTGTGTGCGACGCTCTCGTTCGTGCAGGAGCATCGGTTATCAACGACGACCACAGCATAACGGTTGCACATCGCGATTTGACGGCTTTCGAGTTCGATGCCACGCATTGTCCCGATTTGTTTCCGGCTCTTGTGGCTCTTGCTGCTGCGGCAGACGGCGAGAGTGTCATAAAAGGCGTTACGCGATTGGAGCATAAGGAGAGCAACCGAGCAGAAGTACTGCAAAGCGAATATGCCAAACTCGGCATAAGGATTGAGTTGGACGACGATTTGATGCGCGTATATGGCGGAGCAATCCGTTCGGGTGTCGAGGTCGATAGTTTCCGCGACCACCGTATCGCCATGTCGCTTGCCGTTTCGGCTCTGCGTTCGGAGGGAGCGATTACTATTCGCGATGCCGAATGCGTCGCAAAGAGTTATCCCGATTTCTTCGAAGCGTTGGACGCATTGCGTTGCGACGACAAATAAAGTTTGCCTGATATGAACAGGTTTGGGAGAGGTTTCCGCATAGAGATATGGGGCGCGTCGCATACGCCGCAACTCGGTATCCGCATCGATGGCATACCGGCGGGCATCGAATTGTCGCCTGCCGATTTCGAGCGCGACATATTGCGGCGCAAGGCAGGAGCAAGCGGTACGACCATGCGCCACGAATCGGATATTCCCGTCATCTGCGGCGGTGTGTCAGACGGCATAACCACAGGCCGACCTGTCGAAATATCGTTTGCGAACGAGGATGTACGTTCGCAGGATTACGAAACCTTCTCACACCATCCGCGCCCTTCGCATGCCGATTTTGTCGCTCGCGTCAAATATGGCGACAATGTCGATTCTCGCGGTGGAGGCATATTCTCGGGGCGCATGACATTGCCGCTTGTGGCAGCAGGTGTCGTTGCCAAGAAACTCTACCCACAATTCGTGTTCGCCACATCGGTCGTCGAAATTGGCGGCTCTCGAAACGAGGCCGATTTCGGGCGTATCGTTGCCGATACAGCGGCAGCAGGCGATTCGGTTGGCGGTGTTGTCGAATGCAGCGTTTCGGGCGTGCCTGTCGGTTTGGGAGAGCCTTTTTTCGATTCGGCAGAGAGCATCATTTCGCATCTGTTGTTCGCGATACCTGCTGTTAAGGGTGTCGAATTCGGAAGCGGTTTCGAGGGTGTTCGTCTGCGCGGCTCGGAGCGCAACGACTGCATCATAAACGCACAAGGCGGCACACGCAGCAACAACGAAGGCGGCATCGTGGGCGGCATTACCAACGGCAACAATGTCGTGGTGCGTGTTGCCATAAAGCCTACGCCGAGCATCGCCCGCGAACAGCCGACCTACGATTTTGCAACGGGGCGCATCGCTCCGCTCGCAATCAAGGGTCGCCATGATGCCTGCATAGTTTTGCGTGCCGGCGTGGTTGTCGAGTCGGTTGTCGCCATCGCTTTGGCAGACCTGATGTTGCAGAGAGTTTGATATGGCATCGCGCAGAGAGATTATTCGCAAAATAGCGGGAGCGATAACACCGCTGTACGATGGTCGCGAGGCAGAGAGCATCGCGCGGGTGGTCGTTATGGATAGGCTCGGCATAGATTTTACGCATCTGGCAGCCGACTATGATGCAGAGTGCAAAATAGACAATCTCGATGATATTATAGCCGATTTGCGACGAGGCAGACCTGTGCAGTATGTTTTGGGACATGCGCAGTTTTGCGGATTGGATTTTATCGTGCGGGAAGGGGTGCTGATTCCGCGTCCGGAGACCGAAGAGTTGGTCGGGCAGATAGTTGCTGCGACACGGGCAGGTGCACGCATTTTGGATGTCGGTACGGGCAGCGGAGCAATTGCCGTTGCATTGGCGCGGTTGATTCCCGATGCCGACGTAGAGGCAGTCGATATGTCGGACGTTGCTCTTGCCGTGGCAAAGGAGAATGCCGAGCGAAACAACGTGTCTGTAACGTTTCACAAGGCCGATGCGTTGGGCGATTTAGGTGCATTGGGTCGGTTCGACGCAATCGTGTCGAATCCGCCGTATGTCCCGCAGAGCGACAGAGCGAACATGCACACCAACGTAATCGATTTCGAGCCGAGTGAAGCGCTGTTTGTAGATGACGGCAATCCGTTGGTGTTTTATCGTTCGATAGCCGCCAATGCAGCCGTTATGTTGGCCGACGGAGGTCGGTTGTGGTTTGAAATATATGAAAAATATGGCGACGATATATGCCGGATGTTGGAGGAATCGGGTTTCCGCGACATAGGGCTGGCCGTCGATGCCAACAATAAACCGAGGATGGTATGGTGCCGAAAATAAAACGCGACAAAACTCCGGAGCAGGCTCTTGCTGCGCTGATGCGGCTTTGCGCGAAGGCCGAGCGGTCGTCGGGCGATGCTTTGCGATTGATGCACCGTTGGGGATTGTCGGATGCCGATAGCCGCAAAGTATTGGAACGGCTCGTCAAGGATGGTTTTGTCGATGATTGTCGCTATGCCGAGGCGTTTGTAAGGGATAAGATAAATTTGAGCGGTTGGGGCGTATATAAAATTGCGGCAGCATTGCGTGCGAAAGGTATTGCGCAGCCGATTATCGGTCAAGCCACGGAGCAGTTGGCGACAGCCGACATGCCGGAGCGTCTGCAAACACTTATTGCACGCCGATTGCGCACGCTCAAAGCCAAATCTCCGTTCGATGCACGCGCCAAATTGTTGCGTTATGCCATCTCGCAGGGATACGACTATGAAACGGCTCGCGAGTGTGTGGAAGCAGCCGTCGCGGACAAAGGCGACGATATCGAGTTCTAAACCGACTATGCAGGCAAACTTTTTTGAGGGTCTCGGCAGTCGATTTGGGCGGAAAGTTTGTGCGATTCGATAAATTATTCTAATTTTGCGGTGCATTTTTTTGATGTGTAGGTTCCGTAGCTCAGTTGGATAGAGCAACAGCCTTCTAAGCTGTGGGTCGCGCGTTCGAACCGCGCCGGAATCACCGAAAAGACCGTATCGGATGTTCGCATGGACGCACGATGCGGTTTTTGTTGCCAATCAGCCGGCAGAAGCCCGAAAATATTTGGTGGAAATAAAAAAAGATAGTACTTTTGACGTCGGAGGGATGGCAGAGTGGTCGATTGCGGCGGTCTTGAAAACCGTTGAGCTGCGAGGCTCCGGGGGTTCGAATCCCTCTCCCTCCGCAGGGTTGGAAACGGGAACGACTGAAAATTTTCAGTCGTTTTTTTGTGTCCGGCCATAGGCCAAAATCGCTTCGTGCCGTTCTGCCACAAAAAAAAACCCGTGTTCTTTCCAACACGGCGTCCGTCTTTTAAGAGAGTGCTTGCTCACAAAATGGGGGGGGGTGCCGAAATAATGGTGTTTTATTTTCAGCGGTATTTCGGCGACGGCTTCGTACCGTTCTGCCACAAAAGCCAGATAATGATGCAAAAAAACCGCTGTATTATACAGCGGTCGGTCGGAATTCTCTCTGTGGTACCACCAGGAATCGAACCGGGGACACAAGGATTTTCAGTCCTTTGCTCTACCAACTGAGCTATGGCACCATCATTTTGCTTTCGGGCGGCGTTATACCATATCCCGATTGCGACTGCAAATATAGACAAAATTTCCCAATTCGCAAAAGTTTGGCACAATTTTTCACCTTTTTTTCGTCTTATTGCGACGCGCATGGGCTGTTCTCATCCTTATCGGACGGCCACAGCGACTGCACAATGCTACCAACCATTGCCTGCCTCATAACAGCCTGCATACAAAGCCAAATCCCGCAATCCGACTAAAATCGGATTGCGGGATTTTCTTACCGACAGACAATACTACAAGTGGATAGCCTCAGAAGGACAAGCACTTGCGCATGCACCGCACTCGATACATTTGTCAGGGTCGATAACATAAATGTCGCCCGCAGAGATAGCCTCGACAGGGCACTCGGCGATGCACGTTCCGCATGCAACACACGAGTCTGAAATTTTGTATGCCATACAATTAATTTTATATAAAATTCGCTTACAAATGTACGACTTTAATCGCATATCTCCAAAAAATAGTATCTTTGTCATCGTGTTTGCGCCCAAAATCGCACGACACAGACAGAATCGGCAACAAATATGCACACAAATACGACATTGACATTCCTCGGCACCGGCACCTCGCAGGGCATTCCTGTCATCGGCTGCCGATGTGCCGTTTGTCGTTCTGCCGACACGCGCGACAAACGACTGCGCACCTCGGCGATGGTCGAAACCGGCGGGCAGCGATTCATCATCGACGCGGGACCCGATTTTCGCCAACAGATGTTGCGCGAGGACGTGCGCGAGATTACTGCCATTCTGCTGACCCACAAGCATAAAGACCACACGGGAGGCATCGACGATGTGCGAGCCCTCAACTTCGTCGATTACCCCGACATCCATCCGATACACATCTATGCCACTCCCGACACGGCGGCATGCGTGCGCAAAGACTACGACTACGCCTTTGCCGTCAATCGCTATCGCGGCGTGCCGGACATCCAACTGCACGAAATCGACGTTACCCGTCCGTTTAAGGTCGCCGGCATAGAGATTACGCCGATATCGGGCGGACATTCCATTTTCGAGGTTACGGGCTACCGCATCGGCGACTTGGCGTATCTGACCGATTTCAAGACGATTGCGGAGAGTGAAATCGCCAAACTTCAAGGCACAAAAACATTGGTTGTGAATGCACTGCGTTTTGAGCCGCACGACTCCCATTTTTCGGTCTCCGAGGCGTTGGATTTGATAAAAAAAGTACAGCCGCAACAGGCCTATCTGACTCACATGTCGCACGACATCGGGCTGCATGCCGAGATTGCCGAGCGACTGCCTCGCGGTGTCCGCTTCGCATTCGACGGGCTGAAAGTAAAAGTATAAAACCAAACGATAGATGAAGAACGCAATGAAAGGCAAGTCGGTGATTATCACCGGAGCATCGTCGGGTATCGGCGAGGCTATGGCAAAAGTATATGCCGGCATGGGTGCCAAGGTGGTACTCGGCGCACGGCACGAGGATAAGTTGCGCGACTTGGTCGGGCAGATTCGCTCCGAAGGCGGCGAAGCGGCCTACTGCACTACCGACGTTACCAAGCCCGACGATTGCAAGAGATTGGTCGAAACGGCTGTCGAGACCTTCGGCGGTGTCGATATACTGATTTGCAACGCGGGTATCTCGATGCGTGCCATTTTCGACGATGTCGATTTGAGCGTACTGCACCGATTGATGGATGTCAATTTTTGGGGTACGGTCTATTGCAGCAAGTATGCACTACCCTATTTGCAGGCGTCGCACGGCTCGTTGGTCGGCATCTCCTCGGTAGCAGGACTGCATGGTCTGCCGGGTCGCACTGGTTACTCGGCATCGAAGTTCGCAATGACGGGATTTTTGGAGACCGTCCGCATCGAGAACCTCAAAAAGGGGTTGCACGTCATGGTCGCATGCCCCGGGTTTACGGCCTCGAACGTCCGCTTTTCGGCACTTGTGGCAGACGGCTCGCAGCAGGGTGTCACTCCGCGCGAGGAGGGCAAGATGATGACGCCAGAGCAGGTCGCCAAAATTGTCGCACGCGGCATCGCCAAGCGCAAACGGCTGTGTCTGATGGAAATCGAAGGACGCGCCACCCATTTTGTCAAGAAATTCGCCCCTGCATTCCTCGACAAGATGTTCTATTTGGTAATGTCGAAAGAGCCAGACTCTCCATTCAAATAGCCCTTTACCGAACATGATGTTGCGGGAAGGTTTGCAATATATCGACACACCGCATCGGGCGAAAACCCGATGCGGTGTGTCGATATAAAGCGGTCTGCTGTCGAGCAATTATATCCGCTTTTGAAACCTGCATGTTCGGCAGGAGACTAATAACTCAACTTTACTCCCACAAAAAACGAACGCGGCATCCCGGGACCATAAATATATCCCGAGTCTCTATCTGCGCCCTTGTCAAAATCGCTTTGATAAGCGTTGAACATGTTTTGAAGGCCTGCATGCAGTTGCAGTTTTATACTCTTGTACAAATTGAAGTCATACGACACTTTGAGCCCCACATCCATAAAGCCTTTTGTTTTCTCCGTGCGATTCTCTTCAATGTAGCCGGAATGATGCTCAACGAGCATGGAACCCGTATAGGTTCCGGACAATGCGACAGACAACGTCTTTATGGGGTTGCAGGTCATGGTAAAATAGCCGTATGCCTTGGGAGTGCGGAACATCCTTTTTTCTTCGGGTACTCCTCCGTCATCCCACGAACGGGCTTCCTTGTATTTGCCCTCTTGAAGCGTGAATCCAGCCTGTAATTGCCATTTGTTGCGCCAAGCAATTTTTCCTTCCAGCGTCATGCCATATACGTTTGCGCCTTTTTCATTGCCCCGTTCCAATATTATGACACCGTCTTCCGTGCCGATTTCTGTCAGAGCGAACACGTTGCCTATATCGGTAAAAAAGCCCTCTACAAGAAGATTCCCTTGCCAATCGCCCCAACTGCGGTACATGTCCGCCGAAACGCTCAGGCTTTGCGATTTTTCTTCTTTAAGATTATCGGCCAACCGAATCATCGACACCGTTCCGCCCACATTCGCTATATGGAGGTCTTCATCGAACGCCTGCGGCGCGCGGAAACCGAACGAGTAACTTGCACGCAGGTTGATGTTTGGGGTCGGGTTGAAGCGCAGATTCGCACGGGGACTGAATACCGGCTTATTAAGCATGCTGTGCCAATCGAGACGGCCTCCAATCAAAAATCCCCATTTGGCATTTTTCCATTCGTTTTGTGCGAAGAGGCTGCCTATTCTTGCCGTCTGCGAGATGAATCTTTTGTATCCCCATTGCGAGTCTTTAAGGTTGTCCTGATTATATTCCACGCCTGCGGTAAAGTCGGCAGGCATGAACAGACATTTGTCGGCATGGTACACATATTGCGAGCCGACCACGAACGTCAGGTCTTTCGTCGCTCCATACGCATTCGGGTCTTGTCCTCCGCCGTAATAACTATCTCGGTCGATGTGTTGTGCCGACGCAAATACGCTCAAATAGTGCTTTCCGTTATGGCTGAAATAGTCGAATTTGACACCTCCGGTGTTGATGCTGTGTTTGATTTGCTCCGCTATGTTCGCTTCGTGAGCCGGACGGTCGAGCAAATCTCCGCCCCTTCTGTACTCTTGAAGATGATGATATTCAAAAGTCAGTTTTGAATAATTGCTTGTTTTGATGTAGGAACGCATACCCAATGTTTGGCCTCTGAGTTCGGGCAGTTCGGTAAATCCGTCCCCATTGTAATCATATCCTGCCCTCTCCCTGTTTTGTCCGAATACGGCAATTCCCATCTTGTTGTTTGCGGTTACCAACGAAGCGTTAAGCATCGTATTGTTGTCGAAAGCCTTCCCATCGCCGATGCCTGTCAATGTATGCGATATTTGAGCGGAATTTCTCGTCGGCTCTTTGGTTATGATGTTGATGGTTCCGGCAATGGCGGACGAGCCGAACAAGGCAGAGCCTCCGCCACGCATCACCTCCACGCGGTCAATCATATTGGCCGGCAGTTGTTCAAGGCCGTACACTCCCGAGAGTGCGGTAAATATAGGACGCGAATCGATGAGAATCTGCGTATAAGGACCGTCGAGGCCGTTTATCCTCACTTGCTGAAAACCGCAATTTTGGCAGTTGTTTTCCACCCTCACACCAGGTTGGAAATTCAGCCCCTGTGCCAGATTGCAAGAGTTGGTCTGTTCAAAAATCTGCATATTCAGCACATTCACAAGGGTCGGAGCCATGCGGCGCGTGGTCTCGCTTCTATTGGCCGAAACGACCACTCCGTCCAACGACGTAGCATCTTCTTCTATTTCGAAGTTCATTTCCAAAGTCGTTCCATCCTTCAAATCCACCTCGCGGGTTATGGTCTTATAGCCTATTGAGGAAACCTCTATCGTGAAATGGCCTTCCGGAAGATTGACCAAATGGTAGTGTCCCGTGGCATCAGTCGTGGAGCCGATAGTGGTACCTTTCAGCATAACCGAGATATACGGGAGATGTTCTTTCGTATGTTTGTCTATCACATGCCCCACCATGTTCGCGTCGGAATCTTTTATGGTATATTCGCGAGCATACGATAATTGGGGGAACAATACGAGCATTGTCCCCAATAATGCGATATGTAACGTTTTCATTTATTTTATGGAGTTGTTTTGATTTGAAAAAAGCACAAAAATACTCTCCCTGTCGATGCAGGGAAGGCATACCGATAAAATCAAAACAAGGCAGGAGGGGCACGCAAAGAAACCGTGCCGTGCGTTATGGCTGCAACATCGGATAATGCCGGAACAAGTATTTCCCCGATAAGAACAAGCCATAATACAGGCATGAATGATGTTTGGAAATTACCCGCAGTAAGTATGTTGGATAAAAAGAATATCGTTACGAGACTCTGCTTGGTATGAGTGTGCTCGCCCGTGTTGATATGGGAATGCACGATAATCACTCCGTTTACCACATGGGTATGATTAAACAGAGTTATATTGCCCGAATGTACGACAAACAGCAATAAAAAGAAAAAACGCAAGAATTTTATATGTCTCTTTTCTTTTGCCAATTCAATACCGAACCATCTTTTGCGGTTGTGCTGCAAAGTTACAAAAAAAATAGTGTTCCAAACCGATTTCGAGAGAAATCAAGGCAAAGATGACGACTTGATGACACAAGCGCATATTTCGGCAGAGGAGTCTCGAAGCCTCTATTATTCTACTGCTACTGCTGCTTCGCCATCGCTCGGAATGAAGGAGGAGTATATAAAATTTGCGGGGCAATCGCCCCGCAAATTCTTAATCGCTATCCAACT
>JBJEGV010000036.1:0-33285 GCA_051875395.1 Alistipes sp. | reverse complement strand
GCCCATTAAGCAAACAAGCAATTTACACTATCAGATAATGAATAAAGCACAATACTCATCTACATCTGTGGCAGATGGCGGAAATGGCATGTATCCGCTCTCCACACAAACACTTTCTTTTATTCAGGCGCAGATTGAACTGTTGCAGGCACTCGCGGCCATTGGTGGCAAGCGATATATACTCAAAGAACCGGAAAACGGCAACACCGGTATTGTCGTTATTGATGGCGAGGTACTGCCTCTTGCCGCCACTCCTACATCGGGCAAAGCCATAAAGGTAATAGAGGATAGGGAAAATGTCGTTGCGGACGGTACAACTTATGCCGAGGCTCGTATCGTGCGTTCGGCAAAGTATATGGCGACTTATATCCCCGACACACCGGATTTGTATGCGACTTCGGAATTTAACAACTTTGCCACCAACCAAGCCTTGTATTCGACGATACAAAATTTGAAATTGGTGGCCGATAATCTGAATGCGCGCTTATATGTGATGACCGGTGTATATTCCCGAAATCAACTTGACGCGCAATTGACTAATATACGTCTGCATTGTAAGTCGGGCTCTGCGGTAATTAACGGGGCTACTGAGTACACGATCAATGTATATCGTAATGGTAATACCTGTACGCAAGAGCAGGTGCTCCCCAATATGCAACGTTACAAGCGTGAATATGATTTTGCCAACAAGACATGGGGAGACTTTACTGCCGTCACGGAGAATATGCACATCGAGATTAAAATCAAAAATCGTACAACTGTATATGTGAGACATGGAGTCATTCCCGACGGCGTGCAATTGGTGCTGTTGCGAAAAAAACATCGCAGCAAACATCGCCGTACTGGCGGCTCGCAAACAGTAAACGCACTTTACAAGGGAAAACGAATGACGCGGTCTCCCAAGAATCAATATGTGCATTTCAAGGGCATTGTACTTGATACAGGTGAGGCTAATACATGGTATGTGCCTAAATGTATTGCAGTGGCAGATGAAAAGCGAGATGGTAATCTTATAGGCAAAGAACTACCGACACTATGTCAGTCGCTTATATATAAAGATGGTAAAGGTAGATATGCTGTGCAGAACACCAGTAAAAAATGTACATTACGGGGTGGTATTCAGAATACCCAAGCCGAAGTATATGCGAAGATTGGTTTACAGTTTGCCGTATCAGACACTCGCCGTAAATCGAGCGGAGGAGAAATGGTGCGTATGAAATACCGCTTGTGGTGGTTCTATAATAAAGAGCAATATGGGCGAGTATATACTCTGCGAGGCTTCTCTGTTGAATAATATAAAAAATAGGAGTGAGGGAAAACTCGCTCCTTATAAATCCCGACGGGCGTACCACGATATATGTTAGTCTGAACTCTTATAGATGTATTGTCCAAAAAATATGCGACGCATTTCAAGTTCTGTCAAACGGGATGTATATATTGGATATCCCAAAGGGTTTGCGGGTAACAAAAGCCACCCATAACACTACATTAATTGGGATAATCATCCTGTATCTCCCAAAGGTGGGATATACACGATACAAAAGTAAGCATTTTTTTTGAAAAACGCAATGATTTACAGGTAAAAAATTACTCTCCAAACACACATTTTCGGGAGGGGTGCATAAAAGCCCCCAACCTTGTTAGTAGTTCTCTTACCCACATACTAACGAAATGCGCCAACACGCACAGTCGAGGGCTAAACCTTTGACCACGTGTTGGCGTATTTTCGTTATGTGAGTAAGAGGTTACAAATATACAACAAAAACATTAAAACACCTTTTTATAACCGATTAAACATTGATTTTATGCTGAATGATTGACAACAAAAGCACAGAGAGTATGCAGATACTCAAAGAGACCTCCGCACTCGGACGGCTCGTTATTAAGCCGGTAGATAAGGCTCTTGCCAAAGACCTTATCGTGGCAAACCACTATTCGCATAAGTGGAACGAGGGTGGTTTTGGTAAATACAATTTCGGGATATTCCGTGCAGACGAACCCGATGTTTGCCTCGGTGTGGCTGTTTACGGCTATATGAAAAACCCACGAGCGAAACTATTCACACACCCAAACCCGAAAGCGTGGATGTGTGAACTCAACCGAATGTGGATAGATGACACGCTCGGACACAACGCCGAGAGCATTCTGATAGCATCCTCGATTAAACTCCTGCGAAAACTCGACCCTGATTGTGTGGCAGTGCAGAGTTTTGCCGATGGTCGATTGGGTTGCGGAACGATATACAAAGCGGCTAATTTCCGCTACTTCGGCTTCCATTACACACGGTTCCTGCGTAACCGCAGAACGGGCGAAATAACGCACGAACAGATACTAACGAACACAACATCGCCATCAGCATATTTACGTGCGAATGTGGCGTTCCTGCTCGGAGACTTCGATGTGCTGGTGGTAAAAACATATCGCTATATTTATCCGCTATGCAAACATTTTCGGTTTATTAAGATCGAGCAGCCTTATCCTCAATACGAAAAAGGTTTTACGCTGACAGAGTGGACGCGAAACATACGAAAGATAAAGGATAATTGCCATGAGATTCTTGACAAGATTGCTGCATAAGCAAACCGCTGCGACAATGGTTGCAGCGGTTTGTTTTTGCATGTATAAAAATTTTGGATTTTTGTACATTTCGTTTTACAAAATTGTACAAATCGTTTTGCCGATTATAATGGCTTTATATAGATGGCAGAGTTCTACTGGTACATCCATTAGACCTCGTCTCGTCAATCTACAAAGACAATCGGTATTTTATGGATATATTAACCGACGACCAATGGTATAGTTGTGAGGTAGGCATCCGTAAAACTCAATATAGTTACGAGTGGAGCATGCTCAATACCGAATTGTCGCTGTACCAAGTATTACATTTCAAATTTAGCGACTATGTAGAGAAGATTGCCCAAGCCATTGCAACTGCGCATCAGGCTTACGCAACAACAGATTGCGCATCGATATACGAAGATGGCGGTGTTGTACCCGAAGTAATCGAGATGTGCCACAAACAACTGCAAATTGAGGCATTGCATCCATCTCACAATAGGTTGATGACCGACAAGGTTCATGAAGAGGCGTTTGTTTTCGACATATTCGAAGAGGATGACGAACTCTATCGTATCGGGATAGGCGACCGTTGTTACAAGACTTGGTTTACACATTGGGACAACTGCCTCGAAACCATTCGTCATCAGTTTGAGTTATTGATATATACACACCGAAGCGATATTGAATTGTCGAACGACAACAGTAATACAACACTGCAAATACAATTTGTCAATGTTCTTGATAAAATAAAGCCGGTAGATACCGGCGTGGGATTTGATTACAAGGAGTATGCTGTGGTCAAGATACTCCCGAACCAGTTTGTAGACATGCCCGTTATTGCCGGATATTGCGACCGAAAACAATTGGTACGAACTCTTTACGAGGGACTGTTGTCGCTTGCTCTTCAGTACCCGATAGAGGATGATGACTATGGCGATGGAACTCGGTTGGAAGCCTATGCGAAGATTAAATCTCCGCTCATAGAGCAGTATATTAAAGAGGAAATGCGAGACTATGACACGGCTCAACCGCGGGATGCACGAGTTAAGGATGCGATATTGATATCTCCGAACTATGATTCATTGGGCAATTTCATGTTAAGCGATAATGCATCCATCGACATCGATACAGACGGTCTTATCGAGAATGATGATATATGTGACAAGCATGGCAAGCATATCGTAATGCCGGAACTGTACGAATGGCAACACGAAATCGAGCCTGCTGTTATGGCATCGGAAACATACACCAAAGATTGGGAAGATTACCACAAGCGAGGCTTGGCGATTGCGCACAAACTTCGCAAGGTATTATCTGCAGACTTCGATTTGTGGTACTCTGTGCCATTTGAAGACCAGAGCAGGAGTGTGCCTCGCAAAATGTTGATTTTATAAACAATTTGCGCTCCATTTCCCGCCATTGATATAGCAAACTGCAAATGGGTTGTTCGGCATCCGACTTCATGGCATCGTACTGCTTTATCAACCTAAAAAAGCACCCCACGGAGTACGCGGGGCAATAGGTATTAAACCTTCGGCATATAGCCTTGTTGTGGTAAGATGTAGATTCTTACGGAAACCAAGTTAGATAAACGGTTTAAAAATTGCAAATTTTTTAACTAATTTTACAGAAACAAACGAAAAACGAAATGGTAATACCAAAAATCATTTCCCACATACGAAGGGATGCAACCGGTGTCTCATATCAAAGTAACGAGGAACATAGTTTAGGAGTTGCCAATTTGACAAAAAAATTTGCTGCTGCATTCGGTATGGCTGAATGGGGTTATGTGTTGGGACTGCTACATGACAAAGGAAAAGAAAAAAAACAGTTTCAAGAATATATACGCGATGTGAATGGAATGCAAGGATATACAGATTACACCCAAGAGGGGAAAAAACATGCCTATGTAGGAGCAATCGTTGCGGAACGCAATTTTGGCGAGTCGGCCATGCATCTTTTTTGTAACCAGATAGCATCACATCATCGAGGCCTCTATGATTATTACGAATTGCAAGACATACTTAAGTCTCCGCTTCCTAAAGAGGTTGCGACGGACATTGAAAAGCCTGCACTCAACGTTCTGCCTTTTAGAAAAGAGCAACTGTCTAGGAATGATTTTCATCATTTATCACGAATGTTGTTCTCGTGCCTTGTTGATGCCGATTATCTTGATACAGAATCGTTTATGGATGAATGTGCTGCCAAGGTGCGAATTAATGATGTCAAATTGGAGTCTCTATTGCCATTGTTGGAGCAATATATGGATAATCTTCAGAAAGGTAGTGTCAAGTCAGAGGTTAATACAATAAGACAGCAAGTGCAGGAAAGATGTGTCAGTATGTCCGCCGTGAAAAAAGGTTTTTATAGCCTGACCGTGCCGACAGGAGGTGGCAAGACTTTGTCTTCTCTTGGTTGGGCATTGAGGCATGCCGTGCACAATGGAATGAAAAGGATAATAATCGCCATCCCTTATACAAGTATTATTGTGCAGACCGCTTCCATACTGAAACATATTTTTGGCGAGAACGCTGTTTTGGAACATCACAGCAATTTCGATCCGCAATCAATAAACGACACCACAAGGAGACACAAGGCAAAACTCGCCACTGAAAATTGGGACTATCCCATTGTGGTTACAACCAATGTGCAACTGTTTGAATCGATGTTCAGCAACAAGCCGTCAGACTGCCGAAAGTTGCATAATATTGCTAATAGTGTCATCATACTCGATGAGGTGCAGACGTTGCCTACGGATTTTCTACAGCCCATAGTGGATACCTTGAAGTCATATCAAAAGATGTTTGGCGTGTCTGTGTTGTTCACCACAGCGAGCCAACCCGTGCTCGTCGGACTGATAGAGGGATGCAATCCCAAAGCCGCATTTCAAGGCATAGAGGATATAACGGAAATAATACCAAAGGAATATACCCTTCACGATAAATTGAGAAGGGTGTGCTTGGAGATAGATAACTGTGGTAGTACTTATGATGAAATAGCCGATAGGCTCTCGCGCCATGATAAGGTGTTGTGTATAGTGAATACCCGAAATGATGCAAGGGAGATATACGAGCGACTTCCGAAGGAGGGCCTAACCATACATTTGTCGAGAATGATGTGCCCTAAGCATGTAGATCGTGTAATTGCGAAGATAAAGCAGGCCTTGTCGGATAATACCGAAAAAGTTATCCGAGTTGTTGCAACCCAATTGATTGAAGCAGGAGTGGATATTGATTTCCCTGTGGTTTACAGGCAAGAAGCGGGACTTGACTCTATTCTCCAAGCGGCAGGCAGATGCAATCGCGAGGGTAAATTGGACATGGCAACAACATACGTTTTCAGTCTTAAAGAGCACAATCTATATGGCAGTGTCGTAAATGCCAACAACGCGAGGCTCAATATGACAAATGTCAATGACTGGTTTGCACCTGAGACAATGACGGAGTATTTTAGGCAACTATATTGTCGGAAGGAAACTTTTGACCGTAAAGATATAAAGGGTCTCCTTTATAAACCTAAGGAAATGTGTTTTGAAAGTGCTGCAAAGGCGTTCAAACTTATTGAAGAACCCGGGAAAACGGTTATTGTCAATATGGACGACAGTCTTGAACTTGTTGAGCGCATAAAGACAGAAGGGATAACCTACTCTCTGATGAAACAGTTGTCGCAATATGGAGTGAATATTCATGAGCGAGACTTCAAAACACTATTTGATTATGGAGCCATAGAAGAAGTTGTAGAAGGCATATATGTGGTCAATGACCGGGCACAATATGACGACAACATCGGACTAAGGCTCGATAACCACTGGATGGATGAAATACTAACAGTATAATATCAAGGAACAATAAGATAAATCATAACAATAAGAATGACATGGAATATATAGACAGAGAATACTGCTTGGAGGTGTGGGGCGACTACGCATGCTTTACCAGGCCGGAATTTAAAGTGGAGCGAGTGAGTTATGACGTTATTACTCCGTCGGCTGCCCGTGCCATATTTGAAGCCATCCTGTTCAAAAGATATGCAATGAGATGGCAGGTGACGAAGATTGAGGTACTTAATCCTATCCGGTGGACTTCTGTACGAAGGAATGAGGTGGGTGCTACGGCAAGTTTAAGAGGCTCTGGAATATTCATAGAGGAAAAGCGTCAGCAGAAGAATTCCCTTCTTCTCAAAGACGTGAAGTACCGTATATGGGCAAAGTTGGTGTTTATACCTGTGAACGAACGTCCAAGGGAGGCATTTGCTAAACACAAACCAGGGTCTGACGAGAATCCGATGAAATATTATCAGATGTTCGAGCGTAGGGCAGCACAAGGACAATGCTTTACCCAACCTTATCTCGGTACACGTGAGTTTTCTGCATCATTCCGCCTTGTAGATCATGATAATGAAGACTTAACTCCTGCATTGTCTGCTGCTGATGGCGGGAATAGAGACTTGGGCATCATGCTCTACGACATGGATTTCACAAATCCCAAAGACATCCAAGCCATGTTCTATAGGGTAGAGATGAAAGAAGGAGTGATAATTGTTCCACCATTCAATAGCGAGGAGATACTGCAATGATACTAAAAGCGTTATATGACTATTATAATAGGTGTGACAACATGCCTGTCAATGGTATGGAAGAGAAAGAGATTGGCTTTCTTATAGTGTTGTCATCTGATGGACGATTCCTGCGTTTTGAGGACTGCAGAACAGGCAACGGCCACGCACGTGTCTATCTTGTCAAGAAACATGTAGGTCGCACAAGTGCTGTTGTGGCAAATTATCTTTATGACAATAGTGCTTATGTGTTAGGATATTCAGAGAAGAATAACAACAAAGAACAACAATATTTTGACACGTTTAAGGCAAAGATAGACGAAATATCGACGGTATATCCTGACAATAAAGATATATCCATTATTAAGGCATTTTATAAAAATAATAGGGAGGATATCCTTGCAATCGTTTCACAGGATCCATTGTGGGAAGAAATAAAGAAAAACTTGTCCAAGAAATTCTCAAATTTTTCTTTCAGGATAGAAGGCGACTTGAAGATTGTGGCAGAAAAAAAGGAAATTCTCCAGTTGGAGAAATGTGATAATTCAGACGCAAAGTTATGTTTGATTTCAGGTAAACATGGAGTACCTGTTGAAATTACAACAGCCACTATGATTCCAGGCAGTCAAGCAACCGCCAAACTCGTTTCATTTCAGGGAGATTCGGGATACGACTCCTATGGAAAAACACAATGTGGGAATGCTCCTATCTCCAAAGAGGCAGAGTTTGCCTATACCACAGCCCTGAATTCGATGTTGCAGGAAAACTCACGCAACAAGTTTATACTTGGTACGCGCACCTTCGTATTTTGGGCTTCTAACAATAATAAAGTATCCATAGAAGCAGAGGAAAGCCTCTTTGAACTACTTGGTTTTTCAGAAAAAGAGAATGATGACCCCAATGCCAACTTGATGGAAGTGAGAAAGGTATTTGAATCAATCTATTCGGGAATACTTAAAACAGATCTTGATGATAAGTTTTATATTCTCGGTCTTGCACCTAATTCCGCCCGCATAGCAGTTGTATATTGGTCGGAAACCACATTGAAAGATTTTGCCGGCAAGATACTCCAACACTTCAACGATATGGAGATTCACGACACTCGTAAAGACAAGAAGCCGTATATGGGTATTGAGGCAATCATTTCATCAGTTACTCTTGGAGGTAAAATGTCAGATGCTACGCCAAACCTCCCTGAAGCAGTTGTGAAGAGCATCTTCCAAGGTTTGCCATATCCCGCCACACTTTATTCGGCATGTATTCGCAGAATAAGGGCCGAACAAAAACTGACCATTACACGTGCCGCCATTATCAAGGCATATCTTAACAGACAAAATATTAACAACAAACAAATAGGCATTATGTTAGACAAAGAAAACACCAACCAAGGCTACCTGTGCGGTCGCCTGTTTGCAGTATTGGATAAAATCCAGGAAGACGCAAACAATATCAGTAGCATTCGCGAAAGATATATGAACGCTGCAAGTGCAACCCCTTCAGCAGTGTTTGCCACTATTCTCAATCTTTCAGTACACCATTCTGAGAAATTGGACGAAGGACGAAGAATATACTTCGAGAAGCTAAAGCAAGAGATAATCGAGAAGCTGTCAGCCAATGGGTTCCCAACACACCTTGACCTTCAAGACCAAGGACGATTCTTTGTAGGTTATTACCATCAGCGTCAAGACTTCTTCACAAGTAAAAAAGAACAGTAAAAACAATTTAATAATACACAATTATGTCAGAATTAAAAAAATTAAACAACAGAATTGATTTCGTTTACATCTTTGATGTACAGGATGGCAACCCGAATGGTGACCCTGATGCAGGTAATCTCCCTCGTGTAGATGCAGAAACTGGTATGGGGTTAGTTACAGATGTTTGTCTAAAACGTAAAGTTAGAAACTATGTCCAGACTGCAAAAGGACAAGCCGACGGCTACGATATTTTCATCAAGGAAAAAGCCGTTTTGAATACATTGATTGATAAGGCTCACGATGATTCGGAAGTTAAAGCTGCAAAAGACAAGACTGAAGCTGCTCGTATGTTTATGTGCAAGAACTATTACGATATTCGTACTTTCGGAGCCGTTATGTCAACAGGTAAGAAAGCAGGACAGGTACGTGGCGCCATACAGCTAACTTTTGCACGGTCTGTAGATACAATCGCAACAGCAGAACATTCCATTACTCGTATGGCAGTAGCTACGGAAAAGGAAGCAGAAAAGCAAAGTGGAGATAATCGTACGATGGGTAGAAAAGCAACTGTACCCTATGGCCTTTATGTCTGCCATGGCTTCATCTCTGCCAACCTTGCACAGCAAACAGGCTTCTCTGAAGAAGATCTTGAACTTTTCTGGGAGGCTCTGAAAAACATGTTCGATGTCGATCGCTCGGCCGCTCGCGGACTCATGAGTGCACAAAAACTTATTGTATTCAAGCATGACTCCAAACTTGGCAACGCCCCTGCAAATAAACTGTTTGACCTTGTCAAAGTAGAAAAGGTATGCGAAGGCGCACCTCGTTCCTTCGGCGACTATAAGGTCACAATAGATAAGGATGCAGTGCCGGCAAATGTCGAAGTAGAGGAACTTATATAATAAATGTATTGTGAAGACGATATGCTGATGTTGTCGGGGATACAGCACTACAGGTTCTGTCCCCGGCAATGGGCTCTCATACATCTTGAGCAGCAGTGGGATGACAATCGGCTGACGATTGAAGGCCAACTGCTGCACAAGCATGTTGATGACCCTTTCTATCGTCAAAAGTGTGGAGACCACATCACTATGCGTTCAGTCAGTATCGCATCGCATGAACTTGGGCTCTATGGCATCAGCGATGCTATCGAACTTCTGCCCTCCGAAGATATTACGGGCACTATTCAGCATCCAAAATATCCCGGACATTGGATTCCTGTGCCTGTGGAATACAAGCATGGAAAGCCAAAGAAGGACGAGATAGATGAAGTGCAACTGGCAGCACAGGCTATGTGCCTTGAAGAGATGTATTCCATTCATATTGCTTACGGTGCATTCTTTTATGGCGAAATCCGCCACAGAGTTGAAGTGGAAATCACTCCAAGACTGCGTGGTATCGTAATAGAGTGTGCAGATGAGATGCACAGAATATTCGAGAGCAGACATATTCCGATGGCATCTAAAGGTAAGCATTGTGATAAATGTTCTTTGAAAAATATCTGCCTGCCGGATATCAATGGTAGCGGTGTTGCGACTTATCTTAAACACAACTTGTTGGCATGAGAAAATTATTGAATATGCTATATGTTACAACTCCTGAAGCATATATTAGCAAGGATGGGCTGAATATCGTTGTGTCTGTCCAACATCAGGAAGTGTTCCGCATTCCTTCGATAAACATCGAGGGTATCGTCACTTTCGGATATATGGGGGCAAGTCCGGAACTGATGAAGTTTTGTAGTGACAGCGGCATATCACTTACGTTCTTGTCTCCTCATGGACGGTTTGTGAGTCGTGTTCAAGGTGCTGCTCATGGCAATGTGCTTCTACGCAAAGCCCAATATTCTTTGTCTGACGATGAAGAATGGTCATTGCATGTGGCAAAACTCATGATTGCGGCTAAGATACAGAACTATCGGAATATTCTCAGAAGATACATCCGCGACTATGGCGAATGTCAGGAAGTGGAAGACGCCGTCAAAATGCTCGATACCAACAAACGCTATGCCTTGTGTGCGGAAGACAAAACAAAACTGATAGGTTTTGAGGGTATTGCATCAAATGCTTATTTTGAGGTCCTGCCTAAACTCATCTTGAATCAAAAAGAATCTTTTCCGTTCAATGGAAGGAACCGTCGTCCACCAAAAGATGCAGTAAATGCCATGCTGTCATTGGCGTATACGCTGATTGCCAATGATATGACAGCGGCCATCGAAACCGTAGGATTGGACCCATACGTTGGATTCCTTCATGCGCTTCGTCCGGGTCGTACATCATTGGCTCTTGATATGATGGAAGAGTTTCGCGCCTATCTCGGTGATCGCTTTGTGTTGTCTCTAATCAACAAACGCCAAATCATGCCCAAGGATTTCTTTTATCAAGGAGATAATGGTGTTGTATTGACTGATAAAGGTCGAAAAAAGTTCCTTACAGCATGGCAGAACCGTAAACGCGAGACCATCATTCATCCTTATCTAAACGAGAAGATTGAAATCGGACTATTGCCATACGTTCAAGCAATGATGTTGGCAAGATACATAAGAAACGACATTGATGATTACCCTGTATTCTTAATAAAATAATAACTTATGTATATACTGGTGACATACGATGTGGATACAACAGACAAGGCTGGCCAACGACGTTTGCGCAGGGTTGCCAAAGCATGTATTGACTATGGTCAACGGGTTCAAAATTCAGTTTTTGAGTGTGAACTGACCGAGGTGCAACTTTGTGTCTTGAAAGAGAGAATAAAGGGCATCATCGACCTCGCATTAGATAGCATCCGTATCTATCATCTCAACAGAAATGAGCACAGACGCGTGGAAGTGATTGGTGTAGAAACAGCCGTTAATATGAACGATGCAATCCTCATTTAGTTATTGCGAAAGATATGTTATACATGTTTTCTCGTTCTTTCGCACAAACTGATTGCCAGATAAATAAATTGTGGGATAAATATTATTATGTATATTTGTGATACAATTCTGAAGTTTCGCACAAACGGCGTGGTAACTAATTGTGGGATAGAATTGTAGATCATGAACTGTCGCTCCCCGTGTGGGAGCGTGGATTGAAACGTGTTGGACGACAAACTGACCGACCGCGAATTGGCGGTCGCTCCCCGTGTGGGAGCGTGGATTGAAACCTGCCGATGTAATCGATGCTACACGCCACGATAGTCGCTCCCCGTGTGGGAGCGTGGATTGAAACTATTAGTCCGATACTCGCCAATTCGCGCATAGGTCGCTCCCCGTGTGGGAGCGTGGATTGAAACATTTTTGTAATACAAAAAAGACAAAATGAACAAGTCGCTCCCCGTGTGGGAGCGTGGATTGAAACAGTTGTTCAATGTGCGGGTATTGACCGACCCGCGTCGCTCCCCGTGTGGGAGCGTGGATTGAAACCAAGAAGCGGCTTTGTGGGGTGCGATTGCCTCTGTCGCTCCCCGTGTGGGAGCGTGGATTGAAACATCTCGGCGTTATATTTCTGCGCAGAAATGAAAGTCGCTCCCCGTGTGGGAGCGTGGATTGAAACTCGTTTGCCGCCAACGTAACATATACGCGGATTGTCGCTCCCCGTGTGGGAGCGTGGATTGAAACAAGCCTGCACAATATATCCTCGTTGTTTATGCGGTCGCTCCCCGTGTGGGAGCGTGGATTGAAACACCTTGATTATTTCGGCATATTCTGTATTGCCAAGTCGCTCCCCGTGTGGGAGCGTGGATTGAAACGTAGATTACTCTTTGATAGTCGAACTTTACATCGGTCGCTCCCCGTGTGGGAGCGTGGATTGAAACATATCGTACCGTATTCTACCGCGATTATCGGTTGTCGCTCCCCGTGTGGGAGCGTGGATTGAAACTTTGGAAAGTCGTGTGCTTTACCTCTGTCTGCTATGCGTTGTGGTTTGATGTAGAATTCAAATAAGATACAACCACTAATGGTTTTAATGAATTGCAATATGGTTGGGTGCCCGGCGATGCGTATTTATTGTCGGTCGCGGCACGATTTGGCATTTGAAAGAGTTGATTTTTCGCGGGGAATGTGTAATTTTGCAACAATAAAGCAACAAATTATGCAAAAATCAATGACGGGATTCGGCAAAGCCGAAATTGTTGTCAATCAAAAAAAGTTTACAGCGGAGATTCGCTCGCTGAACTCCAAGCAGTTGGACCTTGCAATCAAAATCCCTGCGGCGTATCGTGCTGTTGAGGTCGAGGTGCGCAACATCGTTTCACAGATGCTGGTGCGCGGCAAGGTGGACGTTTCGATTACGGTCGAAACGACCGAAGCGGAGACTGCCGCCCAAATCAATCGCGAGATGTTTCGCGACTATCTGCGCCAAATTACGGACGCTCTTGCCTACTCTTCGATAGATGCGGACTATGATGCGATTGTGCCTTCGGTGTTGCGTATGCCGGGTGTCGTTTCCACTGAGACCGCCGATGTGTCGGAGGAGGAGTTGCAGGCAATTCGTACGGTCGTTGTCGAGGCTGCAAAGTCGTTGGACGCATTCCGCAGTCAGGAGGGTGCAACGCTGATTGCCGACCTGTTGCGCCGTGTCGATAAGATAGAGGCGTTGCGCGATGCAATAACTCCGTTCGAGCAGGCGCGTGCCGATGCGATTCGTGCGAAAATTCGCGACAATATCGCAAAACTCGGCGTTGAGGTCGATAACAACCGATTGGAGCAGGAGATGATTTTTTACATCGAAAAACTCGACATTACCGAGGAGAAGGTGCGTTTGCAAAACCATTGCAGATATTTCCGCGAGGTGGCAGACAATGAGCCGCAGGCAGGTCGCAAACTCGGATTTATCGCTCAAGAGATGGGGCGCGAAATCAACACGACGGGGTCGAAGGCCAATCAGCACGACATTCAGATAATAGTCGTAAAGATGAAGGACGAATTGGAGAAGATAAAGGAACAGGTACTCAACCTGTTGTAGTGTGTCAGATGGAACGATTGATTATATTTTCCGCACCGAGCGGTTCTGGCAAAACAACGATAGTACGCGAATTGCTGAAAAAGTATTCGCAGTTCGAGTTCTCGATATCGGCCACGTCGCGTGCTCCGCGAGGCACCGAACGCGATGGCGTAGATTACTATTTCCTTACGGCCGACGAGTTCCGCAAGGCTGTTGCCGAGGATAAATTCGTAGAGTGGGAGGAGGTATATGCCGGTACATATTATGGCACGCTCAAAAGCGAAATGAAGCGCATCTGGGATAAGGGCAACACTATCATCTTCGACATCGATGTCATGGGCGGCATCAATCTCAAACGCATCTTCGGCGAGAAAGCATGCTCTATTTTCATTATGCCTCCGTCGATAGAAGAACTCGAACGCAGATTGGTCGGCAGAGGTACCGATGCTCCCGAGGTTATAGCCAAACGGGTGGCAAAAGCGGAATTCGAGATTACCAAAGCCGCGCATTTCGATTATGTCGTAACGAACGACAATTTGGCGACCGCCATTGCGGAGACAGAGTCGATAATTGATAAATTCCTTGCGGAATAGATGAAGCGGGTGGCATTATATTTCGGCTCTTTCAATCCCGTGCATCGCGGCCATATCGCATTGGCGGAATGGGTGTTAGATTGCGGTCTGTGCGATGAGACGGTGCTGATAGTATCGCCGCACAATCCCGTTAAAAAGAGTGCCGACCTTGCTCCCGAATTCAATCGTTACGAAATGTGCGAATTGGCTTGTGCCGAATCGAAATATCCGGATAGAATTTTGGTTTCGGCAGTCGAATTTACGCTTGACAAGCCATCTTATACCATAAATACTTTACGTTACTTAAAGCGTAATTTCGGTACGCAGATGCAATTCTCTTTGTTGATAGGAGCCGACAATATGGCCATATTCGACAGATGGGTGGCGCACGACGAGATTTTGCGCGACTATGAAATAATGGTCTATCCGCGTCGAGGTTATGACGATATAAAATATGCCGACCGTGTAAGATATTTGGCCGATGCACCGTTTTTCGATATATCGGCAACCGAGATTCGCGATGCGATAGGTCGTGGCGAGAGTATCGATGACAAGGTCTCTCCTGCCGTGGCAAAGTATATTGCCGAACATCGCTTGTGGAGTCCGATGTCCCGTATAGCGTCGCTCAACGAGAGCATTGCTGCAACCGATACTCCCGATGCGGCACTGTTCGTCGAACGCGGAATGTGGCATTACCGAATAGGGGAGTACGCATTGGCTCTTGCCGATTTTAGGCAGGCATTGGCAACCGATGCAGGGTGTGTCGAGGCCAAAGAATTTATTGAAATGACAGAACAAAAATTGCACAACAGATGAAAAAACTTGAAATAGCATTGCTCGCGGGTGGTAATTCGTCCGAACGCGGTATTGCGCTGCAAAGTGCCGCACAGATAGCGTCGGCACTCGATGCGGCCAAATATAATGTGAAGATTATCGATTTGCATCATCGCGATTGGATATATACTGCACCCGACGGGCGAGAGTTCCCGCTCGACAAGAACGATTTTTCGCTGACCGTGGATGGCGAGCGTACGGAGTTCGAGTATGCACTCATCATTATTCATGGCACACCCGGCGAGGATGGCAAATTGCAGGGTTATCTCGATATGATGGGCATACCTTATTCGTCGTGTTCGCAGGTATCTTCGACTATCACGTTCGACAAAATCTCAACCAAACGTGCCGTGGCCGGATGCGGCATCAACTTGGCACGCGGGATACTGATTGGTCGTGGAGAGAAGGTCGATGCCGCATCTGTCGTTGAGCGGCTTGGCCTGCCCGTATTTGTCAAACCGAATGCCAGCGGCAGCAGTTTCGGCGTTACCAAGGTGGCGATTGAGGCGGATATCGAGCCGGCTGTCGAGAAGGCATTTTCCGAGAGCGACGAGGTGTTGGTCGAGGAGTGCATCGTCGGTCGCGAGATGGGTTGCGGAGTGATGATTGCCGGCGGTAAGGAGTATGTTTTCCCTGTTACCGAGATTGTCCCGGAACACGATTTTTTCGACTATGAATCCAAATACGAGCAGGGTATGTCGGAGGAGATTACGCCGGCCCGTATATCGGACGACGTAAGACAAAAACTCAACCGTATGTCTTTGGCGGCGTATCGTGCCTGCCGTTGTCGCGGCATCGTGCGTGTCGATTTTATCGTTACCGAGGCGGGCGAGCCGTATATGATTGAGATAAACTCCATCCCCGGTATGAGCGGAGGCAGTATAGTGCCTAAACAGGTGCGGGCAATGGGAATGACACTCGGCGAACTGTACGACATCATTATAGCCGATACCTGCAAACGCCGAGCGAGCCGATGATAGAAATTGACGATAAAATAGTCAGTACCGATATTCTGACCGAGTGCTTCGCGTGCGATATTGCCAAGTGTAAGGGGCAGTGTTGCGTGGACGGCAATGCGGGCGCACCTCTCGAAATCGACGAGGTGGATATGTTGGAGCAGGAGTATGCCAATTACAAACAATACATGACACCCGAGGGCATCGAGTCGGTGGAGCGCAACGGGTTTATGGTCGTCGATTGCGAAGGCGATTATACCACGCCGCTCGTCGGCGATGCCGAATGCGCATATTCGTATGTGGAAAACGGTGTTACGCTTTGTGCCATAGAGAAGGCTTTTTTGCGGGGCGAATGTTCGTTCCAGAAACCTATATCGTGCCATCTATATCCGATTCGATTGATACGATTTTCGAACGGCACAATAGGATTGAATTATCATCGTTGGAATGTGTGTGCTGCCGCTCGTGTCAAAGGACGACAAGAGGGGCTGCCTGTTTATAAATCGTTGCGCCGGCCCATTATTCGCCGTTTTGGCGAGGAGTTCTACAAGGCTTTGGAGTGCGCCGATGAATTGTTAAAGCAAAACGAACCTCAAAATAGATAATTATGTCTGTTAAAACTCTGCTTGCTGCGATTGTTGCAGGCATCGTCATATTGCCGAATGCGGCATTCGCACAAAATGAGACAACTGTGCCGAACGACAGTACGAAGGTGGTTATGAAACCGCAACCTATAACCTCTGTCAGAGAATTGACTTGCGCCATTGTGGTCGATACATTGCCGACGGACAACGACGCGCTCAGTATCGTGCTATATAACGACAATACATGGCGTTATGTGCAGAATCGCACCATCAGGCAGGATTCTACCATATATGACAGATATTGGAATACCGACACGATATCGCCTTACAAAATCCAACTTGGCGAACTGCCCAAATCGGTGGCCATCCAACTGGTCGATTCGTTGCGCAGTTATCACTATCCTTATATAGGCCGCATTACCTCCCGTTACGGCCCGCGTCGCAGACGCAATCACAACGGTATAGATTTGGCGTTGAAAACGGGCGATACGATTTATGCCGTATTCGACGGGCGTGTCCGTTTCTCGAAAAGTGCCGAGAACGGTGGTTATGGCGGTTTGATAGTCATTCGGCACGATAACGGATTGGAAACTTATATGGGACATTTGTCCAAACGACTTGTCGAAGCCAATGATTGGGTAGTGGCCGGACAACCTGTGGCATTGGGCGGCAATTCGGGACGCAGTACGGGTCCGCATTTGCATTTCGAGGTGCGCTATTGCGGTCAATCGTTCGATCCGGAAAGAATTATCGATTTCAAGACAGGCCTTTTGCGGCGCGAGAATTTTTTGTTGAGGCGTGCATATTTCGACATCTACTCAAAATACGACCAGAACTTCGATGACGAGATAGCCAATTACAACGACGATAAGCGTGAGGAGGCAGAGTTGGAGGCTAGGCGTTATTATGTAGTTCGCAAAGGCGATACGTTGAGCGGCATAGCATACCGCAACCATACGACCGTTGCCCGTATATGCAAACTCAACAGCATCAGTGCGCAGAAACCTTTGAGTATAGGCAAGCGATTGCGGATTCGTTAGTAGCGGCGTGCGCCGAAAATCGACGACCCTATGCGTACCATGGTCGAGCCGCAATCGATGGCAACGTGGTAGTCGTCGGACATGCCCATCGATAAAATATCGAAATCCTCACCGAACAGAGGGGCAAATTCGTTCTTTATTGCGGCAAGTCGCTCGAAATCGGAACGGATAACCGCCTTGTCGTCGGTATTTGTGGCCATGCCCATAATTCCCCGAATGCGGATATTGCGTAATTGGGCGAAATTGTCGCCGTGCAGATATTGTTGCAATTCGCCGTATTCCCAACCGCTTTTGGTCTCTTCCTGCGCCACATGCAGTTCGAGCAGACAATCCACCGTTCGTCCGCATCGTGCGGCTTCGCGGTCGATACATTCGAGCAGACGGGCGCTATCGACCGACTGTATAAGCGAAACAAATGGGACGATTGCCCTTACTTTATTCGTCTGTAAATGCCCAATCATCTGCCACTCTATATCTTTCGGCAACGCTTCGTATTTGGCGACGAGTTCCTGTACGCGGCTCTCGCCGAATACGCGCTGTCCTGCGTCGTATGCCTCTCGTACGGCCTCGACGGGATGAAATTTGGATACGGCCACAAGCGTAACACCGGCAGGTAACGAATTGCGTATGTCCGATAAAGCAGATACTATCGACATGTCGATTGTCTTTTTGGTTGTGCAAATTTACTAAATGTCTCCAAAACCGGATAGTGAAAGTACAAAATAAATACTTATCTTTGTCCATCAAGTATATTATGTAATAAAAGCAAATATGAAAAAACTGATTTTAACGGCATTTTGTGCGAGCCTCTCGCTGTCGGCTTTGGCGTGTACCAATTTTATAGTAACCAAAGGCGCATCTACAGACGGCTCGGTAATGGTTACATACGCCGCTGATTCTCACGCATTGTACGGCGCACTGTACAAGTATAATCCGTCGAAAAAGCATGAGGCAACCATGCCTGTTTACGAATGGGACACGGGCAAATATATGGGCATCATCGAGCAGGCTGCCACCACATACGCCACCGTCGGCAATATGAACGAACACTCGTTGATAATTACCGAGACCACTTGGGGCGGACTGCCGCAACTCGAAGACAAAACCGGTAAAATCGATTACGGCTCGTTGATATATATAACGTTGCAACGTGCCCGTACTGCCCGCGAAGCGATAGGAATCATCGTAGAACTCGCAAACAAATACGGCTATGCTTCCGAAGGCGAATCCTTCTCGATAGCCGATGCCGACGAAGCGTGGATTATGGATTTGGTCGGCAAGGGTATGGACATAGCACCGGATGGCAGCAACCGTCGCAAAGGTATCGTTTGGGTGGCACGCCGCATTCCTGACGGATATGTTTCGGCACATGCCAATCAGGCGCGTATCTCCACATTCCCGAAAGACGATTCGGAGAATTGCCTGTATGCACCGGATGTCGTTACATTTGCCCGTGAGACAGGGCTGTACAGCGGCACGGACGAGAATTTCAGTTTCTGCGATACCTACAACCCGATAGATTTCGGCGGAATGCGGGCATGTGAAGCGCGGGTGTGGAGTTTCTTCCGCTCGGTTGCCGACGATATGGATAAGTATGTCGATTATGCCATGGGACATAATCCGCACAACCGCATGCCGCTGTGGGTGAAACCGCGTACCAAAATATCGCCAAAGATGCTGTTTGATGCCATGCGCGACCATTATGAAGGGACACCTATGGATATGACCACCGATATAGGCGCAGGCGGTCATAATTGCCCTTACCGTTGGCGTCCGATGTATTTTAAGGTCGATGGCGTGGAGTACTGCAACGAGCGTGCGACTGCGACCCAGCAGACGGGATTCTGGATGTGCGGACAGGCCCGCAAAGGCAAGACGGGTATTTTGTGGTTTGGAGTGGACGATGCGGCGACATCGTGTCTGACCCCTGTTTATTGCAATGTTACTGCTGTTCCGCCGACGCTCGACGAACACAACGGCTCGCTGCTCGAATACTCGCCTACATCGATGTTCTGGCTCTTCAATCGCGTAACCAATTTCGCCTACATGCGCTACGATATGATAAGTGCCGACATCCGCAAGGTCGTCGATGCGTGGGAGTGCGACAAACTCGCCGAGGTCGAGAAAATCGACGCGAAGGTATCCGGTTTGTCCGCCAAGAAAGCGCGTAAACTGCAAACGGAGTATTCGCTTGCAACAGCGCAAGCATTATTCGACAAATGGAGCGCGTTAGACCATTATCTGCTCGTAAAATATGTGGACGGCAACGTTAAGGCGGAGAATGAGCAAGGGTTTGTCGAGAACGGCAACGGCAAGGGCATACCTGCCAAAATCGGCTTCCCGGGTTACAACGAAAAGTGGCAGCGTGCGGTGGCGAAAGACAACGGCGAGATATTGAAGGTGATTAAATAGATACGACAATGAAATACGACATTATCATTCTCGGTAGCGGACCCGGTGGCTATGTCGCTGCTGTTCGTGCAGCCAAAGCGGGGAAGACCGTAGCAGTGGTGGAGCGCGACGATGCGGGCGGGACGTGCCTTAATTGGGGGTGCATCCCGACCAAAGCATTGCTTAAAAGTGCGCAGGCATACCGCTATTGCACTCATGCGGCAGATTACGGAATAGAGGTGTCGGGTTGCATCAAACCGGATATGGCAAAAATAATTGCACGTTCGCGTACGGTTGCCGAAACCATGAATAAGGGCGTGCAGTTGTTGTTGAAAAAGCATAATGTGGAGTTTGTCAAAGGTTTCGGACGTATTTGCGGTGTCGGCAGGGTAGATGTGGACGGCACCGAGTACGAGGCGGACAATATCGTTATAGCCACAGGAGCGCGTCCGCGAGAGATGCCGTTTTTGCCTATCGACCACGAGCATATTTTGTCCTCGAAAGATGCGTTGGCATTCGACCGCCTGCCGGAGAGTATCGTTATTGTCGGCTCGGGCGCGATAGGTTGCGAGTTCGCGCAACTTTATGCCTCGTTGGGTGTCAAGGTTACCATTGTCGAATATATGCCGCAACTGATGCCGTTGGAGGATGAAGAGGTAGCCAAGGCTATGGAGCGGTCGTTCCGCAAACAACGCATCGGCATAATGACATCGACGACCGTCAAAGCGGTACGAGTTGTAGGCGATGTTTGCGAGGTGGATGTCGAGGGTAAAAAGGGTGCGGAAACGTTGCTTGCCGAGCGGGTGCTTGCGGCAGTCGGCATAAAGTCCAATATCGAAAATATCGGATTGGAGGAACTCGGAATTAAAGTCGAAAGAGATAAAATTGAGGTCGATGACCATTTCCGAACGTCGGTTGCGGGCATATATGCCATAGGCGATGTCATCGCCACTCCTGCACTTGCACATGTGGCATCTGCGGAGGCTGTGCATTGCATCGACCATATTTGCGGTCGCAATCCCGAGCCGATTGATTATTCGTCTGTTCCGTCGTGTATATTTACTTTGCCGGAGGTCGCTTCGGTCGGTCTGACCGAGAAACAGGCTGCCGACAGTGGTATTGCCTATACGGTCGGTCGTTATCAGTTTGCCGCGTCGGGTAAGGCTATGGCGACCGGCGAACGAGACGGATTTGTAAAGTTGCTATTCGATGAACAACAGCGACTTATCGGTGCACATCTGGTAGGCGCAAATGTTGCGGAGATGCTCGGTGAGCCGACTTTGGCGAAGATGTTGGGAGCGACAGCCCGCGATATTGCCCATACGATTCATTCGCATCCTACGATGAACGAGGGTGTGATGGAGGCGGCCTGCGAGGTCGCATGTGCGGAATAACCGTACGATATGGAACGATGCGCCCGACCTCCACAGAAAGTCGGGCGCGCCGTTTTTACAGCATGTGTGGTGCTATTTTATTTTGTCGCGCACCACAAAGAAATATACCACCAAGCCAATCCAACTTGTGCAGAGTACAAGCAAAGAAACGACGATTTTTATCCACACTTCGGTAGCCGGTTTCTTGGTAAACATTTCGTAAACCGCATAGATGGCGAGAATAACGCCAATCCAATAAACTAATTGTGCCATGTGTGTTTATTTTAAGTTGTTGAATGTTCGTTTCTTGAATATATCGGCAGGATATACTATATCGCTCAAAAACAATCCTTGCGCAGGTGCTCCCGCACTCGACTGCGACAAATCTCGTGCCGCAACTATCGCTTCGAACTCCGCTACCGTATAACGACCTCTTCCCACATCGACCAACGTGCCTACAATCGACCGTACCATGTTGCGCAGAAAACGATCTGCCCGTATCGTGAAGCGCAATATCCCGTCGCCCTTTTCGCTCCATTTGCAGTCGTAAATATGACAAATGTTTGTCTTGTTGTTGGAATTGAGTTTCGCAAACGAGGTAAAGTCGTCGTTGTGCAGCAATACCTCTGCCGCTTCGTTCATGCGGGCAATGTCCAACGGAATGTAATACATCCATGCCGAGTTGCGACGAAACGGATTCTTGGTCTGCGAAATGAAATAGGTGTACTCGCGCTCACGCGCATCGAAACGGGCGTGTGCGTCGTCGGATACCCGTGTGATTGAGTCGAGAGAAATATCGGCAGGCAGCATCATGTTGAGTTTGTAGAGCAACTGCTCTCGGTCGAATTCGGCATCCGTATCGAAATGCGCCACATAATACGAGGCATTCACTCCCGTATCGGTACGCCCCGCACCTACAATTTCTGTGGGTGTACGCAGAATCTTGGATAGCGCCTGTTCTATTGTCTGCTGCACGCTCGGCGAGTGCGGCTGCCGTTGCCAACCGCAATATGCCACTCCGTCGTATTTCAACTCGACAAAATACCTCATGACACACAAAAATAGCCATTTCCGCGAATATAACAAAAAAATCGTCGTCGATTGCGGTTTAGTACAATCATGATGAAATCCGATTTGGCAAATCCTGCAAAATAGAGTATCTTTGTCGGTGTACAATCCGAATCGAAATCAGACTATGAAAGTTGCAATAATAGGCTACGGAAAAATGGGACACGAAATAGAGCGTGTGCTGCTTTCTCGCGGCCATTCCGTAAATCTTATAATCGACCAAAACAATGCGGCCGACCTTTGTGCCGACCGTCTGCGGGATGTAGATGTGGCGATAGAATTTACGACGCCATCGACCGCCTATGACAATATACGCACCTGTATCGAAGCGGGTACTGCGATAGTGAGCGGTACAACAGGCTGGACACAGCGATTGCCCGAATTGCAGGCATTGTGCCGCGCAAAGGGTGGAGCGATGATTTATTCGTCGAACTATTCGCTCGGAGTGAATATAGCATTTGCAATCAATCGTCGTTTGGCGGAGTTGATGAACAGATTCGCCGATTACGATGTCAGCATCGAGGAGGTACACCACATCCACAAGAAAGATGCTCCGAGCGGAACAGCAATAACGCTTGCGGACGATATCGTAGCCCGTCTTGACCGCAAGGATGGTTGGGTAAACGGACCAACCGACGATGATGCCAAGATTGAGATTGCATCGGTGCGTGAAGGCGAGGTGGCAGGCATACATACCGTAACTTACGACTCGGCAGACGATACGCTCTCGTTGCGGCACTCTCTGAAAAGTCGCCGTGCGCTTGCCACGGGAGCAGTCATAGCCGCCGAGTTCGTATGCGGTCGCAGCGGAGTATTTACAATGGAGGATTTGTTTCGCGTATAGAGTAACATGAAGAGGATATTTGCAAATCGATGGGTGAAATTTGCCGTTGCCGCAGTTTTATATACATTGCTCTTTGTCGTTTGGACGGGCAATTTGTGGATGCTTTTGGGTCTGCTGCTCATCTACGACTATTTTATTTCGAGATTGTTTTACACCTATATAGGTCGCAAAAACGAGGCGTTGTGTCAAAAAAGCCGACTGTACAATTCGATTTACGGTTGGGTCGATGCCATCATTTGGGCAGTCGTTGTGGCAACGCTTATACATCTCTTCGTCTTCCAACTCTATGTAGTGCCGACATCGTCTATGGAGAAGACTATTTTGGTTGGCGATTATCTGTATGTCAGCAAAATAGCATACGGTCCGCAAGTGCCTAATACGCCGTTGTCGATGCCGTTCGTACACAATACAATGCCGTTCTCGACGACGAAAAAATCGTACTCGGAAGCGATAAAATGGGGCTATCACAGACTTAAAGGCACAAAACGCATAGAACGTAACGATGTGGTAGTGTTCAACTTCCCTGCGGGCGATACTGTATTGTTGGAGAATCAGAAGGTTACATATTACGACGTTTTGCGCCAATATCAAACCGATTTTGGTGCGGAGGAGGGTCGCAGACGTCTGAATCATGATTATACCGTTGTCGCACGACCGGTCGATAAGCGCGAAAACTATATCAAGCGGTGCGTTGGAATCCCCGGCGATACAATTAGGGTCGTTGGAACCGAATTGTATGTAAACGGCGAGAAGCAGATGGAGATTCCGACACGGCAATACATCTATTTCGTGCAAACTTCCGCTCCGCTGACCAAATATACGCTGGAAAAACTCGGCATTACCGAGTATGATGGCAGAACGCCTTACTACTATATGTCGATGGACGATGATGCGGCAGCACGACTCGCACAAATCAAGCATGTGCAGAATGTCGTGAGATACGAAGCCAAAGAGAGTTCGACGGATGTCTTCCCGAATGATGCTTCGTATGCGTGGACGCAGGACAATTTCGGTCCTTTGTGGGTGCCGGCGAAAAATGCGACCGTCGAAATTACCATCGATAACCTGCCGCTATATCGTCGTATAATAGAGCAGTACGAGGGCCATACGTTGGAGGTGGATGGCGACTCTGTCGTAATCGACGGCGCGAAGACAACGCAATATACCTTTGCAATGGATTATTACTTTATGATGGGCGATAATCGGCACAATTCGGCGGATTCCCGATTTTGGGGATTTGTGCCGGAGGACCATATTGTCGGCAAGGCCTCGTTCATAGCATTTTCGCGGGACGGAGAGAATGGCGGCATCCGTTGGAACCGCATATTCAAAAAGATAAGATAAAAGTGGATGCAGCAGACACATATCTTACCATAGATGCTCCTGCGGAGGCTGTATGCAGGGAGCGCAGCAGTAAGTTTTTGGCCTATGCGTATCCCGTGCAGAACGTGGAGCAGATAGGCGAGAGGCTTGCCGCATTGCGCAAACAATACTACGATGCCACACATTATTGTTATGCTTGGCGATTGGGTGCGCAAGCCGAACAATTTAGAGCAAATGATGATGGCGAGCCGTCGGGTACGGCAGGCAAGCCTATACTCGGACAGTTGCTTGCACACAATCTGACGGATTGTCTGATAGTGGTAGTCCGCTATTTCGGCGGTACCAAACTCGGCGTGTCGGGACTGATTCAGGCCTATCGCGAATCGGCACAAGAGGCGATTGCGGCGAGTAAGATTGTGGAAAAAACGGTCGATACGACCGTATGCGTCGAATTCTCGTATGTGATAATGAACGACATCATGCGTATTGTCAAGGAGGATATGCCGCGCATAGAGGAACAGCAGTTCGACAACCTCTGTTCGATGAAATTGTCGATAAGACAAAGCCGCGCCCAAAGGCTTATCGACAGACTGCAAAAGATTGAGGGTGCAACAACGGAGATACTGTAACGTGTATAAATCGATACATATAAAGGGTGCGCGGGTTCACAACCTCAAAAATATCGAGGTCGATATTCCGCATAACAAACTTGTCGTCGTAACAGGGCTTTCCGGCTCGGGTAAATCGACGCTTGCTTTCGATACGATTTTTGCGGAAGGCCAACGTCGTTATGTTGAAAGTTTGTCGGCCTATGCCCGTCAGTTCCTCGGTCGTATCGGCAAACCTGATGTCGATTATATCTCCGGTATCGCTCCTGCCATAGCCGTAGAACAGAAGGTAAATACGCGCAATCCCCGTTCGACGGTCGGTACGACAACCGAAATTTACAACTATCTCGAACTTTTATTTGCACGAATAGGGCATACTTTCTCGCCCGTATCGGGCAAAGAGGTAAGGTGTTACGATACGGACGATATTGCCGAATACATCGCATCGCTCGGCGATGGCGTGCGCGTGATTATAGCCGTGCCGATGCAACTGAAAGAGGGGCAGGGTTTAATAGAGAAACTTACTTTGTTGTTGGCCGATGGCATACGGCGCATATATCGCAACGGTAACATCGAACTGATAGAGGATTTTTTGCCGACAATCGACGAAACGACAAGTACCGACGGTATCGATATAGTCATCAATCGCATACGGACTGCTTCGGACGATGACGATACCATGTCGCGCATCCGTGAGTCCGTATCGCGTGCGTTGGGCTATGGAACGCATAGTTGTGTGGTGATTTCCGAAAGTGGCCGACATGAATTCTCGACGCAGTTCGAGGCTGACGGTATATGCTTTGAGCGTCCGACCGAACATCTGTTCAGTTTCAACAATCCGGTAGGTGCTTGTCCGAAGTGCGAAGGTTACGGTAGGGTGGTCGGAATAGACGAAAATTTGGTTGTTCCGGACAAATCGAAAAGCATATTCGATAATGCAATTGCCTGTTGGCGGGGCGATACCATGCGATGGTTCCGCGATCAGTTGGTCGCTAATGCCTATAAGTTCGATTTCCCGATACATGAACCTTATTACAAACTTTCGCCCGAACAGAAACGGTTGCTGTGGAGCGGTAACGAATATTTCGACGGTCTGAATAAATTCTTCGATTATCTCGATTCGGAGAAGCGCAAAATACAGTTCCGTGTCCTTAAAGCACGTTACACGGGTAAGACGGTATGTCCCGATTGCAATGGCAGCCGATTGCGTAAAGAGGCTTTGTATGTAAAGGTCGGCGGATGCAATATAGCGGAACTCGTGGCAATGAATATCGATAAACTTATCAGGTTCTTCGATACGCTTGCACTCGATGCGCATGATGCCAAAACCGCGGAGCGGATAATTAAAGAGATTCGTAACCGTTTGCAATACCTCAGCGATGTCGGGTTGGGATATTTGACGCTTGACCGTCTGTCATCGACGCTGTCTGGCGGAGAGAGCCAACGAATCAATCTGGCCACATCGCTCGGCAGTACTCTGACAGGCTCGCTGTATATTCTCGACGAGCCGAGCATAGGTCTGCATCCGCGCGATACCCACAGGCTGATTGCGGTGTTGAAGCAGTTGCGCGATTTGGGCAATACGGTTATAGTGGTGGAACATGCCGAGGATATTATCCGTGCTGCCGATTATATTGTGGATATGGGCCCCGAAGCCGGCGAAAATGGCGGAAGGGTGGTGTATAGCGGCGATTTGGCGGGCGTTCTCAAATCCGAAGGATTGACGGCCGATTACCTGACAGGTCGTCGTGCAATTCCGATTCCCGTCTCTGCCCGAGGATGGAGCAATTTTGTCCGCATAAATGGCGCACGCGAAAATAACCTGAAAAATATAACCGTACAAATTCCGCTTGGTGTAATGACATGCGTTACGGGCGTAAGCGGCTCGGGCAAATCTTCGCTAATCAAACGAATACTCTATCCTGCATTGCATCGGCAGTTGGCGGATACGGGAGAGCGACCGGGCGATTTTGACGGATTGGACGGCGATATTGCCATGATTGGAAGCGTTGAGATGGTGGATCAGAACCCGATAGGCAAGTCGTCGCGCTCCAATCCCGTAACCTATATCAAGGCTTATGATGAAATCCGCAAACTGTTTGCCGACCAACCCTATGCGGTGCATAGCGGTATAGGCGCAGGATGTTTTTCGTTCAATGTTCCGGGCGGTCGTTGCGAGGATTGTCAGGGCGAGGGCGTGATAAAGGTGGGAATGCAGTTTATGGCAGATGTCGAACTCGTATGCGAGACTTGCGGCGGCAAACGATTCAAGGACGAGATTTTGAACGTGAAGTACCGTGATAAAAATATCTGCGATGTGTTGGATATGAGCATAGACGAAGCGGTCGATTTTTTCTCTGCCGATACTGCAAACGCAACATGTCGCCGAATAGTCGAGCGGTTGAAACCGTTGCAGAGTGTCGGATTGGGTTATATCAAACTCGGCCAGTCGTCATCGACGTTGTCGGGCGGAGAGAGTCAGCGTGTAAAATTGGCTTCGTTTCTCTCCAAAGATAATGCTGCACGCAATATTATGTTTATTTTCGACGAGCCGACGACGGGTTTGCACTTTCACGATATAAACAAATTGCTGGATGCCTTTTCGGCACTCATCGAGAATGGCCACACGGTCGTTGTCGTGGAGCATAATATGGATATTGTAAAGTGCGCGGATTGGGTAATCGATTTGGGACCGGAAGCGGGCGACGGAGGCGGCAGCCTTGTTTGTGAAGGTACGCCTGCCCATATTGCCGAGTGCCGAGAGAGTTATACGGGACAATTTTTGAGGTCATATTTTCGGAAATGAGAGAGGAATTTCATATATATACATTGCCGAACGGTATCCGTTGCATACATCGGCAGGTGCATAGCAGTGTGGCACGGTGCGCGGTTATGATAAATGCCGGAAGTCGCGACGAATTGGCGGGCGAACACGGCTTGGCGCACTTTACCGAACACGGCTTTTTCAAAGGTACGGAACATCGCAAGGCGTATCAGGTAAATTGTCGTTTGGAAAATCTGGGCGGCGAACTCAATGCCTATACCACCAAAGAGGATACGACGTTGCATGCCACAGTTTTGCGGGGCGATTTCGGAAAAGCGTCGGAGTTGCTGTCGGATGTCGTATTCCATTCGACTTTTCCGGATAAGGAGTTGTGCAAGGAGCGTGAGGTGATTATCGACGAGATAAACACCTACAAAGATTCCCCGATGGATATGCTGTTCGACTCCTTCGAGGATATGTTGTTCGAAAGCTCGGAGTTGGGACACAACATCTTGGGCGGCAAACGCGACGTGGAACGTTTCGACAGCGCGGCTGTTCATCGTTTTGTCGAGCGTACATACACTACCGACCAGATGGTTTTTGCCTCCATCGGCAATATATCGGTCAAACGAATCAAAGAGATAGTGTCGCACTATTTTGCCTCGCAAAAGGCGACTGTGCGCTCTTTTCGGCGAAATAAGCCGGCTACATTGGAACGATTCGAAAGAAGTCTTAACAAACACACTCATCAGGCGCACTGCATAATCGGCAACCGAGCATACGGAATCGACGACGAACGCCGATTGCCGTTGTCGTTGCTGATAAATATCTTGGGCGGTCCTTGTGCCAATTCGATTCTGAATGTAAGCGTGCGCGAGAAACACGGCTTGTCGTACAATATCGAGGCAGGTTACACTCCATATTGCGATAGCGGTATGGCGATGATTTATTTTAGTTCGGACCATGATAATACCGACCGATGTCGTGAAATTATAGCCGACGAAATCCGCAAATTGCAAAACATCGGGCTGTCGTCGCGCCGTTTGGCGATGGCAAAGAAACAGTTTATCGCTCAAATGGCAGTCTCTACCGAGGGCAACGAAGGGTATATGCTCGGCGTAGGCAAAAGTCTGCTAATCCATAGTGCCGTCGATACGCTCGAAGAGGTGTATCGAAAAATAGGAGCGATTACGGCATCGCAGATTATGGAGGTTGCCAACGATGTTTTCAGCAACTGTTCAACACTTATATATCGATAGTTATGGATGCAATGGAACGGTATGTGGAACAGATGTCGTCGCCTGTCGATGCGTTGTTGCAGGAGTTGGAACGCGAAACCTATTTGCGCGTACTGAATCCCCGCATGATATCCGGACATATACAGGGCAAACTGTTGGAGATGATTGTGCGGATGTTGCGACCGAGCCGCATATTGGAGATAGGAACGTTTACGGGATATTCGGCTCTGTGCATGGCGGCAGGATTGGACGATGACGGTCTTATAGACACCTGTGAGATAGATGACGAATTGGAGGAGTTGATTCGCTCGTTTTTCGCCAGGTCGGAATACGGCGACAAAATTCGCCTCCACATCGGTTCGTTTTTCGATATTGCACCTGCGTTGAACGAATGTTATGACCTTGTCTTTATCGACGGCGACAAACGGGAGTATTCGGCATATTACGATGCTCTGATGGACCGCGGTATGTTGCATAGCGGGTCGATTATAATGGCGGACAATATATTGTGGTATGGTAAAGTGGTCGAGCCGGTGGCCAAAGGCGACAAGCAGACACGGGCGTTGTTGGATTTTAACGACAAAATATTCAAAGACGACAGAGTCGAAAATGTAATTTTGCCGATTCGCGATGGAATAAACCTTATAAGAGTGAAATGATGAGATTGCTGAAAACCATATTGTTGGTATTGCTTTTGGCGGATGCAGCCGATGTTGCGGCACAAGGCCGTCGGAAGGCCGATATAACCGTTGCCGTTTTGGCGGATCTGCATGTTACGCCGAATAACGCATGCGACAAGCAGATAGAGCATGCAATCGAGGAGATTAACCGTGCGAAATACGATTTGGTCGTTGTTGCGGGCGACTTGACCAACATGGGCAGCAATGAAGAGTTGCACAACATCTATGGTAAATTGCGCCGTTTGCGTCATCGGACATTGACGACCGTGGGAAATCATGAAACCACATGGAGCGAAAGCGGATGTACCGAATTCGGCAGATTGTGGGGACACGACGGGAATGTCGCCATGCGGGTCGGCAACTATCTGTTTGTCGCCTATCCTGCAGGTCCGTATATGAAGATGGCAGAGGGCGGAATACCGACACAAACGCTTGCTTGGATAGATGAACAAATGGCGAAAGCGGACGGACGACGTATAGTAAGCGTGTGCCACTATCCGCTCAACAACGATATTACCAATCGGACTCAACTGCGGGAGGTAATTGCGAAATACGATGTCGTCGCCTCGTTGTGCGGACATTATCATCAGCCGAGATTGATGAATTTCGACTCCGTGTCGGGTGTGTTGTGCCGCTCGCTTTCACTCGGCAAGGCAGAGAAGGAGCATTTTGGATATACAATCGTGCGATTCGCCAACGATTCGATATATGTCGATGAAAAACGCATCGGCGAGCAACCTGTAAGGCAATATGTCGTATGCCAAGGCAAAAGCAGCGAGGTTGCCGCTCTGCCGTGCGATGCCGAGCCGGATGCGCTCAATGCGGAATATCTTGGCGCGGAACTTGTTGTCGAGGACAGCGGGTCGATATATACGAACGTCGTTGTGGACGGCAATATCGTTTGGTATGGCAACTCGGAGGGTAAGGTAAAGGCCTACGATTACGTTAAAAAGTGTACGGTTTGGGAGCGACGATTCCGTAATCCGATATACTCTTCGCCGATATTGTATAACGGTAAACTGATAGTGGCGACACTCTCCGACGGTCTGTGTGCGCTCGAAGCGGCAAGCGGCAGGGTAGTGTGGCGCAATAAGGATTGCAACGGCATGGTCGGCGACGGAGTTATTGCCGATAATGCTTTATATATAGGTATGGACGGTGTGATGATGCGTATCAATCCCGACAACGGCAAAACCGTGTGGAAATTCGCATTCGGAAAAGGTCATCCGCAAGGTCGGCCGACGGTCAACGGCAACAGGCTTGTATTCGGTGCATGGGACTGCCACCTGTATTGCGTAGATACCGCAAACGGGCGCGAATTGTGGCGATGGAACAACGGGAACTCCAATCGCCTCTTCTCACCGGGGCATATAGTGCCGCGCATAGCGTGCGGTCGTGTGATGATTGTCGCGCCCGACAGACATCTAACGTTTATCGACGAAATGACGGGCAGGCAGATTTGGCGCGTCAAACAGCGTCGCGTTCGCGAGACTACGGGCATAAGCGATGATGGCAAAACGTTTTATGCCAAGACAATGGACGGCGAGATGATTGCCGTGCCGAGTAGTGCGGATGCTTATGCCGAGAAATGGTGCGCCGATGCAGGTTGGGGCTACGACCACAATTTCTGTCCGATTGTCGTGAGCAACGGCATGGCGTATATGGCAAATCGTTACGGCATGGTCGCCGAAATCGATGAAACCGACGGTAAGGTGCTGCGCAAGGCCAAACTCGGCAACTCGTCGGCCAACGATTTCTTTGTCGATACGAAGGGTTACGTATGGACAACGCTTATCGAGGGAAAGATTTACAGGATAACGCAAAAATAAGAATATATCAACAATTACTTAATATAATTCAAAATGTACACAGATGCAAAAACGTTTGTTGATGACTTTATGACAAAACTCATCGCCAAAAACCCGAATGAGCCGGAATTTCATCAGGCAGTCAGAGAGGTTGCGGAGTCGTTGGCTCCGACCATAGTTGCCGACCCCGTGCTGCAAAAGATGAAAATTTTGGAGCGCATTGTCGAGCCGGAGCGCGTGGTTATGTTCCGTGTGCCGTGGCTCAACGACAGGGGAGAAATCGAAATCAATCGCGGCTTTCGCGTGCAGATGAATAGTGCGATAGGTCCATATAAGGGCGGTATTCGTTTCCATGCGTCGGTCAATTTGAGTATAATGAAGTTCCTCGCTTTCGAGCAGACCTTCAAAAACAGCCTTACGACATTGCCGATGGGCGGTGCGAAAGGCGGCTCGGATTTCGACCCCAAAGGCAAATCCGACAACGAGGTAATGCGCTTTTGCCAATCGTTTATTACCGAACTCTATCGCCACATCGGTCAAGATACCGATGTTCCTGCGGGCGATATAGGAGTAGGAGGGCGCGAAATCGGCTTTATGTTCGGGCAATACAAGCGTCTGCGCAACGAATTTACCGGTACGCTGACCGGCAAGGGCTTGGAATGGGGCGGCAGCATCCTGCGTCCCGAGGCTACTGGTTACGGTACCTGCTATTTTGCACAGGAGATGCTCGCTTTGCGTGGCGAGAGTTTCGCCGGCAAGACGGTCGTGGTCTCCGGCGCGGGCAATGTGGCGCAGTTTGCCGTGGAGAAGGCGACACAACTCGGCGCAAAGGTCGTTACGATGTCCGATTCGTCGGGCTTCATATACGATGCCGACGGTATCGACAGCGAGAAATTGGAATATGTCAAGTTGCTCAAAAACGTATTCCGAGGCCGTATCAAAGAGTATGCGGACAAATATCCCAATGCCAAATACTTTGCGGGCGAGCGTCCGTGGGGTATTCCGTGCGATATAGCGATGCCGTGCGCCACGCAGAACGAACTCAATGGCGAGCAGGCGCAAACGTTGGTCGATAACGGCTGTATATGCGTGGCGGAGGGTGCCAATATGCCGTCCACGCCCGAGGCAATCGTTGTGTTCCAACGCAACAAACTGCTCTATTCGCCGGGTAAAGCGTCGAATGCGGGCGGTGTGGCAACGTCGGGCTTGGAGATGTCGCAGAACTCGATGCGTATTAAGTGGACGCGCGAGGAGGTCGATGAAAAGTTGCACGCCATTATGAAGAATATCCACGATGTCTGCGTCAAGTACGGCACCGAGGAGGATGGCTATATCAACTATGTCAAAGGCGCGAATATCGGCGGCTTTATGAAGGTTGCCGATGCCATGATTGCGCAAGGGTGCGTATAGTGGCTAGTGGCTAGTGGCTAGTGGCTAGTGGCTAGTGGCTAGTGGCTAGTG
>JBJEGV010000035.1:0-7470 GCA_051875395.1 Alistipes sp. | reverse complement strand
GACGATTGCCTGTGGTCTTGTTGAAAACCGATACGCGGTCGCCTTCGGTCCAAACTGTTTGGCACTCATCATTGAGTTGTACTCGCGAGTCGTCCTCGCCGACCGTTACATAGAATTTGTCGATAGGTCGGTCGATGGCCAAATCCTTTGTTGCATCCTTGGTGCAGGCTGCGAACATCGTCGCAACTACTGCGAAAAAAGGGAGAAATTTTTTCATACTTTTTTGTTTAATACATTGCCTTTTGAATGGTTTTGTCTGTTCGGGTATATTGTTTTGTCATTCTGAGCGGTAGCGAAGAATCTGAAATAAGATGTTTCGCTTTGCTCAACATGACGCCGCCTATGCCCGAAAAGTGCTACCAATCGATTTCGTCATTTTCGGGGTCTTCGAGGCTTGCCTCAAAACCTCTTTCAAAATAGAGTTCGATTGCCCGTACCTGCGGTGCAAGGTAGAGCGGTGTAATTGATTTTTTCATGATACTTTGTTTATTTTATGGTTTGAAAATTGCGGATTGACTGCCATGCAGGGGCCTCCCGTTTCGCAACGGAGCGTCGCAAAAACGGCACCGACAGCAGATACGGCAAAACCGCCGGCGATTGCAAAATCGTCGGAAAATCGGGCTTAAAATGTTGATTATTCGCTAAATATGAGGTCGCAAAATCCCCCCCCCGAGGTTTTTCGGCGGGTTGGCGAAAAAGATATTGCGCAAGGTATTCATTTTCAATTGCAAAATTAAGAAAAATTTTTGCAAAATCATCATCCGAGTACGCAAAAAAAGAGATTCTTCGCTGCGCTCAGAATGACGGGGGAGGGTGGTGCGTATAACGGGTGTCTTATCACGTGCCACTGTTCTAGGAGTTTTGGGAGTTCTGGGAGAACTAAGATAAGCAGCAAGGTTTTCCATTTTAGTTCATCTACCTGCCCTGAAACTCTGAAACCCTTATATTTCTATCCGTTTCCTGCCCTCTTAGAACTCGTAGGTCTCTTAGTTCTCTTAGAAACGTCGGCACGTGCCGACCGTGCCGTTATGCCCTATACCATACAGCGGTAGATGCCAACTCACTTGCTATGCAAGTGTGGCATGACTCTTATTATTTAACTCGCTTTGCTCGTGGGCATGGCATTTTCTGCCCGTCATTCTTGAACGGAACGAAGTGCAGTGAAGAATCTCGGGCAGCATCGGGCGCAAGGGCAGAAACTGCGCATTCGTCCACAACAGATTCTTCGCTGCGCTCAGAATGACGCGCGGTCGCTCGGAATGACGCAATAATTTGCACGCTATTTGCATGTGAACGATTGCAGTTCGTCCGATTGCGGCGGGCGAATGGCGGCATAAACCGACGGCATAATAAATGGCAATGCGGGTATAAAAATTTATTATTGCGAATTATTTGCAAATGCGAAATTTTTGCATTTACTTTGCAATATCGAAATCGGAGATGTATGACGACGACGGACAAGATTAAACAGGCAGGATTGAAGGTAACGCCCCAGCGCAGAGTCGTCTATGAGGTTATGACGGAACTCGGACATGCGCAGATGGAGGAGATATTGTCGGCGGTGCAGGCGAAAGTCTGCAACATGACCCCTTCGACCGTGTATCGTATCTTGGATTCGTTTTGCAAGGCCAATCTGCTTGCGATGATATGTCATCCCGAAACGGGCAAATGTTGTTACGACATTACCGCTCACGAGCATCATCATCTGTGCGTCGGCAACAAAATCGTCGATTTCGACGATTCGGAACTCTCCGCCATGATTCGCCGCTACCTTAAAGAAAAACATGTGGTGGAGTCGGATGAGGAGATTGCGAAGATACAGGTACAGATAATAACCGACAAGAAAACAACCAAATAACAGATGTTAAACCAATAAAAAATTACGATTATGAGAAGTATCACAACATTCGATTTGCAGTATGCACACCGTTTCTATGGTTTTAAGGGCGAGGCTCAATATCTTCATGGACATACGGGTGTATTGACTATTGAGGTGGAGGACACCGTAAACGAGGGCGTAAACATGGTGTTCCCGTGCAATGAGATTCAGAAAACCGCATGGGACGTGTTGAAGAACTTCGACCACGCTCTGATTCTGCGCGAGGATGACCCGCTGTTGCCTGCCGTTCTCGATGTCTATGACAAGCAGGGCATCCGCAACGGTCATCCGCAGAACACGATGAAGGGCGAAGCGTTCAAAACGGCTCTTGCAACCGCTTATCCCGACTGCCGTCTGGTCGTAACCAAGGAGACCATGACCGTCGAGGGCATGATTAAAATCGTCTATGACCTGCTCAAAGACAAACTCAACATCGCCAAAATTACCTTTACGAGCGGTGTCAATGCAGGCTCGGCGGAGTTCGAGACGAAGAACCACATCGAGCGTTGCCCGTTGTGCGGTATCGCTTTGGATAAGGATGGCGTATGCCACAAATGCGGCTATCGCAAGAAATAGCATTCGACCACGATTGTATGCAAACAGGCCGGCCTTTGTGCCGGTCTGTTTTTGTTTGAGAATAATGTAAAATTTTCTCGCTGATTGTTAGGCTGCAAGTAAAAAAAATATATATTTGCATTCGGAACGGTATAATAATGTCGTGTCGGATAATACGCTGTGAAAAAAAGAGCGGTATATACGGTATGGGCAATCTGGTTTGCGGTTGCTGCGATATGCCAACTGTCGATTCCCGATAGTTTCGATGCGGCATTTTTTGCATTCCCCGTAAATGTCGCATTGCTGTTATTGTGCGGTGCCGTATTGTGGGTGTTGTGCCGCGAGAACCCGAATGCGGCTTTGACCGTTGCCCTCTCTGCTCCGTCGGCCACCTTTTTGCTTATATCGGTAGCCGTTGCCACCTGCCTCGTACTCGGCCTTACATCGTGGTTGAAGCCTGCGTCGTGGTGGTTTTTCTTCGTGTTCGCAGCCCTTATCGCGCATTTGTCGATTGTAACGTTTCGAGGCCTTCGTTCGGGCAAACCGAATCGTTTGCGGTTCGTGCTCAATCATGCGGGTCTGCTGTTGGCTCTTGTCGGCGGATTCGTCGGCAGTGCCGATGCGGGACAATGGCGATTGCGGGTAGCGGATGGCGGCGTAACATCGGAGGCGTTTGCGAAGGATGGGGGAGCGATTCGTCTGCAACACGAAATCGGAATGGAGCGATTCGCCGTCGAGTATTATGCCGACGGCAACCCTGCCGACTACCAAGCGCATCTGACAATCGACGGCAAGCCGGTCGCGGTAAAGGTCAATCGTCCGTATTCGTTGTCGGCGTTCGACAACCTCTATTTGGTGGATTACGAGCATGTCCCTGCGGGTGAGAGAGTGGGGTATTGCACATTGGAGATTGTGCGGCAGCCTTGGAAATATCTGTTGTGGACGGGTATAGTGATGATGCTTGCGGGCAGTGTGTTGCTGTTCGCTCAAAAGGTGTCGGTACCCGAAAATTTTAAGATGCGATGACGTGGAGTGAATTTATATGGTTTGCAATCGCTGCCGGTCTCCTTTGGATTGCCGGTGCCGTTGTCGCACTCGCGAGCAGGTCGTTCAGTCGTCCTGCCGTTTGGCTGACGGGCGCAGGATTGTGCGTCTATTCGGCATTTATCGTTGCGCTGTGGATTGCATTGCAGCGTCCTCCGTTGCGGACGATGGGCGAAACTCGGTTGTGGTACTCGTTTTTCGTCATTTTGTCGGGATTATTGACCTATCGCCGATGGCATTACCGTTGGTTGCTCTTCTTTGCAACCGTCATATCGTTGGTCTTCGTCATGGTCAATCTGCTCAAACCCGAGATACACGACCAATCGTTGATGCCGGCGTTGCAGAGTTTTTGGTTTGTTCCGCATGTTACGGTCTATATTTTCTCCTACTCCGTACTCGGTTGCGCCTTTATACTCGCTTTGGCAGGTTGGGTTCGGCGGACGGATTGCTATTTTCCGACGATTGACCGTTTGGTATATATCGGAATGGCATTCTTGACATTGGGGATGATGAGCGGTGCGCTGTGGGCAAAGTCGGCTTGGGGCAACTTTTGGAATTGGGACCCGAAAGAGACATGGGCAGCAATCACTTGGTGCATATATCTGCTGTATATCCACCTGCGCCTGTACGGTCGTGGCAGCCGAACGCTGCTCAACGTGTTGCTGACGCTCGGTTTTTTGTGTATGCAGATGTGTTGGTACGGCGTCAATTATCTGCCTGCGGCAAAAGAGAGTTTGCATGTTTATTGATAACACTTTTTATTATTAACTCAAATATAAACCATGAAAAAAAGTTCAAAACTGTTGCTGTGTCTGGTAGCACTGATTGCGATTCTTGCAGTCGTCTATCGGGCTGTGAACCAAGCTCCGTCCGCAGAATTGGCGGCTAACGAGCAGGTTCTTCGGGTAATGAACGACGGCGGATGTCTGTTTTGCCATGCCGCCGATTCGAAATTGCCGTTTTATGCCGATTTCCCTGTGGCACGCACTCTGATTGGCAAGCATGTAAAAGACGGATATGCGTCGTTTGACATGCAACCGTTCATGAATGCCATGCAGGACGGTACCGCTCCGAACGAGGTGGATTTGGCAAAGGTGGAGCAGTGCGTTGCCAACGGCACGATGCCGCTCTTCTCCTACTACATCGCCCATTGGGGGTCGTCGATTACCGCCAAGAAGCGGAATATATTGTCGGAGGCTTTCCGCCAAATCAGAGCAGAGTTCTATCCGAATCCGCTCGCTGCTCCGGAATTTGCCAACGAGGCGATTCGCCCTATTCCCGACACCTATCCGCACGATGCCCGCAAAGCCGAACTCGGCAAAGCGCTCTATCACGACACGAGATTGTCGGCCGACGGTACTGTTTCGTGCGCTTCGTGCCACGATGTGGCTACTGCCGGTGTGGACAACCATCGTTACTCGGATGGTATCGACGGACAACTCGGCGGTGTAAATGCACCTACGGTTTACAACGCATGCTTCAATTTCGTGCAGTTCTGGGACGGACGTGCCGCAACTCTTGCCGAGCAGGCAGGCGGACCGCCGTTGAATCCTGTCGAGATGGGTTGCAAGTCGTTCGACGAGATTGTTGCCCGTTTGTCGAAAGACCGCGCTTTCAAGGCAAAATTCCTTGCCGTATATCCTGAGGGTTTGAGTCAGGCGACCATTACCGATGCCATTGCGGAGTACGAAAAGACGCTCCTTACGCCTAATTCGGCATTCGACCGTTATTTGAAGGGCGAAAAAGATGCCCTGAATGCAGAACAGATAGAGGGTTATGCCCTGTTTAAGGAGTATAATTGCGCCACCTGCCATGTCGGAGAGAATATGGGCGGATTGTCCTACGAATTGATGGGTAAGCGTGCGAATTACTTCGAAGACAGAGCACTGACACTCAAATCGGGTCTTACCGATGGCGATAACGGCCGTTGGGCGCAGACGCAGGTCGAGCGCGACCGCTATCGTTTCAAAACACCGACGCTGCGCAATGTTGCGCTTACTTGGCCGTATTACCACGACGGCAGCGTCGAGACGTTGGAGCAGGCGGTTGCCATGATGTCCAAGTACCAAGTCGGTCGCGAAATGCCGGAGACTACCGTGCAGAAGGTAACATCATTCCTTAACGCACTCACGGGCGAATACCAAGGCCAACTGCTGACCAACACCAATACGAAGGAGTAATCGGCAACGATACTCGGTGCATTGTTGCATCGATATTAACACACGGCGAACATTATAATGTTCGCCGTGTGTGTTTATATGCGGTTTGATGATATTATTCTGTGGAAATTATATCTATTTATCAACAATCGGTGTTGTTTGTTCGGATTATTGTCCATTTTTTCGTACTTTTGAATGTTGTTTATACAAATTCAAGGAAGAATGACTTAATTCGGACATACGAAAACTATGATAACAGGCGAAATAAAAAATCGCATCGATGCGATATGGAAAACCTTCTGGACAGGTGGCATAACCAATCCGATTACCGTATTGGAGCAGATGACCTATCTGTTTTTTATGAAGATGCTCGATGACGCACAGCGTACCAAGGAGTCAAATGCCAATATGTTTGGGACTATTGTCAGAAACCCGACATTTGGTAAGGGTATGTGGCATAATCCGGAAACGGATGGTAATGTGCCTTACGACTCGTTGCGGTGGAGTGTGTTCAAAAATATGGAGGCGGAGGCTATGTTCCGCACAATCCGTCGAGATGTCTTTGTCTTCATAAAGACTCTTGGCGGTGGCAAGGAGTCGGCATACAGCCGCTTTATGGCCAATGCCGTGTTTATGATTCAGAATCCGCGTACGCTGGTGCAAATCGTTGAAGGTATCGATAGTCTCGATATGAACGATCGGGATACCATGGGCGATGTGTATGAATATATTTTGGGCAAAATGGCTACTTCGGGCAACAACGGCCAATTCCGCACACCTCGCCACATTATCCGTATGATAGTCGAACTTATGCAACCCACACTCAAAGATGCTATCTGCGACCCTGCTATGGGTTCGGCGGGATTTATCGTCGAGTCGGCAAAATATGTGCAGTCTCACTATAAAAAAGAACTACTCCACAGAGAAAACCTTGATTACTATAAAAATGGGATGTTTCATGGCTTCGATACCGATGCCACCATGCTCCGCATAGGTGCAATGAACCTGATGTTGCACGGTGCCGACAATCCCGATGTCGAATACAAGGACAGCCTTTCGACCGACAATACTGACGAAAACCGCTATTCGCTATGTCTGGCCAATCCACCATTCTCGGGTACGCTCGACATAGGCGCAGTCAGTAAGAGCCTGCTTGCCATTGCCAAGACCAAAAAGACAGAACTGCTCTTTGTGGCTCTGTTTATCCGTATGCTCCAAGTCGGCGGCCGTTGTGCTTCGATTGTTCCCGATGGCGTGCTGTTCGGCAGCACTACTGCCCACAAGGCTCTCCGCAAGGAGTTGGTCGAACATCAACGTTTGCAGGCTGTTATCTCCATGCCTTCGGGCGTATTCAAGCCGTATGCCGGAGTATCTACTGCCGTATTGATATTTACCAAAACCAATGCCGGCGGTACCGACAACGTGTGGTTTTACGATATGAAGTCGGACGGCTTCTCGCTTGACGATAAGCGCGACCCCGTTGCCGAGAACGATATCCCCGACATAATCGCCCGATTCCACAACATTGCCTCCGAGCAGAGTCGAACCCGTACCGACCAATCATTTTTGGTTTCTGTCGATGAAATCCGTGCCAACGACTACGACCTCTCCATCAACAAATACAAGAAGGTCGAACGTGAGGTGGTTGTTTATGATGCTCCCGAGGTGATAATGGAGCGTATTACCGTCCTTGAAAATCAGATTTCGGATGCTATCAATGAGTTCAGAACAAACTTTATGTAGCAGATGGAAGGTTTTATTAAGTTCATAACTAATCCCGATTGGTGGGGTGCGATAGCGACTATTGTCGCTGCTATTGTCGCTGCTGTGATT
>JBJEGV010000034.1:0-37348 GCA_051875395.1 Alistipes sp. | reverse complement strand
TAGTGGCTAGTGGCTAGTGGCTAGTGGCTAGTGGCTAGTGGCTAGTGGCTAGTGGAATATAAAAAAGACTATAAAGGTAATAAAAAGTAGAATATAGTCATGGCACACCCAAGCAACCGAATAGGGTACTGATACCATATATGGCTCTATGCGTCGGGTGTCTGCCATCTACCATTGTGAAAACAGCCGTGCCGATACCCGACTCAAAAGTTCTAGTCACTAGCCACTAATCACTAGCCACTTCCTCTGCTTTCTGCCCGTCATTCTCGAACGGAGCGCAGCGCAGTGAAGAATCTCGGGCAGAATCGGGTGCAATGGCGAAAAAAGCGCACTTGACCAAAACAGATTCTTCGCTGCGCTCAGAATGACGCCCGCAACATTTGGCCGTAAAAAAGTTCTAGCCACTAGCCACTAATCACTAGCTACTCAAAAAAATTGCACCCGAAAGTGCAATTTTTTTGTTTTTGTGCTGCGGTTTCAAAAATTATCACTAAATTTATAAACTCGTTTGGGACAAAAGGCGAAAATACCTTAAAACTTTATATATCGTTATGAAAAACTATTCATCGAAAGAGATTAAGAACATCGTTCTTGTCGGCGCACCGGGGTCGGGTAAAACCACCCTTGCCGAGGCCATGGCGTTCGAGGGTAAGGTCATCGACCGTCGCGGCACAATCGAAAACAACAACACCTTGTCGGACAACACCGACATCGAGCACGAATACAAACGCTCGATATATTCGACCATACTCTTTACGGAGTTCATGAACCGTAAACTGAACATCATCGACTGCCCGGGTTCGGACGATTTCTGCGGCAATCTGTTCTCCGCATTCAAAGTCGGCGACGTGGGTGTGATGTTGGTCAATGCCCAGAACGGTTGGGAGGTCGGCAACGAGATTCAGGCGCGTTATGCCCGCATTCTGAACAAGCCGCTTATCGCCGTAATCAATCAACTGGATGCCGAAAAGGCCAATTACGAGGCCGCTTTGGAGAGCATCAAGGCCGATTCGGTAGTTAAGCCCGTGGTTGTGCAGTATCCTGTCAATCAGGGTGTCGGTTTCGATTCGTTCATCGACGTTCTGATGATGAAGATGTACCGTTTCAAGGACGAAAACGGTACCCGCGAGGAGTTGGAGATTCCTGCCGAGGAGCGCGAACGTGCCGAGGCTTTGAACAAGGAACTCATCGAGTCGGCAGCCGAATATGACGACGCTCTGTTGGAACTCTATTTCGACAAGGGTACGCTGACTCAGGACGACATCCGTTCCGGTCTGAAAATCGGCGTGGCAAAGCGTGCCGTTATGCCGGTATTCTGCACCAGCGGCAAACGCGACATCGGTACCAAGCGACTGATGGAGTTCATCATCAACGTTGCGCCGGGCCCTACCAAGGCTCCTGCTTTCCCTGCTGTCGATGGCTCGCTCGTCGAGGCCGATTCGGCTGCATCGGTAGTGCTGTTCGTATTCAAGAGCCAGATGGAGGGACACATCGGCGAAATCAACTATTTCCGTGTAATCCGCGGTACGCTGACCGAGGGTATGGAACTCGTCAATTCGCGCACGGGCAACAAGGAGAAGGTGTCGCAGATTTTCGCCGTTGCGGGCAAAAACCGCGTGAAGGTTACCGAACTCGCAGCGGGCGACATAGGCTGTACGGTGAAATTGAAGGGTACGCGCACCAACGACACCCTGTCGGCTCCTGCCAACCCTGTCGAAATCGAGCCTATCGCATTCCCCGAGCCTCGCTATCGTGCCGCCGTGCGTGCCAAGGTGCAGAGCGACGACGAAAAGTTGGGCAAGGTGCTGAACGATGCCCGTTTTGAAGACCCTACCATATTGGTCGAGTACTCCAAAGAGTTGAAGCAGACGATAATTCAGGGTCAGGGCGAACATCATCTCAACATCCTGCGTACACGCATCGCTGCCGAGAACAAAATCGACATGGAGTTCTTCGCGCCGAAAATCCCGTATCGCGAGACCATTACCAAGGTCGCACAGGCCGATTACCGCCACAAGAAACAGTCGGGCGGTGCAGGTCAGTTCGGCGAGGTACACATGGTTATCGAGCCTTACTTCGACGGTATGCCGGAGCCGACCAAATACAAGGTAAACGGCAAGGAAATCAACGTCAATATCAAAGGCAAAGAGGAGTACGACCTCGAATGGGGCGGCAAACTGCAATACTACAACTCGATTGTCGGCGGTGCCATCGATGCCCGCTTCATGCCTGCCATCTTGAAGGGTATCATGGAGAAGATGGACGAGGGTCCGCTTACAGGCTCGTATGCCCGCGACATCCGCGTAGTGATTTACGACGGTAAGATGCACCCTGTGGATTCCAACGAAATCTCCTTCAAACTCGCTGCCCGCAACGCCTTCAAAGAGGCATTCCGCAACGCGGGTCCGAAGATTATGGAGCCTATATACAATGTCGAGGTACTCGTGCCGACCGAATATATGGGTGCCGTGATGAGCGATTTGCAAAACCGCCGTGCGATGATTATGGGTATGGAGTCCGACAAGGGCTTCGACCGTCTGAATGCACGAGTGCCGCTTGCAGAACTCTATCGTTATTCGACGACACTCTCGTCGCTGACTTCGGGTGCGGCAACCTATACGATGCGTTTCGATTCGTACGAACAGGTGCCGAGTGATGTGCAGGATAAACTGCTCAAAGCATACACCGATACGGACGAGGAGTAACGACTTTCCGAAAGAAAAATGTTCCGCAGCAATGCGGAACATTTTTTCTTGCATTCGTCTGATTCTTACACGCCTTGAAGGTTGGAAGGCGGCGTGTCATAATTGCCGACTGCCGCGTTATTCTTGCAGATTTTTATATATCCGAAAATGGGTCGTGCCAATTTGTTTGGCACGACCCATTGGTTTATCCGCTTGTCGTCTGCCGATTGTCGGCAGAGAGGTTATCGCGACCGTTTGATGTCCTTGATTCGCAGTTGCGTGGTTACGTTGCCGCGGTAGTGGTTTTCGACAATCTGATAGCAGATGTCGATAGGGTTGCCGTGGCGTACCCAATCGTAGTGCGAAGGCTGGCCGAATGCTATGGTCTGAATCTTTGTGTTGGGCTTCTGTGTCTGCATCAAATCCATGCGCAGATGCTCTGCCTCGGCACCCACCAACTTGGCATCGCCTCCGTTGATGACGTTGCGGGTGGCGAATACGGGCGAATTGTTACCGGGTCCGAACGGCTGGAAACGATTCAACTCCTCGTGGAATCGCGACGTGATGTCCGAGAAGAGCAGCATGCTGTCGATTTCCACCTGCGGCACGAGTATCGCGGGGTCGATGTTCTTTTCGACATAGTCGTTGAATCGCTCGGCGAACTTTTCGACATTCTCGGGACGCATGGTCAATCCTGCCGCATACATGTGTCCGCCGAAGTTTTCGAGCAAATCCGAGCAGGACTCCACCGCCTGATAGAGGTCGAATCCCGGGATTGAGCGTGCCGAACCCGTAACGAAACCGTTGCTCATCGTAAGCACCACGGTCGGCCGATAGTAGGTCTCGATAAGGCGCGAAGCGACGATGCCGACGATGCCCTTCATCCATTTCGGATTGTAGATGACGGTACTTTTGCGTGCCTTCAACTCGGGATGGCTCTCGATGTAGTCGTGCGCCTCCTGCGTAACATGGCGGTCGATGTTCTTGCGGTCTTGGTTGAAATTGTCGATGATGTCGCCGAACGCGCGAGCGGCATCCTCGTTACCCTCGACCAACAGTTTTACGGCAGCATATCCGCCCGACGGAATGGCGTTTTCATCGTTCTCGTCCATGCGCATACGGCCTGCCGCATTGATGCGCGGACCGATTTTGAATACGATGTCGTCGATGGTGATGTTCTGGTTTTGCAGCCCGCAAATATGGATTATCGAAGCCAAACCCTCGCTCGGCGAGGAGTTGAGAATCTGCAATCCGTAGTGGGCGAGTATGCGGTTTTCGTCCACGAGCGGCACGATGTCGGAGGCTATGCTGACGGCAAGCAAATCCAACAGAGGCCGAATCTCGTCGAACGGCACTCCGTGCTTGGCAGCATACGCCTGCACGAGTTTGAAACCCACACCGCATCCCGACAACTCGTCGAAAGGATAGTGGCAATCGACCCGTTTTGGGTCCAAAACGGCTACGGCATGAGGAATCTCCTCTGCCGGAAGATGGTGGTCGCAGATGATGAAATCTACTCCTTGCTGCTTTGCATAGTCCACTTTTTCGACCGCTTTGATGCCGCAATCGAGTGCGATAATCAGTTTCACACCCTTGCGTACCGCGAAATCGATACCCTTTACCGAGATGCCGTAACCTTCGGTATAACGGTCGGGGATGTAGAAAGTCAGGTTGTTGTGCCCGATGTGGCGCAAAAACTTGTAAACCAACGCAACCGCTGTCGTGCCATCGACGTCGTAATCGCCATAGACCATGATTTTCTCGTCTCGGGCGATTGCCTGCTCGACTCTCTCGACCGCTTTGTCCATATCCTTCATCAGGAACGGGTCGTGCAGGTCGGCAAGTTGCGGATTGAAGAATTTGCGTGCCTTTTCTACTGTGTCTATGCCTCGTTGTACTAACAGGTTAGCCAATACGGGGGCAATCTTTGTTGCGGCAGCGATACACTCCACCGCCTTCGGATCTCCCTGCGGTTTGACCTCCCATTTTTTCTCTATGGGCATAATCTTCGTTTTTTATATATTTTTTAATCTTATTCATCTTTGATTGCGACACCCAAAAGTCGTGTCAAATTTTTGCACAACAGTCGTTTGACCTCGTCGATATCCACGCTCCGACCCGTCTCTCGCGCTATCGAGGTTACGCCTTTGTCGATAAATCCGCAAGGATTTATCATCGTAAACCAGCGCAGGTCGGTCGCGACGTTGAGTGCCAAACCGTGCATTGTTACATAACGCGAAGCACGCACTCCTATTGCGCAAATCTTACGCCAATTTCGTGCTTCGTCCTCCTTCAAAGGGGCAGTCGTCGCCTTCTGCCGCCCGCCATCGGCCGCATCGTCGCAAAGCCATACGCCCGTGGCTCCCTCCAAACGGCAACCGCGTAAGCCGTAGTGCGCTATTGTGTCGATGACCGCCTGCTCCAAAATCTCGATGTAACTGCGCAGCCCCAAGCCTATTGCGGCAAGGTCGAGAATCGGATAACAGACCACCTGCCCGCGACCGTGAAACGTTATGTCTCCGCCTCGGTCGATATGGTACAACTCCGCTCCGAGCGACCGCAATCGGTCTTCATCGACCAACAGATTGCTCTCCTTTCCGCTCTTGCCGAGCGTATATACGGGAGGGTGTTCGACCATAAGCACGCTGCCCGCGAATCCGTCGGCTGCTTCGTGCTGATGTGCGAGCATACGCTCGAACAGCGTGTGCTGCAAATCCAGACACCCGCCATACGGCATAACGCCCAAATCCTTATAGTCGATAGCGTACATTCTCCTCTGTTTCCACGCTTTGCGAACGCTTTTCGATGCGTTCGGCAGCCTGCATCCGCTTATCGGCGAATGCTTTGCAGTGCTTGGTCTGCCAAATACGACGAGCGTACCAACGGTGCGCTTGCGCAAAAATCGAAACCAATCTCCAAAGCGCCCTGCCGGTACTGCTCGAACTTTTGCGGCGTAACATACTCCGCCACGGGATAGTGCGCCGCAGTAGGTTGCAGGTATTGACCGATGGTAACGATTCGCACGCCTGCCTCGTGCAGGTCGGCGAGGGTCGTCATCACCTCGTCATCGCTTTCGCCGAGTCCGACCATGAGTCCGCTCTTCACGACCGCTCCCCTTTGCGCCAAATGGTGCAGTGCGCGGAGCGAGGTCGCATAGGTTGCCCGCGAACGGACAAGCGGTGTCAGACGCTCGACTGTTTCGATGTTATGCCCGATTATGTCGGGTGCGGATGCCGCTACCACGTCCAATAGTGCGGGGTCGGCATCCAAATCGGAAATAAGGAGCTCGATAGTTGCATCGGGATTTTCCGCTCGCACGGCTGCCACCGTCTTTGCCCAATGGGCGGCACCCCTGTCGGGAATGTCGTCGCGAGCGACCGAAGTTACCACGATATGCCGAAGACCCATCAGCCTTGCGCTTTGTGCAACACGTTGCTGCTCGTCGCCGTCGGGAGGCAGAGGTCTGCCCGTGCGGGTTGCGCAGAAGCGGCATTTGCGCGTACAGATGTCGCCCAAAATCATGAATGTCGCCGTATGACGGCTCCAACATTCGGCTTTGTTCGGACATCGTCCGCTGCTGCAAATCGTATGCAGGGAGTGCTGACGCACGATACGGTCGGTCTCTGCGAAGGCTTCGCTTTTGTGCAGATGTATCTTCAACCAATCGGGTTTTCGCGTCGTAATTTCTCCGCCATACAACTTCGGCATTTTAGTTCATTATTTTCCAATTACCGCAAAGATATACAAAAAAAACAACAACCTGCATCGATTGTTGTTTTTTTTGATTGTTACCCCTAGCGGACTATCTGCGGAAGATGTTGAATTTGCGCAATCTCGGATTGCGGCGGTCGAGCAGCAGCGCGTCCGTCAGCAGCAACGCCAATGCAATCCAAAGCAGTGCGGCGAACTGCTCGTTGTACTCGTCGAATTGGAGGGTCGTCTGTTCGCTGCGCTCCATTTCGTTGAGTTTGTCCACAATCTCGGTCAGTCCGAAAGCCTGATTGCTTGCGCGTATGTAGCCTCCGTTGCCGATTTCGGCTATCTCCTGCAACATCGTTTCGTTGAGGCGGCTTACGACCATGTCTCCGTTTTCGTCGCGGATGAATTCGCCGCCTATTTTGACAGGTGCGCCTTCGGGTGTGCCGATACCGATGCAGAATATCCGTATGCCCTGCTCTGCCGCGCGGCGTGCCGTTTCGACGGCATCGGCATCATGCGCCTCGCCGTCGGTTATGAGGATGATTGCGCGACTTTTGTCCTTGGCGTTCGAGAACGAGAGCGTGGCGAGCGACAAGGCTTGTCCCAAATCGGTTCCCTGCACCGAAACGAGCGAAGGCGAGAGGCGTTTGGCAAACGATTTAGCCATGCGGTAATCGGTGGTGATGGGCAACTGCACCTTCGCCTCGCCTGCAAATACGACCATTCCCACACGGTCCTGCCGGAGCGACGCGAAGAGTTTGTCGATGGCATAGCGGGTGCGCTCCAAACGGCTCGGCGAGAAATCCTCGGCAAGCATCGAGTTGGAGACATCGACCACGAGCATCATCTCGATTCCCTCGCTCTTCTGTTCACGCAGTTTCGAGCCGAATTGCGGTCGTGCGGCAGCGAGGATGACGAGCGTTACGGCCGTCAGAAACAATACGGCTTTGAGCCGCACGCGGGCTTTCGACACGTCGGGCATAAACTCTTTCAGCACCTTCTCGTCGGCAAAGCGTGCGAGTGCCTTGCGGCGTGCGCGTGCCACGAGAGCCAAGGCGACAATCATCGCCGGCACAGCCCACAGCAGCCACAATATATCGGGATTGGCAAATCGGAACATTACGGTATGCGTCTTAAAACAATTCTACCTGTTACAAACTCCAAAAGGAGTGCGACGAGTGCGGCTATCGCCCATGCGAGGTACTCCTCGTGCAGAATGGTGTACTCGCTGACCTCGACACGGCTCTTCTCCATGCTGTTGATTTGGTCGTATATGGCACGCAGCGTCTGTTTGTCGGTGGCTCGGAAATACTCGCCGCCCGTCGCTTCGGCTATCGAGCGCAAAATCTTTTCGTCGATTTCCACCTTCATCCTGACCGTCTGGATGAAATTGCCGTGGTCGTCGAATACGGGATAGGGTGCTTCGCCGCGCGTGCCGACGCCTATCGTATAGACCTTTATGCCGTAATCTTTGGCTATGTCGGCGGCTGTCAGCGGTGCGATTTCGCCGCGGTTGTTCACACCGTCGGTCAGCAGGATGACGACCTTGCTCTTGGCATCGCTCTCGCGCAGACGGTTTACCGCCGTGGCCAAGCCGTTGCCTATGGCCGTTCCATCCTCGATTACTCCGCTTCGTACCCGCGACAGAAGCGTCTGCAACGAACTTTGGTCGGTCGTGAGCGGACTTTGGGTGAACGCCTCGCCCGCAAATACCACCAATCCTATGCGGTCGCCGTAGCGGTCGCCTATAAATGCGCCGGCAACCTCTTTCGCTGCCGTTATGCGGTCGGGATTGAAGTCGCGTGCGAGCATCGACCCCGAGATGTCTATCGCCAACACTATGTCGATTCCTTCGGCATCGGTCGTGGTGTTGTGTTCGGCACTTTGAGGCCGCGCCAATGCGACGACGATGAATGTTATGGCGGCGCATCGCAGGACGAACGGCAGGTGGCGCAGATAGTATCGCCACGAACGAGGTGCCTTGCGCATGCCCTCCGTCGAGGATATGCGTATGGCGGCATCTCCCTGCATCGCCCGCCAAACATAGTAGGCCGTGAGCGGAACGAGCACAAGCAGCAACCAAAATATTTTAGGTGATGCGAATTCCATAAAAACAGTGATTAGTGGATAGTGGCTAGTATTTAGTAAATAGTTTGCGTTTTGTGTTATGGTAGGTTACCAATTTTTCTTTCCGCGAATGACAACGCCCTGTCTCTCCTTCAACTTGTCCTGCGTCTTATCCTCCTGTGCCTGTATGGCTTCGAGCATGGCTTCGCGCTCCTGCTCCGGTATGCCGCTTGCCGAAGGCTGCTGTTCGCCCGACTGCTCCTGCTTCTCCTGCTGTTGAGGTTGGCCGTTCTGCTCGTCGTTGCCCTCCTGTTGGTCGGCATTCTCTTTGTTCTGACCGTTATCCTGCTTGTCGGAGCCGTTGTCGTTTTGGCGGTTGTCGGAATTATCCTTGTTGTCCTCGTTATTCTCGTTGTCTTTATTCTCTTTGTCGTTCTCGTTCTGTTGCTCTTGTTGTTCCTGTTGTTGCAGCAGATGTTTGGTGTAGGCATAGTTGTATTTCGCCTCTTGGTCGTCGGGATTCAGTCGCATAGCCAACCTATAACTTGCCAAAGCCTCCTTCAACTTCTGCTGTGCGAACTGCGCATTGCCGAGATTGTAGGCCGCATCGGCTCTGTCGGCATCCGTGCGGGTGGTATCGGCTGCCAATGACGCCAATCCCTTCTCGGCACCGTCGTAACGCTCGGTGCGGAACTGTGCATTGGCGAGGTTGAAGGCTGCCTCGAACGATGTCGGAGCCGCTTCCGTCGCCCGCGTGTAAGATTCGAGGCTCTTTTCGTACTTTTCGCGCGAAAATTGCCGGTTGCCCTTGCGGACGAGGTGCCGTTCGGGCATGCGTTGCGCCATGGCACTGCCGAATGCCAAGACGAAAACAATCAGTAATGCGGCATGTTTCATCGGTCGGCCTCCTTTCTCTTCGAGGTTGCATCGGGATTGAGTGTCGGAGCATCCTCGTCCGTCGGTTCTGTCGGCTCGTCGGCAGGTTTGGTCTCCTCGACAAAGTAGTATGCCTTGTGGTAGGCATCCTCGTTTTCGGTCGCTTCGGGCATCGCCTTGGCGAACTTCACGAGGTCGCTCTCGCGCAATACGCCAACCAAATCCATCGCGCTCTTTTGAGGCATCTCGACACCCTTTATGGCATCGATAATCTCGTCGGTGGTCATCTCCATCGCGCCGACATTGTAGCGTCCCGCGAGGTAGGTGCGCAGGATGTCGCTCAAACCCGAGTAGTATTGTTTGTGGCGGTTGCTCTGCCACAATTTTTCGTTGTGCAGTTTTTCGAGTGCCGTTATCGCGACGACATGAGGCGGCAACGGAGGTGCGGGTTTGAATATGTCGGCAAACCTGCGGCCGTGCTTGTGCAACCACACCGCAAGACCCCACGTTCCCAATACGAGAATTGCCAGAATCAGCAGTCCCCAAAGCAGATAGCCCGAAAATTCGCCGAAACGCAACGGCATTTTGCGTTGGGGTTTGATGTCGAATATGGCATGCGAGGTCGAATCGATTTGGAAAGTCGCAACGGCTATGCGCAACGAATCTGCCGCATAGAGGGTGTCGATGATGTTTTTGTCGGCATACAGCACCTGCGCCCGTCCGAACGAATAGAAGCCTTCGTCGAAAGCGGCCATGATGTAGCGTTTGCGCAGCTGCAACCGCCGACCCTCGACCGACAGCGTATCGACAGGCAACTCCTCGATGCACTCGATGCTTTGCCCGCCCTGCTGCTCATCGTCGCCGATGGTTTTGTCGAAATGGGGGAACTCGACCACCTGCACACGGTCGCGCTCGACATCGATTTCGAGCGTGAAACGGTCGCCTATCATTATGCTGTCGGGCGAAATGCGGGCTGTTACCTTCGGTCGGTCGCTTTGCGCCGCAACGGGTGCAACGCAGCATGCGGCACACAGCAAAATAATCGTATGTTTCAGATTGCCAATCATCTATCTCTGCTTAAAGAGTTTTATCAACTCGGCGACATAATCTTCGTCGGTAGCCACCTTGGCCGTATCCATTCGGTGGTGTTTCAGCAAACCGTCTATCTTTTGTTCGCGCTCCTGCCACGAGGCGGCATAGTGGTCGCGCACCGCCTTGGACGACGTATCGACCCATACCTTGCGACCCGTCTCGGCATCGCTCAACTCGACTATGCCCACATCGGGCATCTCGGCTTCGCGCCTGTCCCATACGCGGATGCCCATAAGGTCGTGGCGTGCGCTCGCGATTTTCAGAGCCTCCTCCAAAGCCTCGTCGTCGCTTGCGGGATTGAGAAAGTCTGAAAGTAGGAATGCCGTACACCTCTTTTTGTTGGCATTGGTCAGAAAACGCACCGCCTCCGACATTGCCGTTCCGTTCGACTCGGGTACGAATCCGATGAGCGAGCGGATAATCGTCAGCAGATGGCTGCGCCCCTTTTTCGGAGGGATGAACTTCTCGATTCTGTCCGAAAAGAGTATGCAGCCGACCTTGTCGCCCGTCTGTGCGGCAGAAAAGGCGAGTACGGCAGCAATCTCGGTGAGGATGTTGCGCTTGGTGCGCTCGACCGAACCGAAACCGCCCGAACCGCTCACATCGACCAGCAACATCATCGTCAATTCGCGCTCCTCCTCGTAAATTTTGATGTGAGGCTTGCGCGAACGTGCCGTAACGTTCCAATCGATGTCGCGCACATCGTCGCCTGCACGATATTCGCGCACCTCGGCAAACGACATGCCGCGCCCCTTGAATGCCGTATGATATTTTCCTGCGAAAATCTCGTTCGACAATCCGCGGGTTTTGATTTCGATTTTGCGTACCCGTTTCAGGATATCGTTCTCCTGCTCCTGCATCGCTCTATGGCACGATTACGTTGTTCAATATCTCGGTAATTATATCCTCGCTCGATATGTTCTCCGCCTCGGCCTCGTAGGTCAATCCTATGCGGTGACGCAGTACGTCGTGGCACACGGCACGCACATCCTCCGGAATCACATAACCGCGCCGACGTATGAAGGCATAGGCACGGGCAGCCTTGGCGAGCGAGATGCTGGCACGAGGCGAACCTCCGTAGGCGATGAGCGATTGCAACTTTTGCAGATTGTACTCTGCCGGCTCGCGTGTGGCGAAGATAATATCGACGATGTATTTCTCGATTTTCTCGTCCATATAGACATCCTCGACCACTTTGCGTGCCTTGACGATGTCTTCCGGCGAGATGACCTTGTCGGGTTGAGGCAGTCCCGTACCCGCAAGGTTCATGCGTACGATGTCGCGCTCCTCCTGCTTGTTGGGATAGGAGATTTTGGCTTTGAGCATAAAGCGGTCCACCTGCGCCTCGGGAAGCGGATAGGTACCCTCTTGCTCCAACGGGTTTTGCGTGGCGAGTACGAGGAACGGCTCGGGCAGACGATAGGTCTTGTCGCCGATGGTTACCTGTCGCTCCTGCATCGCTTCGAGCAGTGCCGACTGCACCTTGGCAGGCGAACGGTTAATCTCGTCCGCCAATACGAAATTGGCAAATACGGGACCCTTCTTTACGATGAACTCCTCGGTCTTTTGCGAATAAATCAGCGTACCGATAATATCCGCCGGCAACAGGTCGGGAGTGAACTGGATACGCGCAAAATCGGCATCGACAGCCTTGGCAAGCGTCGTTATGGCGAGCGTTTTCGCCAAACCCGGCACGCCTTCGAGCAGTATGTGGCCGTTCGAGAGCAGGCCGATGAGCAGCGTATCGACCAAATGCTGCTGCCCGACGATTACCCTGCCCATCTGTGTCCGCAGCGTGTCCACGAAAAGGCTCTCGCGCTCTATGCGTTCGTTGAGTTCCTTGATGTTGATGACTTCACTCATTTTTTTATATCTTTTTTGTTGTTTGCTGTTTCGGTATTTATTAACGCCTCGCGGCTCTAATTATTGCGCTTGCGAGTCTTTTTCGGGAGGTCAATCCTTCTCCTCCCGCGACAATTCGGCAAAGCAGTGGCGGCAAATCGGCTCGTAGGTATCCTTCTCGCCGAGCATCACCAACTTGTCGTTCTTGGCAAGGCGGTGCGAATGGTGTGCCAGATTGCCGCAACGGACGCAGATGGCGTGTACCTTCGTAACATATTCGGCGGTGGCCATGAGCGCAGGCATCGGTCCGAAAGGCTTGCCGAGATAGTCCATGTCCAATCCCGCAACTATGACGCGCACACCTCGATTGGCCAACTGACGGCAGACATCGACAATGCTCTCGTCGAAGAATTGCGCCTCGTCGATGCCGACCACATCGACCTCCGACGACAGCAGCAGAATGTTCTGCGGCGACTCGACAGGCGTCGAACGTATGGTCGTGGCATTGTGCGACACGACATCCTCCTCGGAATAGCGTACATCGATGCACGGCTTGAAAATTTCCACCCGCTGATGCGCAAACTCCGCACGACGCAGGCGACGAATCAACTCCTCGGTCTTGCCCGAGAACATAGAGCCGCAGATTACCTCAATCCAGCCCTTCTGACTTGCATTTTCCAAAAACATTTTTCGGTCAATATCGTTAATTAGTGTTATTACTTTGCGGTTTTGTCATTTCTTTTGGGTAAGTCTCCGACCGAAAAATGTTTCGGTGTTACCCACCCCCCCCCTGCATTCCCCTCCTGTGAGGGGGACTTTTTGCCACGTTCGGTTTTGTCGTTGTAAAACTTTGTTGCGTTCCTAAAAAGGTAAATCTTTGCTACAATAATCTGCTGTACAATCGCACGCCAAATCTCGGTAATCGTCGTGCAGCGGTATTTGTTCCTTAACTTTGCTCAACAGAGCGGCGAACTCTGTATAGTTGTCGATTTTCTCGCGTCGTTGTCGGCTCAATTCCAAAAAATTCTGTTCTTTCTCGATGCCGAGGTAGCGTCTGCCGAACAAGTTTGCCGCAATCCCCGTCGTGCTGCTTCCTGCAAATGGGTCGAGTATCCAATTATTGCGCTCCGTACTTGCCAATATGATTCGGGCAAGCAGGACGAGTGGTTTTTGTGTCGGATGTTTGCCGCAACTCTTTTCCCACGATGCCGTAGCCGGCAATCTCCATACATCGCGCATTTGTTTGCCTCCGTTTATGCGTTTCATCAACTCATAATTGAAATAGTGCGATCCCTTTTTCTCTTTTCGCGCCCACAATACAAATTCTGTCGAATGTGTGAAATATCGGCAGGTAAGATTTGGCGGTGGAGTGCATTTCTCCCAAGTTATGCAATTTAATATCTTATAATTTAACTCGGTCAGCATTTGTGCCACGGAAAATATGTTGTGAAATGTTCCGCTTACCCAAATGGTGCCGGTCGGTTTCAATTTGTCGCGGCAAACTTTCAGCCACTCGTAATTGAAGCGATTGTCGTCGGCAAATCCGGACGAACAATCCCACTTGCCCTTATCCACACAAACCATTTTGCCGTTTTGCACGCTTATCCCTCCGTTGGAAAGAAAATACGGCGGATCTGCAAATATCATGTCGAACTCAAAGTCGAACTTTTTAAGCAGTTCGATACAATCGCCTTGCAGAAGCGTAAACTTGCGGTCGGCCGATTTGTAATACGAGGTCATGGGATATTGTCTGCCTGTTAAACAAATATCTTTGTCATGATGCCATGCTCCATATCGTCGATATTGTAAATGTGTGGCAACACCTCAAATGTCTCTTCCAAATTGTGTCTGGCACTCTCCCAACCCTTGCCGTCGGTAAACCATACGAACGTAAAATCGGACATGGTTGCCGTTTCGGTTGCGATGGTTTTGTAACTGCGTGCCGTTTCGTTCAACTTCGAGCCACCCGATGAATAAAAATTGGTCTCGATGCCGTATATCATTTTGTCGGTTTTAACCACAAAATCAAACCGTTTTTCGGCTTTGCCGTTGTTCGATACGGCCGATAAATCTATACCCCAGCGTTTCTTGATGTTGCGAATGTACATCTCTTTGAAATAGGTGGAGTCTTTTACGAATCCCGCTTGTTGCAGATATTTTTCCACCAAATTCTCCATAAGATGACCTCCTCTGTTTTTGCGGCCGTTGGAATCCAAACCCACTTCGACACCCGTAACATAATCGACCAAATTGCTTATAATATGACTCTCCAACAGGTCGAACAGCCCTGTTTTGCGCATAAAAATCCCGTATTGTTCTACCGAGAGGTTTTGTTTGGCAAAATCATACACAAAAGCACCATCCGCATCCATTGCCGCTATCTCGGTTGCGCGTTTGGCGAGCAGGAGCGGAATGCAGCGCAGCACGGCAGGATAGTCGATGAGCAACCGTTTGAAATCGGCCTCTATGTTGTGTGAGCCGATAAGTGAATTGAGGATGTTCAGTTCGACCTTTATTGCTTCGACATTTACGAATACCTTGCCGAAATCGATATAGTAGCCATAGTCTGCAATACTCGTCCTGAAATTTTTTAACCATTCGTCAAAATTCCGTGCCATATACCTGTGCGTTTTGGATGTTTGTAATAATCAATTCCGACAATTTGCCTCGTCCTGTCGCAACCGAATTTATGAATCTCGGTGCCTCCACCCGTTTGATGTCGAATTGGCTGTATATGTGGTCGAAAAAATTGTTTTCGGGGTTGTGAGCCTTTACATCGGAGTTGCTCAATATAAAGTCGCTTCCCGCTTTTGAGATTTTTGCGACAAAATCGCGCAATCGCAGTTGCTCCGCATCGTCGAAATTCTCTTTGGTGTATGCAGTGAACGACGATGTGGCATTAAGCGGCTTGTATGGCGGGTCGAAATAAAACAGCGTATTTTTGCCGGCAAATCTCAGTGTTCCGGCAAAATCGCCGCACAGTATCTCAACATCTTGCAGCAGTTGCGAAGCCTGTAAAATGGCCGGTGAATCGCAGATCAAAGGATTTTTGTATTTGCCGTGCGGAACGTTGAATTTACCTTGCGAATTTACCCTGTATAACCCGTTGAAACACGTTTTGTTGAGGAATATGAACAGAGCGGCAGTCTCCTCATCCGAACTGCTCGTCCGATTGTTGAATGCTGCTCTTTTGGAAAGATAATACTCCGTGCGTTCCTCGTCGTTGCCTGCGAGATATTCGTTTTGGATGACAGCGAGTCTTTCCAGCAGTTCCCATGGGGTATTGCGTACTGCGCGGTATGTGCAAATCAAATCCTTGTTTATATCGTTGATGACGGCTCGCTCTATATTGTTGCGATATTGGCGCAGCAACCAAAACAATACAGCCCCACCGCCGACAAACGGTTCGACATACGTTACGTTTTTGCACTTGTCGAATCCTTGCGGCAAACAGCGTTCTATTTCGGCGAGCAGCGACGATTTGCCGCCGGCCCATTTTACGAACGGTTTGGGTTTGTATTTGAATTTCAACATGTCGTCTTTATCTTAACCTTACTCCTCCACTCTTTCGATATGTGCGCCGATGGCGTTCAGGCGGCCTTCGATGTCGCGGTAGCCTCGGTCGATTTGTTCGATGTTCTGAATCGTGCTGGTACCCTCCGCGCTCATTGCGGCGATAAGCAGCGACACTCCCGCACGGATGTCGGGCGAGGTCATCTTGGTCGCACGCAGCCGTATGCGGTGGTCTTGGCCGATAACGGCGGCGCGATGAGGGTCGCACAAAATCACCTGCGCACCCATATCTATCAGTTTATCGACGAAGAACAGGCGGCTTTCGAACATCTTTTGATGAATCAGCACCGAGCCTTTGGCCTGCGTCGCGACCACGAGCAGCACCGACAACAGGTCTGGCGTCAGACCCGGCCATGGCGCATCGGCGATGGTCATAATCGAGCCGTCGATGAAACTCTCTATGGCATAGTGGTCTTGTTGCGGGATGTAAATATCGTCTCCGCGCCTCTCGATTTCGATGCCCAATCGCGCGAACTGTGCCGGAATGATGCCCAGATTGTCGAACGACACGTCCTTTATGGTCAGAGCCGAACGATTCATCGCCGCCATTCCGATAAAACTGCCGACCTCAATCATATCGGGCAGCAGTCGGTGTTCCGTACCGCCGAGTGCCGTAACGCCTGCGATTTCGAGCAGATTCGAGCCTATGCCTCGGATATGCGCTCCCATGCGGTTGAGCATGCGGCACAACTGCTGGATGTAAGGCTCGCATGCGGCATTGTAGATTGTCGTCTTGCCTTTGGCCAGCACGGCAGCCATGACTATATTCGCCGTACCCGTTACCGAGGCCTCGTCCAGCAACATGTAACATCCGTGCAACCGCTTGGCATATACCGAAAAGAACGATTCGGCGGCGTCGAAGTCGAACTCGGCACCGAGATTCCGGAAACCTATGAAATGGGTGTCCAATCGTCTGCGGCCGATTTTGTCGCCACCGGGTTTCGGGATATATCCCACACCGAATCGGGCGAGCAGCGGTCCGATAATCATTACCGAGCCGCGCAGACGTGTGCAACGCTTGCGGTAGTCTTCGCTTTTGAGGTAGTCGAGATTTATCTCCTTTGCCGCGAATGCGAAGGTGTCCTCCGACAACTCCTCGACCTCCACGCCCATAGCCCGCAGCAGGTCGATGAGTTGTTCCACATCGAGTATGCGCGGAATGTTGGAGATAACCACCCGTTCGGGTGTGAGCAGAGTGGCGCAGATGACCTGCAAAGCCTCGTTTTTAGCACCCTGAGGAGTGATTGCTCCCGACAGGCGATGACCGCCTTCGACCTTGAAAATTGCCATAACGGATAAGATTGTACCAAATTATCCTCAAAGATAGCGATTGTTCCGAAAAAATCAAAAGATTTCGTCGTGTATTGCCGTGTATGCCGCGTGCCGCGTTATGCCCGACGAGGACAGACGACGCAGATGCCGCCTTTGATGCAGTCGATTGTGAGCGGGAAATCGGCTCCGTGCTGACCGTCCACATCCGTCAGCGGCGAGAGCGGCGACGACATCTCGATATGCGAGGTGCGGATATGGCGGATTGCAAAATTCGGCCGACCGTCGATGAGGTACAACAGTATCGCCCAACTGCATGCGAAGATGTTGCGTTTGTCGAGCATCAGCATATCGAGCATGCCGTCCCTTATCGAAGCCTTGCGTGCCAAATGAAAACCGCCTGCCGTTTCGCCGTTGAATACCAAAGTGATGAGGCTGCGGATGTCGAATTCGCCGCCGTCGTGCTTCACATGCAGCGGAATGAACTCGCGTCGGTGCAACTCCTTCTGCCCCTCGATAAGGTAGGCCGCTTTGCCGATACGGTGTTTGATGCGGTCGGGCGTGTGTTGCGAGGTGGTGGTAAAGAGTCCGAAACTGAATACGTTGATGAAATACAGCCCGTTCACGCAACCGCAATCCACCCGCTCTGCCTTGCCGCCTATAATCTGCCGTGCCGCATGGACGAAATTTTTGCTCATCCCGATTGCACCCGCAAAATCGTTAGCCGTTCCTGCGGGGATGATTCCTATCGGCAGGTCGATGCCTCGCGCCTTCATCGAATTGACCACATAGTTGATTGTGCCGTCTCCGCCGCAAACCACGACCAAATCCAGCATCTGCGGCTCCACTTCGTCGAACGGGTTTTTGCCGAACTCTATGAGTTGCGACCACGGTTCGTAACCTCCCTGCAAAAAGACCTCCTCGACCTCGTCCAGCCTCTTTTGGATTTTTGCATGGCCTGCCTTTATATTATATAGTATCAGCGCAAATTTCATCTGTCGGTATTTTGTGTGTTCGGTTTATCGTTTTCGGTGCTTTCGTCCAAAGTCGAAAATATCTCGTACTCGGCATCGGATGCAGCGGCATGTTCGGGTGCGAGGATGAAATAGACCTGCACGCTGTCGCGCATCTTTTCCGCCATCTCCATTGCCCGCTGCTCGCCCAACGCCATGAACATCGTGCCGAGAGCGTCGGCTGTGGTGCAGTCGCGGGTGATGACGGTTGCCGACAACAGTCGCGAGCAGACGCTTTCGCCTGTCAGCGGATTTATCGTGTGGGCTATTTTGCGCCCCTGCGAATCGGTGTGGAAACGGCGATAGTTGCCCGAAGTGGCCAATGCCGCATCGCTCACATCGACCGTGGTCTGCATATATGCCCCCGGCGAATCGTTGCCGTCGAACGGAGAATCTATCGCCACGCGCCACTTTCTGCCTTTGGCATTTATGCCGCGAGCCCTAATCTCGCCGCCGATTTCGACTATGTAGTCCGCAATGCCTTCGCTCTCCAAAAAATCGGCGACCATATCCACCGTATAGCCTTTGGCTATCGAATTCAAATCCAACTGCATGCGCTCGTCCTCCTTGACGATGCGGTTGCCCTCGACGTGCAGCCGCGATAACCCCACCAACTGCAACAGCGAATCGATGTCGGGCTGCTCGGTTGCGTGCTTTGCGGCGAATCCGTAGGCTTCGGTCAGCGGTTTGACGGTAATGTCGTACATGCCTCCGCTGATGCGGTGTATCTCGGTGGCAACGGCTATGTTGCGCAGTATGTGGCAATCCGCCGTGTCGGTCAGATTGGCGTTGATGCGGCTGAGCAGCGAGTTTTCGTCGAAAATCGACATCGAGGCCTTCGCCTCGGCATCGATGCGCATGATGCCGGCATATATCTCCTTCGGCGGGCAGTCGGTACGGGCAACCACATGGAAAGTCGTGCCGAGCATCGCTCCGTCAACGGTAATATAACGTGCCTCGTGCCGGCATCCCGCAAATGCAAATGCCGACAAAGCAAGGGTCGCGAATATCGCCAATCTCTTCATACGACGCAAAGGTACAAAAACGTATCGTATTGCCAAACCGCTTGTTTGCGATTTGTCCGTTCTTCCGACAAATTAAATGCAAGGATTTGGTATTTAACAATAAAAAGTCTATATTTGCACCGCTTTGACGTGATTCGTGGTAAGGCGGATGCGGAGAAGTATAACAATTAAATAAACAAACTTATGGCTTATTTAACAGCAGAGAAAAAGCAAGAGCTTTTCGGTAAGTACGGCAAGTCTAACGTGGACACAGGTTCCCCAGAGAGCCAGATTGCCCTGTTTTCGTACCGTATCAACCACCTTACTGAGCACCTCAAAAACAACCGCCACGACTTCGGCACGCAGCGTTCGCTGTTGCGATTGGTCGGTAAGCGTCGTCAGTTGTTGGAGTACTTGAAGGAGGTCGATATCGAGCGTTATCGTGCTATCGTTAAGACTCTTAACCTCCGTAAGTAAGAGGTCGAAAATGAAGGCAGCCGCAAAAGTTGCCTTCATTTGCTTTATTTTGAATCGTATTCCGGTCGCAATCCGCATAGAGTGAGTTCCCGCATGATGGTCGGGACAGTCCGCAGACGAACAGAGGGACGCAAAGAGAGACGAACAGAGGAACGAAAAAGAGGCGAAGAGAGACAAGCAGAGGAACGAAGAGAGACGAAAAGAGAGAAAACAATTATTTTTTGGACGAATAAAATTATGGAAGAGAAGAAATTGTACAACGCAGTACAAAAATTTATCCCGCTGTCGGGTGGACGCGAGATTATGATTGAGACCGGCAAACTCGCCAAGCAGGCGGACGGCTCGGTGGTTGTCAAGCAGGGCGATACGATGTTGCTCGCTACGGTTGTGGCAGCCAAGGATGCCAAAGAGGGCACCGATTTCATGCCGTTGCAGGTCGAATACAAAGAGAAATTTGCGGCAGCAGGTCGCATTCCGGGTGGTTTCATGAAGCGCGAGGGCAAGGCGAGCGACAACGAAATTCTCGTTGCCCGTCTGATTGACCGTGCTTTGCGCCCGCTGTTCCCTGCCGACTATCATGCCGAAGTATATGTTACGGTAAATCTGATTTCGGCAGATCCCGATATACAGGCCGACGCACTTGCAGGTTTGGCTGCATCGGCAGCACTTGCAGTGTCGGACATTCCGTTCGGAGGCCCGATTTCCGAGGTGCGCGTGGCACGCATAGGCGGCGAATATGTCATCAATCCTACATTCTCGCAGATGAAGGATGCCGACCTCGACATCATGGTCGGCGGTACAATCGACAATATCCTGATGGTCGAGGGCGAGATGAACGAGGTGTCGGAAGAGGTGATGCTCGGTGCAATCAAGGCTGCTCACGAGGCAATCAAGGAGCATTGCGCCGTGCAAATCGAACTCTCGAAGGAGTTGGGCAAAGACGTCAAGCGCGTATATTGCCACGAGACCAACGACGAGGAGTTGCGCCAAACCATCATCGCCGAACTCTACGACAAGGCATACGCCATTGCCACGAGCGGCACGATGAAGCATGAGCGCGAGGAGGCATTCGACGCTTTGGAGGCCGAATTCGCTGCACGCTTTACGGAGGAGGAGTTGGTCGAGAAGGCTCCGCTCATCCACAAGTATTTCCACGACGACGTACAAAAGAAGGCGATGCGCAACATGATTCTCGACGAGGGCAAGCGTTTGGACGGTCGTCGTTGCGACGAAATCCGCCCTATCTGGTGCGAGGTGGGTTATCTGCCGCGTGCTCACGGCTCGGCAATATTCACCCGTGGCGAAACGCAGTCGCTTTCGACCGTTACGCTCGGTACCAAACTCGACGAAAAGATGTACGACGAAGTGCTGCGTCAGGGTACGGAGCAGTTCGTGCTTCACTATAACTTCCCGCCGTTCTCCACGGGCGAGGCAAAGGCGGCTCGCGGTTTGAGTCGTCGCGAAATCGGTCATGGCCACCTTGCATGGCGGGCACTCAAACCGATGGTGCCGGTAGGCGAGGAGAACCCTTATGCCGTGCGTGTCGTTTCCGATATTTTGGAGTCGAACGGCTCGTCGTCCATGGCTACCGTATGCGCAGGTACGCTTGCGCTCATGGATGCGGGTGTCAAATTGAAGAAGCCTGTTTCGGGTATCGCCATGGGTCTGATTTCCGACAGCGCGACAGGCCGTTGGGCTGTGTTGTCGGATATTTTGGGCGATGAAGACCACCTCGGCGACATGGACTTCAAGGTTACGGGTACGAAAGACGGTATCACCGCAACGCAGATGGATATCAAGGTTGACGGCCTCTCTTACGAGGTACTCGCCAAGGCTTTGGAGCAGGCTCGCGTAGGCCGTATGCACATTTTGGGCAAAATTACCGAGTGCATCGCCGAGCCTCGTGCCGACTACAAGCCGTTTGTTCCGCGCATCGAGCAGATTACCATTCCGAAAGACTTTATCGGTGCGGTTATCGGTCCCGGCGGCAAGGTTATTCAGGAGATTCAGAAACTCACCAATACCACCATCACCATTACCGAGAACGAGGAGGTCGGTATCGTCGATGTATTCGGTCCGGACAAGGCCTCTATCGACGGCGCAATGGAGCGCATCAAGGCCATCGTTGCCGTGCCTGAGGTCGGCGAGGTATATTCGGGTCCTATCAAATCGATTGTCGCATTCGGCGCATTCGTCGAGATTCTGCCGGGGAAAGAGGCGTTGCTGCACATCTCCGAAATCGACTACAAGCGTTTCGAGACCATGGAGGAGACCGGTCTGAAAGAGGGCGACACCATCGAGGTCAAACTCATCGGCATAGACCAAAAGACGGGCAAACTCAAATTGTCGCACAAGGCGTTGCTCCCGAAGCCGGAGGGCTGGGTGGAGCCGGAGCGCAAACCTCGCGAGCGCAAGAATGACCGCAACGACCGTGGTCGCAGCGGAGATAGGCGCGAGCGTCGTCCGCGTCCCGAGCATAAGGACGAATAGGAGGTGCCGGCACAACGGGTCGGCAATTCAACGGTGCGGAGGCGACATGTCGCTTCCGCACTTTTTTTTGACGTGTTCGCGGGTATTTGCGACAATATCGCTCTGCCGATTACGACTTGGCAGGAAATTTGCGAATATGGAAATACGAAGTGCGCATAAGCGGATATGAATATTGCTCTGCTTTTTTGTTGGAAATACGAAAAATATGTATAACTTTGCCATAATAAAGCCGTATTCGGCGATTTTATGTATCGCGCAAGCGGAATTTGCGAAGAGAGAGAATTTTATTAACTAATTATTAAACTGTTTCAATCATGAAAAATTTACTGAAAGTTACAACCGTGCTCGCTGCGGCTTCGTTGCTGCTGTCGGGCTGTAATTGCTTCAAGAAGATGGCGAAAGACCCATCGGCAATTAAGGTAACTGCCACGCCGGAGGTATTGGCGTACAACAACGGCAAAATCGCAGCCGACATCAAGGCCGAGATTCCTGCCGACTATTTCAACAAGAAGGCGACTTTGAAGGTTACTCCTGCAATCGCTTTCGAAGGCGGTCTGGTTACGGGCGAAACTCTCCTGTTGCAGGGCGAGAAAGTTCTCTCGAACGGTTTGGTTGTCAAGAAGGCCGAGTCGTTGTCGCTCAATCGCCACGTGGAGTTCGCTTACCAAAAGGGTATGGAGCGTTGCGAACTCAAACTGCTGGTCGAGGTTAAGTGCAAGAACGGCGAATTTACCGTCATCAATGCCAACAACGGTGCGCTTCCGACCAAAGAGGAGGCTGCTGTTTTGGCAAAGGGCGGCGATGCTGCAAAGGCTGTGAAGAAGGCATTCGGTCTGACCGTTGCCAAGGGTCTGAACATGTTGCAGAAGGATTTGGACTATGCCGAGGCAATGAAGGCAGAGGCCAATGCTTACAAGAACGTTACCACCAAGGTTGTCAAGGCAGACATCGTTTACAAAATCAACTCGTCGGTGGTTGCCAAGAAGGCTGTCAAGACCGACGACATCGCTGCTCTCAAAGCCAATGTCGAGGCCAACAAGGCCAACGACCGTGCTTCGCAGTCGGTTTATGTAAACGGTTATGCTTCGCCTGACGGTCCCGAGAAGTTCAACGACAAACTCTCCGACAAGCGTAGCAAGTCGGGTTTGAAGGCTGTCGAGAAACTGCTCAAAGATTCGGGTCTGAACATCGACGCTGCCGCTTACGGCGAGGATTGGGAAGGTTTCCAAGAGGCTGTTGCTGCATCGAACATCGAAGATAAGGATTTGATTCTCCAAGTTTTGAAGATGTACTCTTCGTCGGCAGAGCGCGAGAAGGAGATTAAGAACATGTCGTCCGTATTCAAGGCTTTGAAGAGCGACGTGCTTCCTAAACTGCGTCGTGCGCAGATTGTGAACAGCGCCGACATCACCGGCAAGACCGACGCCGAGATGGTTGCTCTCATCAACGAGGGTAAGGTTGCCGAACTCGACCTCGAAGAGTTGCTCCACATCGCCGAGGCAGAGCCTGCTGTTGCAGAGGCTGCTTTGGTCGAGGCTGCAAAGACGGGCGACGCTCGCGCACTCAACAACCTCGCAGTGGTTTATGCGAAGAAGGGTAACTTGGACGCTGCTCTGGCTCAACTCGACAAGGCTGCCAAGGCCGGCGACAAGTCGGCAGAACTCAACGCCAACTACGCTTTGGTTTACCTTGCAAAAGGCGAGACCGCAAAGGCCGAGACCTATGCAAAGGGTGCCGATAAGGAGGTACAGGCTTTGGTTGCTGCTGCCAAGGGCGAATATGCTGCCGCTTCCAAGAATTTGAGCGGTTACAATGCTGCCGTTGCTCACGTTCAGGCCGGCAACTATGCTGCCGCATCGAAGAGCCTTGCAGGCGACAACTCGGCAAAGGCAGACTATCTGCGTGCCGTAATCGCTGCCAAGACCGGTAAGGTGCAGGAGGCAAAGAGCCAACTCAACAGCGCCATTGCAAAAGATGCGACTTTGGCAGAGAAGGCAAAGAACGATGTTAATCTCGACGCAATCAAATAGTCGGGCGGAACATAAATGTTATGGGAGAGGGATGCCTTGTTGAAGGCATCCCTCTCTTGTTTTCGGTGTGTAATAATCGGCAAACTGCTGCGTTACCTTCGTCGTCGGGCTCGGTCATTTGCGCCGAGCAAACTCCCGTCGCCCTTCTCCTCGAAGCCTTGCATTTTACCGATTCTTACACACCTTATTATTGCACACCCGAAAGTCGGCGGATTATTTGTCGATAATCAGCAGATTATCGAATTGCGAAATGATATACGGTTTCCACTCGTCGAGTATGTCCTGAAAGGTCTCATTGTCGTCCAAAAGCACGGCGGTTGTCAAATCCTTCGTCAGGAAAGGTATCGCCATGAGGCCATACAGATTATAAAACAAAAAACGCAACGGCACACGACGAATTTTGCCCTCGTCCATCTCCTCCTGCAACGACTTCCAAGCCGGCATCAGCATTTCGGGCAGTTTGAGTTGTATGGCCGTGTTTATCAACAAATCGGCATCCCTGTTCATCTCTCGGATGATGAACATCGGGAATCGCGGGTTGTCGATGAACATCGCGTAGTAAGTATCCACGATGTGTCGGATGCGTTCGGCAATGGGTGTATCCTTGTGGATGATTATATCGAAGATTTTTGGCACTATCGATTGCACTATGTCGCCGAAGACGGCCTGAAACATTTTGTCTTTTGTCCGGAAATAGTAGTGCAATACGGGGCGATTGATGCCTGCTTTGGCGGCAATCTCGCTCATGCTTGTCTCCACGAATCCTTTTTCGATGAATGTTGCCTTGGCGGTCTTGATAATCTTCTCTTCCAAATTTTTTTCTCCGCGTGAGGTACTCATAATTTATTTAAGTTTGTCGATAAATAGCAATAGGCGGTTTTTGATGTTTACGTCGCTGACACCGTTGTCGAAATCCAAAGACAGCAAATTGATTGCAGGGTACAGGTCTTTTATCCTCTTTTCTATGCCTTTGGAAACTATGTGGTTGGCGATGCAGCCGAACGGTTGCAGGCTTATGACGCTGTTTACGCCACGTTGGGCATAGGAGATAATCTCGGCGGGCAGCAACCAACCCTCTCCGAATTGGGCGTTGAGGGTGATTATCCTCTCGGCGTGTTCCGCCTCGCGGAATATGTCGCCGAACGGCGTAAAGTAGCGGAATGCCGAGCAGACTCTGTTGGCCTTCTCTATTTCGCGCTTGACAAGGCGATACAGCCCTTTGTAGGCAATGTCCGTAAAGCCCCGTTTGAGCAGATGCGCATCCGTCTTTGCTTTGCGGTTTACAAATGCCTGCGTGAAAAAATCTGTCAGCACGGGAGGCTCTGTCTCGATATGCTGTTCGGCAAGCCAATCGACGATGTTTCGATGGGCGAACGAGTTGAATTTCAGATAAATCTCGCCCACGATTCCGACTTTGGGCAGTGTCGCATCGCCACAGATGGAATTGAAATCCTCGGCTGCCGAAGCGAGGTGTTCGAACAGTTTGCTGCTTGCGCCCGCCTCAATCGACTCCGCACCCGCTTCCAAATAGAGTTTGCGCAAATCGGCAGCTGCTCCGTCGATGGTCTCCCTCACGAGGGCTGCATGGTAGAATTTGTTGATGCAGTCGCTGTATAATATCGTGCGCAGTGCGATTGGCAGCATTTTTGGCCAATTTACTGTAAATGCCGGCTGATTATTGACGATACCCGAGCCGAAGGCCAAAGATATTACGGGTACATCCGAATAACCTGCATCAACCAGAGCCTTTTTGAGCATCGGCAGATAGTTCGACGCACGGCACTGACCTCCTGTCTGGGTAATGCCGACTGCCGTTTGCGAAGGGTCGTATTTCCCGCTTTTGAAGGCCTTTATTATGTCGCCGATGACAAGTGTGGCAGGGTAACACACCTCGTTGTTGGCATATCTCAATCCGTATTCGCCCGACTCTTCGTCGCTCATGGGCAACGTCTCTGCCTCGTATCCCGCCACCCGCAATACGGCAGGGAGCAGCGGAGAGATGAACGGGGTAAAAAACGGAATGAGTATCTTGCGCCCCCGATGATTGTCGTCATATACGGGCGTGGTTACGAAATCGTGCCGGTTGCCGCATGCCCGCTCCCTGTTTTTGATTTTAAGGCTCTCGACAAGCGAACGCACCCGCAACTTCATCGAGCCGATATTGTTGATGTCGTCCAATTTAAGGAGCGTATATGCTCTGTTGTGGCGCAACATCATGTCGCGAATCGCATCCGTTATGAAGGCATCGGGGCCGCAACCGAATGATGTCATTTGTACGAACTGTACGTTTTCGCTCTGTTCGGTACACCATTTGGCGGCACGCATGATGCGGTTGGGATACGACCACTGCGCCAAAAAGTGGGTGTCGCCTATATCGATGTCTTCGCCCCGTACAATGTCTTCGGTTACGACATCGATGCCCATCTCCGCAAGCATGTCGGATACTTTGGAACGAATCAGAGGGTCGGCATGGTAAGGCCGTCCCGCAAGCAGTATGGTCAGATTGCCCGCCTTTTGCGAGGCTTGTAGCACCTCTCTGTTGCGCTCGGCAATCGCGTGCGTGTAATCGGCCTGCACCTCTTCGGCTTTCAGAAAAGCATCCAAGCGGGTGCCTTTGGATATACCCAGCGAACGGAGATAGTCGTCGCATTGTTTGTAAAGCAGGTCGCCGTCGCTGAAACCGATAACGGGAGTGTCGATGGGAATGGCGGTCTGTTGCACGCTTTTCACCACCGCCGAATAGCCGGTAACCACGGGACAGTTATAACTGTTCTGGTCGCCGTTGCCGCATTGTTCCTTGACGACGAACGGCATGAAGATTCTGTCCACGCCCCGTTTTTGGAGGTTGTCGATGTGGCTGTGCACCAACTTGGCAGGGAAGCAGATGTTGTCGGACATAACCATTCGTGCGGTCTGCTCGTAGCGGCCGTAATCGGAAACATCGGACAGAACTACCGCTATGTTGCACTCGGTAAACAGGGTGTGCCAAAACGGGTACTCCTCGAACATGTTCAACACTCGTGGTATGCCGATTGTCATTGCGGGATGGTCGATTTCGGCATTGCGGTCGAACAACAGAGAGTTCTTAATCTCGTGCATGTTCTGTCCTGCGACCTTTGCCGTTCCGCCGTTGTTGAAATGTTTTTCGCATCGGTTGCCGGAGTGGTATTTATGCCCGTTGCCGAAGATGTATTGCTGCACCTCGCAACGGTTTTCGCAACCCCGACAATTCAGTGTGCGTGTGGTGTATGTCGTCTTTGCCAGCATGTCGTCGAGGGTTATCGCATCGCCGCGATTCTCCATTGCATGCAGTGCGCATCCGAAGGCTCCCATCGATTCGGGATATTCGCATCGCGTAACCCGAACGCCGGCAATTATCTCCAATGCCCGCACTATTGCATCGTTGCGCATTGCGCCGCCCTGAACGACGATATGGCTGCCCAACTGCGAAGCATCCTTTAATTTGAGGACTTTGTACAGACAGTTTTTGACAACCGAATATGCCAAGCCCGCCGATATGTCGCCGACGGATGCACCCTCTCGCAACGCCTGCTTGACTTTCGAGTTCATAAAGACGGTGCAACGGGTGCCGAGGTCGGCAGGTCGGGTCGATTCGCACGCTTTTTGGGCAAACTTCGCTGCCGTATATCCCAAACTTTGGGCGAAGGCATCGATGAACGAACCGCATCCCGAGGAGCAGGCTTCGTTGATTTCTATTCGGTCTATTACACCGTTATCGACGAATATGGCCTTCATGTCCTGACCGCCGATGTCGAGGATGAAACTTACCTTGTCGTCGAAATTGTGCGCCGCCTTGTAGTGGGCTATTGTTTCGACGATGCCCGAGTGCAGATTGAAGGCTGCCTTAATCAAATCCTCGCCATAGCCGGTCGAGCAACTGCCGGCGAACTCCAATACCGTGCCGTGTCTCCTGCATATCTCGGATAGTTCGGTCAGACCGAGTGTAACGGTCTCGATTGGTCTGCCGCCGTTTCCTCTGTAAAATCTGTATAACAGTTCGCCGTGTTCGTTCAACACGACTATCTTGGTGGTGGTCGAGCCGGAGTCGATGCCTATATATGCTGTTTGTACACCGCCCGACCATTGGGCGCATGCCATACCGCTGCGCGAAATTCTGTCGCGCCACTCGTCGTACGAGGCCGAATCTTCGAAAATCGGGCGCAGACCGGTTGTGCGTTCGGGTTGGTTGGCCGAATCTTTCAGACGGGCAATTAAATCGGTAGGCCGAACGGGGCGTTCGTTGCCGGTCTCGACGAGAGCCGTTCCGAGTGCAGGCAGCAGTTGTCCGGATTGCGGCAAAACAATCTGCGAATCATCCAACGACAAGTGGCTCTTGAAAGCCTCCCGAAGTGCGGGTATGAATGTCAGCGGTCCGCCGCAAAGCAGTATCGGAGGTTCGATGTCGTGTCCGTGTGCCAAAGTCGTTACGGTTTGTACCGCCACGGCATGAAAGATGGATGCGGCGATGTTCTCGCGACTTACGTTTTTGGCTGTCAGATTCTGAATATCCGTCTTGCAGAAGACGCCGCAACGGGATGCTATGGGGTAGATTCTGGACGCACGCAATGCCAATTCGTTCAGTTCGTCGGTGGTAACGCCCAAAATAACGGCCATTTGGTCGATGAACGCTCCCGTTCCGCCTGCACAATTCCCGTTCATTCGCAAATCATCGGCCTTGCCGTTTTTGAATGCCACTATTTTGGCATCTTCGCCGCCGATGTCGATTATCGTGTTGGTGGCAGGGTAGCGGCTTTGTACGGCCTGCGATGCAGCCACGACCTCCTGTATGAACGGAATGCCGTATCGCTCGGCAAATCCCATGCCGACCGAGCCTGTTACACGCAACGATACCTCCTCGTTGCCGAATTTGCGCAAAATCTCCTCGAAGAACGATACGACGACATCATTCGCTTGCGCATTGTGCCTTCGGTATGCCGAGAAGCAAACCTCTCCATGCTCTCCGATTGCAACCAATTTGGCCGTTGTCGAGCCTATATCCAAACCTATTCGTAACATAACCGCACAAACTTGCAATAGTGTCTGACACCTGTGTCAATCGCAAAAGTAGAATAATTATTCGAGACAGACAAACATTGGCGGAGTTATTTTTTTGGGGCGGTGCGTCATAATCGGCAAACTGCGGCGTTATCCTCGAAAGTCGGGCGCAGTCATTTACGTTGGGTAAACTCCCTTTGCCCTCCTTCTCGATGCCTTATTAGACATTCTACAAAAACCTCTCCTGCTCCGCAAGGCGGTTTGTTGCGAAAAAATGGGGTCTGCCGAATAGGTTTGTCCCAATTTTGTTATATTTGCGATATGATACGTTTCAATAGAGAGTTTTCGACACGGCACAGATTGATTTTCAGCCTTACATCGGCTCTGTTGCTTGCCGCTCCGTGGCTCGGAGCAGGCTGCATGCCGTTGTTCGTCGCCTTCGTGCCGTTGATGCTCATCAGTACCCGTTACGGTGCGTCGTGGCGCGATTGGTGGCACATGTGCGGTTGGGCGGCATTGACATTTCTGTTGTGGAATGCGATGACCGTGTGGTGGATATGGTTGGCAACTCCGGCAGGCCCGATTGCCGCGTCAATCGTATCGACATGGTGGAGTTTGGTGGCGTTCATGCTCTTTCACACCGTTTCCAAACGCGCTCCGAAGGGGTTGTCTTATATGCTGTTCATCTCGGCGTGGATTGCTGCCGAATACATCTATACGCAGGCACCTGCCCTTTCGTTCCCGTGGCTGACGCTCGGCAACGGATTTATCGATGATACATGGGCTGTGCAGTGGTATGAATATACGGGCGTATTCGGCGGGTCGCTGTGGGTGCTGCTCGTAAATGTGTTGGCGTTGCAGGCTCTGACATTCAGAAAGCCGTTGTGGATATGCGCGACGCTTGCCCTCGCTCTGCCTATTGCGGTCTCGCTCGTATTGTACAATGTCGAGGACCCCGAAGGCAAACGTTATCTCTCCCGCAAAGGGGTCTGCGTCTCTGCCGTTCAGCCGAATGTCGATTGCTACGACAAATTCGATTCCGATACGCAATGGCAGCAGGACAACCTCTGCGAATTGCTCGACGACGTTCTCGACTCGGCAGATTTCGTGCTGATGCCGGAGACATCGCTCGGTGCGACGCTCGATACGCGCAATCTCTCCGCTGCCGACATCGTTCGGCGAATGGCGGGCGAGTTGCGGGATGCAGGTTCGGATGCGATGATTGTTGCGGGTTGCGAGACGGTTGCGTTCTACGGCACGACCAAAGGTTCGGCAACGGCACGCAGGTCGAATAACATCTGTTACGACATTTTCAACTCGTCGATAGGCTTCGATGCTTCGGGCAGGGTGCAACTCCACCATAAGTGCAAACTCGTCGTCGGCGTCGAGACCGTCCCTGCATGGCTGCGCGACAAACAGTTGTTTTCGGTAGATTTGGGCGGTACGTTCGGACAGTTGGGCATCGGCTCGTCGGCTCTGCCGTTCGAACACAACGGCATCAAAATCGCTCCCGCAATCTGCTACGAAGGCATATACGGCAACTTTATGGGCGAATTTGTCCGCAACGGTGCGCAGATTATCGGCGTCGTGTCGAACGACGGCTGGTGGGGCAATACGCTCGGCCACAAAACCTTGTTCGCCTATTGCCGTCTGCGAGCCATCGAACATCGGCGCGACGTGGCACGAAGCGCGAACACGGGTGTTTCGGGCTTTATCACTTCGCGCGGAGACGACATCGTCAGATTGGATTGGGACAAGCGCGGTGTCGTCAGTGCCGAAATCCGTCTGAACGACAAAATGACCGTCTATACCCGCTACGGCGACTATATAGCGCGTCTGTCGCTTTACATCGCAGGGCTGTGCCTGTTGTACTTCGTCGCCTACCGTGCCAAAAAGAGATTTTACCTTGTAGATTGACAGGATATGAATTACTCCGAGACCATCGATTATCTGTTTTCGTCGCTTCCCGTGTTTCAGCAACAGGGGGCAACGGCTTACAAACCGGGGTTGGAACGCATCGGCGAATTTTGTCGTCGGTTGGGCAATCCGCAACGCAACTACTTTATCGTCCATGTTGCCGGCACCAACGGCAAAGGGTCGGTATCGAACATGATTGCCGCGATTCTGCAACAGGCGGGCTATCAGACGGGTCTGTTCACTTCGCCGCATCTGACCGATTTCCGCGAGAGGATAAAGGTCAATGGCGAGATGATTTCCAAGCAGAAGGTGGTCAATTTCGTCGATAAGTACAGGCGCGACATGGAGGAGTGCGAACTATCGTTTTTCGAGATGACCACCGCATTGGCATTCGACTATTTCGCACAGAGCGAGGTCGAGGTCGCCGTTATCGAGACGGGCTTGGGCGGCAGATTGGATGCGACGAATATAGTTATTCCGATGTTGAGCGTCATCACCAACGTCGGTTTGGAGCATACCGCGCTTTTGGGCGATTCGCTGCCGAAGATTGCACGCGAAAAGGCGGGGATAATCAAAAAGAGCATCCCCGTTATCGTGGGCGAATGCAATCCCAACTACAACCTCGTCATTGAGGAGACGGCGCACGATATGCACTCCAATCTGATTTATGCCGAGAACGCCTTTGCCTGCCACGGACAGAGCGTCGCCAACGACAAACAGATATTCGATATGGTGCGTCTGCGCGATGGTCAGGAGTACCGCCTGCAACTCGGACTGCTCGGCAAATACCAACGCCAAAATATCATAACGGCGTGCGCCGTGGCAGACTACCTGCACGAGAATACGCCGCTCTCGATAAGTCGTCGTGCGTTGGTCGACGGATTGCGCGATGTGGCGGAGATTACGGGCTTTCGCGGGCGTTGGCAGGTGATTGCGACCGCTCCGCTGACGGTGTGCGATACGGGACACAATCCTCACGGCATTGCCCATGTGGGCGAGCAGTTGCGCCACCGTAAAGCCGCGCGATTGTGCTGTGTCATGGGCTTCTGCGTCGATAAGAATATCGAGGAGATGTTGCGCCTGATGCCTTCGGATGCGCACTACATATTTACCCGTGCCGATGTAGCCCGTGCGGCTGCACCCGAGCATATCGCCGAAACAGCCCGTGCTTTGGGTCTCGAATGCGAAACGGCAGCGACTGTCGGCGAGGCACTCTCTCGCGCCCGCGGGATGCTCTCGGCAGAGGATATGCTTTTTATCGGGGGGAGTACATTTGTAGTTGCCGAAGCCATTGGTTGCGGTGCGTAATAATCGGCAAACTGCGGCGTTATCCTCGTCGTCGGGTTCGGTCATTTACGTTCGGTAAACTCCCGTCGCCATCCTGTCCGTCATTCTCGAACGGAGCGCAGCGCAGTGAAGAATCTCGGGCAGAATCGGACGCAAGGATGCAAAAGCAGAAAACCTCGCATTCGACCAAAACAGATTCTTCGCTTTGCTCAGAATGACGTGGGATGGTTGTGCGTATAACGGTACTGTTTGTAAGTGCGGCCTTTTCTAAGAGTTCTGGGAGTTCTGGGAGAACTATGATAAGCAGCAAGGTCTTATATTCTATTTCATCTGCCCTGAAACACTGAAACCTTTTAACCCTCTGAAACACTGAAACTCTTATATCCGTTCTTTGCCATCGTAGAACTCGTAGTTCTCTTAGATCTCTTAGAAATGTCGGCAAGCAACAACCTCGCCGTTATGCCCGACTATCTATATAAAAATTTGCGGAGCAACTGCTCCGCAAAACACTAACCACTAGTCACTAGCCACTAGCCACTAACTATTTCTTGCCCGTGTAGTGGTAGTCGCCCTCTTTGTCGAAGCGGTAGAGGGTCTGCTCCGACAGCACCTTGTCGTAGAAGGCCTTGACATCGTTCCAGCGGTAGTACGGCTTGATGTCGCTCTCTATCGGGAACTCTGCCTCCTCCTCATTGAGGAGCATCTTGACGATGACATCGCCCGTTTTGGCGTTGCGATAGAAAATCCACTGCATGTTGCTTGCCATCGGTATATCGAAATCGTGCCATGTCTGCTCTACCTCCTCGAACGAAGCGGCCTTTTCGCACCAACCGCGCAGCCGCATCGTGTTGTAGAGTCCCATCAGCACGCCGTCATGACCGAAACGCAACGTTACGGCAGGCTCGGCTGCGGCAACCTTGTCGGCTGCATCGTCCACCAACTGTTTGAGCAGGTTGGCGGTTACCTCCGACAGAAAACCTCCTCCCGTACCCGAAGGACCCTTTTCGTAGTAGAATACCGAATTGATAAGTCTCCACCATGTATATTTTTCGTCGGCGGTAAAGATGTCCGACATATCGACGTTCGCGGGAGTGTTCGGCGTATTGACCGTAACGCGGAACAGATTGATGACGAAATCGTCGGCAAATTCGATGCTGTCGGCAAATTCGGCAGTAAAGAGCGAATGGAGCAGTCGCGTATTATCGACCACCGAACGACGGAACGCATACCAGCCATCGACCCACGGACCGACAGGATAACGGTATTTGTCGATGCGTGCGGCAAGTACGACGCTGTTGTCGCGGTAATACGGATTCAGATACGCCATGTGCTTTGCACCCGTATCGATTGCGATGTCGAGCGAAGCATCGTTGCGCAACAATTCGTTGGTAAAGGCATTCATGCTCAACAGACAGCGCGGCACGATGGTCGAAACGGCTGTGATGTGCGGATTGTTGCGGAAAATATCGGGATATCCCGCGTACATGCGCTTTGCGATACCGCGATGCTGCTGTTGGCCGAGCGGCGTCAAATCGCCCGCCAATCCTTGGCAGACTGCGGCGATGCGTTGCATGCGTCCGTATATCTCCTTGCCGAACGGTGTCAGGCAGCCCGCCTTGTCGGCTTCGGCAAACATCTTGAAAACATTGTCGAACTTCTCGTTGCGCAATATGTATCGCGAGCCGTGTCGTCCGTAGTGCGAGATGTAGAACGGTTTGTAGCCCTTCGGTGCAGGCGTAAGGTCGGCAAATTCGGTCGGATAGAGGCGATACACGCCGGCAGCCTTCTCCGGATTGGCCTTCATCTCCTCGCGCAACCCTTGCGCAAACGCTGTCATCGACATAGCCGCAGCAACGGCAAAAATCAGTAATTTTTTCATCTGTCTGGTCGGTGTTTTTAGGTTTGTGTTCAATATATGTTTCATTTTTTAGTGTGCTTCCAACCAATTTTTTCCCACTCCGCAATCGACCACGAGCGGCACGGAGAGTTGTGCTGCGCCTTCCATCGCTTCGCGCACTATGCGCTCCACCTTTTCGCGTTCGGAGACGAGCATGTCCACCACGATTTCGTCGTGTACCTGCAATATGATGTGCGAGCGGATTCCCTCTGCACGGAATCGTCGCCACACCTCAATCATCGCGATTTTCATAATATCTGCCGCACTGCCCTGTATCGGCGCGTTGATGGCGTTGCGCTCGGCAAAGGCGCGTGCGTTGGCATTGCGCGAGGTGATGTCGGCGAGATAGCGTCGGCGACCGAAGAGCGTGGTTACATAACCCTCTCGTCGTGCCTGTTCGGTTACGCGCTCCATGTATTCGCGCACCTTCGGATATGATGCGAAATAGCCGTCAATCAGAGCCTTCGCCTCGCTTCGCGGAATATCCAGACGCTGGCTTAATCCGAATGCCGAGATGCCGTAGATGATGCCGAAGTTGGCTGTTTTGGCTCGTCTGCGCTCCTCGGAGGTTACTTCGCCGAGCGGCTTGCCGAATATCTTGGCTGCGGTGGCCGCATGGATGTCCTCGCCGTGCATAAACGCTTCGTGCAACGACTCGTCTCCGCTCAAATGCGCCATCAGTCGCAACTCCACCTGCGAATAGTCGGCCGACAACAGCAGATGCCTCTCGTCGCTCGGGATGAATGCCTCGCGAATAGGTCTGCCTATCTCCTCGCGTACCGGTATGTTTTGCAGATTCGGATTGGCCGACGACAGCCGACCTGTGGCGGTAACTGCTTGATTGTACGACGTATGAATATGTCCCGTAACGGGATTCACCAGCAGCGGCAACGCATCGACATAGGTCGAAAGCAGTTTCTTTACGCCGCGGTATTGCAGTATCGTATCGACGATGGCGTGTTGGTGCGCAAAGCCCTGCAAATACTCCTCGTCGGTGCAGAACTGCTTGGTTTTGGTCATCTTGGGCTTGTCGGCAATGCGCATTTTCGTAAAGAGCAACTCGCCCAACTGCCGACTCGAATTGATGTTCAGTGCAGGGTCGCCCGCCATCGTGCGAATCCGCTCCTGCAATGCCGACAACCGCTCGGTAAGCGATGCCGAATAGCGTGCCAGCGATGCGCTGTCGATGCGCACGCCCGTCCATTCCATATCCGCCAATACGTCAATCAACGGCTCCTCGATGCGCTCGTAAAGAGCCGTCTGATTCTGCTGCCCGACCAAAGGATACAGCACACGATAGAGTTGCAGCGTGATGTCGGCATCCTCTGCCGCATACTCCGCTATGCGCTCCAAACCGACCATATCCATCGTCAGTTGTTTGGCTCCGCGACCTATCAGCGTCTCTATCTCGATGGGCGAATACCCCAGATACCGCTCCGCCAAGGCATTCATGCCGTGGCGTGCTTCGGGGTCGAGCAGGTAGTGCAACAGCATCGTGTCGTATTTGCGGCCTTGCACCCCGATTCCCAACGAGCGCAGAAACAGAATGTCGAACTTCATATTCTGCCCGATTTTGGCGATGCTTTCGTTCTCGAACAGTGGACGCAGAATGGCGGCATACTCGCTCTCGATTTTATTGCGCGGTGCGGCATCGGTTGCCGAATCGTGCAGATTGAAAGGTATGTACCAAGCCTCGTGCGGATTGACTGCAAGGGATAGTCCGACTATGCGGTCGCGGAACATGTCGAAGCCCGTGGTCTCCAAATCGAAGCAGAACGAGTCGTGCTTCGCCACCTCCGCCACCGTTTCGCGCAATGCCGCAGCATCGCGCACGATGCGGTAGTCGTGAGGTACGGTTGCGATGCTCTCCGTATTCTGCGGAGCGTTGTCGGTTGTCCGCTCCTCCTCTGCCGCCTCCGTCTCGGTACTCTCCTCGATGTCGGCTTCCTGCGGTGCGGTCGTCGGTGTCGGTATCGGCTCGATTGCGTCGAACAACGACCCTTGTCCTGCCATTGCCGCCTTTTGCATGGCTGCCGACTTGGCGCGTGCCATATTGGCGAGTTGGTATTGTCCGGCCTGTCGCGGTATGCTCAAATCCTCGGGAGGAGCCATGTTGGTCAAATCTGCGGCAAAGGCCTTGAAATCCAACTCGGCGAACAAGGCACGCAGAGCGTCGATTTTCGGACAACAGACGGTCAAATCCTCCTCGCGGAACTCGATTGGTACGTCCAAACGTATGGTGGTCAGCGTTTTGGCAAGTTGCAACCGCTCTCGGTTGGCAGCGATGCTCTCGCCCGTCCGACCGCCTATCTCGGCAGCGTGTTCGATGATGTTTTCGACCGTTCCCCACTTGCCGACAAGTTTGCATGCGCCCTTCTCGCCTACACCCGGAACACCGGGGATGTTGTCCGACGCATCGCCCCACAAGGCGAGGATGTCGCGCACCAACAACGGATTGTCTATGCCGTATTTCTCGCGGATTGCGGCTCTGTCCACAATCTCGATGCCGTCGCCCTTCTGCTTGTAGATGCTGCGATGGTCGCCGACCAACTGCCCGTAATCCTTGTCGGGCGTAACCATATATACGTCGTAGCCCGCAGCCGAGCCGAGATGTGCCAACGTACCGATTACATCGTCGGCCTCGAAGCCTTCGACCTCCAAAATCGGTATGCACATCGCTTCGACAATCCGCTTGATGTAGGGTACCGAAGCGATGATGTCTTCGGGAGTGGCGGGACGATTGGCCTTGTAGTCGGGAAAAATATCTTTGCGAAAAGAACCGCCTTTCGGATCGAACGCCACGCCGAGCAAATCGGGATGTTCGCGTTTGATGATGTCGCGCAGAAATTTGGTAAACCCGAAGACTATCGACGTGTTCATGCCGGCACGATTCCGCATAGGTCGTCCCATGAACGCGTAGTAGTATTTGAATATCAATGCGTAGGCATCTACCAAAAACAGTTTTTTCATACTCAGGTCGTTTAGTGACAGATGGAGTATATAACGGATTGTAAAGATAGTAAAAATTTGGGAAATGCCAATCGGCCATTTTTTTAGTGGTTAGTGGCTAGTGGTTAGTGGCTAGTGGCTAGTGGCTAGTGGCTAGTGGCTAGTG
>JBJEGV010000033.1:25888-37977 GCA_051875395.1 Alistipes sp. | reverse complement strand
TAGTGGCTAGTGGCTAGTGGCTAGTGGCTAGTGGCTAGTGTAATATAAAAAGACTGTAAAGATAATAAAAATAAAGTCATGGCACAACCGAGTAACCTTCTCCGTCATTCTGAGCGACAGCGAAGAATCTGTTGTGGTCGAATGCGCAGTTTCTGCCCGAGATTCTTCACTCCGCTTTCGCTCCGTTCGAGAATGACGGGCGGGAAGAGTGGATAGTGACTAGTATTTTAGTTATTATTATCAATTATAAATCATCTATAAAAGTCATGGCACACCCGAGCATCCGAGAAGGATGCTTATACCCGATAAGCCCGTATGCGAAGGGTGGATGCCATCTACCATTGTGAAAAACCACCTTGCCGATACCCGACAAAATAGAACGAACTAAATATAAAATTCTAGCCACTAGTCACTAATCACTAGCCACTAAAACAAAGGTAGATGCCATCTCACTCGCTTTGCTCGTGTGGCATGACTCTGTTTGATTCGCTACGCTCATAATTTTCAGTGGCTGGCAACTAGCCACTAGTCACTAGTCACTAGCCACTAAAACTTACATTCTCACCTCGACCGGACAGTAAGCCTGTATGCCTTGGCGGTCGAGTACCTGTTTCATCGAAGTAAACTCCTGCCATGCGGCAAACTCCTCGCCACCAATGATGCGGGCGCGTGCCTGCACGCTTACCGACTGCATCAGTGCGGCAATCGGCGAGAGTTCCTCCAACACCTCCGTAACGGCGAAGTTGTCGGCTATGCCTGCCTTGTCGGCTGCAATGGCGATGGCATCCTTCAAACCGCCGTTTATATCGACCAGACCGATACCGAGTGCGCGTTCACCGCTCCATACGCGGCCTTCTGCCACTTCGAGTACCTTCTCCAACGGCATGTTGCGGCCTTCGGCAACCTTGCCCGTAAAGGTGGCATATACCTTATCGACGCTGCGAATCAGCACGGCATGTTCGGCAGGGGTGCTTTTGCGCAGGTTGAGCATGCCGAACGCGCTCTGTCCGAAATCGGCGGAGCGGTTGGTCTTGGCGCAGTCGAATGTCAGACCCGCCTTATTGCGCAGCATGTCGCCACCCTCGACGAACAGACCGAATACGCCTATCGAGCCGGTGAGCGTCAGACGGTCGGCAACGATGGCATCGGCACCGCACGAAATATAGTAACCTCCGCTGGCTGCATAGGCACCCATCGATACGATAACGGGCTTCTCTTTTTTCAGCAGTTCGACCTCGCGCCATATCTCGTCGCTCGCCAAAGCGCTGCCACCCGGCGAATTGACACGCAGCACGACAGCCTTTATATCCTTGTCCTTGCGGGCTCGTGCGAGAGTCTCGGTCAGGCGGGCAGGGTAGATGTGGTCTCCCTCGCCGTCGCCGTCCAAAATGTCGCCGTTGGCATATACGATGCCGACCTTCGGCGAAGAGAAATCTGCTACCGGCACATTGGCTGCGCAATACTCGCCGAGCGAAACGAAGTTGTATTCGTCATCGATGTTCTTCTCAACGCCCAAATCGGCGAATACGTTGTCCATCTGGTCGGCATAGAGCAGCGCATCGACCAACTTGTGCTTTACGGCATCCTCCGGAAACAACACCTCCAAATTGTCTGCCAAACGGTTGAGTTCCTTGACATCTATGCCGCGAGCCTCGCCTACGGTCGAGGTGATTACGCCCCACATGTCGTCCAGCATCTCCTGCATCTGCTTGCGGTTGGCGTCGGACATCTTGTTGAGGATGTAAGGCTCGACAGCACTCTTGTATTTGCAGACGCTCGGACGGAACACTTCGGCTTGCAGACCGAGACGGTCCATGGCGTTCTTGAAGAACATCAGCGTCGTAGCCATACCTGTCCACGACATTCCGCCTTCGGGTTGCAGATAGATTTTGTCGGCTGCCGAAGCGAGATAGTAACCTACCTGCGAATAGTTGTCGTTGTAGGCAACCACGAATTTGCCGCTCTGCTTGAAATCGACCACAGCCTTGCGCAACTCCTCGATGCCTGCGCCCGAGATACCGCCGTTGCCCGTCAGGTTGATGTACAAGCCCTTGATACGGTCGTCGGTTTTGGCTTTGTCGATTGCGCTCAACGCGTTGTAGAGCGTTATCGAGCCGGTCTGCTCCATCGTCATCGGATTGATGCCACCGAAAGGGTCGCTCGACGGAGCGTCGAGGATATTTTCCGCCATGTCGATTTTCAAAATCGAATTGTCGGTAACGACGGTCGGCGTCGAACCGAACGAGCCTGCTATGCCGCACAGTACCACAATCCACAACAGCGTGGAGAGTACACCGCCGACAACTACTGCCAACAGAGCGGCAAGAAAAATTTTCAGGAATTTCATAATTATTTGATTTTTAATGTGATGAATGTTTCATAGGGCTTTTTTGTTCGGCGGGTTGCGCGGTGTTTTGTCGTTCGTTGCGACCCGTTTTCATCCGACAAAGTTACAAAATTATATCATATATAGGTATTTGCGGGCGACTTTTTGAATGTTTTCGGGCGAGATTTACGGCGATTTCGGAGATATTCGGACCTTTGTTTGCGGTTGTCGGGCAGTTCTGCTTGTCGGTTCGGGAGGCGTTGCGGCAGTTTTTGCGAGATGTGATTTGCGGTTTTTATGCGGGTCTCTGGCAAAGGGTTGCAGTTGTTGCGCCCTTGCTTATAAACCTTTTCGCTTCGTGTTGCCTTGCCTCTGTTTCTTCTGTTTCTCCTTATTCCGCCCTGCTTTTTCTCGCTTGTTGCTTCCTTATCGGCGACCCTTTTTGTTGCGCCTCTTTTTGTTGCGCCTCTGTTCGTTCTCTCTATTGTTTCTTTGCCGCTCCTCTCCTCTCTGTCGCGACCATTTTGCTCCCTTTCCGCGCCTCTGTTGCCTTTTTTGGCGCGACCCTTTTGCTCCCTCTCCGCGCCTCTGTTTTCCCTTTGTTGCGCTTCGGCTATGCATTTGCCATTCGCCGCAGCAGTGCCTCCTTCAAATCGTCGGCAGGGGCGAGAGCGAGTTTGCGGCGGATGTGCGACCGTTGGCTGTTGATGTTGCTTGCGCTCTTGCCGAGTCGTATGCAGATGTCGTTCTGCCGCTTGTCCTGCAAAATCATCGCGCAAATCTCCGATTCGGAGGGTGTCAGTTCGGGACAAGCCTTCCTTACCCGCTCCGTCGTCATGCTCTGCTGCTTTTGGTAAGCCGACACCGCCTCGATGATGTTGCGTCGGGCGCGTTCGCCAACCATGTCGAGCAGTCGTCCCGTCGTTCCGTCTCCTTCGCGGCTCTTCGACAGCGCGACGAATGCCTTGACCTGCTGTTTGTCCATGCGCAGCAGCCACTGTATCTCCTGTTCGTCCTCGCGCATGTCGCTGTTTTCGGTTTCGAGTTTGTCGGTGCAGTGGTATATACGGCTGCTCGACAGACAGATAACGAAAAAGATGAAGAAGAATGCGGGACAAAACTCCTTCATGAAGGTATTGTTCATTACCACCATGCTGTAACAATACGCACTCAACGCCATCGCGCTGAGGATGTACGGCAGGTGTTTGAGGTATGCCATTGCCGCCAGCAGCACCACGACCACCGCCAAAAAGAGGTTTTCCATCAGCAGCGGACTTGCGTATGGCGAATCTATCGTCGAGCAGTAGGCTATTTCGGCGGCTTTTTCGGTCTGGATGATTAACGCCATCGTGTTGATTGTCGCATCGAGTGAGAGTTTGCGGGTGAGATAGAGCGTCATAAGCACCGCGGCGATAATCCACAGTCCGAATTTGAGCCACACCAAAACTGGGTGTACGGCAACGCATGTAACCATCAGTATCGGCACCACGCCCGCCAAAATGCAGACCGCATAGAGCAGCACGACCAATCGTTGCCGACGCATGGGCGATGTTTCGCGACTGTCCAAAAAGTTTTCGATGGCGCGACTTATGTATTTGAACGGCGGAATTTTCGAGAGTACTTCCATGTTTTCAAGGTTTTTCAATGTACAAATATAGAGAGAATTTTCCAAATCAATGTTTTTTAAGGTGTCAAAATTTTGTAATGGTGGTGCAGGGCGTATATCTTTGTATTTGCAAACACGGGCTGTCCCGTACAGGTTTCGACCCCCACTTTAAGATAAGCATATAATAATAGTTGTTGCGTCGGTCCGCCCGACGGGAAACGGAGCAAATCGGCTCCGTTTTTTTGTTGTGCGTATGACGGGAAACTTATCATGTGCGGCTGTTATAGGAGTCCTAAGAGTTCTAAGAGAACTAGGATATGGCAACAACGTTTTTGGTTTATGTCTTATTTTTTTTGTTATTGTTGTGTTGTTTTATCTTTTTTCTATTATTTCTGTTCGTTCCCTGCTCTCGTAGAACTCTTGGTTCTCTTAGACCTCTTAGTATCGTCGGCACGTATAAACCTCGCCGTCATACCCGCGACCTGCCAACCGTGCCGCGCTTTGCCGATTTTTTACTATCTTTGCGTTGGTCAAACCAAAAACAGACTATGCAACCAACAATAGTTTTGGCGGTTACGGCCGCATACATCGCGCTGCTCTTTGCAGTGGCATATTTCTCGGGCAAACGTGCCGACAATCAGGGATTTTTCGTGGGCAACCGCTCGTCGAAGTGGTATGTCGTGATGTTCGCTATGATAGGAGCCGCGATGTCGGGCGTTACCTTCGTGTCGGTGCCGGGGATGGTTGCGGCAAGCGGATTCTCCTATTTTCAGATGACGCTCGGCTTTTTCGTGGGGCAACTCGTCATCGCCTTCGTGCTGATTCCGCTCTTTTACCGCATGCAGTTGGTGTCTATTTACGGCTATTTGGAGGAGCGTTTCGGCAACGGCTCGCATAAGACGGGCGCATGGTTTTTCTTCATCTCGAAACTGCTCGGAGCCTCGGTGAGGCTCTATTTGGTATGCGTCGTGCTGCAACTGCTGCTCTTCAAGCCTTACGGGTTGCCGTTCGGCGCGAATGCGGCGATTATGGTCGTGCTGGTGCTGCTTTATACCTTCCAAGGCGGCGTGAAGTCGCTCATCTGGACCGACTCGCTCAAAACTCTCTGCCTGTTGGCAAGCATCGTGCTGTGCATTTGGTGCATCGTCGGGCGGCTCGACATGTCGGTCGGACAGATGGTCGCAACGGTGGCCGACAGCGACTATTCGCGCACCTTCTTTTTCGACGATGTCAATGACCGTCGCTACTTTTTCAAACAGTTTTTTGCGGGCGTGTTCGCCCTTATCGCCACCACGGGTCTGGACCAAGACCTGATGCAGCGCAACCTCTCGTGCCGCAACCGTACCGATGCACAGAAAAACATAGTGCTGTCGAGCCTGTTGCAGACCGTCGTAATACTGCTGTTCCTGCTGCTCGGTGCCATGCTCTACATATTCGCCGAGCGGACGGGGATTGCGCTGCCTGCCGAATCGGACAACGTATTTGCAACGGTTGCCACCTCGCCGCAGTTGCCGCTCATAGTCGGCATAATGTTCGTTCTCGGGTTGATTTCATCGACCTATTCGGCTGCGGGTTCGGCTCTGACGGCACTCACTACCTCGTTTACGGTCGATGTACTCGACGGTCCAAAACGTTTCGACGAACGGCGGCTTACGAAGGTGCGCAAAGGGGTGCATATTGCAATGGCGGCAGCGATGTTCGCCGTCGTGCTGGCTCTTTACGCGCTCAACAACACCAATGCGATAGATGCCGTCTATACGCTGGTAAGTTACACCTACGGTCCGATTCTGGGCATGTTCGCATTCGGCATCCTGACCAAATGGCAGGTGCGCGACCGCTATGTATGCGTCGTGGCGATAATCGCGCCCGTGCTGTGCTACATCCTGCAACGCAATTCGCAGGCTTGGTTCGGAGGCTACACGTTCAGTTACGAACTGCTGATAGTCAATGCCGCGATAATGTTCGTCGGCATGGCGTTGCTGAAAAAACGATAACCGTCATACGCAAAACCAAAACCACCTCACCATGAATCTGCTTATAGCCGACGGAGGCTCGACCAAATGCGAATGGGTCGTTGCCGACACATGCAACGGCTCTGCGCTGCACCGTTTTACTACCGAGGGCATCAACCCCTTTATCCGTACCCGCGAGGAGATAGCCGCGCTGCTGCACGAACGTATAGCACCCGTGGCGGCGCAATATGCGCTCGGGCGCATCTGCTTCTATGGGGCAGGGGCGGCGTTCGACAAAATCGACCTGCTGCGCACCGAGTTGGAGAGCGCAACGGGGTGCAAGGACGTGGAGGTGTACAGCGACATGGTGGGTGCCGCACGGGCAACGGCAGGTTACGGACGAGGCATCGTCTGCATACTCGGTACAGGTTCCAATTCGTGCCTTTTCGAAGGCGGGCGCATCGTGCAGAGCGTGCCGGCCTTGGGTTACATATTGGGCGACGAGGGCAGCGGTGCGGTTTTGGGTCGGACGCTTGTGGGCGATATTCTGAAAGGGGCCGCGCCCGAGGAGATACGCTCCGCATTCGCCCGCGAATATCCCGACCTCCCGCAGGCGGCGATTCTCGAACACGCCTATCGCCGACCGATGCCCAACCGCTTTTTGGCATCGTTCGCACCGTTTCTGTCGGCACATCTCGACAACGGCTACATATACGGCTTGGTACTCGACTGCTTTACCCGCTTTCTGCGTCGCAATGTCGCGCAGTATCCCGATGCGCCCGTGTGGTTTGTCGGCTCGATTGCCCACTACTTCGCCCAACCGCTCGCCGATGCGTTGCGTCGCGAATTGCGCGAGTTGGGCGGCATAGTGCGCTCGCCGATGGATGGGTTGATAAAGTTCCATTCCGACGGCGCACGGGAGACGGCAAAGGATGTTGCGGCGGAGTGCCGGCACGACGGAGAGGGCGGACGACCGTTCCGCAAAATTACCGAAGAGCCGTCGTTTTACGACGACTTGGAACAGAAAAGCGTCGGCGAGATATTGCGCTGCATCAACCGCGAGGACGGTTGCGTGGCCGATGCCGTGCGCCGTGCGATGCCGCAAATCGAGGCGTTGGCAACGCGCCTCGTCGAGCGGATGAAACGGGGCGGAAGGCTCTTTTACATGGGAGCCGGCACAAGCGGTCGCTTGGGCGTACTCGACGCTTCGGAGGTGCCGCCGACATTCGGCATGCCGCCTACGGTGGTCATCGGCATCATCGCGGGTGGCGACAAGGCTCTGCGCACTCCCGTCGAGGGGGCAGAGGACGATACCGAACAGGGTTGGCGCGATTTGCTGTCTCACGACATCTCTCCGCTCGACACGGTTGTCGGCATAGCCGCTTCGGGTACAACGCCATACGTCGTGGGTGCCGTCGCAGCCGCACGCCGCTTCGGTTGCCTGACAGCGTCCGTATCGAGCAATCCTCACTCGCCGCTCGGCGAAACAGCGGAGATAGCCATCGAGACCGTCGTGGGTCCCGAAGTGGTTACGGGCAGTTCGCGCATGAAATCGGGTACGGCGCAGAAATTGGTCTGCAACATGATAACCACGACGGCTATGATTGCACTCGGCCGCGTGCGTGGCAACCGCATGGTAAACATGCAACTCTCGAACAAAAAGTTGGTCGACAGGGGTACGCGGATGATAGTCGATGAACTCGGCCTGCCATACGACCAAGCCCAACGCCTGCTGCTGCTCCACGGCTCGGTACAAAAAGCACTTAAAGCAGTGGCTAGTGAATAGTGGCTAGTGGCTAGAAAAACAGTGGCTAGTGGCTAGTGTAATAAAAAAAAAGACTATAAAGATAATAAAAATATAGTCATGGCACACCCAAGCAACCTAATAGAGTACTGATACCCGATATGGCTCTATGCGAAGGGTGTATGCCATCTACCATTGTGAAAAACAACGGCGCAGATACCCGACAAAACAGCGATGCCAAAACAGACACAGCGGTAGATGCCAACTCACTCGCTACGCTCGTGTGGCATGACTTGTATATATAATTTGCGGGGCTGCCCCGCAAAAAAACTAATTACTAAAAAAATTCTAGTCACTAGCCACTAGTCACTAATCACTATCCACTGTCCTCTGCCCGTCATTCTCGAACGGAGCGCAGCGGAGTGAAGAATCTCGGGCAGACAACTGCGCATTCGTCCACAACAGATTCTTCGCTTCGCTCAGAATGACGCCCGCAGTATCTGTATATAATTTGCGGGGCTGCCCCGCAAAAAACTAATTACTAAAAAATTCTAGCCACTAATCACTAGCCACTCCCCTTTGTTACAGTCTGTCCAGACACGCTCTGATGATTCGGGTGCTGTCGCGGATTTCGTCGTCGGAGATTGTGAGTGGCGGCGAGATGCGGAATGCGGTGTCGCAATAGAGGAACCAATCGCTCAAAATACCCTCGCGGGCGAACATCTCCATCATGCGGAACAGTTTTGCCGAGTCGCCGAGTTCTATGGCTGCCAGCAGTCCGCTGCGGCGCACCTCGCGTACCTGCGGGTGGTCGCCGAGCAGGGTTTCGTACAATGCCCCTTTGCGCTCCACGTCGGCAACGATGTCGCCTTCGAGCAGATAGCGCAACGCTGCCAAACCTGCCGCACAGCAGACGGGGTGTCCGCCGAATGTAGTGATATGGCCGAGCGTCGGGTCGTGCTGCAAAGAGTCCATAATCTCGTGCGAGGAGACGAATGCGCCCAAAGGCATGCCTCCTCCGAAGGCCTTGGCAAGGCAGACTATGTCGGGCGTAACGCCGTATTTGGTCATGGCGAACATCGCGCCCGTGCGTCCCAATCCCGTCTGAATCTCGTCGAATACGAGCAACGCGCCGACCTCCGTACAACGCGCCCGCAACGCCTGCAAATAGCCCTCTGCCGGCGGTCGCACGCCTGCTTCGCCCTGCACGGGTTCGCACAGCACGCATGCGGTCGCTTCGGTTATCTGTTGCAGGTGGTCGAAGTTGTTGAAATCGATTGCCCTGCATGCGGGCAGCAGCGGTCGGAATGCGTTTTTCCACTCCTCGCCCTCCGGTTCGCCCATCATGCTCATCGCGCCGTGCGTCGAGCCGTGATAGGCACGCCGCATCGAAATCATCTCGGCGCGACCCGTGTAGCGTTTGGCGAGTTTGAGCGCACCCTCGACAGCCTCCGCTCCCGAATTGACGAAATAGACGCATTCGAGCGGCGCGGGCATCAGAGCGGTGATTTCGGAGGCATACTCCACCTGCGGGCGTTCAATCATCTCGCCATAGACCATTATGTGCATGTAGCGTTCGGCCTGCCGTTTGACGGCTTCGACCACCTTCGGATTGGCATGTCCCACGTTGCTGACCGACACTCCTGCCACCAAATCGTAGTAGGCTTTGCCCTCGGGAGTGTAGAAAAAAGTGCCTTCGGCACGCTCGACCGGTATCATCATCGGCGAAGGCGATGTCTGACCCACATGCGCCAAAAACCGACGGCGCAGAATGTTCGATTCGTTCATATTTATACCATTTTCGGACACATTCGCTGTTCGATGGTTGGCAAAATGCAAATTATTAGTACATTTGCACGCGGTTTGCAACATCGACACCTCGACAAAAATACACAAAAAGAGAGTTCGATGCACCTAACCGACGTTTTATTTTATGCAACGAATCCGCAAAATTGTTGAAAAGTGTGTGAAAAGACAAATGCAGGATTACAATCATGAAATTTAACAAAAAAATCGTCCTTCTCACCGGCGGAGCGTCGGGCATAGGAAAAATCATGGGTCGCTTGGCTCTCGAACGGGGTGCCGAAGCATTGGTAATTTGGGACATAAATGTTGCCAACATCGAAGCGACGGAGGCCGAATACAAGGCGTTGGGTCGTGTCGTCGGCTATCAGGTGAACGTTGCCGACTCGGAGGCAGTCGCTGCCGCATACGGGCGCGTAAAGAGCGAGGTGGGCGATGTGGACATCCTCATCAACTGCGCCGGCATCGTGCGCGGCAACCGTACGTTCGACCGTCAGAGCGTCGAGGACATCCGTCTGACGATGGACATAAACGTTACGGCATGTATGGTAGTGGCGTTGCAGGTGCTGCCCGACATGATTGCCCGCAATTCGGGACATATTTGCAATATCGCTTCGGCGGCAGGTATGCTGTCGTTGCCGAAGATGTCGGTCTATGCAGCCAGCAAGTGGGCTGTCATCGGCTGGTCGGATTCGGTGCGCATCGAGTTGCAGCAGATGCACTCGGCGGTGCGCGTAACGACCATAGCCCCTTATTTCATCAATACGGGCATGTTCGACGGCGTGCGTTCGCGTCTGTTCCCGATACTCGACCCCGAACGTACCTCGCGCAAAATCGTCCGCGCCATCGAGCATAATTGCGACTTCCGCGGTCTGCCGTTCGGATTCCACTTTATCCGCTTTTGGCAGGGCATACTGCCGGTTGCGGTGTTCGATTTCCTGTTCGGCAAATGCTGCGGCATATACTCGGTAATGGACCATTTTACGGGAAGAAAATAAAAAAAACAGTGATTAGTGGCCAGTGATTAGTGGCTAGATATAGGCTTATATGGTATCGATACCTTTTGCGGATGCTCGATGTGCCATATGTGTATATATGATTGATGATTTATAATTTATAATAATAACTAAATACTAGCCACTAATCACTAGCCACTCAAATCTAGCCACTCAAATCTAGCCACTAGCCACTAAACAACAATGACCAATACACCTACCGACCGAATTTCGGGCATAGTTGCCGCACAGCGGCAATTCTTTGCCGAGGGAGCGACACTCGATTTGCGATTCCGCATCGATGCGCTCAAAATACTGCGCGATGCCATAAAAAAGTGGGAACGCCCGCTTGCCGATGCCTTGTGGCAGGACCTTCACAAATCCTATGAGGAGGCCTACATGACCGAATTGAGCATCGTGTTGGGCGAAATCGACAACCACCTGCACCACCTGCGCCGATGGGCGGCACCCGAGCGACGACGCACTCCGCTCAAACTCTTTCCGTCGAGCAGCCGCATCATTACCGAGCCGCTCGGTACGGTGTTGATTGTCGCACCTTGGAACTATCCCGTGCAACTGCTGCTCAATCCGCTTGTGGGTGCGATTTCGGCAGGCTGCACCGCCGTATTGAAACCATCGCCCTACACTCCGCATGTGGCGCAGACGTTGGAGGCGATGTTGCGCGAGGCCTTTGCCGACAGCGAACAGTATATCGCCGTGGTGCAGGGCAACCGCGAGGTAAACTCGGCACTTTTCGAGGAGCGGTTCGATTTGATATTCCTCACGGGCAGTCCTTCGCTCGGCCGTATAGCGATGAATGCCGCGTCGCATCATCTGACACCCGTGGTACTCGAACTCGGCGGCAAAAGCCCTTGCATAGTCGATTCCGATGCCGATATTGCGCTTGCCGCCCGCCGTATAGCGTGGGGCAAGTGCCTGAATGCGGGACAGACCTGCATCGCTCCCGACTATGTGCTGGTGCAGCGCGACCGCAAACAGGAGTTGGTCGAGGCTTTGGCACGCGAATTCAAGGCGTTGCTCGGCGACGACCCGCAACAGAGCAAACACTATGTCCGCATAGTGAACGAGCGTGCATTCGACCGTCTTACGGGCTATTTGGAGGGGTGCAACATCCTGTGCGGAGGGCGTACCGACCGCTCCGACCGCTATATCGAGCCTACGGTTATCGACGGCGTTACTCCTACATCGGCAGTCGTCAAGGAGGAGATTTTCGGCCCGATTCTGCCGATTCTGACCTTCGACGCGACCATCGAGGCAATCTACTATGTGCGCATGCACGAAAAACCTCTCGCTCTCTACTACTTCGGCTCGAAACGTCGGGCGAAGGAGGTGTTGCGGCTGACCTCGTCGGGCGGAGCCTGCATCAACGATACCATCATGCACATCGCCAACGAGAACATCCCGTTCGGCGGCGTGGGCAATTCGGGTATGTCGGCATATCACGGGCGCGACAGTTTTCTGGTATTCTCGCACCGTCGTTCGGTGGTTTCGACGCCGACGTGGATTGATTTGCCGTTCAGATATATGCCGTACAAATGGTGGAAGTTCGTTAAGCACCTATTATAACACATCGTTCGGTGCGTCATAATCGGCAAACTGCTGCGTTACTTTCGTCGTCGGGCGCGGTCATTTACGTTCGGTA
>JBJEGV010000033.1:0-25788 GCA_051875395.1 Alistipes sp. | reverse complement strand
AACTCCCTTGCCCTTCTCCTCGAAGCCTTGCATTTTACCGATTCTTACGCACCTTGACGTTATCGGATAATCGGCTTCCTGCTGCGTTACTTTCGTCGTCGGGCGCGGTCATTTACGTTCGGTAAACTCCCTTGCCCTTCTCCTCGAAGCCTTGCATTTTACCGATTCTTACGCACCTTTGAAGTTATAGGGTAATCGGCAAACCGTCAAGTTCGTACTGCAACAAAAAGCCCCCTTTGCACAAGGGGGCTTTGTTATGGCAGCACTGCCGTATCGTTGCCGAGCCGTTTGAGTTCGGCAATCTCCTCGGGCCATCGGCTTTCGTCGGGAGTTTCGAGGATGAGCGGGATGCCGTCGAACATCGGCGAACGGGCGATGAAGCGGAAACACTCCCAGCCTATGGCTCCCTCGCCGAGCGGCGTATGGCGATCGACATGGCTGCCGAGCGGTTTCAGAGCGTCGTTGAGGTGCATGCCCCGCAGATATTTCAGTCCTACGATACGGTCGATTTCGTCGAAGGTCTTGCGGCAAGCCTCTTCGGTGCGCAGGTCGTAACCGGCGGCAAAGGCGTGGCAGGTGTCGATGCAGAAACCGACGCGCGATTTGTCCTCGACCTTGTCGATGATATGGGCGATATGTTCGAATGCAAAACCGAGATTCGACCCTTGTCCCGCAGTATTCTCGATGACTGCCGTAACTCCGTGCGTGCGGTCGAGGGCGATGTTTATCGATTCGGCCACACGATTCAACGAGAGCAGCGTGGTGATTTGGTTGAGATGGCTCCCCGGGTGGAAATTGAGACGGTCGAGACCCAAAGCCTCGCAACGCTCCATCTCGCCGATGAACGATTCGCGCGAACGTTCCAATGCCTCGCGCTCGGGATGGCCGAGGTTGATGAGGTAACTGTCGTGAGGCATGATTTGTGCGGGTGTATAGCCGTTGTCGGCACACGCGAGCCGAAAGCGTTCGCACTGTTCGGGAGTGAGCGCAGGTGCGCTCCACTGCCGTTGGTTTTTGGTAAAGAGGGCGAAAGCGGTTGCGCCTATGTTTTTGGCATTGACGGGCGCGTTCTCGACTCCGCCCGATGCGCTGACGTGAGCACCTATGTATTTCATTCTCCGTTCGATTGTTTGTTGTATGGCAAAGGTAACGAAAAATGACTATATTTGCACCGAAATCAAACAAAACGACAAACTGTATGAAAAAATTTTTTACGATTTGCACACTGTTCTTTGCGTTTTCCGCATTTTCGGCATCGGCGCAGATAAGTGTCGAGGCTGCCACGCCGCAGGAACAGCCCGCTTTTGAAAATAAAGTGAAGACCGACGAGGCGCAACCCGAATTTTCGTCGGAGGCGAAGGCTCGTGCCGAGCGTGCCGCAATCCGCAAGGAGCGCAACACCATCGAATTCAACGTCGGCATCAACGGCTCGCTGTCCAACTTCAACAGCAAGTGGCAGGATGTGAACGGTAGCGTCAATTCGATTACAGGCATCGCCAACATCCTCTTTACCCACTCGTTCAAAAAGGGCAAGTTCACAATCGACAACAAATTTACGGGCAAACTCGGTGCGACGAGCAAATCGTCGGTCTGGACAAAGAGTCAGGACGAATGGTTCGTTTCGACGGCACCGGCATACAAAATCTCGGATAATTGGAATTTCGGAGCCATCCTCTCGCTGCGTTCGCAATTCGCCAACGGCGTCGATGACAAGAACATCCGCACGAGCAGCTGCTTCGCTCCGGCGTATCTGAACGTGTCGGTCGGCTTTACATACGTCTGCCCGAACAAGAAATTCCCTGTCAAAATCAACCTCTCGCCAATATCCATGAATGCGACCTACGTTACCAACAACACGGTCAAGAACGCCTTTTTTACCAAAAAGGGCTTCAAGGATGCCGCAGGTACGGCAATTACCTACGACCAATACAAGGCCGACCACTCGCTGCTGACACCGGAGCAGCGCAATACGGCATACTGCTACGGTCTGACGCTTGCCAACGGCTCGGCGCGTTACGAGGGCGGTTCGTCGGTGCAAATCGACTTCGACCGCACCTTCGGCAAGACGGGCGTGTTCCGCTATCGCACCACCTTCTACGGATTCTACGGCTGGATAAACGAGATTACCCAGCAGACCGACAAGAGCATGGAGTACGAACACCTGCTGCCTACCATGCGCTGGGAGCATACAATCGACATCAAGGCGACGAAATATCTCTCGACGCAGTTCTATTTCCAGATGTATTACAACAAGGCCCAGGTAAACGCTTTGCAGACGCAAATCATACTCGGTGTCGGCCTGTCGTACACGTTTAAGAATAAGTGATTAGTTATTAGTGACTAGTGGCTAGTGGCTAGAAAACAGTTATTAGTTGCCGGTTGTTAGAAAATTTATGAGCGCAGCGAATTAAACAGAGAGAGTCATGCCACACGAGCAAAGCGAGTGAGATGGCATCTACCTTTGTTTTAGTGGCTAGTGATTAGTGATTAGTGACTAGAATTTTAGATTTAGTTCGTTCTATTTTGTCGGGTATCGGCAAGGTGGTTTACACAATGGTAGATGGCATCCACCCTTCGCATACGGGCTTATGGGGTATCAGCACCCTTATCGGTTGCTCGGTTGTGCCATGACTTTTATATATGATTTATAATTTATAGTTTATAATTGATAATAACAACTAAATACTAGTCACTAGCCACTCTTCCCGCCCGTCATTCTCGAACGGAGCGAAAGCGAAGTGAAGAATCTCGGGCAGAGGCAATGGATGAACGGGCAGAAAACAACACCTTCGTTTACAACAGATTCTTCGCTGTCGCTCAGAATGACGATAGCGGATTTTACAAGAACGAACAACTAAAAAAAAATAATAATAATAACTAAAAACTAGCCACTAGTCACTAATAACTAGCCACTAGCCACTAAAAAAATGAATCGTCATAACCTTTTTACGGCAATAGTCGTCGTTGCGATATTTGTTATCGGTTGGCTTGTCGGTCGCTCTTACGGGCGGCGCGTTACGAGCGAACAGGTAGAGGTATTGATGTCGCGCATATCCGACGGCGGCAAGGTGGGACGGGTCGTGTCGATGATTGAACACGAATATGTCGATTCCATCTCTGCCGACTCCATTGCCGAGGTGGCGATTCCCGCCATATTGAAAGCATTGGACCCGCATTCGGTCTATATTCCTGCCCGCGAGTTCGAGCAGACAGAGGAGCCTTTGCAGGGCGAATTCGACGGTATCGGCGTGGTGTTCAACATGGCGACCGATACGGTTATCGTGCTGAACGTTATCCCTTCGGGTCCGAGTCAAAAGGCGGGCGTGCAGGGCGGCGACCGCATCATCAAGGTAAACGACACCGTGATAGCGGGTCAAAATATGACTACCGCGTCGGTAATGAAACGCCTGCGCGGCAAACGGGGTACGCAGGTGCGGCTTGCGATAGAACGCAACGGCATCGACGACCTTGTCGAGGTCGTCGTTACGCGCGATGCCATTCCTCTGCACAGCGTCGAGGCGGCGGTTATGCTGACCGACAGCGTCGGCTTCATCAAACTGTCGCAATTCTCGCGTACCTCCTACAAGGAGGTCTCCGAGGCGATTGCCCGTCTGCGTAAGGAGGGCATGACGCGATTGGTGTTCGATTTGCGCGGCAACAGCGGCGGATTTCTCGACCAAGCGATACTCATAGCCAACGAATTTTTGCCGGCACGCAGCCTGATTGTCTATACCGAAGACCGCAACCACAAGCGCATAAGGCAGTACAGCAACGGTCAAGGCTCGGCCACCGACCTCGCTTTGGCGGTGCTTATCGACGAGGGCAGCGCGTCGTCGAGCGAGATTTTGGCGGGAGCGTTGCAGGACAACGACCGCGGAGTGATTATCGGCCGCCGTTCGTTCGGCAAGGGATTGGTGCAGTCGCAGGTTGAGTTCGGCGACGGCTCGGCGATGCGGCTTACGGTGGCACGCTACTACACGCCTACGGGTCGGTCGATTCAAAAACCCTACTCGGCAGGCAGCGACGACTACGAGATGGATATAATCAACCGCTTCAACCACAACGAATTTTTCTCGGCCGACAGCATCCGTTTCGCCGATTCGTTGCGCTTTACCACGCCCAAGGGTCGCACGGTCTATGGCGGAGGAGGCATCATGCCCGATATATTCATGCCGCTCGATACGACCAACGTTACCAAATACTATGTCGAGGTCAGCGGTCGCAATATCCTGTACCGCTATACGATAGCCTATGCCGACCGGCATCGTGCCGAGTTGAGTGCCGCACATACCACAGCCGATTTGCAACGGCTGTTCGACGGCGACAAAAGGCTGTTCGACCGATTTGTGGCATACGCGGCAGAGCAGGGCGTCAAGCCCGTACCGCGCGACATCGCTCGTTCGCGCCGTATCATCGAGGCACAACTGCGGGCCTTCATCGCCCGCAACTCCGATTTGGACAACAACGCATTCTACTACTTCATCTATCCAATCGACACCGCGCTGTCCCGTGCCGTACAGGAGGTACAAGGGCAGTGATTAGTGGCTGAGAGGTTTCAGGAGTTTCAGAGTTTAAGTTTTTGGTTGTGCGTATAACGGGTAACTTATCACGTGCGACTGTTCTAGGAGTTCTGGGAGTTCTAAGAGAACTATGATATAGCAACAACGTTGTTTATTTTTCTATTTGCTGTCTGCCCTCGTAGAACTCTTAGGTCTCTTAGATCTCTTAGAATCGTCGGCAAGTAAAAACCTCGCCGTCATACCCGCGACCAAAAACTACTTTTAAACCCTTACCATCCTCCCCTTTCCAGTACACCGTCGGCATCCTTGACCGATTCGCGGCACCAGCGGTAGAGCAGTTGCGCCCGTCGGTCGGCAGTAAGGTGCCAATCGGCGACCTCGCGGCGCATGCGTTGCGAGAGGATATAAATCAATATCGCCGCCGAAGCCGAGACGTTGAGGCTCTCGACCAATCCGCACATGGGAATCCGCAGAAATTCGTCTGCCGAGGCGATGACCTCGTCGGAGATGCCCTGTTTCTCGGTGCCGAACACGAGTGCGAAACGCCCCTTGCCGACATCGAAAGTCTCGGGCGTGCAACTCTCGCGGTGAGGAGTGGTGGCGACGATGCGGTAACCTTGCGTTTTGAGGGTGTGCAGTGCCTCGGCGGTGGAGGAGTGGCGGTTGATGTCTATCCACTTGTCCGTTCCGCGCACGATGTTCAGATTGGGGTTGAACGGGCACAGATTCTCGACCGTATGGATGTTCTGTATGCCGAAGGCCTCGCAATGGCGGACGATTGCACTCGCATTTTGAGGATGGAACATGTTTTCGGTCAGCACCGTCATATAGTCGGTGCGGTTGTCGAGCGCACGGCACAGGGCATCGAAACGCTCGGGCATCATAAACTCGGCAAGATAGCGGGTGCGCTCTTCGGCTTGGGAGCGCGAGAGCGGACTACTTTCGGTATTTTTCATCTTCGTCGAGGATTTTCAGATAACTTTCATAGCGCGAATATGCCATTTCGCCGCTCTCCACAGCCTTAATCACGGCGCAATGCGGCTCGTGGGTATGGGTGCAGTTGTAGAATCGGCAGTCGGGCGCAAGCCGCATCATCTCGGGGAAGTAGTGCCACAACTCCTTGTCGTCGATGTCTATGAGGCCGAAACCCTTGATACCCGGGGTATCGATGATGTAACCTCCGTTGCCGACGGGATACATCGTCGAAAAGGTGGTCGTATGGCGACCTTTGCCCGTACTCTCGGATATTTCTCCCGTGCGTATGTCGGGCGAAGGGTTGAGCAGCCGCACGAGCGTCGATTTGCCCACTCCCGAATTGCCCGCAAGGAGCGTTATGCCGCTTGCCGTTTTTTCCCTGACACGCTCCACGCCGCGCAGGTCGATGGTCGAGAGGTCGATAACCTCGTAACCCGCACCTTCGTAGGTGCGGTGGAACTCGGCGACCTCATTCGTGCGGTCGGCAAGCAAATCGCTTTTGGCAAGCAGCAGCGTTGCCGGCACCTTGTATGCCTCGCACGTTACGAGCATGCGGTCGATGAATTCGGACGCGGTAACAGGCTCGGCTATCGTTGCGACTACCATCGCACGGTCGATGTTGGCGGCTATGATATGCGACTCTTTCGAGAGGTTCGAGGCTCGGCGGATGATGTAGTTGCGGCGCGGTGCGATGTCGCAGATGTTCCATTCGCCGCGCTCGTCCTGCTCCGCACAGACGGTGTCGCCGACCACAACGGGGTTGGTCGAGCGCACTCCGCGCAAGCGCAACTTGCCGCGTATGCGGCATTCGCGCTGCACGCCGTCATCGCAGGCAACGGTGTACCAACTGCCGGTGGAGCGTATGACAAGGCCGCGCATTTTCATTTGTCGCCGTCGGTTTTGGAGTGCGGAATCTGCTCTTTGAGCCACTCGATGTATGGGAATACCGACTCCGAAGCCTTGCGCACGGGCGAGAAGGTGCGGGACGAGTCGATATACCGCTTTTCGACAAGTCGCAAGTCGTCGTTGAGAGTGCCGAATGCCGCATAAGCCACACTGAGTATCAATGTGAATTTCAGTATCGACAACGCTATGCCCAACAGCGTGTCGAGCGAGTGCAGCCCGATGAACGACAACATCGCTTTGAGGAATTTGGTCAATACCAAAGCGATGATGATGGCCGCTACGAATGTTATGGCGAATCCTGCCACGGCAGCATATTTCGGGTCGATGCCGAGCCACAAGCCGATTTGCGCCCCGAAGCGGACGGCGAGAATCAGCCCGACGACGATGCCTGCCAACGAGAGCAGTTGCGCCACGAATCCGCTCCGCCAACCGCTCACTATCGCCCATACGAGGACAAGTGCCGTTATGATGTCGAAAATGTTCATAAACCTCCCATTTCTGCACGAAGTTAGTGTTTTTTTTTAACTTTGCGAAGAAATACGGTTATAGTGGATAGTTATTATAACCTAAATCGCTACTCACTAGCCACTAGCCACTATTCACTAGCCACTAAAAAAACTATGAAGCGTCTTTTATCCATACTCGTCTGCATTGTCGCAACCGTTTGCGGGTTGCAGGCACGCGAGGTCTATATTCTGAACAACGATTGGAAATTCTATTTCAAGGAGGAGAATTCGAGCGACGAGGCGCGACATGTGCGTCTGCCTCACACTTGGAATCTCGATGCCTTGACGGGCGACGGCTCGTATCGCCAAACCACGGCCAACTACGAGCGTTCGCTCTACATCCCGACCGAGTGGCGCAATCGGCGTCTTTTCCTTCGTTTTTACGGTGTGCAGAGCGTTGCCAACGTATTTATCAACGGCCGACACATCGGCGAACATCGGGGCGGATGGACTGCATTTACCTTCGAGATTACCGATGCGGTGATTTGGGGCGAGGCGAACACTCTGGCGGTGGTGGTAAGCAATGCCTTTCAGAACGACGTGCTGCCGACATCGACCGAACTCAATCTCTATGGCGGCATCTATCGCGATGTCGAACTGATTACGACCGATGCCGTTGCCGTTTCGCCTGCATATTACGGCACGGACGGCGTGCTGATTCATCAAAAATCGGTTACCGATGCGCATGTCGAAGGGTCGGTGGGCATCATGCTCTCGGGCAAAAAGGATACGCCATGCACCGTGTCGGTCGATATAATCGCACCCGACGGCTATATGGCCACGGGCAAATCGGTGCGTGCGAAGGTGGACGGAAAGATGCTGCAAGTGCCGTTTACGGTCGATAATCCCGAATTGTGGTCGCCTGCGCATCCGCATCTCTATACAGTCGAGGTGGCTGTCGGCAACGATACCCTTCGGGTTCGTACGGGCTTCCGCCGTATCGAGGTTACGCCCGAAAAGAAATTTACCGTCAACGGTCGTCGCGTGTTCGTTCACGGCGTTGCGTTGGCACACGACCGTGTACCTGTCGGCAGTGCGCTCTCCGACCGCAACTACGATGCCGATTTGGGCATTATGGCGGAGATGGGAGCCAATGCGTTGCGTTCGGTAACGGCTCCCCATGCGCCGTATCTTTACGACGAATGCGACCGCAGGGGAGTGTTGGTGTGGATTGACATCCCGCTGACACAGGCTCCGTTTTTGAGCGATGCGGCATATTTCGACATGGCGCGTTACAAGGAGAACGGGCGTGCGCAGTTGCACGAGATAATCATACAGAACTACAATCATCCGAGCGTGGCGATGTGGGGCATATTCACCCACTTGCGCGGTCGCAACCCTTCGCAGTTGGAGTATGTGCGCGAGATGAATGCCCTTGCAAAAAAATTGGATACTACGCGCCCTACCGTTGCGTGCAGCAATCAGGACGGCGACATCAATTTCATTACCGACCTTATCGTATGGCAACAGAGCGTCGGTTGGGACAAAGGCTCGGTGGAGGATTTGACGGTGTGGCAGAATGCGCTCTCGTCGTCGTGGTCGCACCTCGCACAGGCTATATGCTACGGTGCAGCCGGCACCTACGGCCGCACGACGAATGCCGCCTTCAAGCGCGGCGTAACGGGGCATCGCGTTCCCGAGAGTTGGCAACGGCAGTTCCACGAGGGCTATATAGCGCGTGTGGACGAGAATCTGTTTTGGGGCGTGTGGCTCAATACGCTCTTCGATTTCGGCTCGTCGCGCTACCGAACGGGAGTGTGCAATTCGGGTCTGGTCGCCTTCGACCACTCGGCACGCAAGGACGCATTCTATCTCTACCGCACATTGTGGAACAAACGTGTGCCGACACTGCATATCGTCGGCAAGGGGCGCGATGTCCGCCTCTCCAAGCGGCAGTGTCTGACCGTCTATTCGTCGGGCGAAACGCCGCTGCTGACCGTGAACGGCGATACCGTGCGCATGAAATCGTTGTCGCAGGGGGTGTTCCGCACCGATACAATCGAGTTGCAGGGTCGCAATTCGATTCGCGCCTATGCGGGCGGATGCGTCGATTCGATGGAACTTACAATCGGCAACTACCTAAAACGTCGGCAGTAGCGACGCCTTCGCACATCAGCAAATCGAGTATCGACAGATTTTCGGCAAAGGGCAGTCTGTCGGAAAAGAGTTGGAAATATCGCGGCGCATCGAACGAGGTCGTCCGCTTTTTGGGTCGCAGGTCGATGTCGTCGGCTTGCGGCTCGACGTATGCCTCCGAGAACGTAAAGCGCGGAGCGATGCCGCACAGCGTGAGAACAGCGCGGAGAATCTCCGAATTGTAATCCGCCAAATACCGCCATTCGCGCTCGTAGAATCGGGCTATGCTGTCGGCTACCATGTCGAAATAGGGCGACGACCGATAGGCGGAGCGGATGGCAGTCCAATGTTGGTGTTGCCAGCGTTTGGAGTAGTCGATGCGCACGTCGCATACGGGCGTTCGCGGTCGGTCGGCATGCACGAGACAGACCGACAAAGGCATGGTACCGTTGGCAGTCATTATCTCGGTACGGTTGCGCAACGACCGTTTGATGTAGTGTTCGTGCAGGTCGATGACGCACTCCCCGCCTGCCTGTACGAGCCGCGCAACATACTCTATGTCGCCCCAATAGGCGGAAGGTAAAATCACTCTTGCCATCGTCCGTCAGCCTTTATCAACTCCGTCAGTCTGTCCAAAGCCTGCTCTTGCGGAATGTTGCGTGCCACTATCTCGCGACCGCGGTAGAGCGTTATATGCCCTGCCGATGCGCCGACATAGCCGTAATCGGCATCCGCCATTTCTCCCGGTCCGTTCACTATGCACCCCATAACGCCTATTTTCAGCCCTTTCAGATGCGAGGTGCGTGCCTTGATTTGCGCCAATGTCGTCTCTATGTCGTAGAGCGTGCGGCCGCAACTCGGACAGGCGATGTATTCGGTGTGCGACATGCGTACCCTTGCCGCCTGCAAAATCATCAACTCCACCTCGCGAAGCAGTTCGGGCGAGTGTTGCGGTGCGTCGATACATACGCCGTCGGCAAGTCCGTCCAAGAGCAGCGACCCCATGTCGGCAGCGGCTTTGACGGCAAGCGTCGTAATGTCGGCATCGTCGTAACGGCGACGAATCACCGTCGGCCGCAGGGTGTCGGCATTCAGAATCGCGGCACGCCATTCGGCAGTCGGATTCTCCGATACGGCGGTAACGACATCGTATTCGGAGGTTATCTCGTCGTGGACTACATAGGCGGCATTCGTGCGCCGACGATACTCGAACGGCGAATACCGCTCGGGATGATTGACCTTGAACCGACCTTTGCGTGCGGCGAAATATGCGACGAGCAACTGCGCCACGGGTACCTCGTTTTCGGGTGCTTCGGTCAGCGATACGCGCACGGTGTCGCCGATGCCGTCGGCCAACAATGCGCCTATGCCCACCGCACTCTTGATGCGACCCTCGATGCCGTTGCCCGCTTCGGTAACTCCGAGATGCACGGGATAGTCCATCCCCTCCGCATCCATCGCCTCGACCAACAGTCGGTAGGCATGTACCATGACACGGGTGTTGCTCGATTTCATCGACACGACCGTTTGGTCGAAATGCTCCTTGTCGCAGATGCGCAGAAACTCCATTGCCGAAGCCACCATGCCTTGCGGCGTATCGCCCCACTTGTCCACTATGTGGCGTGCCAGCGAGCCGTGATTTACTCCTATGCGCAGAGCCACTCCGCGTTGTCGGCACTTGGCAATCAACTCCTCCAAACGACCGTTGTCGGTACGGTAGTTGCCGGGGTTGATGCGTACCTTATCGACATAATCGGCTGCAATCATGGCAATCTCGGGAACGAAATGTATGTCGGCAACTATGGCGGTCGCATAGCCGTCTTTGCGCAGACGCGGCACTATATCGGCGAAATTCTCGCCCTCCTTGCGACCCTGTGCCGTCAGCCGCACTATCGGCGCACCCGCATCGGCTATGCGCTCGATTTGGGCGACGCTCGCCTCGGTATCGGCAGTCGGGGTGTTGGTCATCGACTGTACGGCAATCGGACAATCGCCTCCGATTTCTGTCGAGCCTATGCGTACCCTGTGTGTTTTGCGGCGTTGAAATTTCTCTATATTCATGGCGGTTTTCGGCGACAGACGGCCGAATGGTTTTGATAGAGCAAAAATAACAATAAATCGGCTATTGCCCAACCGTTTTAATATATATTTCGTACATTTGCAATATGGGACGATTGACGGACAGCGTAAAATTCGTGCCGGGTGTCGGCGAAGTTCGTGCCAAGTTGCTCGAACGCGAGGCGGACATCCGCACCATGGGCGATTTGCTCTACCGCTTTCCGTTCCGCTACATCGACCGCACGCACGTCTATCGCATCGGCGACATCGACGAGAACACCTCTGCCGCATTCGTGCAGTTCCGCGCCAAAGTTGTGGGCAAGGTCTTTGCGGGCGAGGGTCGCAAACGGCGGTTTTCGGTCTTTGTCGGCGACGGTACGGGTTCGGCGGAACTGATATGGTTCCAAGGCATCAAGTGGGTGGAGAAGCGTTTCGAGATGGGGCGCGAGTATATGATTTTCGGCCGTCCGTCCTTCTATCGCGGCGAGTTGTCGGTGGTGCATCCCGAAGTGGAGGAGGTCGAGAAGGCTCTCTCGCGGCGCGAGCAGAGCGGCTTGCAGGGCATCTATCCCATGACCGAGCGTCTCTCGGAGGCATTCGGGGCAAAAGGCTTCTACAACACAATCTGCAATCTGTGGGGATTGGTGCGCGACGACATTACCGATTACATGCCCGTTGCCATGCGCAACCGCTACGGTTTGGTGTCGCTCTCCGAAGCCCTCTACAATATCCATTTCCCGCAGTCGGCAGAGCGGTTGCGACAAGCGCAGTACCGCCTCAAATTCGACGAACTCTTCGGCATCCAACTCAACATTCAGGCCCGCCGAACTGCTCGTACCACTGCCCGCGACGGATTCGTATTCAAACGGGTCGGCGATAAATTCGGCACCTTCTACAACACCAAACTGCCATTCCCTTTGACAGAGGCGCAGAAACGGGTGGTCAAGGAGATACGGCAGGATACGGTTTCGGGTTATCAGATGAATCGGCTGTTGCAGGGCGATGTCGGCAGCGGCAAGACGGTAGTGGCGTTGCTCTCGATGCTGCTGGCGGTCGATAACGGTTTTCAGGCCTGCATAATGGCTCCGACCGAGATACTCGCCCGACAACATTTTGCCACGATGTCCGCCATGTGCGAAGGTGTGGGTGTGCGAATAGCGGCACTCACGGGAACGACGCGGGCCAAGGAGCGTCGCGAAATCCTTGCTTCGTTGGCATCGGGCGAAACAGACATAATCGTCGGCACGCACGCTTTGATTGAGGAGAGGGTGCAGTTCGCCAATTTGGGCTTCGTGGTAATCGACGAACAGCACCGCTTCGGAGTGGAGCAGCGGGCGCGTATGTGGACCAAGAACGCACAACCTCCGCATATTTTGGTAATGACGGCCACTCCCATTCCGCGCACGTTGGCAATGACGCTGTACGGCGATTTGGACGTGTCGGTAATCGACGAGTTGCCACCGGGCCGCCGACCTGTAAAGACGGTACACTACTTCGATTCGGCGCGACTGAAACTCTTCGGGTTCATGCGCAAGCAGATTGCGCTCGGCCGGCAGATATACATCGTCTATCCGCTCATCAAGGAGTCCGAAAAGACCGACTACAAAAATCTGCAAGAGGGTTTCGAGACCATTATCCGCGATTTCCCGCTGCCCGAATACCGTGTGTCGGCATGCCACGGCAAGATGAAGCCTGCCGATAAGCAGGAGTCGATGCGCCAATTCAAGGACGGCGAGGCAGATATTCTGGTCGCCACGTCGGTCATCGAGGTCGGTGTCGATGTGCCGAATGCGACGGTTATGGTCATCGAATCGGCGGAGCGTTTCGGGCTGTCGCAGTTGCACCAACTTCGCGGGCGTGTCGGGCGAGGAGGCGAACAGTCGTACTGTATATTGATGTCGGGCGAGAAACTCTCGGCAGATTCGCGCAAACGGTTGGAGGCGATGTGCGAGACCGACGACGGATTCCGGCTTGCCGAACTCGATTTGCAGTTGCGGGGTGCGGGCGACATCAACGGAACGATGCAGAGCGGCATGGCATTCGATTTGAAGATAGCCAACCCGACGCTCGACAACCAAATCCTGCAAGTGGCACAGGCGGCGGCAATAGAGTTGCTCGATGCCGATGCAACGCTGTCGCAACCGCAAAACATGCCTCTGCGTACCTTGCGCGACCGCTACTCGGGCAACAAGGATACGGATTTTTCGGAAATATCGTAAAAACAGTGGCTAGTGGCTAGTGATTAGTGGCTAGATATATTGATTTGGGTATCAACTGCCTTTTCGGTCGCATGATGTGTATATTGATTGATGATAATTGATAATAATAACTAAATACTAATTACTAGCCACTAGCCACTAGTCACTAGCCACTAGTCACTAATCACTAGCCACTTAAAAACCGTCGTTTATGAAAAAACATATACTCGCCCTTTGTGCCGTGTTGATTGCGGCAACCGTGTCGGCACAACTCTACCATGCGGGCGAGGTGTTGCGCTACAAGGTCGCCTATCGCGCCAAACTGATTCCGAATACCGAGATGGCGACGGTGGTCATGGCGACGACGCTCGACACGCTCGGCGGACGGACGGTCTATAAAGTCTTCGGCGAGGGTAAGATTATGCCTTCGTACCGTTGGTTTTTCAACATCGACGACAAGTACACCATCTATGTCGATACGCTCTCCAAACGGACGGTGCGTTTCGAAAGCGACATCTTCGAAGGGGGCTACACCTTCCGCAGCCACTACACCTACGATTGGCGGGCGATGCAGGTGCAGACATGGTCGCAAAGTCGCAGCAAAGAGCCCAAACAACACACTCTTGCGCTTACCGAACAGAGCATGGACCCCGTGTCGCTCTATTTCAATCTGCGCTCGGTCGATGCGTCGCTGTTTACCGACGACACGCCTCGCGAATTGGAGATGGTGCTGGAAAACAAAATCCGACGGTTGCGCTATCGGTTTCTCGGGCGCGAGGTGTGCAAGGTGCCGAAAAAAGGCAAATTCCGCACGTTGAAATTCGCCTGCACGCTCGGCTCGTCGGAGGAGTTTTCGTTTACCGACGGCTCGGAGTTTTTCATCTGGATTACCGACGACGACAACCACTTCCCCGTGATGCTCTCGTCGCCAATCCGTGTGGGCAGTGTCCGAGCCTACATAAGCGGTTGGGAGGGTCTCAAATATCCGCTTGCCTCGCGCGTGCAATAATGTGCGCTGCCAAGCCGTTTATTATTTGGCAGATTTTTTGCTATATTTGCATCGAAACCGGTAAAACGATATGGTTATGGAAGAGAACAAATTGGATTACGAGCCATCGACCGATGGCGGAGGATACGACGACGAACAGGGCGCGGATGTGCAAAAATCCATTCGCGGTTATCGGGTGGTGATATTGTTGTTGGCAGTCATCCTTGCAGGATTGTCGGCTCTCTATTTCAACCTCAATCGTCAGCAGCAGCACGATTACGAACTGCTGAAAATCGACCGCGATTCGATTCAGAGCAATCTCGGTGCGCTCATCTCCGAGTACGACAACCTCAAATATACCAACGACACCATTGCCGCCAACCTCGAAAAGGCCAACGAGATGATGGAGCAACTCAAACGCGAACGCCGTTGGAACTATGCCAAAATCAAGGAGTATCAGAAAGAGGTGGGTACGCTGCGTGCGGTGATGAAGACCTACCTGCGCCAAATCGACTCGCTCAACCATCTGAACAAAAAACTCATCGACGAGAATGTCTCGTATCGCAAGGAGATTTCGTCGGCCAACCTGCGTGCCGATGTTGCGGAGGAGCGTGCCAACGAACTCCAAAACAAAGTGCAACTCGGTGCCGTGCTTCGCGCCCGCGACATAACCCTGACGCCGCTCAATGCACGCGGCAAAACGGTATCGCGTGTCAAGGCGGCAACGACCCTGCGTGCCGATTTCACGGTGTCGGCCAACGACCTCGCACCGGCAGGCAGCCGCACAATCTATCTCCGTTTGACATCGCCCGACGGCTATCTGCTTTCGACCGAGAGCGTACCGACCTTCTCGTTCAACGGCGAGTCGCTCGGCTACTCCGCTTCGCGAGAAATCGACTATCAGAACGAGGATGTCGATGTCGGCATCTACTACAACGGCAGCGGCTTCGTCCATGGCGACTACAAAGTAGAACTTTTCTGCGACGATGCTCTGCTCGGCTCTTACACGGCCACGCTGAAATAACCCTATAACGGCGGCGTGTCATAATCGCCAACTGCCGCGTTATTATCGAAAAGAGGGTGCAGTCATTTACGTCGAAATAACCCGTGTCGTACAATAAGCAAAAGCCCCGACTCGAAAGGTCGGGGCTTTTGTCGTCGTTGCGCCGCAACGTCAGGAGACGCATCGGTACTGCGTCGGAGTTTTGCCCTCTTTGGCCTTGAAAAAGCGGACGAAATGTTGCGGATACTCGAATCCGAGCCTTTGGCCTACCTGATTGACGGTAAGCGAGGTGTCGTTGAGCAGTTGTTTGGCGGCGGCAAGGACGCGGTCGGCTATGAAATCCTTTGCCGTTTTGCCCGTTTCCACCCTTACGAGATTGCCGAAATAGCCGTTTGACAGGCAACATTTCTCGGCAAAATATGCCACAGTCGGCAGTCCGTTGCGCGATGCCTCCGTGGCGATGTAGTCGTTGAGCATCGCATCGAACCGCCTTACCACGTCGTGGTTTATCTCCTCGCGGGTTACGAATTGGCGGTCGTAGAAGCGGAGGCAATAGTTGAGCAGCAGTTCGATGTTGGAGACAATCAAATCGCGGCTGTGTTTGTCGATTGCGCGGTGCAGTTCCTGCCGAATCATATCGAGGACACCTCTGAAAATCTCTATCTCGCCGACCGAGAGGTGCAACGCCTCGTTGCTCGCATAGGAGAAAAACTCGTATTTGCCCATCTCCCTGCCCAACGAGGTGCGTGCGAGCAGGTCGGGATGAAAGACGAGTGCCGTCCATTTGGGCCTCGGCACGTTCGGTGCAGGTCGGACATGTACGGATTGCCCCGGTGCGAAACTCGTTACGGTCATTTCGTCGAAATCGTATTTCGTGCGGCCGTACGAGAGTTGGCAACCCTTGTTCTCTTTCAGAAAAAGGGCATACAGCCCGTAGCGGACGATGCTCTCCTCGACCTCGCGCGGCTTGTCGTAGCGGACGACGCTCACGAGCGGATGCACGGTCTCGAATCCGTAGAGTTCGTTGAACTGCTGCACCGTGTCTATTCGTATCTCTTTCATTGCTCTTTTGTTTCGATGTTCGTCAATCGGTGTCGTCCGCATCGCGCTGCCTCTGCTAAACGACATCCAAATATAATACATATTTGCCGTAATTCGGCATGATTCGGTGCAATTACCGCTTTTTGGTGAATGCCAATGTCAGCAGTTGCCATTCGTCGCCGTTTTTCGTATATACCTCGCTTACGAAGAACGGATACGACACCTCCCGCCCGTTCACTTCGCTGGTCAGTTGCATGTCGCTGTACACTGTTGCCGTGTTGCCGCTGATGCGTGCCTCCGTGCGGCGTATGTCGGCATGTTTGTACCAAATCGCACCGCCTGCTATCGTCTTCAACTCCGCTGTGCGACCCCATGTGCCGCCCATGTGTACGAACATCGCGTCGCGGTGGAACAGACGAGCCAACTTCCCGACACGCTTTTCCGCCAACCATTGCCACATCTTTGCGGAGAGGGCTGCAACCTCCGACTCGGCACGCTCGACAGGGTCCTCGACCCGCCATTTGAGATAATTCAGTCGGTCGGCATAGCCGGCATTGAAAAAGCGGGCTTCCCTGTTCAATCCGCGCATCTGCTCCATCTCCTCGTCGGTAAGGGCGAACGGTTTGCCTCCGACCTCTCCCTGCGCTGCCGCAATGTTTTCGCGGATGTAGTCGGGATTGGTTGCGCCGGGGATTGTCAAAAGACCCTCCTGTATCTCCCAGCGGATGACGACTTGTGCGGGAGTTACGCCGTGCGCTTCGGCAATCCGCTTTATGACGGCATCCTTGAACAACGCCCCTCGGCTCATCGCTCCTCCGAGCGGGAACCAGCACTCTACCTTCATGCCGTATTTCTCAGCCAAGGCACGCTCCTTGATGCGCTGTGCGAAGGGATGACACTCCATCTGCATAATCACGGGCTTTATCTCGGTGGAATCGACGCACCATTGGAACAACTCCTCTGCTCCCGCGACTTCGAAATTGCTCAATCCGAGCGCACGCACTTTGCCCTGTCTGACTGCCGTCTCCAAATTTTTCCATGCCGCCTTGACATCGCCTACGGGTTGGTGCGGATAGACGAGATCCACATAGTCGAGATTCAAACGGCGCAACATGCGGTCGATTGCCGTCGGGTCGGCATATTCCGACGGCCATATTTTGCTGGTTACCCAAATCTCCTCGCGTTTGCAGCCTCCTTCGGCCACGAATTCGTTTACGGCATCGCCCACACCGCGCTCGTCCATATAGGCATGGGCTGTGTCGATGTGTCTGTATCCGGCACGCAGAGCCGTGAGTATCGCCTCTTTGCACACCTCGTTGGAGGGTACGTTGAAGGTGCCGATGCCGAATTGGGGCATCGCTATTCCGTTGCTTAATCTGACGGCAGGTCCCTGCGCATGCGCCGCAGCAACCATGCACACGCCGCACAGTACTGTCCAGAAAAGTCGCTTCATTTTGTTTTATCGGTTAAGTGTTCGGTAATGTTCGTCGCTCACCTCTTCGAGCCATTCGGTACGCTCCTCGCCCGATGTCTTTACATGGGTGGCAAGGTGTTGAAACCACGAATCGGCTTGCGCTCCGTGCCAATGTTTCACACCTTCGGGTATATCTATGATGTCGCCTGCCCGAAGCGGAACGGCCTCTTTGCCCCACTCCTGATACCAACCGTTGCCGGCGACGCATACGAGTATCTGCCGCATGCCGTGATGGATGTGCCAATTATTGCGGCACGAAGGCTCGAATGTAACGTTGTTGTAACCCTGCACGGTCTGTTGCTCCGCCGACAGGTTTTTTGGTCGGATGGCCGCCAAATGGCTGTTGCCCGTGAAATATCGGGCGTATGCCGTGTTGGGCTCGCCTTTGAGCCACGCTCCCGCACAGGCATCGGCTGCATTGTCGGCTTGCGACAATCCCCGACTGCCGAGATAACGGCACAACTCCTCGACCTGCTCCGGCGTGTTGCCCAACTCCACCGCTCCGCGCTTGTGTGCGGCAAGTTGCGCATCGACACCCTTCATGCCCGAGAGTGCGGCCACGGTTACAATCTCGCGGTCGGACTCCGACAAGCCGTCGCCCGCAAAGATGTCGCCGAAGAGATGGCTTTTCAGATAATAATCGACCTGCGGGCAGAAGTCGTATTGGTAAGCCTTGCCGCCGACAAGCCTCCTTTGTACCAGCGTTCCGCGTTCGAGTGCGGCTGCCGCATCGTCCCATACGGCAGGCCTTACCCACGCCCCGCCTTCGTTGTCCGCGATGCCCTGCGATTGGCGGTCGGCGAGTACCTGCTGCAATCTGTTCAACGCATTGAGCGAACGCGGGAAACCCGTGTATGCGTACAGTTGCGAGAATGCCTCTTTGAGTTCGTTTGTCGTAACCCCGTTGTCGATGGCTTTGCGGATGGGCTCTTCGAGCCGTTCCATGTCTCCGCGGGCTTCGAGACAGGCGCATTCCGCCAATGCGAGTTGCCTCGCGGAGAGTGTTTTGGTCGTTTCCATTGCTTGCTGTTGCGATTGGGCAGCCTCTGCCGCAAACAGTGCCACTGCTGCCAATAATGTTGCGAATTTATACATCGGTCGTCGATATTTTATGTTCGTGTCCGTCGCCCTCCAATAGGGTACGGGATTGCCGTGCGGTAAAACGTGGCGCTCCGTATGCCTGCATAATACACATACCCCCAACACCCTTTGCCGACATCGTGAGCCCACGTTTTTGCACCCTACGGCATTCGGTTACCGTGTCAGTTTCTCTCTTAAAGCCTTTGCTTCGCTGCGGTTGGTCGCCATGCCCTCGTATGTAAAGCCGTACATGCCTGCAAAACGGTTCATGCTGTATTCGCCGGCATCTATCATCATTTTGGAAGGAGCGGCACCCTGATAGACGAAAAACAGCCGCTTGCCCTTGAAATGGTTGTCGGGCAGATAGCCGTAAAACCGTTCCATCAGCGTCCGTACCGAGGCGCAGATGTTGTGCCAATACACGGGCGAGCCGATGACGACTATGTCCGCCTGCATCATCTTTGCGATAACCGCATCCAATTGGTCGCCTGCGAGCGTCTGTCCGTAGAAGTTCAGCCGATAGTCGTTGAGGTTGAGCGTTTCGTACTCCCTGCCTTCGAGCAGCACCTTCGCCATCGCCGCGGTATTGCCGTTGCGATTGGGACTTCCGTTGATAAAAAGAATCTTTTTCATGTTGCTGTCTGTTTTCATGCTCTCCGTCGTTTTGTCTGCCGGCTCGGCAAAAGCGGTGTTGCAGCACAACGCCGCCAACAAAACCATAAACCGTGCAATCTTGTGTGTCTTCATTGCAGTAAATTTTCGGGCGTTCTCACGCCGTCGTTATCGTGGTTGTTTCGTTCGTTTTTTCAGGTTGTCGTCGAAAAAGCCGGCGATTGCTTGCCACGGAATAAAGTTTTTGCCTCCTCCGTCGTAAAGGTCGCAATGGGTTGCGTCGGGTACAATCAGCAGCCGTTTGTTGGCAGCATGTTTGCCGCTCGTGAGTTTGCCGTATGCCTCTTCGCCGAAATAGCGGCTGTGAGCCTTCTCGCCATGCACGACGAGTACTGGCGAACGTACCTCGGATGCCGCAATCCACAGATTTTGGTTGAGGCGCATCAGAGTCGAGGAGATGTTCCAGCCCATGTTGGAGTTGAGCGAACGGGGATGATAGCCGCGAGCCTTCGACTTGTAGTATGCCGCGTATTGTTTTACGAAATCGGGCGCATCGTCGGCAGGAGTATCGGGCAGTCCGCCCTGCGTCGTAACGATGCCCGAGCGGAACTCCTCTGTTCGTTGTGCCGCAAGTCGTTGTTTGAGCGAATGGCGGGCATCCTCGTCCATCGAATCGAAATAACCCTGCTGCGTTACCCTCGTCAGATTGTAGAGCGTTACTGCTACCGTCGCCTTGATGCGCGGGTCGAGTGCGGCAACGTTTATGGCTATGCCTCCCCAACCGCAAATGCCCAAAATGCCTATGCAGTCGGCATCGACATCGTCGCGGCACGACAGGTAATCCACTGCGGCGCAGAAATCCTCGGTGTTGATGTCCATCGACGAGCCGTAGCGCGGCTCGCCGCTGCTCTCGCCCGTGAATGAAGGGTCGAAGGCGATTGTCAAAAATCCCTCTTCCGCCAAACGTTGGGCATAGAGTCCGCTCGCCTGCTCCTTGACCGCTCCGAAAGGTCCGCTGACCGCTATTGCCGCCATTTTGTCCGTGCCGTCCTTCGGAATGTAGAGGTCGGCGGCGAGGGTTATGCCGAAGCGGTTGCGGAACGTTACCTTCTCGTGTCGGACCTTGTCGCTCTTCGGAAAGGTCTTGTCCCACTCCGCCACCAACCGCAACGGCTCTTTCGCCGGCACGGGTGTCTGCACCTGCTGTGCCGTAATGTTTTGTGCTGCCGTGATTGCCAACAGCCCCAATACTCTTTTTCCCATATTCTCGGAATGTTTTTACAGATGCAAAATTATGGCACGGCGCATCGGCGGACAATACCCGAATTGCGGAAAGTATTACCACTTTTGCGGAAGTGTGCCGCTTTTGGGCAGCCCGATTGAGCGCACCTTGAAATTACAAAAAGGGTCGTACCGAAATTTGCATCTCGACACAACCCCTTCGATGTTGCGAAGCCGACGGCCTACACGGCGTTCTGCCAAACGAGTGCCGATGCACCCAGAATGGCGGCGTTTTTGTTCATCAGACCGCTCGGCAGCACCTTCACCTTATTCTTGAATGCGAAGAGCATGTTCTCCTCCAAATACCACTTTATCGGGTCGAAGAGTATGTCGCCCGCCTTGGCAAGACCGCCGAAGAGGAATATGGCTTCGGGCGAGGTTATGGTTACTGCATCGGCAAGCGCATGACCCAACTTTTCGCCTGTCAGACGGAATGCCTCCAATGCAATCGGGTCGCCCTTCTTGGCGTATGTCGAGAGCATCGCCGAATCGAGGTTGTTGAACGGAATGTCGCGCAACGGACTCGGACAGTTCATGGTCGCCATAAGTTCGTATGCCGTGCGCTTGATGCCTATCGCCGAAGCGTAAGCCTCCAAACATCCTTTGCGGCCGCATCCGCATTCACGCCCTCCGCGCTCGACTATGACGTGGCCGAATTCGCCTGCAAAGCCGTCGTGGCCGTAGATGAGCCTGCCGTTGGCCACAAAGCCCGAACCGACACCCGTGCCGAGCGTTATCATGATGAAATCCTTCATTCCTTTGGCGTTGCCGTATATCATTTCTCCGATTGTGGCTGCATTGGCATCGTTGGTTACATAAACGGGTACGTTGGGGAAGTGCTTGCCCATGTCGCCCGCAAAATCGAATATGCGCAACGATTCATCCTGCTCGGCATCCTCGCTCGTGAATTTCCAAAGGTTGGCAGGCGTCTCGATTGTGCCCTTGTAGAAATTGGCGTTCGGTGCACCGACACCTATACCGATGAGTTCGAAATCGAAATTCACGCTGTCGACAAGCGTCTTCATCGCCTCGCACAGGTCGGATATGTATGCCGAATAATCTTTGAAAGAGGGATAGGCTTTGGTGGAGATGACGGATTCGGCATACAGGTCGCCCTTTTCGTCCACCAATCCGAATGCGGTATTGATACCGCCGATGTCGATACCGAATGCAAGTTTTTTCATATAAGGTATTATGGTTTTGGTTTCTTGTTTCAAAAATACTTAAAATTTTGCACCCCGCAAAATTTTAAGTACTTTTGAGGGTGATTTCGACGCGGTGCGCCCCTATGTCCGGTGTGTCGCTGCGCCACGGAAAAGTTTGCGAATATGAAAATCCATACGGCAGAAACTCTTGCGCAGATGTTTGAAGACCATTTCCTGCAAATGCGCACGCCCGATGACCCCGAAAATCTCTATGCCCCCATCCGCTATGCGCTCGGCGAGGGAGGCAAACGCATGCGGCCTACGCTGTTGCTGCTGTCGTACAACCTCTTCGGCGACAATGTGGCACAGGCCCTCGATGCCGCGGCAGCCATAGAGACGTTCCACAACTTTACGCTGTTGCACGACGACATCATGGACAACGCCTCCATGCGTCGAGGCCGTCCGTCGGTCTATGCCAAATGGGGCGGCAACGTGGCAATCCTGTCGGGCGACGCAATGCTCATCAACGCCTATGCCGCGTTGCAGCATGTGCCGGCAGAGGTGTTGCCGCAGGTGTTGCAGGCCTTCAATACCATGGCGGCGCAGGTGTGCGAAGGGCAGCAGTACGATATGGATTTCGAGCAGCGCAACAAGGTTTCGGTGGTCGATTATATGCACATGATTGAACTCAAAACGTCGGTTTTGTTGGCAGGTGCAACGACTATCGGCGCATTGTTGGCGGGTGCCTCCGACGAAGATGTGCGCCACCTTTACCGCTTCGCAATCGAACTCGGATTGGCATTTCAGTTGCAGGACGATTTGCTCGACAGTTACGGCGACGAGCGTTTGGGCAAGAAAATCGGCGGCGATATATTGGAGGGCAAACAGACCTACCTGATGGTTACGGCGATGTCGAATGCCGACGAAGGGCAGCGCGAAGTGTTGCGCACCGCCCCGCATCGCGACGATTGGTCGGACGAACAGAAGATAGCGGCTGTCAAAGCGGTGTACGACGCGCTCGATGTTCCGCACTTGACCGAACAACAGATAAACCTCCGCTTTGCCCGTGCTACGTCGATGCTCGACGCTTTGAGCGTACCTGCCGAACGCTCCGAGGCTCTGCGCAGTTACGCCGCAAGCCTGATAGGGAGGAAGAGATAGTTATTAGTGGCTAGTGATTAGTGGCTAGTGGATAGTGAGACGAAAACAGTTATACGCAAAACCGAACCAATGAAACGCAGCGACATAGAGATAATGGCTCCCGTGGGGAGTTACGAATCGTTGAGGGCAGCCATCGATGCGGGTGCCGACTCGGTCTATTTCGGCGTCGGACAACTGAATATGCGGGCGCAGTCGGCAGCCAACTTTACGCTCGACGACATGGCGCAGATTATAGCCATAGCCCACGAAAGCGGTGTCAAAGCCTATCTGACGGTCAATACGGTCGTTTACGACGACGAACTTGCGCTGATGCACTCGGTCGTGGACAGGGCGCGTGCAGAGGGTATCGATGCCGTGATAGCCTCCGACCTTGCCGCGATACTCTATGCCTTCCATACGGGCGTCGAGGTGCATATATCGACGCAATGCAACGTGTCGAACAGCGAAGCGGCGAAATTCTTCGCTCAATGGGCGGATGTGGTCGTGCTGGCACGCGAATTGAGTTTGGAGCAGATTGGCGAGGTGCATCGCGCCATAGTCGAACAGGACATACGCGGTCCGCGCGGCGAACTGCTGCGTATCGAGATGTTCGCCCACGGTGCATTGTGCATGTCGATTTCGGGCAAATGCTATTTGAGCGAACACGAAACGCATTGCTCCGCCAATCGGGGTGCGTGCCGTCAGATTTGCCGTCGCAAATATACCATTACCGACAAGGAGAGCGGCGAGCAATTGGACATCGACGGCCGATATATCCTTTCGCCCAAGGATTTGTGTACGGTCGATTTTCTCGACAAATTCATCGGTGCGGGTGTCGGCGTGCTGAAAATCGAAGGCCGTGCGCGAGGCGGAGAGTATGTCAAGCGGGTTGTCGGGGCATACGACAAGGCTCTGCGTGCCATCGAAGCGGGAACCTATTCGCGCGAGTATGCCGAGAGTCTCAAAACCGATTTGGCAAAGGTATTCAACCGCGGCTTTTGGGGCGGTTATTATGCCGGAGCGAAGGTGGTCGAACACAGCACGGCATACGGCTCCTCGGCAACGCGCCGCAAGGAGTATGTCGGCAAGATAACCAACTTTTTCAAAAACGTCTCCGTTGCCGAACTTACCGTCGAGGCTTCGACGCTGGACGCAGGCGACGAGATACTGATTATGGGCGAAACTACGGGCGTGGTCGAACAGCATGCCGCCGAGATTTATCTCGACGACCATCCCGTTGCACAGGTGCGTCAAGGCGATGTCTGCTCCATAAAGACCGTGCAGCCTGTCCGACGCGGCGATAAACTGTATAAAGAAGTAAAACGATAAAAATATGTTTGCAGCGAACATCTACATCGAGCGTCGTGCCGAGTTGGCGCGTCGCATAGGCAAAGGGTTGATTCTCGTCGCGGGCAATATGCCTTCGCCGAACAACTATCCCAATAATGCCTACTATTTTCGTCAGGATTCGACGTTTTTGTACTACTTCGGTCTGAATCTGCCGTCGTTGGTCGGTGTCATCGATGCCGAAACGGGCGAAGCGTCGCTGTACGGCGACGACTTTACGGTCGAGGATATTATCTGGACGGGTCCACAGCCGAGTCTTGTAGAACTCGGAGCACAGGTCGGTGTGGCAGAGCGAAATTGCCGTCCTTCGGCAGCATTGCGCAAGGCGACGGACGATGCGAAGGCTCTCGGCCGCCGTATCCACTATCTGCCGCCGTATCGTGGCGAAACCAAAATAATGCTCTCCGAATTGCTCGGCTTGGGTATTGAGCAACTGCACGCGCAAAAGTCGGTCGATTTGATGTTTGCCGTTGCGGAGATGCGCGAGGTCAAAAGCAGCGAAGAGATTGCCGAATTCGAAAAGGCATTCCGCATAGGTTACGACATGCACCTTACGGCTATGCGCATGTGTAAGGCAGGGGTGGTCGAGCGCGAAATAGCAGGTGCGATAGAGGGTGTCGCCAAGTCGCACGGTTTGGGCGTATCGTTCCCTTCGATTGTCTCGCAGCACGGCGAGACGCTGCACAATCTCAACTGCGACGGAGTGCTGGAAAACGGCCGACTGCTGTTGTGCGACGCGGGTGCCGAATCGGTGTCCAACTACTGCTCCGACCATACCCGCACCTATCCGGTCGGCGGCAAATTCACCGCTCGCCAGCGCGATGTGTACGACATTGTGCTTCGCGCACACGACGAAGCACCTGCATATATGCGCACGGGTGCCATGTATGCCGATGTCCACCGTGCAGCCTGTCTGACTTTGGCAGAGGGGTTGCGTTCGCTCGGTCTCATCAACGGCTCGGCAGAGGATGCCGTGGAAGCGGGCGCGATGTATCTGTTTATGCCTCACGGACTGTCGCACGGCTTGGGTATGGATGTCCACGATTGCGAGGCCATGGGCGAACGCAGTTTCGATTTTGCCTCGATTCGCGAACGTGCCGAAGCCTCGGCTACCTGCATCTATCGTGCCGCATGGCGTCTGCGCAAGGGTACGGTCATGAGCGACGAGCCGGGTATCTATTTCATCCCCGCACTTATCGACCGTTCGCGCAGCGAGGGACTTTATAAAGGCATCGTCGATTACGACGCTCTCGAATCGTACCGCGATTTCGGCGGAATCCGTATCGAGGACGACATCGAGGTTACCGACAACGGCGGCCGTATAATCGGCGACAAACCAATACCCGTAACGGTAGCCGAACTCGAAGCCGCAGTAGGGAGATAAGTGGCTAGTGGCTAGTGGCTAGTGGCTAGTGGCTAGTGGCTAGTGGCTAGTGGC
>JBJEGV010000032.1:0-38207 GCA_051875395.1 Alistipes sp. | reverse complement strand
CGCTCCGTTGGTGAGTTCGCGCACGGGAAAACCCGACACTCCCGCCTCTTTGAGATGGATGCCGCTGCCTGTCCACAATTCGCGCCGACCGTAGCCGATGCCCTTGTCGAAAAAGGCGTAGTAGTTTTCGGACGAGATGCCGTATTCGCCCGCAGTAATCTGCTCGCTCGTCTTGCGGAAAATATAGGTTGCGCCTATCGCACCGTCGGCGAATTTCCAAGTCAGCGACGGTTTTATGTCGAAATCGAGCGCGTTGTTCTTGTGGCGCAAATCCTTGCGTTTGGCGTAACTTTTTGCCGCAATATCGACAGCCACGCCGAGCAGGATGTTATGCCCTACATCTGCCGATACGCCACCCGTAAAGGAGTATGTTTCGAGGTTTTTGCGGCCTGCCGTAAACTCCAAAATGTCGAACGGATAACGCCACGGCTCGGTAAACATCGACCCGCACATCTTGTTGCCCAACATGTAGTCGTACCCGAAACCTCCCGCGAATGAGACCCGTTTGAGATGATAGACCGAACGCAGTTGCGCACCGAAATTCCACGCATCCTGCGAAGCGTTGGTCGGCTTGAACGTTCCGTCGGTTTTGGAGGCATAGATTTCGACGAACGATGCGGACTGCTCGTCGAGCCGCAAACCTGCCACACCGCCACCCATATTCCACGCATTGTGGCGTATGACGGTTTCGTATCGCTCCTGTGCCGATACGTTAGTGCCGGCGACGATGCAGCATGCGATAACCGAAAGCGATATGTATAACAGATCTCTGCGCATTATTCGTTGTCTTTGAGCGATGCCTTGTCGCGTTCGTAAAAATCGTTGGTCGAGTTGTTGGTATCGACATATACGGCAAAACCCTCTTCGGCACTCGCCTGCTCGTCATAGCGGCGCATGAGCGAATGGCCGAGATAGGTGTTCGAGAGATAGACATAGCCGGCATCGAGGGACGAGGCGAACCGTTTGCGGTTCTGGCTCGATGTACCGTCGAATACCTCGACGGCATCTATTGCCCATGCTCGCGGTATCTTTACGACGCTGATAACCGTCGAACCCGGTTTCTGTACGATTACACCCTCGCGTGTAACGAACTCCTGTATCGTACACTCCTGTGCGCGGAAAAGTATTACACCCGGGGATGTTTGCGAGAACGGATAGCCGTTGGCAGGTCCCACCTTGACCACCACGTTGAGATAGTGCGAGGTCGGTATTTTGTCGCTCGGTGCAGGATGATAGGTGGTATTGCCGTAAAATACGGGCGCATAGCATACGAAATCGGCATTTTCCAAATTGACCGAATTGGGATATTGCGCCGTGTGATTTATCGCTCCGTTGATTGCCACGACGACATCCTCGCCCTTTTCTATCGGGAAGTCGGTGCCATTGCCGCCGAACTGCCATATACATTCGCCTATCGGCAGAAAATCGGGGAAAACGGTCTCGCCTGTCGTCTCGTCGCGCTCTATCCATACATTCGAGGCTGTCGAGTTGTAAGGCTCGATGACACCCATACACAAACTGTCGAGATAGTACGTCTCTGCCGAATTGTTGTGCAGAACGATGTATTTATCGACGGCATACGTCCCTTCGAACGGCAATTTGGTGCATCCTCCGCAATATATCTCCTTGATGATAAGCGGCGAGGAGACCGATTCGACCAAACGCAACGCAATCGATACGTCGCCTCCCGACAATCGCACTTGGTCGGCGGAAGCGTTGAACGTATAACGGCCGCGTGCATCCGACACAGCCACATTGTACAAGCCCTCCGACAAGCGGAATTCGGCGGCAATCATCCCCTTTTCGGCATCGGTAACCACCGCTTTGGCGGTATAGGTACGACCCATGTTGTCGTCCATTGCCACGAACTCGGTACCCTCAGTGGCATACGATTCGAATCCGGCGGGGTAGAGTGCCGTAACGTGCAGCGTGTGCAGCGAAGAGCCGTATTGTTGCTCGGCATCGAGACCCATACAGCCGGTGCAGAGGGCGACAGTCGTTGCAATCGTCGCAAGAGACATCAAAATATGTATCGATATTCGTTTCATCTCTAAAATTTAAGTCGCAGCGAAAGGCCGTAATAAAAGTCGGGCGTAAAAATGGCCGCAACTCCTGTGGCGTATGAGCGGACAGCCTTGCGCGAATTGGTAAAGTTGTTGGCGTAGAACGACAGCGAAACGTGGTCGCCGAACTCCTTGGTTATACTCAAATTGGCAGAGAAATACGGGTCGTATCCGTCGCGGTTGTATTGGTAGGTGTTGTTTGAACGCAGAATCAGATTCGAAAACTCCGCCTTACCTGCCTCGACATCGGTAAACGGATGAATCGCGCCCGTCGTATCCATGTAATAGAGCGGTCGGATTGCGGTGTAGTTGTCGCCATCCATCACACTGCCTCCTATCGGGGTTTTGCTGTCGGCCGAGACGTTGAAGGCGTACTCGCTGCCGTTGTACCACGACAGATTCTGCATGCGCTTTACGAGCATGGCTTCCAAACGCAGGGTTATAATCATGCGGATTGCGGGTATGTGCGTCGTACTCGTCAGATTCATGCTGAGCGTATGCGTCTTGCGACCGTTGTACGTGGCAGACGTGGTAGGCGTATTGACATAGATGCCGGCATACTGATACGACTTGTTCGGAACGGAGGTATGCGACAATCCTGATGGATAGTACCACGAAAGGTCTGTATTTATGTACTTGGTATAGTTGTAAGCACCGTCCAATCGGAATTGCGTCCGGATAGCCTCGATTTGCGGGAAGTCGATGACCATCTCCGCACCGCACCGCACTATATCCGAACCGTTGTCCTGCATGGTCGTACCGACGAAGGTCTCGTTTATGACGAGCGTGGACATCTCCGTCCAATCGGCATCCGGATTCTCTGTATCGCGGACGGAAACCACACCAGTTGTCTGGTCGATGCGGAATTCGGGCTTGGCAGGGAAAGAGTATCCTTCGGGCTTTTGGCTGACGCGATAGGTAAACGGCGCGTATTCGGTCGTAAGTTTGTAAGGCAGGCGCGTTTTGTTGAAATAGCCTGTCAGCGAAATGTTCATATCTCCCCATCGCAAATCTATCCCGACCTCCGAATTGCGGTTGCGTTGCCAACGCAGCGAAGGGTTGTGCGTCTGCTTGTACGGCTCGGTATAGAAGGCATAGACGTTGTTGTCGCCGTATGCGGCATCGAATACGCGAATGTCGCGGTACTGCTGTTGCGGGTAGAGTATATAGAACGACGGCAGTTTCTCGGCAAATCCCCAACCTCCGCGCAATGTAACGTGTTCGCCCAACAACAGTTTTGCGTTCAGGCGCGGCGACAACGTGGCGGTATGTTTGTAGGAGGCGTTGCGGATAATCGTCTTTTCTCCGCGCAAACCTGCCATAATCTGCAACGAAAAATCCTTTCGTCCGAGCGGTATGGTAAGTTTCTCCTCGACGAACAGAGCCAGATTGTGCATGAACGGATAGTCGCTGTAAGGTCTGGGCCTATAACCGTCGGGAGCATAGGCGGGAATGTCGTAGTATTCGCCCCGACCCACGTTGCCGTTTGCCGTCCACGCGAGACCGAGTTTTAGATTGCTGCGCACATCGTTCCATTTGCGATTCCATGCGGCACGCAACTTGACGTTGTAGTCCATCTCCTTGGAATCGATATATCGGCGACGCGTAAAGTTCTCGGGTAAAATGTCGGCAAAGCCGTAACCTTGTTCGACGGAGTGCGCAGCCGGCTGTTTCGAGCCTGTCGAAACAGGCTCTACCAACGTGTTTTTGTTGTCGGCATAACTTGCCGACCCTTCGAGGACGACGTTGGTAATCCAACTGCGGTTGAGCAGCCATTCTATCGAGGTGCGTACACGGATTGAGTTGTCCCTGTCGCGCTCCTTGCGCCCCGTATTGGCATCGGGGTCGCTCTTGGTGTTCATTCCGCCTATGTTGCCCGTAACGCCGAGACTGAATCGCCATACCTTGCGGAAAGTGTTGTTGTAGGCGAGAGTCAGACTGCGTCGGGTGTACGATTCGTAAGGCGACATCAAATCCTTCGTGGCGTATGCGTATTCGAGGCTGGTGTTAATCGTGCCTCGACCTTTGCCGAGCGCGAACCCCTTGGCAATCGATGCCGACTTGGTGCGAGGATTCGTCGAAAGCACTATGTTCCAAGGCGTGCGACCTTTGGCGGTATGTACCTTTACGATGCCCGTGCCTATGTCGCCGTACTCTGCCGACGGCACGCCCGAGATTACCTCGACCGATTCGACATTGGCCGTTGCGACGCTGCGCGTTCCTACGCCCGAAGGTGTGGCGAACGAAGCGTTGGACGAAAGCCTCACGCCATCGACCTCGATGGCGGTGCCGAACGAAGCGTTACCCGCCGTAACGCCTCCGTCGCGTATGGAGATGATGTTGTTTGTCGTCAAATCGGGATTGGCGGTCGATGCACCCGGCAGCAACGATGCCACATCCGAGATGCTGTTCATTTGCAGGTGTTCGAGAGCCTTTTTGCCGATTATGCGGTCGGTGGACATGCCGTCGCTCTTGTTTTGGGCAGTTACGACCACTTCGTCGATTTTGAGATTGTCGGGACGCATCAGTGCTATGATGTCGTTGCGCTCGGCAGAAACTTCGATTTCCAATTTGTAATCGACGAAACCGAGCAGTTGCATCACTATCAGATGATGCCCTTCCGCCACATGGTTGAGTCTGAATACGCCGTCGCCGTCGGTTACTGCCCAGTTCTCCGTACCGTCCACCGCAACCACGACGGCCGGCAGAGGCTTGCGGTCGTCGGCAGAGAGTACCTTGCCACTGATACCGAAAGAACGCACGGCGGCAGATGTCTGCGACGAGCAGAGCAACGGCAAAAGAGTGAAAACGATATGGCGCAAAAAACGTCTCATCGGCGACGAATCAACCCAACTTTAACGATGCAAATATACTATAATATTTATTGCAAACCGCCCCTGCTTCACGCTGTTTTTGCAAAATCCGCATAAAAAAGACTCTGCCACGGCCGATTTCTCCCGTTTTTTTTCGATGCCGCATAAATGAAGGATAGGTCATGGTCATCGAAATAATTTTGTATCTTTGCCGGCCTATGACCATATTTTCGCGTTACAAATTCCAATATCTCGCCAACCTTCGTCTGGCTCTCCCCGTAGCGGTGTCGCAACTCGGTATGGTTGCCGTTACCTTCGCCGACAATGCCATGACGGGTACCTACGGCGGCGACGACCCGATTCCGCTGTCGGCTGTGGCATTCGGCGGCGTTATCTCGCATATTCTGCTGTTTTTCGGCATGGGCATCGCGCTCGGACTTACTCCGATAGTCGGCGAACTGTTCGTGCAGGGCAAACGGCGCGAATCGGCACACTGCCTGCAAAGCGCAATCCTGCTTTATACCGTCGTCGGATTGGCGGTTATGGCGGTGCAATTCGCCATTGCTCCGCTGTTGTATCGTCTCGGACAACCTCGCGAAGTGGTCGATATGGCAATGCCTTACTATCGGCTTATGGCGTTGGGTACGCTGCCTGTGATGGTTTTCGGCGCATTCAAACAGTTCCTCGAAGGCATCGGCAATACGAAGGTCGCCATGTCGATTCTCATAGTCGCCAACTTGGCAAACATCCTCTTCAACTACATCTTCATCTTCGGCCATTGCGGTTTCGAGGCTATGGGTGTCGTGGGTGCAGGGCTTGCCACTCTTGCCTCGCGTGCGATGTGTCCGCTAATCATCGTGGCGTGCTTTGTCGCCCGACCGCAATATCGTGCCTATTTGGGGTTGTTTTCGCGCCGTATCGCTTGGATTGCCCATTGCCGCAACCTCTTGCGCGTCGGATTGCCGATAGCGGGACAGATGACTTTGGAGGCGTCGGCTTGGGTGGTTACGGGCATAATGATAGGGTGGTTCGGTGCCGAAGCCATAAGTGCCAACCAGATAGGCGTTACATACGGCAACTGCGCCTTTATGATGGTGCTTTCGCTCGGCTCGGCGACCACTATCCGCATATCCCACTGCTACGGTCTGCGCGATACGGCACAGATGCGTTCTGCCGTATGGGCATCGGTACACCTGACGCTGCTTTGGAGTATCTGCATAACCGCCTGTTTTATCGCATTGCGGCGATTTATGCCGTTGGCATTCAGCGATAATGCCGATGTGATTGCATTGGCTTCGCAGATGATTGTACTCTATGCCGTCTATCAGATTCCCGATGCCTTGCAGTGCGTATTCGTCGGCGTCCTGCGCGGTATGCAGGATGTACGGCCGATTGCCTATATTTCGTTGGTGGCTTATGTGCTGCTCAATATCCCTGCCGGCTACTTCATCGCTTTCGTTCTCGGATTTGGTGCGAAGGGTCTGATTGCGGGCTATGCCGTCGGGCTTTCGACAGCGGCGATATTCTACGGATTGCGCATTCGTCGCAACCTTCGCCGAATGAGTGTGGAGACGAATCGATAAAAAATTTGTCGAAACCGCTATTTTTTTGCTACCTTTACGCAAAATTGCAACAATATGGATTATACCAAATATATCAAACCCGAAATCGGACGCGGTTGCGCCTTTACGACCAATGAAGCAGGCGAGGCTCGTGCCGTGGTCGCAGATGGCTGTTTCAAACTGCACGAGACCCCTTGGCTGGCAGACTATCCCGACAATACGCCTACCGATATTTTCGAGGTGCGCTTCAAAAACACCCGCCGTTCATATTATCGCAACGTGAACAATCTCCCGTTGGAATTGGGCGACATCGTGGCTGTCGAAGCAAGCCCCGGACACGACCTCGGCATTATTTCGCTTACGGGCGACATGGTTGCCCGCCAGATGCGCCGTGTCGGTTTCAATCCGCTCAATGGCGAATTTCGCAAGATATACCGCAAGGCTCGTCCTTACGACATCGAGCGTTGGCAGGAGGCCATCGCTTTGGAACACGAAACGATGATTCGTTCGCGTCAGATTGCAGCCGACATGGGATTGGACATGAAAATCGGCGATGTCGAGTATCAGGGCGACAAAATCAAGGCGATTTTCTATTACATAGCCGACGGCCGTGTTGATTTCCGCGAACTAATCAAGGTGTTCGCCGAGCAGTTCCATATCCGGATCGAGATGAAACAGATTGGCGCACGGCAGGAGGCGGGTCGCATAGGCGGCATAGGCGCATGCGGTCGGGAACTCTGCTGTGCATCGTGGATGTCGGGCTTTTCGAGCGTTACGACCAATGCCGCGCGTGTGCAGGAGTTGTCGCTCAATCCGCAGAAATTGGCGGGTCAATGCTCCAAACTCAAATGCTGCCTGATGCACGAATACGATGTCTATGCCGATGCACGTCGCACTATTCCGCGTCTGCGCGAGCCGTTGCAGGCCATGGATGGCGAATACTATCTGGTCAAGACCGATATTCTCGCCCATACCATGTCGTTCAGCAGCAGCAAGGATGCGTTGGTCAATGTGGTTACCGTTCCGGTATCGCGTGTCAGAGAGATTCTCGCGCTCAATCGTGCCGGCAAGAAGGTGGACAGCATAGCCGATACCGATACCTCCGCAACTGTCGAGGAGCCGACATATCGTACCGAAGAGGACAGCATCACCCGTTTCGACAAGCACAAACGGCGCAACAAGCGTCGCAACAATCGCGGTGCAGGCAGAAATAACGGCGAAGGCGGCGAGAAAAACAACAACCGCTCTTCGCGCGACCGCCGACCGAATCGTCCCGACGGCAACGGCAACAACGCCGGCAGCAAATAACCGTTACATCCGCTCCCGAAACCGATGAGACCGATTGTCGCAACCCTTGTTCTTATGCTTTTGTCGGGGTGTATCGCACCGCAAAACAGCGTTGTGCGCGATGTCGATTCGTGCGAGTGGAGCGAGCCGGTAACGCTTGTGGTCGATAATGACGATACGCTTTCGATGCGACGACTGTCGTTCGTGATTCGTTACAATGCCGACTTTCGGGCAGATGTCGTCGGGTTGAAGGTCAATGTCATCCAACCCGATGCGGCATCCTTCTCCGAAAGTGTCTCCGTATATCCGCTGCACACCTCTTCGACATCGTCGGTATCGACCGTCGAGACGATAACCTATCGCGAGTCGTCGGTACTTCGACAGCGGGGCAGTTATCTCTTTACAATCACACCATTGCATCCTGTCTGCGGCATCGAGGCCATAGGCATAAATATCGAGAATCAATAATGGGCAAGGACAAACTCAAACGTTTCGCCGAGAATCTCACGTTTCCGTGCTTCGTACAGCCCGAGTTCGAGCAGATGTTTCGTTGCGATTATCCGCTCAAAGGGCATTGGCACAGCGATTTCTTTCACAACGACAATCCGATAGTGTTGGAACTCGGTTGCGGCAAGGGCGAATATACGGTCGCTTTGGCGGAGCGTCATCCCGACAAGAATTTTATCGGTATCGACATCAAAGGCGCCCGCATGTGGCGAGGTGCGAAGACGGCGACGGAGCGAGGCATGACAAATGTCGGATTTCTGCGTACCCGCATCGAATTTATCACATCGCTGTTCGACGAAGGCGAAGTCGCGGAGTTGTGGATTACCTTTCCGGACCCCCAACTGAAAACGCGGCGTGCAAAAAAACGGCTCACTTCGCCGGTGTTTCTCGACCGTTATGCCCGATTGCTCGCTCCCGACGGTCGGATAAACCTCAAAACCGATTCGCAACATCTGTTCAACTATACCGCCGAGGTCATTCGGCGTTTCGATTTGCCGTGCGAGGTTGCCGACAACGACATCTACGGTTCGGGTTATGCCGACGAGGTATTGTCGGTCAAAACTGCCTACGAGCAGGTATATCTGCGTCGCGGTCTGCCCATTACCTATACGCGCTTCTCTTTGGGAGGCCGTCGCCATTTCCCGATGTTCGATTGGGAGGGCGACGATATTCCCGAAAAAGATGCCGAGCAGGAGCGCGGGTAAACGAACCTTGCCGACGACAAAACGATATGCGGTACAGAAATTCGATTCTGTACCGCATATCGTTTTTGCTTGCGTGTGCTATGCCTTTTCAGGCGTATGCTTGTATTTGAATGCGATTGCGAACGTTACGGCTACCACGAGCGCATATACGGCGAAGATTGTCCATACTCTCTCCCAACCGCCTGCAACGCCCTCTTTGGCGACGCAATATCCTGCGGCATTCCATGCGCAGTAGTGGTTTACCACCTTGCCTGCCGCCCATGTGCCGACAGATGCGCCTATGCCGTTGGTCATCAGCATAAACAAGCCTTGTGCCGAAGCCTGAATGTCGCTGCCAGCCTCGCGCTCCACGAAGAGTGCGCCCGAAACATTGAAAAAGTCGAATGCCACCCCATAGACTATCATCGAAGCGAACAGTGCGACCAATCCGCCGATTGTCTCGGTCGTTCCGATGCTGAAAAATCCGAATCTCAACACCCAGCCGAACATCGCTATCAACATTACCCTCTTTATGCCGAAGCGTTTGAGACAGAACGGAATCAGCAATATGCACAGAGCCTCCGACGCCTGCGACAGCGAGGTGAGCAGGGTAGGGTTTTGCGCAAACCAACTCTCCGACGACATGGCGAACGAATTGATGTAAGGTGTCGCAAATCCGTTGGTAATCTGCAACGACACGCCGAGCAGCATCGAGAATATGAAGAACAGAGCCATCTTGCGCTGTTTGAACAGAACGAAAGCGTCCAATCCGAAGCGTTGTGCAAAGGTCTTGTGCTGCGATGCGGCACTCTTGTCTATCGGACATTGCGGCAGAGTGAGCGCATATACCGACAGGACGAGGCCGATAATACCCGAAACAATCAACTGCATGTATGTAAATTGGAACGACTCCTCGAAACCGAATTTGGCAAAATTGACAAACCACATCGCTGCGATGAAACCTACTGTTCCGAATACGCGAATCGGCGGGAAGTCTTTGACGGTGTCATAACCGAATCGGGTCAGAATGGAGAATGCCACCGTATTCGACAGCGCGATGGTCGGCATGTAGAATGCCACGCTTATCGTATAGAGCGAAAACAGCGGCCAGAAAGGTACTTCCGTTCCCATTGCCCGTGCATACATGCCCGATGCAATCATAAACACGCCTGCTATTAAATGGGCTATGCCGAGCAAACGTTGCGGTTGTATGAATTTGTCGGCGATAATGCCGAGAATGGCAGGCATGAATATCGAAACGATGCCCTGCACGACGTAGAACCAAGAAATATCGCCACCCAATCCCACACGTCCGAGAAAGTTGCCGATACATACCAAATACGACCCCCAGACTGCGAATTGCAGAAAGTTCATCAAGGTCAAACGTAGTTTTATGTTCATATCAATCAGATGTTTGGTTGTTAGCAATTCAAAAAAATCCTAACAAAAATATATTTTTTTTCGGAAAAATATTTGAAAAAGAAAAAATATATTCTACTTTTGCACTCACAATTGGGCTATGGTGTAATGGTAACACTACAGATTCTGGTCCTGTCATTCTAGGTTCGAATCCTGGTAGCCCAACTCGAAGAGACGGTTTTTCGACCGTCTCTTTTTTGTTTATCATTCTTTGTTACAGTGCGTTGCAGACGACGAGTCGCATTGGAACGCGGCGCTATCGGAGCCGTTGCACAGCCTGCGCACGCTAAAATCTGTCCACTATCCTGCGCATGAAATCGAATGCTTTGCGGTTCGGCTTGTGATGCTGCTTCCATTCGCGGAATGTGTTTGTGCGCTCGGGTGCAAGACGTGCAATAAGTCTCACTCCGTAATATACTCCGCATGTGGCAACGATAGCTGCGACGATGACGACGGCGAATTGGGCATCGGCAGACAGTCCCGCACAAGCCGCAAGCCACCATGCGAGTACGACCAACAGATTCAGCGTTACCACACACGTCGTGGTGCCGATATGCGATACTCCGAGCCAGATGAACATGTGGTGCAGATGCGTTTTGTCTCCGACGAATGGCGAGCCTCCGTGTATTATGCGTGCAGTCATCACGCGCACCGTGTCGAATACGGGTACTGCCAATACGGCGAATACGAACGGCACGAGAGAGTAGTTGTGTCGTGCGAACAGCGTCTCGTATGCGGGATTGTGGATTACCTCCATGACGAATACCGATAGCACGATGCCCATCAGCAACGAGCCTCCGTCTCCGACGAACATCTTTGATGCCTTGCCGAAAGCGTTGTGCAACAGGAACGGAATCATCGCTCCGATGGAGGCTACGGCGAGTACGACCATCGGCATATCGCCTCCTAAGTAGAATACGAAGGCGAAGATGATGCACACGACGGTCGAGAAGGTCGAAAACAACCCGTCCACTCCGTCTATGAGGTTGAGGGCGTTGATTATTCCGACCACAGCCACGATTGTCAGCGGTGTGCTTATCCACTCCGGCAATGCTCCTATGCCCCACAATCCGTGGAAATTGTCCAACGACAACCCTGCTATATATATCAATATAAGAGTGGCGGTAATCTGTACAATCAACCGCATGACGGGCGAAATGTCGAGTACATCGTCCATTGCGCCGAGATACATCATCAGCAACATGCAGCCGAATATGACGAACAACTCCGAGCAGTCCAACACGGCACAAGTGCATACCAACCCCAACATTATGCCGAAAAATATGGCTATGCCGCCCAATACGGGTACAGGAGCAGCCTGTAATTTGCGGGAATTGGGATTGTCCACTATGTTTTTCTCTTTGGCGAGCCGCACCAACGAAGGATGAATGGATGCGACCGCTACGAACGATACGCAGAACGGGATGAGAATCAAATACAGTAAATCCATTTGGCGGTATGTGTCTATTCTATGTTTGGTTTTGTTATTACAAATATAGCGGTTTTTTTTCGACGACGACAAATTTTTTTCGTCGTTAATGTCGCTCATAGGCTTCTTCGATGCGCATGCTCGGCAGAAAAAGAAAATAAAAAAGCGAAAGTGTTGCAAGTTGCTAAAACGTTTTATAACTTTGTTTCGCAAAGTTTCGACAATGGTAAAAAAGGTAACGATACGCGATGTCGCCCGCGAGGCGGGAGTCTCCATTGCGTTGGTGTCGTTTGTGATGAATCGCAATCATCGGCGCGCCGATGGTTCGGTGGCGTATCGTGTCAGCGACGAGACCGTTGCCCGCATTACCGAGATTGCCGAGCGATTGAACTACCATCCCAACAGTGCGGCGAGCAGTCTGCGAAGCGGTCGCACGCGCACAATCGGTGTCGTCGTCTCCGACATCGCCAACCGATTCTTTTCGGATATAGTCCGTTACATCGAGAATGTCGCTTACTCTGCCGGCTATACGGTGCTTTGTGCAAGTACCGACGAACAGGCCGACAAATTGGAGAGCATGCTCTCGGTCTTGACCAATAAGGGTGTCGATGGCCTTATCATAGCCACTTGTTCGGGCGGAGCGGATGCAGTGAGCCGTGTCGTCGATTCGGGTTTGCCGGTGGTATTGCTCGACCGCGACATTGAGGGTCTCGATGTTTCGCGTGTGATGCTCGATAACCTCCGTGCGGGAGCGATGGGCGTCGGCAAACTGTATGCCAACGGTTATCGCCGCATCGAACTCGTAAGTTACGACATGGGTATTTCGAGTATCGGCGAGCGCGAAGAGGGCTATCGCAGGGCTATGCGCGAAGCGGGATTGCAACATTTCGCGCGTATTCACCACACCATCTACGGCAATGTCGGCGACAGCGTTACGCGCATCGTCTCAGATGCCGTCGGTCGAGGTGTCGAGGCGATGATTTTCCCGACAAACACCCTTTCGCTTTATGCTTTGCAGGCAGTCAATGCGCTCGGACTGAAAATTCCGAACGATATGGCCATGATATGTTTCGACGACAACGAAGTCTTCGACCTCTACAACCCGACCATAGCACGCATAGGTCAATCGGTCGAGATGTTGGGCGTCAGGTCGTTCGAACTTTTGCGCGAAAAAATCGAGTGCGCCGATACGCCCTCCTCGACCTATATAGTCGAGCCGCAATTCATCGACGGGCTTTCGTCGGCACCGCGTTTGAGAGATAAAAAACATACAACCGAATGAATATGAACAAACACAATTCCGTTTTGCTTCCTGCATCGCTCTTTGCCGAGCGCGGAGGTTGGACAGCCGACCAACAATTCATCGACATCATGGGCTCCACCTATCTGCTCGCTCACGGTTTGGGCGAAGCGGTAGCCGATGCTTCGACCGAATTCGATGTACCTGCCGATGGCGACTACAACCTCTATGTCCGTACCCGTAATTGGACGGCTTATTGGTCTGATGCACCTACGGAAGGCACTTTCAATGTGATTATCGACGGCCGTAACGAGGGTACTCTCTTCGGTACGGAGTGCTCCGAGTGGCATTGGCAGCAAGGCTCGACGTTGCATCTTTCGCAGGGTCGGCACTGCATCGCATTGCACGATTTGCACGGCTTCGATGCCCGTTGCGATGCGATTCTTTTGACTTCGAGTGCTGTTCGTCCCGACGATTCGGTCGAGGGTTATCGCGCACTGCGCAAAAAGTTGCTCGGTCTGCCTTCGAAGGCGGTGCGCAAGGGCAAATACGATTTTGTGGTCGTGGGTGGTGGTGTGGCAGGCATGTGTGCTGCCATCGCTGCGGCACGTCTGGGTACAAGAGTGGCTCTGATTCAGGACAGACACGTTTTGGGCGGCAACAACTCGTCCGAGATTCGCGTGGGTTTGGGTGGCCGTCTGAATATAGGCATGTATCCGTCGTTGGGCTATCTGCTCAACGAGTTCGGCCCTTCGACCAAGGGCAATGCCCGCACTCCCGAGATTTACGAGGACGAAAAGAAGATGGCGGTGGTCAAGGCGGAGCGTCGCATCACGCTCTTTACGGGTTATCGCGTATGCGGTGTCGAAAAGAGCGACGAGCACACGATAAAGTCGGTTACAGCGATGAATGTCGATGACTACTCCCAAATCCGCATCGAGGGTCGTCTGTTCGCCGACTGTACGGGCGATGCCGTACTCGGTGTCTTGGCAGGCGCGGAGTGGCACATGGGTCGCGAGGCGAAATCGGAATACGGCGAGGAGTCGGCTCCCGATGTTGCCGACGGTATGACCATGGGCGCATCGTTGCAGTGGTACTGCCTCGAAGACGACAAACCGCGTCCGTTCCCCGATATAAAATGGGGCCTGCCGGTCGATGAACGCAGCGTGCAGAAGGTGCGCCGCGGTCAGTGGTATTGGGAGGTCGGTATGCGCGACGACCAGATTGCCGATGCCGAGCGCATTCGCGATTACGGCATGTATGTCGCATACTCGAATTGGGCATACCTCAAAAACCGCTTCTCCCAAAAAGATGAATATGCCAACAGTTATCTCGGCTGGGTGTCGTGCGTTGCAGGCAAACGCGAATCGCGCCGTCTGATTGGCGAGTTCATCTTGCGCGAGCAGGATTTGAAGAACAACGTCATCTATCCCGATGCGAGTGCATCCACTTCGTGGTATATCGACCAGCACTATCCCGACCCCGAAAACAGCAAACTCTTCCCGGGTCGCGAATATCTCTCGTGCGGTCATCTCGACCCGCTCGGTTTCTATCCGATTCCGTACCGCTGTTTCTACTCGAAGGATATTGCGAATATGTTTATGGCGGGTCGCGACATCAGCGTCAGCCACGTCGCTCTCGGTACGGTGCGCGTGATGCGTACTACCGCAATGATGGGCGAGGTCGTGGGTATGGCTGCATCGGTTTGTCGTCGCCGCAAGGCTCTGCCGCGCGATGTCTATACCACCTACCTTGAAGAGTTGAAGGCTCTGATGCGCAAGGGTGCAGGTCGTACCGATGTGCCGTACATGCAGGTCTATACGCTTATCGATACGACGGCTGCCCGCAGCGAGGATTGTTAAAAGGAACATTTACAACAAAACACAATAAAACTTATAAGATTATGAAAATGAACAAACAAAATTCGGTTATGGCTCTCGCCACGACCTTTGCCGACCACGGCGATTGGATTGTAGAACAGCAGTTCGTACTCCAAATGGGTTCATCCTACCTTTTGGCTCACGGTATCGGTACTCCGCTTGCAAAAGATGCGGTAACCGAAATCGAAGTGCCTGCCGATGGCGAATATACGCTGTTGGTGCGTACCAAGAACTGGACGAAGCATTGGTCTGACGGTCCTACACCGGGTATCTTCCAAGTGCTTGTGGACGGCAAGGCGGACGATGCGACGTTCGGAACGGACAAGGTGAATTGGTATTGGCAGAAGGGTGGCAAATTCAATCTCAAAAAGGGTCGCCATACCGTTGCACTGCACGATTTGACGGGCTTCGACGGCCGTTGCGATGCCGTTATCCTCACACAGACCGACGAAGTGCCTGCCGATTCGATAGAGACATATTTCGAGGTGCGTAAGGCTCTGCTCGGCGAGAACAAGCCGGAAGATAAAGGCGCATTCGATTTCGTTGTCGTAGGTGGCGGTATCTCGGGCATCTGCGCTGCATTGGCTGCTTCGCGCTTGGGCTTGAAGGTTGCGCTGATTCAGGACAGATATGTGCTCGGAGGCAACAACTCGTCGGAGGTGCGCGTAGGTTTGGGCGGTCAGATTAACGTCGATCCGTATCCGTCGCTCGGCTATCTGCTGAACGAAATCGGACCGGACCGTATCGGTAATGCGCGAGGCGCACATCACTATCAGGACGACAAGAAGATGCGCGTTGTCGAGGCGGAGAAGAACATCACGCTCTTTATGGGCTATACTGTTATCGAGGTTGCCAAGAACGGCGACAAAATCGCTTCTGTGGTGGCACAGGAGGCGACCAAACAAAACCGCATCAAAATCAGCGGAACATATTTCTCCGACTGTACGGGCGATGCGCACCTTGCGGTTATGGCTGGTGCCGAGTGCCGTATGGGTCGTGAGGCTCGCGCCGAATTCGACGAGCCGCTCGCTCCCGAGAAGGCGGACGATATGACCATGGGCGTCTCGATAGAGTGGTATTGCGAGGATTGGAATACACCTTGCACCTTCCCCGATTCGCTCGATTGGGGTCTGAAACTCGACGAATACACCGTCGAGCCGGTACATCGCGCAAATTGGTATTGGGAGGTCGGAATGATGGACGACCAGATTGTCGATGCCGAGAAGATTCGCGACTACGGTATGTATGTTGCCTACTCGACATTCTCCTATTGCAAGAATCGCTACTCGAAGAAGGAGGATTGGCAATGCACTCATCTTACTTGGGTATCCCACGTCTCGGGCAAACGCGAATCGCGCCGTGTTATGGGCGACTACATCCTGCGCGAACAGGATTTGACGCGTCCGATTCATCACGAGGACGAGACATGTACGACCACATGGCGCATCGACCAGCACTATCCTATGGAGAAGAACAGCCGCGACTATCCGAAGGCGGAATGGATGTCCTACGGTGTGCTGACGCCAATCGATTTCTATGCTCTGCCTTACCGTTGCTTCTATTCGAAAGATGTGGCGAATATGTTTATGGCAGGCCGCAACATCAGTGTTACCCATATCGCACTCGGCTCTACCCGTGTGATGCGAACCTGCGGTCTGATTGGCGAGGTTGTCGGTATGGCAGCCAAAGTTTGCGCCGAGCATAAGGCCATGCCTCGCGATGTATATACGACCTATTTCGAGGATTTGAAGGCTCTGATGCGCAAAGGAACGGGTCGCACGGATGTTCCTTACACCCAATTCTACCATCAGGTCGATCGTACGGGTCATCAGGCCGAAGACAGATAGTTATCAACCGTCTTGCGCACCGTCGCCGTAAACAAAGCAGGCGACGGTGCGTAGGACATAATATTTTATTGAAATATGAGACAAGTAGTATTAACCGAACCCAAAACACTCGTTTTTCGCGAAGTACCCGACATCGATGCGGCAAGCCTTCGTCCCGACGAGATTCTGTTGAATATAAAACATATCGGTATCTGCGGCTCCGAGATTCACTCTTATCACGGTCTGCACCCTGCCACATTCTATCCCGTTGTGCAGGGACACGAGTATTCGGGTTATGTCGTGGCTGTCGGCAAGGATGTCAAAACCGTCAAGGTCGGCGACAAGGCTACCGCACGTCCGCAACTCGTCTGCGGCGAGTGCAACCCTTGCAAGAGGGGACAGTATAATGTCTGCCAGAATCTGCGCGTGCAGGCTTTTCAGGCAGACGGAGCGGCACAGGACTATTTCGTTGTTACAGAAGACAGGGTGGTGCGTATCCCCGACGATATGTCGCTCTCTTATGCAGCCATGGTCGAGCCTTCGGCCGTCGGCGCACATGCCACTTCGCGCCCTCACGAGATTAAGGGGCGCAATGTCGTTGTCTCGGGAGCAGGCACGATAGGCAACCTTATCGCCCAATTTGCCAAGGCCCGCGGAGCAAAACGCGTCGTTGTTACCGATGTGAGCGATTTCCGTTTGGCCAAGGCTCGCGAGTGCGGTATCGAGGATACGATAAATGTTGCCAAACGTCCGCTCGGCGAGGCTCTGCACGAGATTTTCGGCGACGACGGTTTCAGCGTTGGTTTCGAGTGTGCGGGTGTCGAGAGTTCGGTGCGTTCGCTGATGGAACTTATCGAGAAGGGCGGCGATGTGATTATCGTCGGCGTTCATGCCAAAGATCCGGCTATCAGTATGTTCTACCTCGGCGAACACGAACTGAACCTCATCGGTTCGATGATGTACCGCCACGAGGATTACCTCAAAGCCGTCGAGGAGATTGAAGCGGGACGTATCCGTTTGGAACCTCTCATCTCCAACCGTTTCCCGTTCGAGCAGTACGATGATGCCTATAAATTCATCGATGCCAACCGCGAAACATGTATGAAAGTAATGATTGATTTGTAGCGGTATGCAACCCAAAAAAGTCATAGGTGTCGGCGAACTGCTGTGGGATGTTCTGCCCGCAGGCCGACGTATCGGCGGTGCACCCGTCAATTTCGTCCACTACGTCAATGCGCTCGGTTGCGAGGGTTATGCAGTCAGTGCGGTCGGCCGCGACGTGTCGGGCGACGACCTTTTGGCGGAGTTCGGCCGCACGGGGCTCGATGCCTCTTATCTGCAACGCAACGACTTTCCGACGGGGTCGGTCGGCGTTACGTTGGACGACAAGGGTGTGCCCGCATATCAAATCTACGAGGGTGTGGCGTGGGACAATATACTGCCCGACGAGCGCACTCTCGCTTTGGCTCGCGAAGCGGATGCCGTATGTTGGGGCTCTTTGGCTCAGCGCAACGAGGTGTCGCGTCGAACGATTCTCGCGATTGTCGATGCCACGCCGGCCGATTCGGTGCGCATATTCGACATCAACTTGCGCCAACACTTCTACGACAGCGACCTTATCGAGGCATCGTTGCGTCGCGCCACGATACTGAAACTCAACGACGACGAACTTGCCGTACTCTCGCCGATGTTCGCTTTGGCGGGCGACGAGGAGAGCCGTCTGCGTGCGTTGATTGCGCGTTTTTCGTTGCGCGGAATCGTATATACCAAGGGTGCGGAGGGCAGTCTGATTCTTTTGGCCGACGGCAGCCGTTCCTATGTCGCCACTCCGCGGGTCGAGGTCGCCGATACGGTCGGTGCAGGCGATTCGTTCACGGCGACATTCGTTGCCATGCTCTTGCAGGGGAAAACTATTGCCGAAGCACACCGCAAGGCCGTTGCCGTCGCTGCTCATGTATGTACCTGCAACGGCGCAATCGTTCCGATTGACGGGGTGTTGTAAGGCGGTAACCGCAGCAAGCGAACCCTTGTCGTTCGGTCCGACGGGCGGAAGAAATCTCTTTCGCCCGTCGTTCTTTTTGTGCTTCCGGTCGGAATACATGAAAAACCGCTGACTTTTCTCTGCTTTCACTTTTTAGCTTTTTGGGATTCTTTACTTTTTGTTCGGTACTTTTTTGCCCTGTTGCGGCTCTCTTTTTGTCTCTTTTTATTGCTTTTTCTCTTTCTTTATACTAATTTTGTACCACTGAAAGCAAAGAAAATCTGCCACAATATGAACAAGCAATTCGATGTGATTATTATCGGAGGCGGCGCTACGGGTGCGGGCGTTGCACGCGATTGTGCGTTGCGCGGTATAAAGGCCCTGCTGTTGGAGCGTCTCGATATAGCCACGGGTGCCACCGGTCGCAACCACGGTCTGCTGCACAGCGGTGCGCGTTATGCTGTTACCGACCGCGAGAGTGCCGAGGAGTGTATTCGCGAGAATATGACTCTGCGCCGTATCGCTTCGCACTGTGTCGAGGAGACCGACGGTCTGTTTATTACATTGCCGGAGGATGATTTGGGTTTCCAATCCAAATTCGTCGATGCCTGCCGTGCTGCGGGTATTCGGGCGGATGTGATAGACCCGAAGGAGGCTCTGCGTTTGGAGCCGTCGGCCAATCCGCAACTGATTGGAGCCGTGCGTGTGCCCGACGGTTCAATCGACCCGTTCCGCCTTACGGCTGCCAACATCATCGATGCCAAAGCCCACGGCGCGGAGGTGCGCACATATCATGAAGTGCTTGAACTGTTGCGCGAGCAGGACCGCATCGTCGGTGTTCGCGTAATCGACCGCAAGAGCGGCGAAAAGGCGGAATATTATGCGCAGATAGTTGTAAATGCGGGCGGCATTTGGGGACACGACATTGCCAAAAAGGCGGGTGTTACTGTCAATATGCTGCCGGCCAAAGGCTCGCTGTTGATTTTCGGACACCGCGTGAACAACATAGTGCTGAATCGTTGCCGTAAACCTGCCGATGCCGATATTCTCGTTCCGGGGGATACGATTTCGCTTATCGGTACCACGTCGAGCAAAGTGCCTTTCGAGGAGGTGGACAATATGTATGTAACGGCGGATGAGGTCGATTTGCTGCTGCGCGAAGGTATGAAACTCGCTCCTTCGCTCGAACATACCCGTATTCTGCGTGCATACGCGGGCGTGCGTCCGTTGGTCGCTTCGGACGACGATCCGAGCGGTCGCAGCGTAAGTCGCGGTATCGTCGTACTCGACCATGCAAAGCGCGACGGTTTGGAGGGCTTTATAACGATTACGGGCGGTAAACTGATGACCTATCGTCTGATGGGCGAGTGGACTACCGATTTGATATGCAAGAAACTTAACATAAACGCAGCCTGTGTTACGGCAACCGAGAAACTGCCCGGTTCGCGCGATGACGAGCGCAAAGTCGGTCGCAAACTGCATGCGGTACCTGCCATGCAGCGCGAATCATCCATCTATCGTCATGGCGATATGGCGGAACGAGTTGCTGCGGAGACTTCGGCCGAGCGGTCGCTGGTGTGCGAGTGCGAGGAGGTCTCGGCAGGCGAGGTAGGATATGCAATCAATGCGCTCGATGTTCACAATCTGGTCGATTTGCGTCGTCGTACCCGCGTGGGTATGGGAACGTGTCAGGGCGAGTTGTGCGCTTGTCGTGCAGCAGGCATAATGGCTCGAAAAGGCAAGTATTGCACGCACCGTGCAAAGGCCGATTTGACGGATTTCCTGAACGAGCGTTGGAAGGGTATGTCGCCTGTGGCATGGGGCGATACGTTGCGCGAGAGTGAATTTACGAAGTGGATTTACGAGGGCGTGTGCGGTTTAACGAACAAAAAAGAGGAGTAACCAATATGAAATTCGACAGTGTAATCATAGGTGGCGGTCTGTCGGGTCTGCTGTGCGGATTGCGACTTGCTCGTGCAGGACGGCGTTGTGCCATCATTTCGTCGGGACAGAGTGCGTTGCATTTCTCGTCCGGCTCGCTCGATTTGCTCGGGGCTTTACCCGACGGCAGCGTTGTGGAGAATCCCGTTGAGGCTGTTAAAGCGTTGTCGGAGCAGGCTCCGGAGCATCCTTACTCCAAAATCGGTGTCGGACGCTTTGAGACTTTGGCTGCCGAGGCTGCCGCTCTGCTCGCGGAAGCGGGCGGAAAGGTAGCGGGTACGGCTCTCAAAAACCACTACCGTCTGACCCCTATGGGTACGTTCAAACCGACATGGCTTACCATGGACGGTTATGTAAGCAGCGATACTCGGGCATTGGCTTGGAAGCGTGTCGCTCTGTTCAATGCCGAAGGTTTCCTCGATTTTTATCCGCAGTTCATCGCCGACGAGTTGCGCAAGACGGGTACGGAGTGCGAACTGCACACCTTCAATATGGCGGCACTCGAAACGGTACGCCGCAATCCTACCGAGATGCGTTCGTCGAACATAGCCCGCATATTCGATTGCGATGCGAATCTGGACGAATTGGCACGCATAATCAAGGCGGATATGGGCGATTGCGAGGCTGTGCTGCTGCCTGCCTTGCTCGGCATAGAGCGTACGGACGGAGTTGAGCGGCTCGCTGCGCAAACGGGTCGGCCGGTGGCGATAGTTGCCACATTGCCTCCGTCGGTAAACGGAATCCGTATGCAAAGGACTTTGCGCCATGCGTTCGAGCAGGCGGGAGGAACATATTTCCTCGGCGATACCGCTGTCGGATTCGAACGGGAAGGAGATAAAATTACGGCGTTATATACGGTCAATCACGGCGACATACCGTTTGTGGCGGAAGATTATGTGCTTGCCACAGGCAGTTATTTCAGCCGCGGACTCGTTGCCGAACACGACTGCATCAAAGAGCCGTTGTTCGGATTGGATGTCGATGCAGCCGCCGAGCGAAGCGGGTGGTATGACCGCAATTTCTTCGAGAAACAGGCCTTCGAGGGCTTCGGCATAAAGACCGACGAGACGTTGCACGGTTTGTGCGGCGGAGAGCGCATAGCCAATCTGCATGTTGTCGGTGCGGGATTGGCGGGCTTCAATCCGATTGCCGAAGGTTGCGGAGCGGGCGTGTCGATGCTGACGGCGTTGCATGCAGCCGATTGTATATTGAATAAGCAGTAAAGATTATGATGACGGAATATAGCGAAAACAATTTCGAACAGTGCATCAAATGTACGGTTTGTACGGTATATTGTCCTGTTGCGGCAGTCAATCCGCTCTACCCGGGTCCCAAACAGTCGGGTCCCGACGGTGCGCGTTTGCGTCTGAAACACCCTGCGTTCTATGACGAGGCTCTCAAATACTGCCTCAACTGCAAACGTTGCGAGGTGGCGTGTCCGTCGAATGTGCGCATAGGCGACATCATTCAGGCGGCGCGAATAAAGTACAGCAAGAAAAAACCGGGGTTGCGCGAATTTACGCTTGCCAATACCGATTTGGTCGGCTCGATTACGACCAAAATGGCTCCTGTGGTAAATGCGACGGTGGGGTTGAAACCCGTACAGGCGGTAATGGATGCCGTGCTGAAAATCGACCATCGCCGTACATTCCCGAAATACTCGCAGGGAACGTTCGAGGGTTGGTTCCGCAAACATGCTGCCGAACAGGCTGCTTTGCCGAAGCAGGTCGCGTTCTTCCACGGTTGTTATGTGAACTACAACAATCCCGCACTCGGCAAAGACCTTGTGAAGGTAATGAATGCGCTCGGAATCGGCGTGCAACTGCTGGAAAAGGAGAAATGTTGCGGCGTGGCACTCATCTCGAACGGCTTTATCGGACAGGCCAAACGTCAGGCGAAAGTCAATATCGCATCGATTCGCAAGGCGGTCAAGGAGCAGAATCTGCCCGTGATAGCCACGTCCTCGACATGTACGTTTACCTTGCGCGACGAGTATGCGCATCTGCTCGATATCGACAATGCCGATGTAAGGGACGGCATAGAGTTGGCTACGCGCTACATCTACCGTTTGTTGCAGTCGGGCGAAGCGCAATTCAGGTTCCGCAAGGATGCACCGAAGGTGCGTGTGGCATACCATACCGCCTGCCACATGGAGAAACTCGGTTGGGCATACTACTCGATTGAGTTGCTGAAAATGATTCCGTCGGTGGAATTGACGGTGTTGGACTCGCAATGTTGCGGAATAGCCGGAACATACGGATTCAAGAAGGAGAATTATGCCACCTCGCAGGCGATAGGCGAATCGCTGTTCCGTAAAATCGAGGAGTCGGGTTGCGATTTGGTTTCGACCGATTGCGAGACCTGCAAATGGCAGATTGAGATGTCCACGACAAAGCGCGTGGAACACCCTCTGTCGATTTTGGCGGCAGCACTCGAATAAGGAGGAGTCGGTTTTGCCGACCGATATAGGCAGACGCAAGGCGTTTGTGATTTATGAAACGGATGTCGGGCAATCTCTGCGGAAATTGCCCGACATGTTTTTGTGCGGTTATACGGCAAAGCCGATGGTTATGCCTGCTCTGCCTGCTTGCGTGTATGGCGGACGATGAGGATGCTCGCTTCGTAGAGCAACCATATCGGCAGCGATACCACAAACAGGGTAAATATGTCGGAGGTAGGGGTGATGATGGCGGCAATGACGAGAATGGCCACTATGGCGTGTCTGCGGTAACGGCTCATCAATTCGGCCGAGATAAAGCCCAAACGGGCAAAGAACCAAGAGAGCATCGGTATCTCGAATATTATGCCCATGGCGAAACAGAGCGTAACGAGGGTGGAGATGTAGGAGTCGAGCGTAATCATGTTGGCGACATCCGCGCTGACTTGATATGTGCCCAAGAATCGGAAGGTAAGCGGGAATATCAGAAAGTAGCATAGCAGAATACCTGCGGCGAACATTATATAGCCGCTTGCGACCACACGCACCACATGCCGGCGTTCGTTGTCGTATAGTGCCGGCGACACGAAGCGGAAAATTTGGTAGATGATATATGGCGATGCGCACAATATGCCGGCGCAAAAGGCTACCCGCATGTGGATAAGGAATTGTTGAGCCAACCCCGTATTGATTAGCGGTACGGCGAATGCTTCGCTCCGACAGCCGGTAATCGATGCTATCGTGTCGAGCAGACGGTAGGTTATGAAATCGCTATCCTGCGGAGCAAGGACGATGGCAAAGAGTTGTTCCTTGAAGCAGAATGCTCCGATACCGCACACGAGCGTTACGGCGACAATCCTTATCAGGACTGCACGCAATTCGTCGAGATGCTCCCAAAATGTCTGATTATCCGACTTATCGGGCATCGCTTACTTGTTGGTTTCGCCCTCGTTTTTGGTCGGCTCCTCCTTATCGACTTCGTTCATACCCTCCTTGAACGAGCGCACGCCTTTTCCGATGCCTTTCATCAGTTCGGGAATCTTTTTGCCGCCGAACAGCAGTAGAACAATAAGTGCGATAACGACTATCTCGCCGATGCCGAAAGTTCCGAATAACAACAGTTTTATCATAATTGATGCGGTTTATATATGCAAATATATAATAATTTGCGGGATAATCGGTTATAGGGGCTATACTTTTTTATCGATACCTCAAAGGGGTTGTGTCGAAATACAAAGTTCGACACAACCCCTTGGGTTTCGCGTGCGGTCGGACATTATGCCACGGCCTGCGAAATAAGGAACGTTGCCGCAACGGTCAGGATGGCGTACAACTCGGGGAATGCCGCCAAAATCAGCGTCTTACCCATAACGTCGTGGCCGTTACCGATGGCTGCGATACCGTTGGCGCAGACCTTCGACTGGAAAACTGCTGCCGCAAGATTGACGAAACCGACCAACAGACCTGCACCCAAAATGGCTGCACCCTGCAATGCGGTAGGGGCAACGAGAAAATCCTTGACCATGAAGTAGCATACGAAGCCGTACAAACCCTGCGAACCCGAAAGGGCAGAGAGTATCATATAACTACCGAATGCTCCACCGTTCTTTTTCATTGCGCCGACCGAAGCCATACCTGCGATGGAGGTACCGATGGCCGATGCGATACCGGCGAGACCTACCATCAACGCTACGCCGACGTAGGCCATTACCAATGCTGTTGTTTCCATAGTTCAATAATGTTTTTTTTGTTTGTTATTGTTTAATTGTTTGTTTGATTCACTCTGCGCAGAGGCTCGAAAGGCCGCATCGACATCTCGAATCCCGCATTTTTATAAAATTCGACGAAGGTCAATCGCATAGGGTGGACGAATGACGAGATGGTGGACATGAACAGATTGATGCCGTGTCCGATAAGCAGAATCGGCAACATAATCAGTATGCGCACCGCTATATTGGCATCGTCAGGAACGAAACCTGCGGCAAGCGAGTTGAACACCAATGCCAACACACCGCCCGACAGACCGATGGCGAAGAGTCGGATGTAACTCAACACGTCGCTCAAAATGCCGGTGATGTTGTTGTAGGTCTCCCACAAGCCCGCACCTATATTGACGAATATGTTCTTTCCCGGCGAGTTGAGCAGCAACATAAGTGCCAATCCCAACCCGACAGCCCCGTAGAATGCTGGCGACGATGCGGTGAAATACGGAATCGTTACACCGAACATCGGCAGACCTGCCGCGAGACTGGCCGAAAGCAGAACGATAAACCAACCGAGTGCCGAGAACGAGTGTTTTATTCCGACGGTTTGGCAGATAAGTACGATTTTCAGCACCATACCGAAGAGTATCTGCACGATGCCGATAGCCAAAGCGACAGAGAAAAATTTGCCTTGGAAATCGAAGAAATGCACCGAAGGGAACCACTCCTGCATACTCATTCCGAAGAACGAGCCGCAGAAACAGCCGAACAAAACGGTCGAAACGGCACACATGCTTGCGAACAGCGAGGCTTGACGCATGGTCGGGGTTTTGCTCCGACGAAGCAGTGCCAAACCCAAAACGAGCAGTATCAGACCATAGCCCGCATCGTTGAGACAGATGCCGAAAAAGAGCATGTAGAACGGTGCGAAGAACGGAGTGAGGTCGATTGTGCCGTATTTCGGAAGGGCGTACATGTTGCCGACGAACTCGAAAATACGGGCAAACCAATTGTTTTTGAGTTGTACGGGCGTGTCGTCCTGCGGAGTAGGCTCGCTCTTGATATAAATCACGTTCGGATAATTATCGAGAACGGCATCGACCTGCGCCGATGTATCTTTGGCAGCCCAACCCTCCATAACGAGCAGCATACCGTCGGCAGCCTGTTCGGCCGTCGCTCCTATGCGTACATCCTGCAACTGCATTTTCAGCGTGGCGAGTTCCTCGGCAATCTCGTCGCGGGCATCGGCGCATGCGCTCAATGTCGTGTTGAGTCGGCGAAGTGCGGCGATTTGTTCGCGCATTGCCTGTTCTGCTTCGGACACGCTCATTGCGGGTGCTTTCTGCTCCTGTGCATCGATTGCCGCCTCGCCGTCGCCTATGACGACGAAACGGGCTACGGAATCGACGGTCGAGATAAGCGCGATGTTGTATTGCGCACTCCATTCGGCCTCGTTCTTGTCGAAGGTGCTTTTCTGCGTGGTAAAGTAGCGCAGATGCACGCCCGCATCGGCCAGACGTTTAATCGTATCGACCGAGAAATCGCCCCAACCCGACCATTCATCGACGACTTTGATCAGACGCGCAATTTCCGATTTCGCGGTGGCAATATCCGCCTGCGTTGCCGTATAGGTGGCGTATGCCGAGCCTTTGGCAAGCGGAGCGGTGGCAGTATAGTCGTCGCTTGCGGCAAATGTCGCAAGGAAATCGAGAGCCTTTTGGCGACTTTCGATGTCGGCGAGCAGTTGGCGGTCGGACTCGGCAGGCTCCCAACCCGTGGTGGTGATGTCCACCAATCCGATGTCGCGCAGACGCTCGATGAATTGTTCACGCTCGGCTGCAAACAGCACGATGTCGTATTTGGTCATCTTGACTATCATAATCCGTTGCCCTCCATTGCAGCAGCAGCCTGTTGGCGCGTTTTGACGATTTTCTGTGCCGATTTCGAGAGATTCTCTTCGTCCTCCATAAATCGTTTGATTTTGCGTATGGCGTCCTCATACCCCGGGATTTGCACCTTTTCGTAGAGGTTTACCTTTTGAGTGGTTTTACGGCGTGCGTAATCGAGCAGTTCCATCTGCCGGTTATAGACCTCGTATTCTATGCCCAAACGAGCCATGCGTTTGAGTACATCGACACCGTCGCTGTACCACGAAGGCGAGGAGAAAAGGTCGAACGGCTTGATGTCGAAGACTATGTCCTGCAACTGCGGAATGCGCACTCCCGCGATTTTCTGCGTCGCCAATGCGACGTCCTTAATGCGCAGCAACGAACAATCAAACTCTCCCCAAAGAGCCGTCATATAATCGTACTCCGCGATGAGAGCCTCCGATTTGCGACGGTATTCGGCAGCCGAGTCCTTCGCCCGCTTGACCTCGGAGCGCAGAGCCGACTCCTTACTTTTGATTGTAGGGAGTGCCTTCTGACGCATTTTCAGTTGTTTGCCGAGTTCGCCGAGCGAAGTCTTGTTATATTGAAATTTGATTGCCATTGCGTATTATGCTTTCCAGTATTTTGCGATGAGTTCGGCCTTGATTGCAACCTCCTCCTTGGAGAAGTATTTTGCAAAGAGCGTCCATGCGGTATCGAGCATCTCGTCGATGGCGATGTTGATGTCGATTGCAAGCAATTTCTCGGAGTAGTCGCGGGCGAATTTCAAAGCGCGTTCGTCGTAGTCGGACAAATCGAAACCGTTTTCGAGTTTGGTTTTGGCATTCGCCGCATCCGAATAGAGACGCACGCATGCGTTCATCACCTGCGGATGGTCCTCGCGAGTCTTTTTGCCGATTACGAGTTGTTTGAGTCGCGACAGCGAACGGAACGGGTCGATGATGACCTTGCCCGTATCGGAGTCGTTGCGCAGGAACAACTGACCCTCGGTAATATAACCCGTATTGTCGGGAATTGCGTGGGTGATGTCGCCGCCCGAAAGGGTGGTAACGGCGATAATAGTAATGGAACCGCCGTTAGGCAACTGCACCGCTTTCTCGTAAATCTTTGCCAAATCCGAATAGAGCGAACCCGGCATGGAGTCTTTCGACGGGATTTGGTCCATACGGTTGGATACGATTGCCAATGCGTCGGCATAGAGCGTCATATCCGTCAGCAGTACCAACACCTTCTCGCCCTTGTCCACGGCAAAGTATTCGGCAGCCGTAAGTGCCATATCCGGCACGAGCAGACGCTCGACAGGCGGATTCTCGGTCGTATTGACGAACGAAACGATACGGTCCAATGCACCGGCGTTCTCGAATACCTGTTTGAAATAGAGGAAATCGTCGTTGGTCAGACCCATACCGCCGAGGATGATTTTGTCGGCCTTGGCACGCAGAGCCACGTTCGCCATCACGGCGTTGTACGGCTGGTCGGGGTCGGCGAAGAACGGAATCTTCTGACCGGTAACGATTGTGTTGTTGAGGTCGATGCCGGCGATACCCGTTGCGATGAGTTCCGAAGGCTGGATACGACGGAACGGATTGACGGTAGGACCGCCGATTTCGCGTGCCTCGCCCTCAATCTGCGCACCGCCTTCGAGCGGCTCGCCATAGGCGTTGAAGAAGCGTCCCGCAAGATTGTCCGACACCTTCAACTTCGGCGGCTCGCCGTGGAATACGACTTCGGAATCGGTGGCAAGTCCTTCGGTACCCGCAAAGACCTGCAACGTTACGTTGTCGCCCATAATCTTCACTACCTGCGCCAATTTGCCGCCTACGGTAGCGAGTTCGTCATTACCTACTCCCGAAGCCCGAAGCGTTACGGTAGCCTTGGTAATGTTGTCGATTTTGGTATATACTTTTTGAAATGCTCGTGTTGTCATAATGCTGCTGATGTTTTACTCTGCTTGCGAAACATATTGTTCAATCTGCTTTTGGTAGTCGTGGAACTTGTCGCTCTTCCACTCGGAGTAGTTCATCTGACGGAAGAGGTTGATAAGTCCCTTGAAGAACTTGGAGCAAGCCTCGAAATCGGCGAAGTCGAAATTGCGGTCGCAGATGTCGAGTACCATTTTGTACATCATCTGCTGACGCTCCAACGGACAGTTGGCATCGATGTCGTCGAATGCGTCCTGCTGCAAAATCACAAAGTCGATGAGTTCGCTCTTCCAAAAACGCTCGTGATACTCTACCGGTACGCCGTCGTCGCCCAAAATGTTGATTTGGTCGTTGGCCTCCTTGCCTCGCTGTACGATGGTCTTGCCGCGATAGACGAGTTTGACCCAATCCTTCTCTATCTTCTCGCCGAGATACTCCTCCACCTCGGGATATTCGAGATATTTGGAGTAGGATTCGAGCGGGTCGATTGCAGGATAACGTTTTGAATCGGCACGACCCTGCGAAAGTGCATAGAAACAACGTGCAGCCTTTTTGGTAGATTCGGTAACAGGCTCTTTGAGGTTACCGCCCGCAGGCGACACCGTACCGAGGAACGTAACCGAACCCGTTGCGCCGTTGTACAATTTGACAAGTCCCGCACGCGAGTAGAAGTTGGAGATGATTGCCGACAGGTCCATAGGGAAAGCATCCTGACCGGGCAACTCCTCCAAACGGTTGGACATCTCGCGCAGAGCCTGCGCCCAACGCGAAGTGGAGTCGGCCATAACCAGCACTTTCAAGCCCATCGAACGGTAGTATTCGCCGATGGTCATACCCGTATAGACCGAAGCCTCACGCGCAGCGACAGGCATGTTGGAGGTGTTGCATATAATTATGGTACGCTCCATCAGTTTGTGTCCCGTATGCGGGTCAATCAACTCCGGAAACTCCTTGAAGATTTCGACCACCTCGTTGGCACGCTCGCCGCATGCAATCATGATGATAATGTCGGCATCGGCCTGCTTGGATATGGCGTGCTGCAACACCGTTTTGCCTGCACCGAACGGTCCCGGGATAAAGCCCGTACCGCCTTCCGCCAGCGGATTGAACGTGTCGATTGCACGAACGCCCGTCTCCATGACTTTCGATGGGCGAGGCTTTTCGTCGTAGCAGCGTACAGCCTGCTTTACAGGCCAACGTTGTACCATCGTTATCGGATATTCGTTGCCGTCGGAATCGGTTACCGTGGCTATGGTGTCGGTAACTTTGTATTCGCCTTCGTCGGCGATGCTCTTGACGGTATAGTTGCCCGTCATGATGAACGGCACCATGATTTTGTGGGCGACCCATTGCTCCTGCACCTCGCCGAGCCATGCTGCCGCCGAAACCTTGTCGCCTGCTTTGGCGAGCGGTTTGAAAGCCCATTTGCGCTCGAAATCGACCGGGTCGGTGATGGAGCCGCGTTCGATAAAGAGGCTCTCCATCTTCTCCAAGTCGTTCTGCAAACCGTCGTAGTTGCGCGAAAGCAGACCCGGAGCGAGCGTCGCTTCGAGCATGTGGCCTGCAAATTCGACCTTGTCGCCGATTTTCAGACCGCGTGTCGAGTCGTAAACCTGTACATAGGCATCGTCGCCTATTACCTTGATGACCTCCGCCATCATTTTGGTATCACCGCAATAGACATAGCATATCTCGTTTTGACCGACTGCTCCGTCGGCCTTGACGATTACGATGTTGGATATGATACCGTTTACACGTCCTGTTGTTTTCATATATGAGTTTATAATTTATTTATCAGTTCCTTGCCGTCGAGTTCCGCCATGAGCCGTTCCAACATCTGTCGGCCGTATTTGCGGTCGAGCAGCGTCCAACGTGCCACCAAATTGATTTTGACCAGATAGGCGAGTACGGCATTGATGTCGAAATAGTCGAATGTGGAGAGTTCGGATGCCATATCCCAACGGATGCGGTCCAATTTACGCTCCTTGTCGAGAAGGTTGTGTTCGTCGTTTACCGTAGCGATGACGGCATCGATATAGCCGAGTTCGCCGCGCAGACCGAAATCGGATGCCGAACTGCGCTGCAACTGCTCGACCACCTCGCCTTCGCCGACGGTAACCGTATCGATTGCCACTCCCTGTGCGCGTGCCGTCGTTGCGGCTATGACATTGCGCAACGTGCGGTCGAATTCCGACCACTCGCGCAGAAAACGCGAACCCGATGCGGCGCACTCGTCGTAGTAAGCCGCAAAGAGGTTGCGGGCAAACGGAACGGCAGTGTCCGTGTCGTCGGCATCTTCGCCTTCCGGATTGGCATAGGCGCGGATAACGCGGGCAATGCGTTCGGGCAGGTGCGACGGATTGCGCAACTCCTCTTCAATCTCCTCTGCCGAAAGACGGCCGAGCGCGTTACGCGCCGTGCTGCCGTTGTGCAGAGCGACCAAATTCTCGCAATCGTAGTAGGCATAGAGCAGTCGGACGCAGGTATTGTCGCGTTTGGACAACACTTCGCCGACCTCCGCAAGAATGGACTCGGGGTCGAAACCTTTTGTTTCGGCATCGAGCGCGTATTCGCGGAAACCCGATACGAGAGCGTAATAATTGTTGCCGAACATAGGCTATGCGAACAACAAATGTGAAACCTTATCGCGCAGGTATTGCTGCAAAAGTGCAGCGAAACTCTCGTCGGTAAAGGCGATGTAGTATCCGCCGTTCTTTTCGCCTATTTTGAAGCCTGTGCGTACATCTTTCGAGTAACCGACCTCGATGCCGGCTGCAAGCAGTTCGCCTGCCGATGCGCCGAATTTGGCAGCGAACTCCTTTTCGCATGCTGCGGGCAGAATGGCTTTGAGCTCGGTTTTGGATGCGTCGGCATGCCAGTTGGCGGCGATGGCGAGCAGCATCGATTTGATGAAATCCGCATCGAGCGTCGCGCCTTTCAATGCCGCGTCGGTCGATTTGGCGATAATCAAATCAGCGATTTCGCTCTTGATTGTCGCAACGGCCTGTTTGCCTGCCAGAGCAATCTCGGTCATAGAGTTCTTTTCGATGTCGGCAGCCTTCGCTTCGGCCTGCTTGACGATTTGGGCAGCCTTCGCCTCGGCATCGGAAACGATTTGTTTCGCCTTCGCTTCGGCTTCCGTAACCAAACGTTCTGCCTCGGCACGACCCCTTTCCAAACCCTCACCGTAGAGTTTGTCGGTAAGTTCTTTCAGTTTGTTTTCCATAAAAGTTTATATAAAATTTAATTCGATTGCACTGCAAATTCCGCGCCTTTTCGGTCGGTTGCTTCTTATCTTTGATAAGGCAACGCAAATATAATAAAATTTTCGCATGGAAATACTGCTTGCGTCGTACTATGGACGATTGTGAACATTTTTTGAGGCGTTTTGTTGATTTTACCCTGCAAACGATAGAGGAAAGGGGCAAAAAAGAGCATCGGAGTATTTCCGATGCTCGATTGGTGAAGTGTTGCTCTTTGCGACAATCGCTATTCCGGTTGATGTTGCGGACGAAGCAAATCGAGTACCACTTTGACAGGCGAAAATGTCGTAATAGGGACATCGACGAAAATCGTATTCCAATCCGCCATGGCTCCGTTCCACAACCCCGGCAACTCTTGCGCACGCAATTCGCGCCCTCCGCTCGATTTGGAGGAGATGAAGCCGGTTGAGGCATCGACATATTTGCGCAAATCGAATTTGGTGCCGTCGGCACGTCGCACGCCGCAGACCAAATCGACAGGGTTGAAATGGGTGGCTGTCTTCATCAGGTGCATCTCTTCGGGCGCAATCTGGCTCGATTCGGCAATCTGCAACGCGACGGTGCCGTCGTCGTTGCGCACCCAGAAAGGACCTCCTCCCGGTTCGCCCTCGTTGCGTACCATGCCGCATACGCGGATAGGACGGTCGAGCAGCCGTTCGAGCAGAGCGGCATCGTGGTTGTCGGGCAGTTTGACGCAAAGGTCGTGCTGTATGAAAGCGGCTACTTCGGCAAGGTCGGCTGTGCCGTTGCGCAGGGCGCGTAAATGTCCGAAAATGCGCTCCTGTCGGTCGAGCAGAATGCCTGCCAAAGCCTTTTTGTAGGTAACGGTATCGCCACGACGCGCATCGGTGGTAACGTTGTCGATGTTTTTGATGAAGATGACATCGGCATCTATCTCGTTCAGATTCTCAATCAACGCGCCGTGTCCCGCAGGTCGGAACAACAAATCGCCCGCATCCGTGCGGAACGGGGTGTTGTCGGGATTGACCGCAATGGTGTCGGTCGAAGGTTTCTGTTGCGAGAAGGAGATGTCGTAGCGGATGCCGAACCGCTTTTCGTAAATCGGAATGCGCTCGGCGAGCAGTGTGCGGAATGCCGCTTCGTGTTCGGGCGAAACGGTAAAGTGGATGTGGGACACACCGCACGATGAAGCGTATTGCGCACCCTCGACGAGATGTTCTTCTACTGCCTTGCGGGCACCTTCGGGATAACTGTGGAAGGTAACGAGACCCTTCGGCTTGGCTCCGTAGTTCAGTCCCTTGCCGATGATTGCGGCGACAACTGCCTTGTCGTCGGATTGCGGGCCGATGTATTCGCTCAATTCGCGGTAAAAGGCGAAACGGTCGATATTGCCCAACAGTTCGTCGATTCCGTTGCCGCGCTTGCCTTCATTGACAAAGGCGAACAACTCCTTGAACATTCGGGTCGCAGCACCCGATGCGGGTACGAATTTGACTGTTTTGAGTTTGTCGGCACGCTTCGAGTAAGCATCGACGGCGTTTTGCAGTTCGGCGGCCGAAAGCATGGTTATACCGTCATCGGGCGAAGCAGTGGCCACCACACGCAGGAAAGGAAAACCTTGTCGGAAATTCTCCAACTGTCGTTCAATCTGTGCCGGTGTGAGGCCGTGTTCGGTAATCTGTTGAATCTCTTTTTGAGTAAACATTATGGTTTGGTTTTAGGTTTGGCTGTTTTACACTATCAAAGTTAAACAAATTATTGTACAAAAACGCTTTTTGACCGAGAATTTTGCGCACTCGCTACTAAATTAGTATCTTTGTAACCCGATAAATATATCTTGTCAGAACATGATTCGCCTCTTTGAAAATGTCGATTTGAGTACGCGCAACTCTTTTCATGTCAGCCAACGTGCCTGTCGTCTGGTCGAATTCGACAAGGCGGAGGAGTTGCCGGAGATTTTCGCACAATACCGTCCCGAGCGTTGGATGGTGTTGAGCGGAGGCAACAACATCCTCTTTACAAAAGATTATGCGGGCATGCTGATTACGCCGTGCAATCGCAACATCGTCGTCGTGTCGGAGGATGATGCCGCTTTGACCGTCAAGGTCGATGCGGGCGTGGAGTGGGACGATTTTGTGGCATGGTGCGTAGAACGCGAATTGTGGGGCGCGGAGAATCTGTCGCTGATTCCCGGTAAGGTCGGAGCGGCACCCGTGCAAAACATAGGGGCTTACGGCGCGGAGGCGAAGGATATCGTTGCCAATGTCGAGATGTATTTTCCCGAGAGCAACAATTTCGCGACTCTTGCCGCCGAACATTGTGCTTTCGGTTATCGCGACAGCGTGTTCAAACGCACGCTCAAAGGCCGAGTGATAATAACTGCCGTCGAATTTCGGTTGTCGAAACAGCCGCATCCGAATATCGGATACGGCGATGTGATGCGCGAAGTGGAGGCACGCGGAGGAGTGGCATTGCGCAATATCCGCGATGCCGTTTGCGCAATTCGCCGTTCTAAACTGCCGGATACCGCCGTTACGGGCAATGCGGGCAGTTTTTTCAAGAATCCGATTGTGGATATGTCGGTTGCCGAGCGTTTGAAGGCGCAATATCCGGATATGCCTCTCTATGCCGTCGAGGGCGGCAGTATGGCAAAACTCGCGGCAGGTTGGTTAATCGACCGTTCCGGCATGAAGGGTTATTCGGAAGGTCGGGTCGGTGTGCATGAACGGCAGGCGTTGGTGCTTATCAACCGTGGCGGAGCAACGGGCGAAGAGGTAATGGCACTCGCCCGCAAAGTGCAGGCAAGAGTGCGCGAAAAATTCGGAATAGAGACAGATACTGAGGTGAATATATTGTAGGGTTATGCACAACAATCCCCTTATAGAGAATTTTAACGGATATGTAGAGCGGCATGCGCTCTTTACGCACGAGGACAAAATCCTGCTTACGGTATCGGGCGGAGTGGATTCGATGGTCATGCTGTCGCTGTTCGCCGCTTCGGGTTACAATATCGGCGTGGCGCACTGCAATTTCGGTTTGCGCGGAGCCGAGAGCGACGAGGACGAGGTGGTGGTGGCACGCGAGGCTGCAAAATACGGCGTCGAGTGTTACAACAAACGATTCGACACGGTGGGCGAGATGGAGCGGACGGGCGAATCGATGGAGATGGCTGCACGCAGGTTGCGGTATGCGTGGTTTTACGAATTGTGCGACGCGCACGGCTACAACGTGATTGCCGTGGCGCATCATGCCGACGACTCAATCGAGACATTTTTCATCAATCTGCTGCGCGGTACGGGACTGAAAGGATTGACAGGCATAAACCATCAAATGGGCAGGGTGGTGCGTCCTCTGATGTTCGCCTCGCGCAAGGAGTTGTTGGAGTATGCCGTGGCCAACCGTATTCCGTTCCGCGAGGATTCGTCGAATCGCTCGACCAAATATCTGCGCAACAAAATCAGATTGGGACTGATTCCGATGATTCGCGAAATCAATCCCAAATTCACATCGCTCATGCGCGGCAATCTGTACAGACTGACCGATGCACAGCAGTTTATCGAAACGGCGGTCGGCAAAATCCGCGAGACGGTTACGGAGAGCCGCGATGGTGTGGATACCATCGACATCGGCAAAATCGATGCCGCATTCCCGCGCAACTTCGTCATATATACGCTGCTCAATTCGGCATACGGCTTCAAAGGGGATGTCGTGGACGAGTTGTGCCGTGCGCTTTCGCAAGGTCAGACCGGCAAACGGTTCTATTCGCGCGAGTATGTCGCATGTGTGGACAGAGGCAATATCGTGGTGATGCGCATTGCGGATAACGACGGTTGCGAAACTGCGGTGGAGCAGGGCGCGATACGGAGTTATTGCGGCAATTCGGTGTTGTATTACGAGCATACCGATATAGACAACATTACCGATTACAGCACACCTCAGGATGTCGCTCTGATTGATGAAGACAAGTTGAAATATCCGCTCTGTCTGCGTCGCTGGCGCGATGGCGACAGTTTCGTGCCGTTCGGCATGAACGGTCGCAAAAAGGTGAGCGATTTCCTTATCGACCACAAGGTGTCGGTTGTGGAAAAGAGCCGTCAGTTCGTGTTGGTATCCGGCAACGATATAGTGTGGCTGGTGGGTCGCCGTATCGACGACAGATACCGCATAACCGCCACGACGGAGAAAATTTTGAAAATTTACAGGGAGACGATATAGTATATGGCAAAGAGTACGCTCAAATTCAGAGACAGCGAGGCCGATTTTCGGAGGATTGCGGCGGATGTGGATGCCCGCAAATTCGCCCCCGTATATCTGCTGATGGGCGAGGAGCCGTATTTTATAGACGTGCTGTGCGACAAGTTGGCCGGCAGCGTACTGACGGAAGCGGAACGCTCTTTCAATCAAATAGTGCTATATGGCCGCGATACGGACGGCGGTACGGTGGCGAGTTACTGCCGACAGGTGCCTATGATGGGCAATTACGAGGTGATTATAGTCAAAGAGGCGCAAAGATTGGACAAATTGGAATTGATAGCCTCCTATACCTCCAAACCGCAATCATCGACCATACTTGTCCTGTGCCATAAGGAGAAGAGTGCCGACAAGCGTCAGCAACTCTACAAAACCTGCCTTGCCAACGGTGTGGTGTTCGAGTCGGTACGGCCTCGCGATTACGAGATAAAGGAGTGGCTCGGAGGATTCGTGCGCTCGAAGGGGTTGGAGATAGAGCCGGCGAGCATCGAATTGCTCGTAAACCATATAGGTACCGACATCTCCAAAATCTCGAACGAACTCTCGAAACTGCTCGTATCGTTGCCGGAGGACAATCGCCGAATCACAAATGCCGAAATCGAAACATATATAGGCATCTCGAAGGAGTTCAACAATTTCGAATTGTGCAAGGCCGTGGTAACCAAAGACGTGAAGCGGGCTCTTACGATTGCCGACTGTCTGTCTCGCAATCCGAAGGAATATCCGCTGTTGCTGACCATTATGGCACTGTTCTCGGCATTCCGAGAGATATTCATAGTCAATTATCTGCGTTGGCAGGCACAACACGGAGTGCCGTTTCCGTCGGACCAGCAACTTATGGGCATACTCAAATCGGGCAATATATATATGTTGCGCGACCTCAAACAGAATGCCTCGCTTTGGCCTAACCGCAAGGTGTTCGAGATACTCGGACTGTTGCGGGAATACGATGCCAAGAGCAAGGGTGTCGATTCGGGCGGAGCGTCGGACGGCGAGTTGTTGCGCGAACTGCTGCTGAAAATTTTTATGTAATCCGCAGTATGACCGAAACCATATACAGAGACGGGGAGTTTGTCGAGGTGTCGGCAATGGGCGATGAGCCGTTTATCTATCAGTACATTCGTGCCGACGGATACAGCCCGCTTCATGTGCAGCGACATATCGACCTTGTCGATGCCGCATCGTGGCGCATTCGCCATTGCGCCTCGGGCTTGTCGGTTGCGGAGTTGTCGGATGCCGTCGGGCGGTTGTTGGCGCATAACTCGTATCCGAATAGCGGGGTAAATATAGTGTTGTTGCGCAGTTATGCCGAAGGACGGCGTATGCTCTCGTGTTGCGAGACATCGCTCTACAATCGGCTTACGTTGCGTGCATTGCGTCCCGCTGCCATTACCGTAACGACGGGCGGTGTATTTGTCGGATTGCCTACGTCGGCAGAGTTGGCAGAGACCAAAATGCTGTCGGAGTATGTGCGGACGCAGGGTGTCGGTGCATTCGTGTCGTGCGACGGGTCGGGGCGTGTCGTGTCGGTCGATGGAGCAACTCCGATAGTGGTCAAAGGCGGCAAGATAGCCGTATCGCGGTTGTCGTTGAGCGTCGAAGCGGAGGCGGTCATGCACGCATTGGAACTCGCGGGGCGTAGTGTGGAGATGCGCGATATTTTGCGCGAGGAGTTGTCGGCGGCAGATGAGGTGTGGGGTGCGGATTATCGCGGCATCACCTCGCTTGCCGAGTGCGACGGCAGAATCTATGCGGATATTGTCGCCGATGCCGTGGCACGCACTCTCTGATTTTTTCCAAAAACTTTATCACCTTTTCGGTATCGGCGCGTGTTATATTTGGGGCAAACCCCAAATATGATATGCCATGAAAAAGTATTTGCTGATTTATTCGGCTGTGGCGACATTGTGCATTGTCGCCGGCTTCAAAATGTTGAAATCCTCGCGTGCCGAAAATGTACGTTTGCGGAGTAACTTTACGGCTCTTGTGCAGGAGACCGAACACTACAAATCGCGTCTCGGACACGAGGTCGCATCGGTGCAGGCACTGCGTCTGCGATGCGGTGAGTACGAAGAGGCTCGCCGTGCCGATGCCGAGCGAATCACCAAACAAAGATGAAAATCGAAGAAAATCCCTGATAACCAACAGTT
>JBJEGV010000031.1:0-2012 GCA_051875395.1 Alistipes sp. | reverse complement strand
TCTCAAAGAGGCGGGAGTGTCGGGTTTTCCCGTGCGCGAACTCACCAACGGAGCGATGTTGCAGGCGCAGTGGCGCAATATCTATGCCGACGTAACCTATCGCGGCAGCAACGGACGCTCGGGCGAGAAACATACCGTTTGGCACGAATTCCGCTCTGACGCACTCGATGCGCACGTCGGCTTGGAGTTCGACAAACGCTGGTTTGTCCGTGCCGCATACGGTTGGTATTCGCAGACCAACGACGAGAACATCCTGACCCCCGTTACCGAAAACGGTGTAACGATAATGCGCAAATTCGGCTCCAACGAGATTTTCTCGCGCCGCCGGTGCGACGTATCGGCAGAGGCGGAGTATTACACCGACACTTGGGACATCATCGTCGGTGCGCGACACAATCGGCTCAACCGTCTTTCGACGCTCGCATATCCGCAATACCGCAGCCATTCGATGGATGCCACGAGCATATTCGCGCGTGCCGACATGCGCTTCGGTGCATTCGAGATAGAGGTGTCGCTGTCGGGAGCATTCGGCAATTCGTCGGCACAAGCGGGCATAACCGACGAGGTCGAAGGTGCAGGCGACTATCCCGAACAACTTACCGATTATTTTGTTGCCGAAACCGAATGGTTTACCGCTTCGCGATTGGGAGCAGGTGCAGGTTTGAGATACAACATTCGAAAATTTTATGTAGATTTGCATGGCGAATACACTCGTGCATTCGACGTAAAGGTGTTAGGAAAGAATAGAGCAACTGTCCGATTATCGGCAGGTTACAGATTTTAACAAAGTATTATATCATTAACTTATTAAAACAGACAGTCTATGAAAAAATTGACATTTTTTGCTGTTGCTGCGGCTCTTTTGTGCGCCGGCTGCAACAATGACGACAACGGCGAAACGCCGAAAGATCCTACCAAACTCGTCTATGGCGGTGTAACCTACAATCTCATTACTCTCGCCGACGGCAATACATGGATGGCAGAGAATCTGCGTTACATTCCGGAAGGAAAGACGGTATCCGACGATCCGACCGACGCCACTACCGGCATTTGGTATCCTTATACCTTCGACGGCACCAACTGCGTAGCCGCTACCGATGATGCCAGCGTAAGCAAATTGGGTCTGCTTTACAATGCCGTAACCGCATTCAACATCGAGAACATCTCTGCCGACAACTCCGCTTCGGTGTCCGGTATTCAGGGTATCTGCCCTGACGGTTGGCACATCCCTACTTTCGAGGAGTTGCTCAATCTGGTCGGCAAATCGTCCAAACTTTCGGCTGCCGCTGTCGGCGGTTGGGAGGTAGGTTCGACCCCTGAGAACAAGAATGCCATCTTCTACAACGAGGATTACGACGGAGGCAACATTGCCTTAATCAATGAAACGGGTTTCAATTTCGTATTCTGCGGTTGCCGCAATGGTGCAGGTTCGGGCTCGTACATCAAGCCGAGTGCCGCATATCCGACTATGCCGATGACCTATATATGGGGTTCGACAGTATATAATCCTGCTGCCACGACCATACAGTTCATGTCGTTGATGTCCACCGCTACTGCCACGTATGCCGATGGTCGTCTGACCGTTGCATTCAACAACAACACCAACGGTTGTGCCGTGCGATGCGTAAAGAACAAATAGGTCTGTAAATGAAAAGGATACTGTTATCGTTTCTGATAATGTCCACAACCCTCGCGGCTTTTGCCGACGAGGGTATGTGGCTTATAAAGGACATCGATGCACAGATGTACCGCAATATGCGCAAAATGGGCTTGCGGCTGAAATCGGACGAACTCTACAACGAGCAGTCGGCTGCATTGGCCGATGCCGTTGTCGCCATCAACGGCGGTATGGGCAGCGGTTCCATGATTTCGGACGACGGTCTGATGATTACCAATCATCACGTTGCATACAGCGCAATTTGCGGCATTACCACGCCCGAACACAACTATCTGTCCAACGGTTTCTGGGCAGAGAGCCGCGAGCAGGAGATTCCGCTCGAAGGCTTCTCGGT
>JBJEGV010000030.1:0-128910 GCA_051875395.1 Alistipes sp. | reverse complement strand
TGCGTGACAACCCAGATTACAAAGCATATCTGACATATCTCAACTATGCTCCTGAGATTCAGGGAATGATATACACCACCAATTGGATTGAACGGCTCAACCGCGACTTTCGACGTGTAACCAGAATGAGAACCGCCATGCCAAACGAGGAATCGGTTCTTACTCTGAGGGGCAGCGTGGCCATGGACCACAAGGCTTTTGACCGGGCGTTGCCGAACATAACCATTGACAAAAAGCTTTTCCCAGGCTGATAGTAAAGGTCTTCTTTGCGGAACAGCCCTCCTAAAAACAATGGAACCGCCTCTTGTGAAGCGGTTCTGTTATCCAACTGTTTCCTGTGTGGGCGCAGCCATGTTGCTGGCGGGTTGCTTCTCAGCAGAACCCGTTTCTACGTCCGGATGCACTAAAAATCACAAATTTTTCGCCATCAAACAATGGCTATGACATAAAATCATTATATTTGCAAAGGCATCTGAGGTCTACAGGCTTGAGTGAACTCACCTCAGACACACTCTGTGAAACACTACCATTTTTTGCAATATCGTTTCTATCTTATAAACATCAAGCTCCATCATACCCAAATAAGAGTTTAAGCATTTCTGTTTTTGCCTTAAATATATTTGATGTAATTAATTCATCAAATTTGGGTTTATGTGATAGGTTAACACCTTCATCAAATATATGATTTGTTATGCTATCTACAAATGAATAAGAGACCTATTATAGAAATGGAAAATAGCCAGGAATAGTCCTGGCTATTTTCAAGTTGTATGTTAGTTTATATGAGAAGTAAATTCGTATGTGCTTAATTTGATAATCAAGTATAATAAAATAACGACATCGGTAAACGAATACTCCCACAGATCCATAAGTCCATGAGCGACTCTGTTTCGTAGGTTATGACCTTTGGGTGTAAGTGCATATTTAAGCATTAAACGATCCGCTTCACTAAATCCTGTCGGTGTTCGCGGAGTATCCTGCAAGTCACTCAACATGTCATCTAACAGTTTTTCCATAACAAGTTTTTCACCTCCTTTATTCCTTGTCTTGAATGTCGCAATGCCTAATTTTTCACACATAAATCGTAGAATTGTTTCTATTTTAAGCGTAAGAGTGTCTACAACAATCACATAATCATAATGATTGTTTTCTAAGTCTCTAAAAGCGTAATCCAGTTCCTCAAAGCATTTTTTCAACCCTGGTTTCAGTACATCCAAAATACGGAGTTCAAAATCTTTTCCATGGTATGTGTGAATTATCGGTTCATTGTACCATGTAGACTCTAAATAAGATAATAGGTTCGCATAGGTAAATTTTCCAGCTTTGTAGGCTTCAATGATGTATTCATGTAATGATGCAACACCGACTTGAAAGGAGAAACCAAAACTCTCCCAAAAGTGCATCTCCTGTATTTCTTCTTCAGAGGTACAATTATCTATCGTATTACCGTATTTATCCAGTATTTTGGTGGTAGCCATTGTCGCAAGCAGGCTTTGCTGTTCAATATTGTTTGCCATTTGCCGGATATCCTCAATACTACTGAACCAAACATTAGTTGCGATATTGGTTGTTATGGTCACATCATCGGCATCCTGAACTAATTCTTGTATTATACGAGTCCTTTGTTGAACATACTCATCCGGATATTCAAAGAGTTTTTCATGATCCATCTCAATCGTTGCTCGTGTAGCCGTATAAGCTGCTTCCAATTCTTCTATTTTTGCAGTATCATCCAAACTTTGATATATGCGTAAAGCCGTTTCAATGAATTGTAAACGGACGAAACTCTCCGAACGCTCGGATACCATTTTTTCAAATAATTTAGCTTTATATCTTAATAAGTCTTTGGAATCCGCATTCAATTTCTGGCGAATTCCTATACAGCTATCTACTATATATATCGCTCCCCATGTATATGACTTTTCGATTTCCCGTGCAGCCGTTAAATTTTTGGTTATGATATTTTCAAAATCAATTTTAGTCTTAAAAACCGGAAAATATTCAGCCATTAAACTTGTAAAATCAAGGATACCCCGTAATGTATCTTTACGCGTGATATCCCAATCAGCATGATGCTGTATAACTTCTTGGCACACGGTATCTCTATCAGTTGTGAGTTTGGCTCCCTGATAAATAGCAAAAGCAGTCCGCAATATAGGAAAATAAGTCTGGAAATTGTAATTTCGTTCGCCTCCCTGCAAAGCCTTGCCCCAATAGATTCGAGCCAGTACCATTAATTTATCAGCCAACTCTTTCTTAAATTCGTTACGTTTCGAGTATGGCGTTTTTTGGCCGAAATAGACAAGTAATCCATACTCGGTCTTAGGAAACAACCCTGAACACGTCAGGAAACGCTGCTCAAAATACTCATAATCCTGCTGAGTCAATGCCATCACATCCGGAACATAGAGATTTGTTTCATTTCCCTGTTCATCTACATTTTTGCCTTGATATCTCCATGACAAGCCTCTTACTGTCCTATTTTCTGGATCTTCTTGAATATTCAATGATTTACGGATCAGAAAAGCGGTATTTTCCAAAACAATGTTTTTGAAATCCGCATCATCTGGGGATAATTTTGGTAACAATCCGATGACAGATTCGTCTGTCAACCCATCAAATTCACTACTGTCTATTATTGCGTAATATTCTTGCAATGTTTTCATATCATATATTTTTTTGTAAAACTTCATTTATCTGCCCAGCGTAATAGTACGGAAGATTAAAAAGCCGAAACCGTTTACCTTTCGGTGTAATAACTTCGTCAATAGAAAATGGATTTCCCCAAAATCGTACTGCCATGTCGTGCGGTGCTTTTTCCATGAATTGGTGCAACGACCGTAGACGTGAGTTGTGCCCGGATTTTACTTCGATAGGAATAATCTTTCCATCGTACTGTATTACAAAATCGATCTCGGCTTCCGATCCCGTCCCGTTTACCCAAAAATAGCGTTTATGGGAAAACATATTATCAGTACTCAATAATTCCTGTCCGATGATTTGCTCTGCGATGTGTCCCGTCCAAGCATCGCTTATATCTGGTATATTCACCAATTCTTTTTGAATTCCTCCGGCATAATTGACTAATCCGGTATCCAGCCATAGCAATTTCGGGGAGCGTTTCGGCTCCGGAGCCAAAGGAACTACGACCGAGGTCATGGGATAAACCAATTCGAGTAACATCGTTTTTTCCAGCGTTCTGAATGCTTCGCTCATTTCACGAGAGCGGTATAGCGAGTTCCCGAATTTTTCAAATGTAATACGCTGTGCTGCGTATATCCAGCCTGCATTTAGAATATGGCGGATAACGTTTCTCATGGTCTCTGTTGCAGAATATTTTTCAACGTCGTCTCGGTATCCGGTCAGCAATGTTTCATAAATATACTTCAATGAAATTATATCCTGATGTTCTGCATAGTTGTTTACCACTTCAGGCATTCCACCAATCAAAGTATAGGTATTGAATAGGCGCATCACCTTATCGTGGAGAGGGGCTGGTACAGCAGCGCGTTGTTGTGCCGTTTTCAAGCCGTTTTCTCCAATAGCTCCGAGAAATTCATTGAAAGAACAAGGACGAACAGCCATATATTCAACTCGTCCTACAGGAAATGTGATGTGCTTGTCAATGAGATTTTCCAGCAAGGAACCCGCTGCAATAACATCAATACCGGAAACTTCTTCGTAAAAGTAACGCAGCATAGCAACTGCTTGTGGTGAGTTCTGAATTTCATCGATAAAGAGGAGTGTTGGAGCTGCCTTCCGCTCTTGATTATTGAGCAGATAAATGGTTGTTATCAACTCATCCATAGACATTCCTGATTCGAACAATTGTCTATCCGTATTTTTTTCAAGATTGAGTTTCAGATATACATCGTATTCTGCGGCAAACTGATCTACGAGCGTAGTTTTTCCAACCTGACGGGCACCTCTGAGTACCATTGGCTTGTGACCGGGCCGAGCAGCCCACTGTCTTAATTCTATTAAGGCGTTTCTTTCAAACATATCTTCAAGTGTTTATGTGTGCAAAGATAATCATAAAAGCACAAAATAGGAGCAAAAGGTTGTTGTATTTGTAATAAAATAGGGGTATAACTCTGCTTTCAATGTAACAGAATTGGACTTATGCATTATGTACCTTGCATTTTAACCATCTTTGGCAAAAATCGACTATTCCTTTTTGTAACCAAATATCACGCAGAAATGGAAGATAAGAATCTTACGCTGGAGCAGGAAGCCCAGATTAAGGAGAAAGCGGCCGCGCTGAAGGCCGAGAAGAAAGTCCGCAAGGTCTATCCGATGGTAGTGTTCGGCGATACGGACTGCGGCGAGAAGGAGTTCTACGTCGCCTACATGGGTGAGCCGACCTTCCCGCAGTTCTCGAAGTTCATGGCGGCATCGAAGAAGGACGAGGTAAACGCCATGCGTCAGCTTGCCCGCGACTGCTTCCTCGACGGCGACAAGGAATTAGTGGACAACGAATCATTGTTCCTCTTCGGTCTGATGTCGCAGCTTTCGGAAATCATCACCACCCGTCAGAGCCTGCTGGTAAACTGATAGACACCTGGGCGGTACGTGACGACCAGCGGATTCGTCAGCGGCTGATCTATATCCGCCACTACTTTCCGGGTGTCCATCTCGACAGTATCACGGACGAGGAGTTCGCCATGCTTTCCGAGGAGGCGTTGTGGCTTCACCAGCAGGTACTCGTCTCCCGTCTGACCCTGCAACCGCCGTCTCCCTGATCCGCTTCCCGAAGCCTCGCAGCCCCTGTGACTGCGGGGCTTCCCTTTTCAGTCCCCGGCACCCGAAAAGGGCTATTCTTTCAACGGATGTAAACACGCTATTCATGGCTCAAACGCAGAATTACGAAGTCTATTACGATATAAAGGTCAATGCCACGGAGGGAACCGAGCAGGTCACCGCCTTTGCCAATGCTGTCGAGAAGCTGAGCAAGGGCCGGATAAGTTTTGCACCGGTCGTGACCAACATCAACGAGATGATGCAGGCCGTGGAAAAGACCTTCCGGGGAAAGAACGGCAAGAAGAAGGATTTCAACTTCGACCTGGAAATCCGAACCGGCGAGACGGAGAAGCGGCTGGAAGGTGTCAAAAACCTGCTGACCGAAATCAAAGAACTGACGCAGGGCATCAGGCTGACCATCAATCCCGGTGAGAAAATCGATGGTCGTGCGCTCCGTAACCAGACAAACAAGCTGGTCGGCAAGAAAAAATTGGACGAGCAGCAGGCTGAGGCGAAACGGAATGCCGCTTCGGCGGTCAAGAGTGTCATGGACACCCAGCGGACGGTTACCCGTTCCATCGGCAAAATCAACTCGGCCCTCGCTCATTTAGAGAAAGGGCGTGAGGTAAACATCAAGACCGACACAGCCCGTGTACGCTTGCAGGAGATTCTCACACTCTTGGGCAATATCCGGGGCGCAGCCACTATGACGCTGCACCTGAATACGGCAGCACCCGCAAACTCCGTTCCTGCCGGTCCCGTCGTGCGCCCACCGTATGCCCCGGTCGCAGCGGCCGTGCTTTCCGACAAAGAGCAGGCGGGACTGAACAAACGCCTTTACGCGGACGAGGCCATGAACCGCCAGCGCATGCAGCAGGCCAAAGAGAAAGCGGCCTTGCAGGTGGAGACCTTCCGCCAGATGTCGGAAATCCGCGCCGCCGAGCGTGCCGCACGCTTACGTGAAAGCGAACGTGCTCGTGCCGACCGGGAGTTGCGCAAAATTGCCGAGCGTACCCGCCGTGAGGAACTCAATGCGGAGAAGCGACGCCGTCAGGCCGAGGAGACCCAGCGGCGGCGCAACGCAGCCCGTGCGGTGACCTCCATGCGTCGTCAAGCGGCTTTCGAGGATTCCGTATATGGCAGCAAACGGCGTGCGGCTATCAACCGTATCCAGTATTCCAAAGCTCCGTCGTGGCGGAACCTCCCGATGGCCGGTATGCTCAACGCTTACATGGCCTACAACTTCCTTCGCACGCAGTTCACGGAGGCCGTCGAGTATTCCAACATCATGCAGTCGGCACACTCGATTCTCCGGGTTGCCGATTCCGACCTGGCGACCTTCGAGGGGCGTTTCGACCGGATGGCCCGGTACGTGCGCCGCATCGGTGTCGAGACCAAGTTCACGGCCATCGAGGTGGCGGGTGCGGTGAAATTCCTCAGTATGGCCGGTATGGGTATCGAGACCATCAACGAATCGATCCGCCCGATTACGAACCTTGCGCTCATCGGGGACAACGACATCTCGCAAATCGCCGACCTCGCTACCAACATCCAGACGGGATATAACATCAAGAACACCAGCATGGGCTCGGTGGCCGACATCCTGGCCTCTACCGTCTCGCGTTCCAACGTGAACATCATCGAGATGGCCGAATCCTTCAAGATGGCGGCCGGTTACCTGCGTCTGTCGGGCGTCGATTTCACGGAGGCATCCGCTGCCATCGGCGTACTCGGCAACATGGGTATCAAGGGGACGATGGCCGGTACGGCTTTGCGAGCTATGGCCACCCGCTTCGCCAAGCCTACCAAAGAGGCACGGGAGGCGTTGGACCGTCTGGGTGTAAAGTTCACGCGCATGGAGGACATCTACGGCAAGCAGGTGGAGAAGCTGCGTCCGTTGGCCGACATCTTCGAGGACCTGAACAAGAAAGGGGCGACGATGGCCGACATGCAGACCATCTTCGGTAAAATCGGAGGTAACGCCGCCATGATGTTCGTCAGCAACTACGGGCAGCTTCGGACGCTTGCTTCCCAGAACCGGGCATCGCAGGGCATCTCCTCCGAGCTGGCACAGGTAAAGCAGGACACGACCAAAGGTTTGTGGTACCAGATGACTTCCCAGCTCACGGAATCCTTCATGCAAGGGTACGAACTCGTCGAGCCGGTCATCCGGAGCACACTGAAAGACTTCCTTGCGAAATTCAATTCCCGCGAGTTCGCCCGAGGTCTCGCCTCCATCGGGCAGGGTGTTATGAGCCTGCTCTCCGTGCTGGGTAACTTCGCTTCGTGGATGACCCGCAACTTTTACTGGATCGAGCCGCTCCTGTTCACCGGCTTTGTCGCCACGCGGCTGTTCAAACTCGCCGGCGCCCTGACCAATGTCGGTGTCGCGGTCGGCTTTATCGGCAAACAGGCCGCAGGCAACTCCATCGTCGAGCTGGTTTCCGGTCTGACGGGTCTGACCAGTGCCCGAGGAATCAAAGCCCTCTCTTTTGCCAACAAACGGGCCCTTGTCACGGCCTTGCAGGCAGCCGGAGTCAGCGGCAAGGGTGCGATGGGTCGTACCTTGCTGCAAGGTGGAGCCGGTTCCTTTGCCGCCCGTGCCGGATTCTCCTCGCTGTTCGCCTCCCAGGTCGCTACGGGCGGCGGTCTGGTCGGTGCCGCAGGTTCCCTAAGTGCCATCGGCACGACCGCCGTTGCCGCTACGGCCGGTATCGCCGCATTGGTGGGAGCGTTGGGCTGGGTCGCCTATAAGACATGGCAGATCAAGAAAGCCAAGGACGCCGTACTGGAAGACATTACCGCCAACGAGAAATACCGTTACCCGGTTATCGAAGACCTGTATGCCGCCTTGCACAAAACCTACCAGCAGGCCATCGACACCAAAAAGGCGGTGGACGACCTGACCTCCGGCAAGACCATCGAGGAGAGCAGCGGACATAAAATTGGAGCCTTTACCAAAAACTGGTGGTCCGGTTGGGCCGGCACTTTCGCCGTGGGTGCCTCTGACGGTATGATTACGATATTAGACGTATATGGTCCGGAGGATGCCCAACAGGACGACAGCCGGGAGGCCATCACCGCCATTGCCCGCCGTGACAGCCAGTCGCGTCTGAATGCCGCCTACGCCGAGTTCGGCAAAATGTCCGACCCGTTGGAGGTCCGCGCCTTTATCGAGAACATCGCCCTCAAATACGGGCAACAGGCGGTGACGGCAGCCGAAGCCGCAAAGAAACTCGGACTGGACAAACCTTTCTGGTTCGAGCGTGACGGCAAAGTTGCCTATACCGATGCACTCGGAGATTTGCCGGAAGTGGCTGCGGCCTATACGCCCACCTACGCCGCTTACCAGAACACCACCACCGTGAAGCATATCACCACGGCGGCGCAGGGCTATCTCGATGCCATCGAGAGCATGGCAGGAGCACGTGCCCTGATCGAGAAATCGGGATTCGATTATGGCGAGCTGACCCGTGGCGGCTTTACGCAGAACAAAGACGGGCTGTGGGTACAGAAGGCTTTGAACGCGCAGGCTACCGACAAGGAGCGTCAGGAGATGCTGGCCGGCCGGCAACGTGTGCACCATTTGTTGGTAAACCTTTCCGGCACCCTGCGCCAGGTATTCGGCGGCTCGTCAGAGGCTGCGGAAAACATCCTCCGCAAGGCGGGCTTCTCGGCTGCGCTCTACGCCAACGAGCCGGACTCGAACGACACCTCCCCGTTCAATGCCAACCGTATCACGGGTGTTTCCGGGGATGACGACGGCGGTGCGGGTGGTAACTACTCCGGTACGGGGCGGCTGTCTTCAGCGGCTCCCAAGCAGGTCATCGTCAACATCACCAACCTGATGAGCGTGGAGACCATCGACCTGCTGAAATCGCCCGAAGGCCAGACCGCCGAGATCCAGCATTTCAAGGAACAGATGGCGCAGGCCCTTATCGACGTGGTGCATGACTTCGATGCCTCGTGGAACGGTTAATTAACGAAAAAACAACAACATGAAGAACCTATTCGGCAGCAGATTGCTCAATATCGGTGCCTCGACGCTTCTGAGCGGGGGTATCCTTTCGCACGGCGGACTGGGCGGCTACATCAGCGATGCCGCCCGTCGCGCCATCGGTCTGGGACTCGCGGAGTTTCAGGACGGTGCCGTGCATTACTTCTCCAAGAACAGCGACATCCTGAAACGTGCCGTCATCCAGTTTGCCTGCCAGACGGCCTACGGTATGCTCCGCTCTTATCCCCGATATATCAAATACTGGGAACAGAAAGAGCGGGACAAATACCTCGAAACCCAGTCGCAGAGTGCCATCGTCAACAAGTCGGGACAATACTACCAACTCATCAAGGAGCAGCAGGCTGTCGCCGAAAAGAAGAACTACACCGACAGCATCGTGGGCCGCACGGTGGCAGACTACATCGAATTGAAAATCAGCGGTGAGGGAACCTACTACGACAAGGAAAGCGGCAAGGTGGAGCCCAACAGCAAATACGGGCTGATCACTTTCGTCGATTTGGGTCCGCAGGTACAGCTCTCCTCGAAAAACAACATCGTGCTGACCACGGTGCAGGGCCGCGACTACACCCGCAAGGAGTTCATTTCGGGCGGCGATTTGGAATTTACCGTAAACGGTCGGATAACCAGCAAATATCCCGACGTGTACCCGGAAGCCGAGCTGTCGAAATTCCTGAAAATCGTCCAGTACAAAGGTGTCATAGACTGTGACAACACCATCCTGCGGCAGTTGAAAATCTCGCAGCTTATCATTCTGGGCTACTCGCTTCCGGCTGCCGAGTACAGGAACGTTCAGCCCTATACCTTACATTGTGTGGCTGTCGAGCCGTCCGAGGCGGTAGAGCTGATTTCCAAAGATGCGGAGGTGGTAGATGAAGCCATCGAACATACGAACAAATGGATCAAGTGGGTACGGTTCGGCACTGATGTCATCGACCCGACCTCCATACTAAAACTGAACAACCTATGGCTGTAGCACCGCTTGACGTACTATGCTGCCGGATTACCATCGGCGATCCTGACCCGGGGAACCCAATGGCGATACAGAACCCTGTCACACTCACAGAGGTGCAGGAGGTCGAAATCGTCGAGACCTACAAGAAACTCATCGGCACGGCGACCATCCGCTTTCCCAAAGGGACCGTTTTCCGTTCCACCATTGTCGGCACGGCTACCCTCGAAGGCAAAGATGCCAGCCGGATAACCACCGAGGTCATGCAGGACGGCGTGGTCATCGAGAAACGTTCCAGTTACTCGGCGATGGACGCCACGACCTTCAAAATCGGGCAACGGGTGCGTATCCGCTTGGGGTATAACGGGATGTTGCGCACGATGTTCGACGGGTACATCACCGGCTATAACACCGAGAGCAGTTTCGAGCTGAAATGCGAAAATATGGCCTACAAGCTCAAGCTGAAACAGGCGCCCAAGTTCGAGACGTCGGCATCGGGTACGAGCGTGAACGATGTGATGGAGGGCAAGTACAACCTTCTGAAAGATACCGGGTTCAAACTGCACTCCGAGACCAAACGGTTCGACATCCAGATCGGGAAAATCAAAATCACCGACAACTTCACCGTGGCCGATATTCTCTCGGCGTGGAGCCGCTATCGCATTTACTGCTTTCTGAAATACGACGAGAACAGTCCCGACCAGATGCCTGCCATCGCCATCGGCCGCCCGTATTCATCGGCCAAGAGCCAGCCCCGGTTTCCGGAAGACACTTCGTCCGGCCCTTTCCGCATACGCTTCGACACGCACGTGGCATCGTCGGATTTGAAAGTGCTCAAAACAGATCCGAAATTCCTTGCCGTGCAGGCCAAGGCATTGGGCTCGGATGAGAAATTCTTCGAGGTGACGGTGCGCCTGAACCCCGATTACGACCCGGATACCCCCGGCAGCAAAGAGTTTCAGACCGTGAACGCCACGCAAATCAGCAAAAAGACGCACAAAGTGACGGGTAACACCACGGCCAGTGGCGCACAGACCCGCACGAAAGCCGACCTCTCAACCTACACCATCGTGCCCTACATGTCGCCGAACATGAAAATCAACTCCGACAAGCTCGTCGAGGAGGCCATCGAATACTTCCGCAGCTACAACCTGAACGGTATCAGTGGTTCGGTGACGCTCTTCGGGGATTTCGGGTTATATCCGGCTTGCCAGGTGGAACTCACCGATGACCGGAACCCTGCCAAGAACGGCACTTACATCGTCGAAGAGGTTACGACCACTTTCGGAACGGGAGGCTACCGGCAGAAAATCACGATACCGCATAAAATCAAAGGAACAAAAACAACGTATGGAAACAAAGCATAATTCACAGGACAACAACCGGCGGATGATACAGGAGGCGATCCGCAAAATCGCATTGGAGCGCAGTATCGAGCGTATCGAGATGGCTCCGGGCGGCATGGGCGGTGTGGGTACGGCCCGCATGATTCACGGCTATGTCGCCAAGATACATGACGACCCCGGCGATGAAGAGTTTGCCGACTACGGCGGCACGGTGGACGTGGGCGAATATCCCGACGAAACCGCCTCGGCAGGCGGTATCATCCACAAAGGCGTGTTGCTGGCTGCCGCCCGGAACAACGAGGGTGGTTTTCTCATCGTGCCGACCCTTTTTTCGGAGGTAACCATCGTACTGGACGCCGCCACCCGCCATGCCTATATCGTCAATTACTCCCATGCCGAGACCATCCGCATGGAGGCGCATTCCGAGGTCAGCATCGGCATGACGGAAACCGAGGCTCTCGACCCCGACAACGACTCTTCGTCCGACTACGACGAACTGGAACCGACCGGAAACGAAGCCCATACCAGCTACACGGCCGAAGGTATCACGGCAACGGTCAAGAACGACAGCGGCAAAGAGTCGTCGGTCGTGCAGGGTGCGGAAGAGATCACGCAGACCGTCGATAAGTCGGAAGTCAAACAGACCGCCGACAAAATCGTGCAGAAAGTAAATTCCACGACAGTTGCCGTAGCGGATAACAAAGTGACGCTCGGCGACGAGAACGCCACCGAACCGCTTGTTTTGGGGAACGAGCTGGCGCAGCTTATGCTGGACTTCCTGACGGAGTGTAGCAAGATCATGACGCCTACGCTGATGGGGACCATGCAGCCGCTGAACTTCCCCAACTTCCTCTCGCTGACCTCCAAGATTCAGAAGTTCCTATCCAAAACCTCCTATACCAAATGAGCGTCACCCTTCATCCTGGCATCGGCGGTTTGGATCCGCAGAGCCTGTGTTACAGTATCTACCGCCAGTTATACCAGACTTTCTTCAACGCCCAGGAGCGCAAGAGCGAGAACAATCCTTATGGTGTAGAAGAGGGTGACGACACGTCCATCCGTCTGCACAACACGGCTTACGGGTTTGCCGAGGCGATTTCGTCCGGTGTTTCCGGAGAGGGCGGCGGTACGGGTAGCTGGGCAGGCTATCTGCCCAAAAGCGGCGGCGACATGCAGGGACCGTTATGTGCCGATTACGGCTTTACCGCCGGCATCGACAACCGTCGTCTGCTGGAAACGTACCGCACCTCTCAAAGCGATGACGAGGGAAATATCATCGGTTACACCTATGGTATCCGCCTGACAGGCGACGTACACGTCGGCGGCAATCAACTCTTTGTGGGCGGTATGCAGCCGCTCCGTTGCGAACAGGCTACCGGTACGATATACCTAAGCGGGAACCGGGTCGATTTCGCCGATGCCCACCTTTCCCTGACCGGAAGTATCCTGCTGGGCGAGTCCAAAGAAAACGGAGTGCTCCTGACTTCGGACAGCCTGCTCATTCATGGGCGGGAAGTCTATCACGGCGGTAATGCCAACCTTCCCACTGTGGATTGGTCGATGCACAACGCTACCGTAGCCGGTTCTCTCGAAGTCTCGGGAGCGGCGACACTCTCCGGAAAGCTGCGAGCCTTGCATGGCGTGGAGTTGGGCGACGGCGGCCGGTTGCTCTTTTCTGTTCTCGGGGAGACCGTATCCTGTTTGAGCGACCTGACCTTTTCAGCCGGATGTGGTGTGCGAATCAGCGGAATTACCGTACTCAAAGGTTTCGGTGCGAGCGACATCCGGTTGGAGGGTGCCGATGGCGACCTGCTCGTGGGCGGCGACCGCACGGTTAAAATCCGGTTGATGTCGAACCTCACGGACATCGACGGCGAGCACGTTTTGCTCTCCCCATACGGGGCGGCGTACTTTCCCGACTCCATCCGGGTACGGCACAATTACGGCGGGGATTTGCTCTCTTCGTACCGCACCGACAGCGAAGACGAGGGCATCGTCATCCATAAGCGACTGCGTTTCGGGAGCACGGGCGGCTGTTATCTGACCGGAGAAGACGACATGCTGGCTTTCGTTTCCCGCAGCGACCACACCCTGACTCCCGGCGGTCAATACGAACAGGTTGCGACGCTATTGTTTCATTCACCCTCCACCAGCCGTTACGCTCCGCTAAACCGTACTTCGAACTCCTTGCGCATCGGTACATTCGGGGACTTTATCGTCGCCCTGAATCCCGTCGAGGTCACGGGACACATCGGCATCGACGGGAGCTTCACCCGTCTTACGGCGGAGGGACTATTCTTTACCGACGACATTTGTCTCAGACAGATCAAGGACGGCATCCGTCACAGCGGTAACGCCTACTTCGACGGCAGTCTCTCCTCGGAGCGATTCACCTCCGGCATGGCCGGTACCGGTTGGGCGATCCTGTGCAGCCGAACGACGGGAAGCATCTCGGCGACCTTCGACGAACTGACCGTCCGGAAACGGATGCGGGTTTACGAATTGGAAGTGCAGCGTTCCTCGGCAACCAACGGAGCTTTGTGGGTAACCGATACCTGTTCGGGGGACAGTGTCGAAAAACTATAAATCCGACTTATGGCCCTATACGAATATTCCCGATTCAAGATACACATCGACCCCGGTTCCAAGAAACGGCAGGGACTGCACACCGGAGACGTCGTGCGCCGCCAGTACGTGGACGGCGCACAGACCTTTTACAGTCTGATGGTCGTACTGGTTACCGGTGAGGACTCCGTGCTGTTGCCTGACGGGAAGGAGGCATCATCGCCGTATTTCATCGGTGCGCTCATCGAGGGCGACGAACCCCGTGACGGGGAGCTGCTGGATTTCGTCCGCCTCACGAGCCTGACCGATGAACGGCGCAGCGGTGCCATGTACCTGACTGCCTCGGATGAAGAAGCCCCGTACATGGATGTCATCGACGGTATGGGGACGGAACGTTCCTTGTTCCGCCCTGCATCGCTTGCCGCGTTCGGTTGCAGTGACAATGCGACATGGAGCTATCATTATCTCCCCTCGGAAGGTCCGGCCAGCCGGATTATCCGAATCACCCGTTCTGCCGATCAGACGGCAGCTTCAGGCGGTTTGCTGATTCCGTTTTCCCGATCCGTTTCCCATCCCCAGCGTCTGGTCATTTCCTTCCGTATCCGTGCCTCCAAAGCGTTGTCCGCCGTGCCGCTGCGCTTCGGGTATGCCGACGGCACGGAGACGGACGGGCAGGACACCGTGGACGTTACGACCGAGTGGCAATACCGGTTGTGTCTGATTACGGTGGACTTTCCTGCGGAATATGCCCGTGCACTGGCTTTCGACCTTTCTGGACATCTTGACCCGGGCGACTGGTGCGAGGTCGGCGACCTCAATGTCTGCCTATTAGAACACCTTTCCTCCTTTGCCGAAGCCTCCAAAATCCGTATCGGACGTATCACGGGAATTGCCGACCCGTTGTTCGGCATGCTGCAAGGCTACGGGGCTTACTTCCAACGTCTCTACGCCACGCGGGACGTCCATGTGGCCGGCACGCTGACCGCCGGCGACGAGGGAGGATTCGGTAGCACCTTCTACGCCGGACGCATTCACAAGAACTGCATCCTCGACTCGTTGAACGGTAATTTCACTACGACGGTCGTCCGCCTTTCGTCCCACTCTCCGAGCGGTATCGGGAAAAATATCCTGCTTCCCGTTAGCGGCGGGACCTTGCTTTGCCAGAAAGAAGCATGGGCGGAGAAACACGCGGGCGAGCGTTACTGCCTTTCGTTCTGGTGTTATTGCCCGTCCAAACAAGAAACCTCGTTCGATATTCTTCACGGGGGAAAGGTACTTGCCAGCCTTATAATGCCCCAATCCTGGCAACGGGTACATGTAGCCTTCGACATCGAGCCTGTCCCCGGTAGCGACCTTTGCATCGATTTCCGCACCGAGAACCGGGTGGTCTGGTTTTTTAGTTCTCCACAACTCGAAAGAGGGAGCGTTCCAACGCTATACCAACCCACGGACGACACCCTGAACGAGACCGACGAATACGGGGCATGGTTCTGCCGGGGCGGTGTGGGCGGTACGATTCAACACCCCCTGTTACGGTTGGAGCCGGACGGTTCCATTCGTGCAGGCAACGATTCGTTCGTCATCAACCCCGACGGCAGCGGATACTTCTCCGGCGGCCGTTTCCGCTGGAACAAAGATTCCATCATCTTGCAGGATGTCACCATCCGCTGGGAGGATTTGGACGAGGAGATGCAGGAACAGATGAGACCCCGTTTCGTCACCGTCGAGGGCGGTACGGTGTTTCACTATCCCGATGCCGTTTCCGACAATCTCTGCGACCCGGCGGAAATCCTCCTGACCGGTACGGCACAGAACCTGACAGCGGATTCCTGCCGTTGGGAATACCTTGCCGCAGATGGCGGGTGGAAAGACACCGGAGGGACCTCGTCCGTTTACACGCTCACGCCGGACTTTTTCGGCTGGGAAGGGCGGAATGTGCTGACACTCCGCTTCGTCGTCCGCTCCTCCGGCACGTCGTACCACGCCACCCATACCGTCTCCAAACAATACGACGGCAGTGACAGCTATTATTTGCATGTGGAGTCCGATTCGGGTACCGTTTTCCGCAACCACATGGTCGAAACGACACTCCGCGCCCGCCTTTACAAAGCGGGAACAGAAATTACTGACCGGATTCCTGATGAACATTTTCTCTGGAACCGTATCAGCGACGATACCGACAGCGATGCCCTCTGGAATGCGGAAGAACATCGGGGACGCACGCTGCGGATTACCGGAGAGGATGTGTGGCGCAAGGCGGTATTCAACTGTGAAGTGCTCATGTAGGAAATATGAGATAACCAATCTCGTCTATAAACTCATTGCCCACACATACGGCTATTCTTTATACAAACAAAACGTATGAGCAGCCGACAAGTTATCGCACGTGGGCAAACCACGATTTACATACAGAAGGATTCCTATACGATCAGTCAATCGCTCGGGGAATATGTCTTCCCCGCAGACCATTCGGGGAAGATACTCTCTGCCGTTACCCTGACCTCGACCATCAGGGTCGTATTGGGCGATTCGGAATACAAGGACTTTACCATCGGGGCGATTATCAAGCCGACGGGTTTTTCCTCCATAACAGTGGACAACAGCCGGAAGACAGTGACCTATACACTTGCCTCCGGAACGACAACCCTTGCCGACCACGGTTCATTGGATATTCCCGTTACCATTGCGGGGACGGTTTACCGCCTGTCGTTCGTCTGGTCGAAAGCAAAAGCCGGAGCGCCGGGCATAGCAGGTGCCGATGCCAACCTGCTGGACTGGGTAAGAGAATGGAATACCAGTAAAACGCTCATTGACAGCCATACCGTCATCACGCCGAAACTTTTTGCCGGTGTGAAGAACACGGACGGAACCATTACTGGGACTGCCATCGGCCGTTTTTCCCTCAGTACGAAAACCGCTTCGGGCAGTATTACCACCGAAACCATCGACGGGATCTGCGGGTTCAAGAACGGATACAAAACCTTTCTTTTGGATAACGGCGGCAACGTCCAGCTCGGTTATGGCGACCAGTTTGTCCGCTATGATGCTGCAACCGGCAAAATCACGTTCGGTGCGGGTGTCAGCCTGAACTGGACCAATGCCATCCAGCAAGCCAAGACTGAAACGCTTAACGCCGCTGCTGCTACTGCCCAGAATAAAGCGGACGCCGCATTGGGTAGTGCCAAAAGCTATGCCGATACCAAAAAAAGCGAAGCCGTTAACAGTGCTGCCGCTACCGCCCAAAGTAAGGCCGATGCGGCTTTGAATTCGGCCAAAAGTTATGCCGACACGAAAAAAAACGAAGCCATCACGCAGGCAGGCAAAGATGCGGACAGTAAAATCTCTGCATTGACCACTACGCTGAACGCCTCCATTGCCGATGCCAAGAAAGCCGGTACGGATGCCCGTGCCGTGGCGGATGCCATCACTTCGAAAGCCAATACGGAAGGCTGGTCGAACAAGCTGACCTACATCGATGCAAACGGTATATTCACGGGGAAACTGTCCGCCAATACCGTCAGTGCCATCAACATCAACGCCTCGCAGATTACGGCAGGCACCATCGCTACCGCCCGTCTGAATGCTGCGGAGATCCGCTCAAACATCATCAATGCGGCCTACATCAACGGTCTGACATGCGCTTTCGTTCGGGGAACCATCGGCGGCTGGACTATCGGTGCGACCACGTTATCCAACAGCCACATCCTGTTGGACAGCGGCAACAAACGGATGGTCGTTTATGGAGCCAGTTCGGGAGCAACGAGCGGCAAGCGGGTACAACTCTATTACAACTCCGATACTGATTTCGGATTTTTCGCCACGGATGCCGCCGGCACTTGTCTTGCCCGTTTCGGCTCGGCCAACCAGATTGCCGGGTGGAACATCGATGCGAGCCGTTTCTACAAGAACAACATCGCATTGGGTGCGGACGGCTCCATCACGAACGGCAGCAAATGGAAGCTGAACAACGACGGTTCCGGCAGTATCGCTTCGGGGAACATCTCATGGAATGCAGCCGGTGCGGTGACTTTTTCGGCAGCGGTGTCGTTGAACTGGACCAATGCGGCCAATTCGGCATTGGCGTCCGCCAAAACGTATGCTGATACCAAGAAAACGGAAGCCGTCAATGCAGCGGCGGCAGACGCCACCAGCAAGTCCGATGCCGCCAAAGAACTGGCACGGGCGATGGCATTCGGTAAAATGCTCTACCGTGATCCGACTTTCCGTAACGGCAATAATAGCGTCAATGTCTATAACAATGCAGGTAACGGTACGGTGACCGTAACCCGAACCGGCGCATCGGCTCCCAATGACAGCGGTTATGTATTGGAGATTAAAACTACTGGAAGCGCCTCTCCCGGATTCGGAGGCTTCACGTTCTATACCCAAACCGGATATAAAAAGATATTCATTGTCCGTATCATAGCCAAGATTCCGGCCGGACGGCAAATCGCCTGGGCGACAAATAACATCGGAACGGGTGGCTCCAGTAAATGGCTGACTCCGACTGCCGGTACGGGAGACTGGTGCGAGTATATCTATAAAGTAGTCTGCGGCACTGCATCCTTTTCCTCGACCAACTTTTTTTATCTGACAGGTGGTGCGGCCGCTACAGCCGAAGCACCGGTTACATGGCAGGTGGCATACGCAACCGTATTCGATGTCACTTCATCGGAACGGTACACCACAACCATCGATGCCAACGGTATCTATACCGGCACGCTGACTGCGGCGCAGGTAAATGCCGTCGCCATTGACGCAGGCAGTATCCGGACGGGGACGCTCAGTGCCGACCGCATTGCGGCGGGGAGCATCAACTCTTCCAAGCTCGATGCAGCCAGCATCAAAGCCAACATCATCAACACGGACTACATCAACGGTCTGACCTGTACATTCGTGCGGGGCAAGATCGGCGGATGGACCATCGGGGCGGACAACATCACGGCCGGCAGTGTCGGTGCTGTCGGAGCCATGCCGATTCAGATCCGCTCCGCGGCCAGCGGTTCTGGTTATTGGTACAACGGTGCCTACAAACCACTCGGTATTGTAATGACCTGGCATCAGAACAACAATGCCGGGCATGTGGTCTTCGGGCAGATCGCCGCTTCGGGCAGTACGGTCAAGACGGGCTTTCTCGGTATCCAGATGATGACCTGGGACAACGTGGAATACTTTTGTCTGTCGGCCAACTACACGAAATCGGGAGCCAAGGAGATTTACAACCGCATTGCCGGCTGGGCTTTCGACAACAGCCGCATCTGGAAAAACAACGTCTCGTTGGGTGCTGACGGCTCCATCACCAACGGTACGCGGTGGAAACTCAATAACGACGGTTCCGCCTCGTTCGGTTCTGGCCGTAGTATCTTCAACACGGATGGTTCGGGACAGGTGGCCAACGGCAAATTCAAGTGGGATGCCGCCGGCAACATCATCGCCCAAGGCGGACAATTCAAGGATGTGACCATACAGGGGACCATCCGCAGTGCCTTCGTCCAGAACGACCCTTCGATTTGGATTGTAGTAGGCGGCGGCACGACCAGTGAGGTACAGACCGACCCCGTGCATTACGACAATGTGGTGTGTACGCAATCCGGAGGCTGGAGCGAAAACATCAACCTGCAATGGACGCTGGAAAACTCCGGCCGCCGGATTTGTCTGGTCAATTACAAATGGGGTTCTACCGTCTCTACGGGAGTGATGAGCATCACGGCTCCGAGCGGGAAATATTTCTACGAAGACGGTATCTCGAAAACGACGCTCAAATTTTCCCGAGAGGTCATCGAGATGATCGGTTATGGGGACGACAAAACCTTTTTCGGATGGATTATACTCAACCGCCGGGACCTGATGACAACCAGCCGATACGGAAAGTTTCAGCAAATTCTTGTTACAGGCATTGTTACCGGAACAACTTCCAGCGCATCTATCCGCTATTTCTGTTTCGACGGTTCAAAATCCGTATCCGTCAGCCGATTGGGAAAAGGCATGTACCGTATCTATCTTCCCTCTTCGTGGGGATTGTCGAGCCGTTACCTCGTCATGGCTACCGGAATCTATTCCACGGCGGAAAACACCCCGATTTACCCGACAGTAAAAGCGATCTATTCCTACTATTTCGACATTTACACGCAAGATGACGCTTCCCGGAATGACGGCTCGTTCAATTTTCAGGTAATCAGTACGGCGGACTGGGATTTGTAATCTTTTTTGGAGCATTGTCACCTGTTCCGTTCCTTAATATGCTATTCTTTCATAAAATCTGCTATATGAACATCATCCGTATCACGACGACAAAGACGGCGCAGGAATGCACGGACCGCGCCTTCTACAACCTGGACTTCACCATCACCGACAACGCATTGGAGCGGGTGGTAGCGACTGTTTACACACCGGAAAGCCGTCCCGACAGCGACACGCCTCCGGCCTTTATCGGCACCATCACCTGCGAAAACGGACAGATTTTCTGTTCTCTGCCCAAAGAAGCGGCCATTGCCGGCATGATGGCCGACTTCGAGACCTTTATGGCTCGGATCCAGTCCGCCGTTACCGCCGAGACCGCAACCGAATAACACGAAAACCAATTATCAGCAATATGGAATTAAACATCAAGGACCGGCTCTACATCCCGGTCATCCTGCCCAAAGACGGCACATTCAAGGAGTTCAACACCAAGAAAGAGATTCTCCGCAAAATCGAAATCTCCGCCGAGGAGCGCGAAGCGGTCGGTCTGCACGAGAACCAAGAGAACGGGCGCATCGAGTGGGACATCGAGAAAGATACGCCGCAGTCCATCGCTTTCACAGCCGACGAACTGGCCTACCTGAAACAGGCGTGCGAGAAAATCTCGGACGAGAAGCTGCCGGACGACATGTGGATGGTGGTGGAGAAAATTTATGACGGGAAATAGTATGAATTTGCAGCACAAATTTCCGTATTAACATTAGTCTGGCATTGCCAGACTAATGTTTTATAGAACTAAATAAAATATCGATAATCGTATGTTGCTCCATTATATTGATGCAGTAAATTACCTACTTGTGCCAATGTATTAGAAGTGTCAATTGTTGCTGGCAATTTCGTATATAAATTGAATGAGTTCCAGTTCATCTTCGTAAATCCAATAATTTCAGAGGCAATAGTAGATAGATCTCCTTTACCATAATACTTAGTTATTTTTAGAGGAGCTGGAATACACCTGCCACCGGGATAGTAGCGCCGTCCACCCCGAATTGATGGAACAACACCATGTGTCCATAGTAAAGCATTTCTTGATGACAGTTTTATGCAAGTTCCACGCGATACCGGATATGAATCGTCAGAAATATTGTTGTTATAAACTCTTTGTGCTATAAATTTAGCATTGTATTCATAATTGATGGTTATCAAGTCGATGTCTTTAATTCCCGCTTGACTTAGCGCATGAGTAATGCCTTCAATTTCTTCATTTCTAAATGGTGTTCGTTTGTGAATGACAACCCTGCGAGGTAATTTATCCATAGATTTAACGAACAATTCTCGTATAGTAATTCCAAATTTGAAGGCTTCCTCATAAGTTAAATAAGGATTCTTTTTTCCATCAAATTGAGGTTGCTCAACTTTTGATAATTTGTATCTTAACCCTTGACCTTTAGCGTTGTATATATGGCTACAACCCAAAACGATGTCCACTTTTCCTTTACCATTCGTTTTGACGCTATAACCAATACCTGCATACGCCGTATCTGAATCAAGACTGGCCAATGCCCAAGGGATACGCATTGCCTTAACAAATAAAGCTAACGACAACCACCAGCAGATTTCGCACACCATTGGATCACTCAGAGTCTTTTCTTCTATAATTTGAGTTGTAAAACTGTGCTGAGCTGCATAAGCCTTTATATAATTGTGTAAATCAAACGATTCGCCGTTATGCTTGAATTGTTTGTGAATACTCCAAGATGTAGGTATGTAAATTACAACCACAATTCCCGGATATTTATCTGCTAAACTACCGGCTTGGTGACATATTGATTGTGCAAGGCTTATCGTATCTCTCGGCGTATCTTCTGTTTTTATCCACTTATCTGTATTGCGGTCAGGAATCTCCAGTAATGTTTTATATATACTGTGAAATCCTGTATATGGCTGAATGTAATCCGAATTATCGTTTGCCTTTACGGTTGTGTTTAAGCGTTGTAAAAAAGAGTTGAATCTATCCGTGTGAGCATGAGGGCAGATCACACCCAGTCTTACATTTTGAGGCAAAACATCTTTTTGCCAAGAATCATAAGGCTTATGATTAGATAATCCTCTCATAGGATTTGAATCTAAAAAAGGTCTGTCTGCAAATGTATTTACGAATTCTAATTCAGGTTCTTTGAGTTGAAGTCCCCGATAAATCGTTCTTCTATTATCATACGATCTTGAAAAATATCCTCGTTCGTTGTTGTCCTGATATTGTATTTCGGAAAATCCGCTATTGTTGCTTATTTGGAACTTAAATCCACTGCCAGAATTTTGAGGGAACTCAAAAATAAGACGTGCATTGCCAAATACGATATTTTCCCATTGAATCAGTTTATTGCTATATGCCTGGTTCCACATTTTATCCAGATATATCCGCGCATACTCCTGCTTTTTCTCTTTTGAAACCGTGCGTGGGTTTTCTATATATATTGTTGGCCGCAAGGAAAGCAGGGCGTATTTTTGTTGTGGCACAAAAATAAGTGAGCATTCTATTGCTTCATGGATCAATATGCCATTATCATTCTTGAAAATATCAGGTCGCCAAAGTGTATTATGCCTAACATCAACATTGAGGCCCCGAATTGTCGCTATACTTTGTAGTATTGCTCTTAAAAACAGTTCCCTATAACTGCTTTTTTGCTCTATATCATCTATTGAAACAGGAATCCGTTCAATATCACTTTTGAGTCGGGAACCGAATACATTATTAATGACAGAACCTGTGGATAAAGCATATACCTTTTGCTTGTATGGAACAGCTATAATACTTTGGTCTTTAGTTAGCTCCCTTAAAAGAGCCCAAGGTCTTTCATCTTCTTTATATTCAATTTCAAATTGAAATAATTCCTTAGGAAAGATTATGGGATACAAATTACTTTTCAAGTATTTGTCCGTCTTCGTGATATGAATAGAAAATGGAGATGTATTGTCGTCTTCAGGGACGCTCTCCAATATAGACATAATTTCTTTTTGTTTTTCTACGTCTGAATGGAAACTATTCATAACCAGCGAAAGCATCGTTTTATCAAAACCGTCAGTATCAATATAAAACGCTTCCCGCTTTGCATTTTTTGCAGTTTTTAATAGGGTTTCCACTTCTGGTGGTATATCAGAACCATAACCACACCAATATATGCGTCCAGAACCTCTTTCTGAAAATGCTTCCGTTAATGCCGACATTAGCGATTTATCACGACCGCTATAACCGATTACTATGAGATTCTTATCGTTAAAATATCGTTTCAATGCTGCCACAAAAGTCGGATGTTGATTATCCAATTCTTTGGAAGTATTTTTTAACGATGTGTATTTATAGTCCCCATGTAAGGCTATATATAGTAATTCATTGGTACTTTCAGTCCGATATATTCGATCAGTACAATCCAGGTTTATACAGATAGGCGTAATGTTGGCTTGTTGAGCCGCACGTTCAACCAAGCCATCGAAATTAGTTGACCATACAGATTTGACAATGCCGTATTTGTTCAAAAGACATAAAAGTTTATACCCAATATAGGGTTGCTTTCCTTGAGCTAAATGCTCAAAATATTTCACTCTATCCCCCTCAATGGGCAATGCTTCTTCCGCATAAAAGGAATATTCATGTGCATCCCCAACAGGTGGATATTTGCCTTGATTATCAAGCCATTTCTGAATGAAGTTTTTACATGTATCTGATTTAGGATCGATAAATGAAGGTATTGAAGACTGGGAAGAACAATAAATAAGTTTTTTCCAATCCCATATACAATCGTTAGCAGAAGGCATTCCTGAAGTAATAGATGCTCCAGCACCTAATAGAAATGCAAAAGATGTATCTCGGTTCTGGACAAACGAACGGATAAAAGCATCAAAATCCAAATATAAATTGTGCTGGTCCATATTTTACTGAATCTTTATATCAAATTTAGAACATCCTTTTATAAAAACATAAATGCTGTTGCAAATTTAACAATTTGACTTAATGCGAACAAATATAAAGGGTTAATAATTAACGGGAATAGCATTATCAACTATTCAGCTTATAATGATAATAAAGCAGGTCTATAAACCATTCTATTTTTTTGTCGCTAATCTTTATCAGTAACACACGGCCCCGGCGCACCTGTGTCCGGGGCTTTTCAATACTTGTTTATGGCACGCATGGACATCACGATGAATCCCTCTTTGGGTGAGGTAAACACCTCGACCGGTCTGGCCGGCAAGGTGTTCTATCCGTTTCGTCTGTCGGGAGAACAGGACGAAAAACGAGTTCGCGGGGAGATTACCGTCCCAGCGGACTTCGCCGTGCGTCGCCGTGGCGAACAGAGTCTCTACGTCCAAATCCCTTACACCCCGCTCTACAAGGAACTGCTCGTGCGCCTGCGTTTGGACACCGGGACGGGACATCCCGAATATGTCGTCAACTCCACGAACAACACCACTTGGTTTCCCGTGTATTTGCAGGACAGCGAGGGTACGACGCGAGCTATCCGGCTCTCCGAGTACGAGACCGTCAACGAAGAGGGCCGTTACCATCTTGTCCTTCGGGACGGCTGCCTGCTTCTCTATTCCGGTGATGACACCGATCTTGAAATCGGTGCCGCCAAATACCAGAATGAGGTGTTCCTGCTGAAAGCCTTTCCGGGAAACCTGTACCAGTATCCCACCACCGGTGTCGGTCTGATCGACTTCCTGCACGGCAACTTCGAGAACAACAACCTTGCGGCCAGACTGCAAGCCGAGTTCAAGGGAGACAACATGGTCATCATCAATGCCTACATGGATTCCGCGACCGGAGAACTCTTATTGGAAACCGAAGAAAAGGAGGCACAGCATGGGTAAATATACCGTCACCGAAGGTCAGAACCTGTATGATGTAGCCCTGCACCTGACCGGTTCCATCGAGGGCATCGTGGACCTGCTGATCTGCAATCCCGCACTCTCTCTGGCCGATACGCTCCATAGCGGGGACGAGCTCTTCTACACGGACGATTTCGTCATCAACGCGGATGTGGTCGCCCGGTACCGTCGGGAACAAATCGTCCCGGCCGGCGGAGAACGGAACGTCTATCCCAAATATCCGTCGGGCAACCGCCGTCTGTGGTTTACGCTGGATGCCGTGCAGATTTCCACATCTTTCTCCCTTTCGGGAAACGGCAGTGTCGAAATCGACTGGGGCGACAACTCCCCGTTGGAATTCGTAGTGTTGCGTTCCTCCGTGCGCCTTATCGAGCACCGTTTCGACAACACGGTCGCCATGCTCCGACAGGTACGCCTTTACGGGGACTTCACCCTTCAGAGCCTCGATCTGAGTGCGAGCGGTGCGCGCCGCATCCGTCTGTCCGAGCCGCTTCGCTGCGAGCGATTCTTGCTTTGCGGCGGTGTGTGCCCGTTGGACTTCGCACCTTTGTTAGACGGTGTCTTCCGGATGGACCTCAGCCGCCAGAGCTGCGGGACGCTGCTGCCGTTGGCGGAGTGCCGGCAACTGATGACGCTCGATCTGACGGATGCCGACATAAGCCGCGCTGCCGTCGATGAATACCTGATCCGGCTGGTTACCCATCATTACGGCCGCCGCAACTGCGACCTCACGCTGCCCGTCGTTCCTTCCGGTACTTATGCGGAACCAGTGCGGGATGCGGTCGGTGCATGTGTCCCCGACACCGGTCTGGAGGCCGTCTGGCTGCTCACTCACGAGGAGAGCTGGAACGAAGGCGGTGCCTGGGTCATCCGCACCCCTGAGAAATGCTATCGTTACACCCCCAATCAACCTTGAACCCATGAGCCGAACCCTGAAAGAAATATACGACGAAGCCGTCCGGGAGCGCAACAAGCGCATGGAGCTGAACGAGTTTTCCAGCGACTCGAAACTCTCCATCCTGAACGGTATCACATGGACGGTCGCCGCCGTCATCCACAGCTTCGAGACCCTGCTCGATGTCTTCGCCTACGACATCTCCGAAACTATCAACCGACGTATCAACGGCACTCCGGACTACTACGCCCGTGCCTTGCTCCAGTACCAGAAAGGCGACGAACTGACGGTCCGCGAAGACGGTCTGGCTTTCGGGTACGCCTCCGTGGACGAAAGCAAGCGTATCATCACGCAAGTGTCGTATGACGAGAGCAGCGACGATGTGAATCTCGACAGCAAATTAGTCCTGAAAGTCGCCACCGGGGACAAGGGCAACCTGTCCGCCGTAGATGAGGAGGAACTGGTACAGATTCGCGCCTATCTCGCCAAAATCAAATTCGCCGGCACCCGTGTCGAGGTGACCTCCCTGCCGGGCGACCTCTTAGTGCCCCGGCTCTCGGTCTTCTGGGACGGCGCCATCTCCGAGGCGGAGGTGTTCGACAACATCGAAGAGAAACTGAAGGAGTACATGATGAACATCGAATTCAATGCCGTCGTCTATGTCTCCAAGGTCATGGAAACCATCCGCTCGGCCGAGCATGTGACCGACGTGTGGATCGACGAAGAGGCCATGCCCCGGCAGGGTGTCTTTTTAGCCTGCCACAACAGCGACGGGACCCTGATGCCGATGGAACGAATCGCCCGGATGCGGCATACCGCCTCCGGATACCTGCGCCAGTCCTCCGGGAAGGGCGGCGAAGAGCAGATACCCAATTTCCGACAAGCCCTAAAACTCAGTGTCGATGGACAATAACAGATACCGACTGCCGACCGACAGGCTCATCAACCGCCTGACCCCGCACTATCTGTCGGGGCGGCGTTACATCCTGCTGTTGCAGAGCCTCGTGTGGCCGCTGCAAAGCCTGAACGACCGTTTCTGCGCATGGGCGCGGGAGCGGCAGATCGAGGCGCGTATGACCTCGCAGGTGATGTGGTTCGAGTGGTGGCTGAACTACCGGTTCCGCCGCTACTTCCGCGACGCATCCGACGCCATCCACATCACCGACAGCACGCCGCTCGGCGTGGACCTCTACCACGAGGGTGCGACGGTCGGCAGGCCGTTCACGGTGTGGTACGAGGGTGAGCAGGTCACGACGGACCGCGACGATGAAAATCCCCGGCCGTTCCATCTGTTCACCGAAGAGAAAGCCACTGCGAAAGTCAGCTTCATGGTGTGCGTGCCGTCCATCACCATCCCCACGCAGGAGTTCGTTTACATGCTTTCCTACGCGGTGAATACCTACCGCACGGCGGGCAAAACGTATCTGATCAAAATAGACGGCGAAGAGCTCAAACCCAATAAAACGAAATCATGAAAGAATTCATCGCGGAACCCGGCGGCCGTTACACCTACGCCGACGATATCATCAACTTACAGGACATGGTGTTGGCCGTCAGCAGCCTATTAGACGGCTGTTCCAACTTCATCATCTCCGGCTGCCAGTGCCAAGGTGCCGTCATTACTCCCGGATACGTCTGGCTGGGCGGTAAAATCCGTCGTTTCGAGGGGTGTGCCGACGCCTCGTATCCGTACTATATCTACGAGAAAAACAGCAACGAGTCGGTCACCTATGCCAACGAAGTCAACAAACGCGGTCGTGCCTGCTATTTAGCTTCGGGCGGACGTTCCGTGCCCGATACGGACGATTCCGTCACGGGAGCCTTGCCGCAATTCATCGAGGTGACGGCAGACTATGCACCCCGGCTGGCGGATAAATTCTTCGGCCGCTACGCCCTGATGACCGACAGTCCCTTTGCCCGGCAGACCGTCCGTAAAGACCTCCTGCTGACCGGTACCCTGACCGTCGAAAAAGGCATCGAGAGCAAACATTCGCTGCTGGTCTCTCCGACAGGCAGCAAAAAGATTCTGCGGGGTTACTTTTCCGAAGCCTCCGTCGCCCGTCTCGAAGCCGGCATGAATGCAGCTTCCGTCGCCGCCGTCATATTCGACCTGCTCAAAGGCAGCGTCATCATCGAAAGCAAAAGCGTTGTCGCCGCTACCTTCACGGAGCGGCTCTGCACCTTGTCCGACCTGCGCAGTGACACGGTGCGTGCCGGTTCGCTTTTCATCACGGGGAACCAACTGAAAAACATTGCCGAGCGTAGCGACAAAGGAACCGTCCGCATCAACTACGACGGCTACGAGGAGGGCACGGCCTACTTCCGGAACTTCGAGGTGTACGACGGCAAACGGTGTACGCTACCGCTGTTGCAGGTCTGCGGAGCCGACAAACGGGTGGCGGTACATGCCGTGCTGGTCGTTGATTCGGCGCATGGCATCACGCTCTCGGACGCAGGCCACGTCCTGACGGATGCCGCATTCGGCGGTACCATACGCTGGTGCGACCAGTCGGGAGCGGATGCCGCCATTGTAGGCTATAACGCAGACAAACATCCTCATTTTTCCATCACCAACACGGCAGGCGGCATTCTGCTCGTCCCGAAAAACTTCGTCGATGTGCAGGGCGATTTGCAGGTAAACGGCATCTCCATCGCCAAGACCTACGCCACGCAGCAGGCCCTGACCGACGGGCTGAATAAGAAAGTGGATGCTGTCGAGGGCAAGGGGCTATCGACCAAAGATTTCACCCAAGAACTCTACGACAAACTGAACGCCATTGCCAGCGGCAGCTTCGCCGGGGAGGACACGCCCCAGAGCGAGGGATACGTCACCACGACGCAGGTCGCCGCCGAACTCCGGAAAAAGGCAGACCGCCTGCTTGACGGTCTGGATGAGGGTGAGCGGCAGACCGCCGCCGGGAATCTGGATGTCCATTCCAAGAAAGACGCGGACAGCCGGTTCGGCCGTCTTGCCGAGCTGTTTCAGGACTACATCACCTTTTTGGTCCGTCAAGGAAAAAGTTCAGCCCAAGCCCAGCAGATGCTTCGGGAGAGGTTGGCCGCCGCCGGCAGCAAAGACCTTGCGGACAACTACGTGCGGCGGGATAAGAAATTGTCGGACCTCGCATTACCCGATGACGATGCCCGTAAGCTGGTCTGCAAAAATCTCGGGGCTGCATACGCTGCCGACTACCAGCCCAAACTGCTCGATACCGGCTGGCTCCAGATGTCGAACAGCGGTTCGGGAACCGATACCAGCAAGCTGTTCGTGCGCCAGATCGGCAGCATCGTCTGCATACAGGGGCGTATCAACACCGCCCGGCGTGACGGCAGCAACGAGGGCGGCATCATCGCCGTCATTCCCAACAAGGTCGAGCCGCCCAAATACGGCTTGCGCACCACGATGGCACACTGGAACGATGACCACAAATACAACCGGGGTTCGTCCTTCACCATCGATGCCGGAAGCCGCTACGTCCGTATCTACGAACGGGGCATGTACAACACGGAAATCAATATTCACTTTTCATACATGACGTAACATGAAAAAGCTCAACATCCAGCGCGACCTGAACAGCCGCGCCGCCATCAGCGAGAAACGCCGCCGCACGCACAGCGTCGCCCAGGCATCTGTCGAACCTGTAAAACCCGAAACTCATGGCACAAGCGAAGAAACACCGGGGCGCGAGGATCACCCGCAAAGCGGAGCAGAACCCCGCAAAACGTCCCGGAAAGTCAGGAAGACCGAAGGGAACGTATAAACGTTACCTTTTCGAGGAGACCAAATTGGGATTCTTCCTCAAATACGAGGTTCCCGAAGTGTTCCAGCTCATCATGCAGTCGTTGCCGGCGGGCAGGCACCGGGCTCCGCCCTTGCCGCTGATCCGTATCGTCTGCTCAGCATCCAAAGACCCGTCCCTGCGCAAGCCCAAGTTCCGGCGTTACATGGAGCTCTACGAACGGAACGGCCTCTATTGCCGCCGCGCTACCGTGATGACCCCTGCGAAGAAACCCTTCTACGACGAGATGCGGCGGCACAAGTTGGAGAAATTCATCTGCCGTAACCGGAAACTCATCTCCACCATCCGCCGCCAGATGGTCGAGGATGCCTCGAAGGTGGACACGTCGAGCCTCTATCCGGTGGAGCGCCTGCGCCTTCCGTGGCAGAACCCCACGACGGGAAAACCCTGAAACGATTATTTGCAGGATAAAATAAACCGTTTGAAAACAGCGGGTTATCCACTTTTTCAGCAAACATTCAACCGTTTATTTTGCCCGCTCGTGAAAGGAGGCTATTTTTGTAGATACTCAATTGAATCCGCCCGTTCGGGCGGCGCATAGGGAAAGTGATAAACGGAACGTATCGTCCGGCTTTCCATCCAGTTTCTAAACTGAAGAGCGGCGGTGCATCCGAACCCGTCCCTCGTCGTCTTTTAGATTCTTCGGCATTAGTAATTTTATCACTTTCAACACTATGCAAGACGAAAATCTTGAAAGAGAGAATCCGGTTTCCGTAGAGGATTTATTCCTTGCCTCGCAGGAAACATACGCCCAGGCGCAACAGCGGGCGCAGGAAGAGAACAAGGCATTCGCCCGCACCGAGTTCTTCCGCATGGACAAGTTGGGCGTGTACCGCCTGCGCGTGCTGCCTATCGCGCCGACCACCGACGGCGTACTTGCCCGTCCGGGTTACGAATTTCCCGTCCACCAACTGTTGCTCGAATTAGAGAAGCCTTCCACGGGCGGCAAAGCCTCGTACCTGTACGTGACCGTCCCGCGAGCTACCGACGCCGGTTATCCGCTGGACCTGATCGACATCTACCGCAAGGCCGCCGTGGCGAAGGCCAAGGCACAGGGGGACGACAAACTGGCCGAAAAAATCGGGGGCGGCAGCTTCGGCGGCGGTCTCAAATACAGCTACGGCCATGCGCTCTACGTCCTCGACCTCGACGAACGGGCCAAAGGGCTCCAGCTTCTTACGCTCTCGCACAGCCAGTTCAAAGACCTCGACGAGCGGAAATTCAAACTCTGGCAGAAGAAACTGGCCAAGAACCCCAACCATCCCTGTCCCGTGTGCTCGGTACACGATGCCTATCCGGTAGAAATCGAGAAGAAAAAGAACGGCGGCAAGACCGAATACCTCGTGAGCATCGACAACGAAAGCGACACCGACGTACTCTCGAAGGAGGAGCTTTCGGCCCTGCTCTCCGCGCCCCGCATTCCCGACATCATCTACCGCTACTCGCGCTATCAGGCCGAGGCGACCGTCGAGTACCTCAAGCAGTGCGATGCCCGTTACGGCATGGCCGTCATGGAGACGGACGAAATGAAGGAGGCCATCGAAACCATCATGGCCGCCCTCCCGAAAGAGGACACCAGTTCCTTCTCGTTCGATAAACGCACGAAAGACAACAAGGACAACCCGGCGGCCGGAGCCGCCACCCTCGACGACCTGTTCGAACGGTTCGACAGTTTGCAGGAACAGGGGTTGGGCGACCGCACCGAGCAGGGGCAGGAACTTCGCGGCCTTATCCGCGCCTACATCGAGCAGGAAGGGCTTCAAATCCGCGTGACCCGTTCGACCTCGAACAAAGACCTGCTGGATATGATCGAGGAGGCGATGCAGGGTCCCGTCCCTTCCGAAGAGGAGGAAGCTCCCGAACCGCCGGCCGAGGAGGAACCCCGTCGCCGTCGCAGATAAACAGACACATATAGTTATTCATTTCAGGGAAGGAGCAGCCTTGTGCTGCGCTTCCCTTTCCTACATCACATGCTTATGCCAAAGGAAAAGAATTATCCGTGTCTGTTGTTACTGAACGACATACACGTATCCAAAGATAACATACCCGAATTTACAGCCAACTGGCGGGAGGCCCTCGACATCTGCCGAACGATGGACATCCGGGACATCGCCCTCGGCGGCGACCTCTTCCTGAGCCGTGCCGCCCAGACCCTCGACGTGCTGCTGGCCGTTCACGACGCCCTGCTGCTGGCTGCCGAGTACGGTATGCGCGTCACGATGATCAACGGCAACCACGACAAGGTAAACCAGGAATCGCCGCGCGGCTACTGCCACATCTTCGACCAACACGACAACGTGCTGGTCGCGGACGACTACATCGCCTTGCCCTGTCCCGACGGGCAGCGGTTCATCCTGCACATGGTCGCTTACTTTCCGGAGAACGGCAGCTTCCCGGAGAAATTAGAGCGGGTGCGTCTCGACCCCGAACGGTTGAACTACCTGTACATCCATGAAGGCATCAACGGGGCACTGTCCCAGCCGTCCGACAACGAACTGCCCGTACACCTTTTCGAGGCGTTCGACAAGGTGTTCGTCGGCCATTACCACAACCGGTGCATCATCCCGAAAACCCGTATCGAGTATATCGGTTCTTCGCGCCAGCACAACTTCGGCGAGGACGAAGAGAAGGGCTATACGGTCATCTACACCGACGGTACGCACGAGTTCATCAAGAACAAGGTGAATACGCGCTACAAAGTGCTGGACGTGTCGGTCGAGCGGGCGGGTCTGCACCTCATGGACGAGCTCAGGGAGATCGATGCCGACGGCCGCTACAAGGTCAAGGTGCGGGTCCATGCCCCGCAGGCGGCCATGAAGTCCGTGAACAAGGCTGCGCTCTTGGAAGCCGGTGCCACCAAGGTAGAGCTTATCGCCGATGACGAGGAGCTGCTCGAAACTGTTTCATCGTCCCTTTTTGAAAAATTCGACAGCCGTCGTATCCGCGAGACCTACGAGGAGTTCTGCCGCGAGAAGCAGATCGAAGATGTCGCTGTCGGATTGGAATACTTATCTAAAATCGAGAACAGACCATGTGGAAACTGAAAACCATAGAGGCGGAAAACCTGTGTGCTTTCCGTCATTTATCGTGCACCTTGCAGCAAGGCGTTACGACCCTGATATTCGGCGATAACCGTGACAACGACTCCCAGCAATCGAACGGTGCCGGAAAATCCGCCCTGCTGGAGTGCATCGCCATCGGCATCACGGGCAGTCCGCTGCGCAAGATACGCTCCGAGGAGATTATCAACGATGCTGCCGAGGAGTGCCGCATCAACCTGCATCTGGCAAACGACGCTTCCAATGAGGAACTTGTCGTTTCACGCTGCATTCCCCGCAAAGGGACATCGACGGTTGCCTGCACGCTCCGGCGAGGCGGCAAGAAAGTGGAGACGGACGAGGCCGTGCAGCCCTCGGTCGATGCCTATAACCGCTACATCCTCGACAAATTGGGCATCACACGCGACGAGCTGCTGAACAACTTTATCCTCTCGAAATACCGTTACGAGGACTTTCTGTCCTCCTCGGACAAAGAGAAAAAGGAGATCATCAACCGCTTTTCGAACGGCATTCTCGTGGACGAAGCCATCGCCCGTGTCGAGGAGGACATCGAGCCTCTCGGGCGCGAGCAGCAGCGGATAAACCTCGAACTGGCAGGCATCGACGGGCGTATCGAGATGTTGCAGGAGCAGATCGACCGCGAGACGGCGGCGGGTGAAGAGCGCGGGCGCACCCGTGCAACCCGCATTGCGGAGCTCGAAGCGTCCATCGCCGCCAAACGGGAACAGATACGTGCCCGGAAAGCGTCGGCGGACGAAACCGACGGAATGATGGAGAAAGTCCGGCAGGCGGACGAAGCGTTGCAGGAGCTGGAATCTTCGGACACCTCGTTGGAAGAGTGCCTGAAAGCCATCGAAGCATTTATGCCGCTTTTCCCGAATACCCGGCGCACGGACTGGAACCGTACCCTCCGGCTCAAAAAGGAGGATATGGAAATCGCCCGTGCCTCTCTTGACAACCTCGATGCTGCGGTCAAGCACGCCGAAAGGACGTTGGCGGAGAAACGTGCGGCATGGGAACAGTTCAAAAAGGATTACGCCGATTTCTGCTCGCAGTACGAGGAACAGACGGCGGGCTATCAGTCGCGGTTGCAGGAGATAGACAGCCAGTTGCGCGACCTTGCCGGACGTCTGGACGAGCTACGCCGCAAGCGCCGTACCGTTTCGGCAGGTATCGACGAGCTGGCCAACAAACTGGCCGGTTCGATTACCTGTCCCGCCTGCGGGCACGAGTTCCTGGTGGCTCACCCCGGATTCGACATCGAAGCTGGAACGAAGGAGCTGCGTCTTCGCCAGCAACAACTCGGAGAGTTGAACGGTCGCATAGAGGCCGGGGAGAGACAATCCGAAGAGGTAGAGATGCAGCAGAACCGTATCCGTACCGAACGCCGCGACATGGAGAACGAGCATCGGGATTGGGAACAGAAACTGTCGGAACACGAGCGAGCCGTGCGCGGTGCCACGAGCAGCGTCGAGGATGCGGAGCATAACCGCAAGCGTACCCAAGCCGGAATTGCCGCCATGCAGGAGGAGATCGACGGCATCCGCCGCAAGGTATTCGACGAAGTGTTCGGCTTCATCGACGAGCGTAACGCTGCACTCGGTCGGGAGAAGCGCAAGGCCGAGGAGGACATCCGTTCGGCGGAGTGCGCCGTGGACACCCTGAAAGAGACCATCCGCGAGGTAAACGAAGCTGCCGCGACCGACCTGACCCAGTCGCTTCGCGCTACGCTGAAACAGGAAAAGCAACGCTCGATGGAGACCGCCAGACGCAAGTTCGACGTGGACGACAAAGTGCGGGCATTAGAGGTACAACGCGAGCGTTTCGTGCAGTTCAAGACCTACTTGGCCAACACGAAAATCGAGGCCCTCAGCCGCATCACAAACGAGTTCCTCGTCGGTATCGGCAGCGACATCCGCATCCGTTTCGACGGTTATACGGTGCTCAAAAGCGGCAAGGTGCGCGAGAAAATCTCCATTTCATTGCTGCGTGACGGCGTGGACTGCGGCTCTTTCGGCAAATTCTCGGCAGGCGAAGCCGCCCGCGTGAATCTGGCGACAATCCTTGCCATGCAAAAGCTCGTCAATGCCAACTGCGACGACGAAAAAGGGCTGGACCTGCTCGTTCTCGACGAGATACTGGAGGCGGTGGACGAAGCGGGACTGGCGTCCATGTTCGAGGCGTTGAACGCCCTTGGCGGGACCGTGCTCGTCGTATCGCACGGGAACGTCGCGGAGGGTTATCCCAACAAACTGGTAATCGTCAAGGAGCATGGAGAATCGCGTATCGGATAACATCGGCCGCGAACAGGTTTTGGCGTTGGATGTGGCGACCAAGACCGGCTATTACAGCCAGCATGAGAGCGGGACGTGGAACTTCGCCGAATCGAAACGCCGCAATGGCAACAAGATGCACGGCGCGTTCCGCGTCATGCTCATGGCCTTTATCCGCCGTTACGGCATCCGCCGGATCGTGGCCGAGGACGTGGCAGTGAACCGCCACTTCTACGACCTGCGCCGCCTTGCGGAGCTGCGGGGCATCCTGCTGGAGGTCTGCGATGAACTCGACCTGCCGGAGCCCGAATTCGTGAACCCGGCCACGCTGAAGAAATTCGCTACCGGAGACGGGCGGGCGACCAAGGAGCAGATGATTCGCGCCTGCCGTGAGAAATACCGCTACGATGCCCCCGACGACAATGCCGCCGACGCCTGCCATCTTTATCATTACTATATCCGCAAATATCGTATTTAAGAAGTTATGACAAATATTTATAGAATTGACGCACATAGAGTTGCTGACAGATTGAGATTCAGATTGAACCATCAATCCGTCGGCCTATGGAGCAACAGGGAAAGCCACTCCCGGAAGAGGAGTTAAAAAATATCGAACTGCGTACCGAGCTGTTCAACCGCTACATCCTGCCCAACAAAAATTTGGTGTACCGGCTCTGTATCCGTTACACTTACTTGCAGGAGAACATTGCAGACAATTACAGCGAGGCATTAGTGAACTTTTTCAAGTACATCACCACCTACGATCCCCAGCGGAGCATTCTCAACTGGATACACATCGTGACCAAACGGTTCGTCATGGAGCAGAACCGCCGTCACGGCCGCCTGCCCGTTTCGGAAAACGTGGACGTCTATTCGCTGGCCTCGTCGCTGACCGATGAAGACGACACGCACGGCAACGCTATGGGGATGGAGAACTACCGGGAGTTTTACAACGACGACATCCTGAATGCCCTCGACTCGCTCAAACCCATTTACCGGGAAGCCCTGCTGCTTCAACAGGCGGGGTACAAGTTGGAAGAGATCGTCGAGATTTCATACCGCAACGGCAACATGAAAAGCCGGAGCCTCGACACGATGAAGAGCCGGATTTTTCTGGCGAAACAGCAGATGCGCAAACTCATTACGCCCGATGGAGAGAAACGATAAGACCCGTGTGACGGTATCGCTGTTCGAGACGCTCGTGCGCCGGCTCATCGACGCCTCGTTCCGCTTTCCCGGCGGAGAGTCGGGACGGCGGACGGTGGCAGCCTGTTTGGAGCTCCTGCGCACCCACGGCGGCGGGGAGCTCTCCGACGAGCGTATCGCGGACTTCTGCATCTGCCAGGTGCATGCCATCAGTCGGTTTGACGAAAGCTACCTGTCGTGCCGATGGATGCCGTCGCACTCCTTCGGGCCCAAAGCCCGGGAGCGTTTCGCCGCCACCACGCCGGTACGCCGTTACCACGAGGACCGATGGCTTCAGCAGGCCGGACTCAGCCGCGCCGCCTTGCCGCTGCTGCTCAAAGACCGGCGGGAACATCCCCTGTGGCAGTTCCTCGATCCGGCATACGAGGAGGCGACCAAACAGCGGGTGGTGAACACGCCTGTGGGTTACTACGTCTGCGGTATTTCGACCTTGCTGTGGAATCCGTTCTCGGCCGCTTGCCGGACATGCTTCCGCGCCGAGCTCTGCCGCAAACGTACCGCCGCCCGTTATCCGGAACTCTACCGCTTGCGCCGCGAAGAAGCTGAAAGGAGGAGCCGCCCATGAAAAACGCACCTGTCAATCCTTTATCGGCGGAGTTCCTCTATGAGCTCTATGCCGCCGCCCTGCGCTACGACACCCTGTGCGGTGTGGTGGCGGAGAACATGTGCAAGGAGTACCTGCCGGACCGCAGCTTCCAGAAAATTCAGGAGGTCATCGCCAACCACTACCGCACCTACAAGTCCCCGCCGACCTATGCCACGCTCTCGCAGACATTCCAAGGCGACTACGATGCCATCGAGCTGTTGGAGACCTTCCGCGAGTACGAGGAGGAGAATACCAACACGGAATCCCTGACCGACCTGTTCGAAGGCTACATCAAGGGCGTGCGGTTGCAGAAAGTCTATACCGAGGTCGGCAAGCTCTACAACCAGAACCGTCAGGACAAGGCCGAGGCGCTGCTCGCCGAATATGCCGGGTGGCTCTCGTCGTTCACGCTCCGCACCACGGCATTCGTGGACGTGGCGAAAACTTTCCGCGAGCGTTTCGAGCACAACCGCCGCCGCGAAGCCGAGAGCCGCGAGAACCGACTGCCGCAGGTGTGCCGCTTCTACATCCCGTACCTCGACGCCCTGAACGGCGGTCGGAACCTCCGGGGGCAACTGACCTGCTTCCTTGCATCGACGGGTGTGGGCAAATCACATCTGGCCAAGCACATCGGCATTCGCGCCGACATCGACGACGGGCTGCATGTGCTGCACTACCAGTTGGAAGGTTCCGAGCAGGAGGCGTTGGACGCCTATTCGGGCGGGATGATTTCCCGCAACGCCTACTACTTCGAGCAGGGGAAGATTTCCGACCGGGAGTTCAAGCACTTCGAGGAGCTGGTGTTGAGTTACGCCGGCAGTATCACGGTACGTTCGTTCCCGCGTTTTGCAGCCCGCATATCGACAATGGACATCAAGAACGGCATTGCCGAATACCGCAAAATCAACGGTTACTCACCCGATGTGGTCATCGTGGACTCGATGGACCTGCTCACCGACGCCACGCGCCGTCAGTGGGGCGCCGAGCATGAACGTTCCAAGCGTATCGCCGTAGCGAACGACCTCAAAGACCTGGCAGCGGACGAGAACGTGTGGATGGTGGTGACCTACCAAAGCACCATCGAAGACCGGGACTGGCTCAACAACGAGCGGAACGTGCTGACCGAATACAACTGTTCGGAGGCGAAGGGACTGGCTCGCCCTTGCACGCATCTGATTTCCCTGAACCAGTCGTCGGCCGAGCGGAAAGAGTGCCTGATGCGCCTGCATGTGGCCAAGAGCCGGTTTTTCCGGAAGGGCGACACCATCAAAATCGCCACCGACTATGACAACGAGGTGTTCTATGACCCGCAACGGTCGATGGTGTTGCAGCAGATGGAAGACATCTAAAATGATAAAGGCTCCGATTGGGGAGCCTTTTGTCATCTAATAATTGAATCCGAAATGCCAAAGCTGTATCGTATTGCCGGAAGCGAACTCGATCAGGTAATGCGATATTCATAGAATTTATATTTTTTGTTAGCTCTCTATTTGTTTCATCGCCTTCATCGGGCATTTTCTCACGCATTTGCCACACTCGATGCAAAGGTTGTAATCTATCACCGGAAAACCTTCGGAATCCTGTGAAATTGCTCCGACCGGACACGCTTTAATCAGCGGACAAATATGGTCGTGAGGGCAGATTTTCTTGTTTACTTGTATCATAACCGTTTGTTTTTTGCAAAATTAGTCCAATAATTCTGTCCTACAAAATAGATTTTATCTAATTTTGCATCGAAATTATCGAACGCAATCCAACTTATATGACACTTCAGCAAATGGAATATATCGTGGCGGTTGACAAATACCGCCATTTTGCAAAAGCCGCGGAATCATGCGGCATCTCACAGTCAACCTTGTCATCGCTTGTTCAAAAATTGGAGATTGAACTTGATGTAACCATATTTGACCGCAACAGCCATCCGGTGAAGCCGACCGCTGTCGGCGAAGAAATTATCAGCCGTGCAAAGCTGCTGTTGTTCAATGCAGCACAGGTTAAAGAGCTGGTGGCTACACGAAAAGGAGAATCTGTCGGGAAAGTGTCGCTCGGCATTACTTCTACGGTCGCTCCGTATTTATTGCCGAAAATGCTCAAATACCTGTCTGCCAATCATCCGGACATAGAATTGCATATAGAGGAAGCACGGGTATCAACCCTTGTTTCACAACTTGAACGCGGAGAACTTGATATCGCACTTTTGGCGACACCGCTTAATAACGGCGACCTGTTGGAAATACCGGTCTATCAAGAACGTCTTATGGCATACGTCTCTCCGGACGAACCTATTTATAATGACCCTGATTTGCAGACAGGCCGGCTTCCTGTGGAAAGCGTGTGGGTGCTTCGTGAGGGGTATTGCCCCAATCGTGGTGTTTTCCCCTTTTGCAATTATAGGGCAGAGCGCCAAGCCGTTTATGAAGCAGGCAGTGTGGAGACACTGATAAAGATTGTTGACGAGAATGGAGGATATGCCATCATTCCGGAACTTCATGTACCGCTTCTTAGGAAATGCCAGCAAGCCAATGTCCGTGTTCTTACCAATCCCGAACCGAACCGTGAGATTGCCTTTGTGGTACATCGTAATTTCGTGCGTGAACGCCTGCTTAATATCCTTGCCGATGCTATCAGGACAGTTATTCCTCCTGCCATGATCAATAAGAGGCTTAAAAAATTCTCAATCACACTTTGATTGATAAAATCGATTAAGGTATCTGTTTTATAGCTTGTGCCGATGTGGGTAATTGCGTAACTTTGTTCCCTGAAACAATGAGTTAGAAAACACATGGCACATAAACAATTTTTTCGTTCTCTTCCTCAAAGGGGATTTCCACTATATTGGATACTATTGGTGTATCTTGTTGTCGGTTACTTTTATCCGGTAATCGGTTTCCTTGCTGTTATCTGTATGATAGCACCGGTCGCGTTTGCCGTGCGCAAAGGGCGATGGTGGTGTGGGAATGCCTGCCCCCGTGGAAATTTTTACGACCGGGTATTGGCGAAATACTCGCCGCACAAACCGATTCCGGCATTTGTACGCACCAAAGGATTCCGTATTTTCATGGTGATATTTATCTTCACCATGTTCGGCATACAGATGTACCGTGCTTGGGGCGACTGGAATGATATGGGACGGGTATTTTGGACGATTATACTGGTTACCACGATTGTTGGCGTGGCTCTTTCATTTATATATGCTCCGAGAACATGGTGCTCGTTTTGTCCGATGGGAACGCTGTCAGCGTGGGTGTCGCCTCGTAGCGGCAGGCTTCCCGACAGCTACCGCCGCATCATCGTAGGAGAAAAGTGTACTACAAAATGCAAACTCTGTTCTGCGGTATGTCCCATGCAGTTAAAGCCATACGAGAGCAGGAATGACGGAGACGGATTTCTACATCCCGATTGCATCAAGTGTGGACGTTGCATCAATGGGTGCCCTCTGAAAGTTCCTGAAATGAAGCCTTAACTTACAAAAATAACGTAGGCTCTACGGTAGATAACATTAACATAAATAAAAATAGATTATGATGAAAATTGCAATTCCGACAAGAGAAAATGAGGTCGATGACCACTTCGGCCACTGCGAGTATTACACTGTCTTGACAATAGGGCAAGACAATCGAATCCTGAGTAACGAGATTATTCCTTCTCCCCAAGGATGCGGATGCAAGTCCAACATAGCAGGAGAATTGGAGAAGATGGGGGTCAATGTGATGCTGGCTGGGAATATGGGACAAGGAGCCTTGAATGTCCTTACTTCCCACAACATAAAAGTAGTAAGAGGCTGCTCCGGGAATATCCAGCATGTTGTAACCGATTATCTGAACGGAAAAATCACAGATTCCGGTATAGGTTGTTCATCCCATGAACATCATGAATGTCATCATGGGCATCACCATGAACATAATAATAAGGAGTGATGTTAAAGAACAAAATGCCGGTCAATATTGCCATTGACCTTGCCATGTTGATTGCAATAGCATTGGTCAGCATAAGCGGTTTCATCTTGGAAGTTGTCATTCCTTCCCGCCATGCCGTCAGATTTCAAGGTGCCGATTCATGGTGTTCGCATTTGTGTGGATTGGGAAGGCATGGCTGGGGCGATGTCCATTTATGGGCAGGGGTAGCTTTGCTTGTTCTGCTTGCCGCACACATTCTGTTGCATCTGAACATAGTATCGGCTTTCTTTAAGAAGAGATGTCCGAACCGGACATTACGGATGGCACTTTATGTGTTTTTATTGATGCTATTGCTGATAACGATAGTGCCTTGGTTATCTTTATTTTAGCATTTCGGAATAGCGGCATCCGTTTTAATAGTTAACGAATAAACCAACGATTCAGAAAATACAATCTCCTTTAACTCCAACAAAAGAAGCATTAAGCGAAAATTATAAACAGAGAAGGCTCCCGTGAAGGAGCCTTCTTGCATCTTTTTTATAGTGCAGATATCGTGACCTGCCGATACGGGCACTGATTAGATGCTGCAAATATACGGAAATTGCTCATAAGTTGAGCAATAACGTGTGTACAATTGCTCAATTAGTGAGTAATTCCGTACCTGATAGCACAGTTCCTATCATCGCATGAAAGAAACTAAATATTTTTCCATGATACGACCTTGCCATCTGATGTCTGCATCGACTTATCTCCTCCATAAATTACCGTTTTTCGATCAGGATCAGCCCCGGAAAGTTTACTCCAATAATTGAGCCCTTTGAAATATTCTTTGGAAAAGGTCGCTCCGGACTTGATTTCGTAGGCATACTGACAATCAGCTTCCGTTTGAATCAGATCCACTTCATTGCCTGCGCTATCATGCCAGAACGAGAGAGCCGGTTCCAATCCCCGATTATAGTCCCGTTTGAGAAATTCGTTGATGACCATATTTTCAAACAACCCGCCTCGCAGATAATGTGAATCGAGTTGTGATACATTTCTTATTTCCAAAAGGGAACAAGCCAGCCCCGTATCATAGAAATAGAGTTTGGGCGATTTTACGAGACGTTTGGAGAAATTGTTGTAGTCGGGACGCAGGAAATAAAGGATATAGCTCTCCTCCAGAATCGAAAGCCACGCATCGACTGTCGGAGCGGTCACACCACATTCGACAGCCAAAGAAGCCTTGTTGAGCAACTGACCGATACGTCCTGCGCACAATTTGATGAGTCTGCGGAACTTTGAAAGATCGCCGATGGCCTTCATCTGTCGGACATCACGTTCTATATAGGTCTTGATATAATTCGGATAATAGTCCGTCGGGTCGATACTGCGGTCATAGATACTCGGATAGGCTCCACTGAAAATCTCACTGTTGGTCGTTTCGGGCAAAATGCCCGCATTGCGCATCTCTTCATGGGAGAACGGTAGCAAAGTCAAAATGCCGACTCGGCCGGCAAGAGACTGATCAACGGCATCCATCAGTTCCGTATTCTGCGAACCGGTCAGAATATACATCCCCATCCGATGTTCCTGGTCCGTGTGCGTTTGAAGATAGGAAAGCAGTGTAGGAACACGCTGAACTTCGTCAATAATCGTATGAGACGGATAGGTAGCAATAAAACCTCGCGGATCTTCGGTCGCAAACTCACGGTTATCCAAATCCTCCAGTGATACACGTTTATAATCCGGAAAGGTCAGTTCGGCCAAAGTTGATTTGCCGGACTGTCGCGGTCCGGTAATAGTCACAAAAGGATACTTTGTTGCCAGTTGAAGTAACTTGGCTTGTTGGGTGCGCTCTATCATATCGTCGTTATTTTTATGCAAAAATAAAATTGAATTTTATAATTGCAAAATATATACCTGTTTTTTTGTCGGAAAACGCAAAATGTTTTGGCGGCAATTTGTCGGGAAATAGGAAATCTCGCTCGAAAGAGAAATAAAAAGACGGCTTTTGCCAACCCAACGCCACTGCGGCGGGCTATTTCTTTATATGTACATCACAGGGAAAGAATATGACTTGCTTGTGACCGAGCTCCGGGCGGAACTCGGGGCACGGACGGACGGCGGCGGGAAGAACCTTATCGCGCGGTGTCCGTTCTGCGGCAAGGACGGAAAATTCGGGGTCTATATCGGTAAGGAGACCGCCCGTAAGAAACCTTTCATGGCGCACTGCTTCTCGTGCGGACGCTCGACCACGACTTTGGGCAAGTTGCTCGAAAGCCTCGGCCGGATGGACCTGCTGCCGACGGAAACGGTGGCTTTCGACGAGCCGCTTCCCAATGTGCTGTTCCCGTTGGAGGATGCGGAGGAAGAGGTCGATGACGAGTTGGGCATCGTATCCCTTCCGGAATACTGGCGGCGCACCTTTACCCATCCTTATCTGCAAAGCCGGGGATTTACCTACGACGATTACGACCGCTTTCCGGTGGGCACCACCTGCCGGCTGAACCGCCGCTGGGACGACTACGTGATCTTTCCCGTCATCGACGCGGGCGACACGGTGGGTTACGTGGCCCGCCATACGTGGAGCAAGGAGGAAATCGACCTCCATAACCGCCGTGCCGCACGCAACGGGGGCTACAAGATGCTGCGCTGGCGCAACTCCACCGAGAACGACTTCGTGAAGCTGCTCTATCATTACGACGGTATCGTGGAGGGCGAAACCGACACGGTCATCCTGACCGAAGGCATCTTCGACGTGGTCGCCCTGACCCGCAAATTAGACCTGTACGACAACCGACGTATCGTCGCCGTCGCCACCTTCGGGAAGAAAATCTCCCGCACCCAAATCTACAAACTCCAGACGAAAGGCGTCCGCACGGTGGTCATCGGTTACGACGGCGATGCCGTGGAGGCCGTCAAACACACCGCCTCGGAGCTCTCCGCCTATTTCGAGGTCTTCGTGGCGGACATTCCCGATCCGGAGAAAGACTGGGAAGACCTGACGGCGGAAGAGATTTACCGTGTTTTCGCCTACGGGTTGAAAACGCCTGTCGAATATCAACTCACCAAGATACAACAGAAATAGCATGAACGAATTACATGAATGGCTGAAAGCGCACCGCATCGCTTACCGGCCCATAGACCGTGAAGTGGTCGAAATTGAAGGGCTCGGCAAACTGTTCCTCGCGGACCTTTCCGGGGTGGAGTCGATTTTCCGTGTGCGAGGCGCAGAGGTGGAATTCAACCTGATGGAACATCCGGAGGTGCTGCTGTCCGAGGGCATCGAATACGTCGTCTTCCCGTTCGGGGACAACTGGTACTACTACTCCCTCCGGGAGGGCTTCGCTCTGAACATCCTCAAATACGTGGGTCGGCGAGTTCCCTGTAAGCGGAAAACCCCGTTCGTGAACTTAGGTGTCCATACGCCCTACGAACTGCTCAATGCCTCGGGCGACGTGTCGCAGTGGGTGCGGAAAGCCGCATGGATGGGCCATACCGCCCTCGGCATCTGCGACCGGAATACGATGGGTGCGACGCTGGCGTTGCAGAAAGCCTGCGACAAGGCCGGCATCCGTCCCGTCATCGGATACACCTGCACGCTGGCGCACGAGAGCGAAAAGGTGGAGGTAAAAATCTACTGTCAAAGCCAGCGCGGACTCAGGAATCTGCTGCGCATCCAGAAAGCCGTCATGGTGGATGCTGCGGACGCGACCATTCCGCTTCCCGAACTGCTCCGCCGCGGCGAAGGGAACGTATTGGTGTTCGGCAAACTCTCGCCGTGCTGGATGGAAAATAACCTACATGCGGTGAAAGCCCTGCGGGAGACCTTCGATAAGGTGTTCTACCAGGTGGACCTGTCGGAGTACAAGGCCGAACGGCTGGATGCCGAGGTGCTGAAGGCGACCGCCCATTTCTTCCACACCTTCTACGACGAGCGGAACGACAGTTTCTTAGTGGAGCCGATACTCATCACCGACTGCTACTATCCGGACAAGGACGATGCCCGCACGAAAACCGTGCTCAACAAAATCGCCACGGGTGCCGCCCATGCCCAGAGCGACGACCAATACTTCAAAGACATCGACGAGCACTATACCGCCGTCCGTGCGCTTTTCGACGGCGAGCGGTGGAACACGGACGCGCTCTTCGAGCGGATGTGCCGCCACACGGTGGAGATTGCCGAGGGTGCCGAAGCCCGTTACCAGACCGAGCGGAACTACATGCCCCGCTACGACATGACGGCGGAGGAGCGGCAGCGTTACGGCGATACGCATACGATGTTCCTTTCCCTGCTCGAAGAGGGTTTTTCCAAACTGGTACCCGCCGAACAAAAGGACAAGTACAGGAAGCGACTCGATAAAGAGATCTACATTCTCGAATCTACAGATAACATTGACTACATGCTCGTGCAGTACGATACGGTAAACTGGGCACGTCGCAACGGTATTCTTGTGGGGTGCGGGCGCGGTTCGGCAGGAGGTTGTCTGGCTTTGTACCTGTTGGGTATCACGCTTATCGACCCCATCCGGTACAACCTGCTCTTCGAGCGTTTCCTGCTGCCCGAGCGTGCCGGGCTCTATCCGGCCAAAGCGACCAAACTTGTCGGAACGATTGCATCTACGAGCTACGTGAAACTATGTTTGAGTAATGGTCAGACAGTGCTTTTTGACCGCGATGCCCGGTTGGCGGTACGCCGTGGCGAAAAACAGATCGAGGTCTATGCCGATGAGCTTCGGGAGGGGGATGATATCCTGTTCGACAATCGGGATTTACTATTTGAAATCAACAAAGATATGCGATATGGAAGATGAAATATGGAAAGATATACCCGGTTACGAAAAGTGTTATCAAGTCAGTAATTTCGGGCAAGTACGAAGCCTGGACAGGATAGTGCTCGTGCAGAATAGAAAAGAACGTCTGCTCAAAGGCCATATCCTGACTCCCGCTCAAGGCAGAACATCCCCTTATTTTCAGGTACAATTAAGTACACGAAACAACACCAGACACTTTCTGATTCACCGGCTTGTCGCCAGTGCTTTTTTACCGGATTGGAATTCAGTCCTGGAAGTCAATCATAAAGACGGCAATAAACTGAACAACAGAGCCGATAATCTCGAAATGTGCACGCGGAAAGAAAACTATCGACATGCCATAGAACAGAATCTGAAAAGAGATTACGGTGAGAACCATGCCCACGCGAAATTAACAAACGAGGAGGCTTGTCAAATTCGGTTATTACACTATCTGTGGGGTATCCGCCAAGTCGAACTGGCCGGTATGTTCGGCGTGTGCAAACAGGCAATATGCAACATCGTGAACAATAAAACCTACGTCCGATGAAAATAGAATCAATAAGGAAGATTGAATCCCGGCACATTGTAAAAGCGTATGATTGTGAGGTCGGTGACGGTTATCTTCAAGGTTCCGGTAAAACCATGAGCGACGTGGACATCGACTTCCAGTCCGACCGCCGGCAGGAGGTCAAGGAGTATTTGGAGCGGCGGTACAACACCGACGGGCGACAGCAGGTCTTCTCCGCCGGTACGCTCACGACCCTCAAAATGAAAGCCGTGCTGAAAGATGTCAGCCGCGTACACCGTGTGCCGGTCAGTGTGGTGAACTACATCACGGCCATCTTCGGGGACGACAACATGACCTGGACCGACCTGTTCAAGTTGGCCGCCACCAACAAGAAAGTCCGGGACTTCATCCTACGGTACCCGAGGGTCATCGAGGACATTCGGCCGCTTATGGGTCAGCCCCGTTCCGGTTCCGTCCATGCCTCGGCCATCATCATCACGCCCAAGCAGCAGGACGGCGAGCCGATGGAGTGCTTCGACTACACGCCCATCAAGAAAGTGGACGACCTGCTCATTTCCGAGCTGGACGGATACTCCATCGACGAGGTCGGGTTGCTGAAAAACGACTGTCTCGGCATCAAGGAGCTGTCGAAAATACAGGCGGTCATCGACATCTGCAACCGGGAATACGGTGCGGGGCTCTCCTTCGAGGGTATCGTGCGCAGCGGCTTGGACGACGAGAAGACCTTCCGTATCCTGTCGGAGGGCTACACGCAGAACGTCTTCCAGTTCTCCTCGCCGGGCATGACCCGCTTCCTGCAAGACATGCGGCCGCAGTGCATCGGCGACCTGATTGCCGCCGGAGCGTTGTACCGTCCGGCGACGCTCGATTCCGGTTCGGCCGAAAAATACCTGCTCTGCCGCCGTGAGGAAGTGGCCCCCGTTTATTTGTGGGGAACCTACGATGCCTTGAAAAACACTTACGGCGTACTGGTCTTTCAGGAACAGCTCGCCCAGATGGCGCGTGAAGTCGGCGGTTTCTCGCTGGCCGAGGGCGTGCGGCTGCTGAAACTCATCTCCAAAAAGAAAATCGATGTCATCCGCGCCATGAAGGAGAAGTTCATGACGGGAGCTGCCGCCAAAGGGTGTCCCAAAGAAGATGCGGAACACATCTGGGAAATGATCGAAGCCGGCGGCGGTTACCTGTTCAATGCCAGCCATGCCACCGCTTATGCCGTCACCAGCTACGTGGGAGCCTATCTCAAAGCCAACTATCCGACAGCGTTCTACACCGTGGCATTGCAGTGGGCCGACGACAAAGAAATCCCGTTGCTGATGTCCGAGATGGAGCTCTGCTCGAAAGCCCGCATCGTGCCGCCCGAAATCAACACCTCCCGGCAGGTATTCTTCACCGACTACGGCACGGATGAAATCTTCTGGTCACTCGGCCGCATCAAACAGCTCGGAGCCAAAGCCGTTGCCTGCATCGTCGAGGAACGCGAGAAAAACGGTCCTTACACCTCCATCGAGCACTTCATCCACCGGATATTCCGGTACAAATTGAAGAAATACGCCTACTGGGACGACCCCGACAATGCTGAAGAATCCGTGCGGGTACCGGTCAATGCCCGGCATGTGCGGAACATGATTCTGTCTGGATGCTTCGACAAGGTGGAAGGTATCGGTACGGTGACGGAGCGTTACGGTCTGCTTGCCCGTGCAGCGGCAGAATTAGGCTTCACGCTTTCGGAGAAAGACTTCCCCGAGGAGCTGGTCGGGCGGCATTACTTTTGGAGCCGCCAGCAGATTGCCGTGTCGGGCATCGGTTCGGTGGACTACCGCCGCATCTTCGAGGCATCCGAAGCCCGTGCGCTCGTGAAAGGCAAAGCCTCCTACCTGAGTCTGCACGACGTGCTCGACCCGGCCAGCGACGGACGGCGTGCCGCCGTATGCGCCTCCGTCACGGAGCTGTCCGAGCACACGTACAAAGACCGGACGAGCGGCGAACGCAAGCGGTTTATCAAGCTGACGCTCCAGCAGAATAACGACGTGGCGGAGATGGTCTGCTGGAGCGAGACCTGCGAAGCCCATCGGGAGGAAATCTCCGCACTGAAAGACCGTATCGTCATCGTGTCGGGGATGGTCAAGTACAGCGACTATTCCGGCACAAACAACCTCCAAAGCACCAAATCGACTATCATTCATATCGTATGAGAATCAACTTATTCGGATAATATGGCAACACCCAAGACAGAACAAGGAATCTATACGGCCGTCGTGCTCGACTTCGAGACCGGCGGTCTGGACTGCACGCGCTGCGCCTGCACGCAGATCGCCATGCAGGCCGTGCGGCTCGACACCTTCGAGGTGCTGGGACGCTATGCGAACTATATCGCCCCTTACGACAAGCAGCCTTTGGGCGGGGCACCCAAACGCAAAGTGCTCAAGACACGTCGGGAGATCGAACAGGAGAGCACCTCCGAATCGATGAACTACGAGGCCGCCGCGCTGAACTACACCGATATCACGATGGACCTACTGCGGACACGGGGCATCCTCTTGAAACAGGTGGCGGCGGATGTCATCGACTTCGCCCGCAAACATACCCTGTGCAAGGGCGTCCGTTACAAGCCCGTGCTTATCGGGCAGAACATCCCGTTCGACGTGGGCTTTCTCCAACAGATGATGGCTTATGCCGGGTTACAGAAAGAGTTCGCGCAGGTATTCGCCGGCACGACGGATTTTTACGGGAACTTCCAGCCTCATTACTTAGACACCATCGACCTGGCACGGCTCTGTTTAGCCGCCGATCCGCAGGTCACGTTCTACAAGCTGGAGCTGGTGGCCGAACGTCTCGGCATCGAACTGGACGATGCCCACGATGCCGATGCCGATGTGACGGCCACACGGGAAGTGGCCGCTCTGTGCAGCCGCCGTCTGCGGCAGAACGGGGATACGGATATTTCGCAGCAGCGGACACCGAAGATGAGGAACCATTTCAAAATCTGAAGTTATGGAAGAGAAGAAAGGAGACAAGATAGAACGGGTCACGTTCCGGGTGGAAGACCGCATGACCTACGGGGTACTGAACTACGACGGCAACGAGCTGATGGCCGCCATTACGGGGTATGACCTGAACGTGGTGTTCAACATGCGGCTCATCAACTCGCTGGCAGATGCCGAAGCGTGTGCCGACGCGCTGGCCGATGTGTTTTACCAGACACTGATGGAGCAGCTTATCTCCAGAAAGGCGGATTTTATTCAACCGCCGAAGCCGTAATTCTCTATTCTTTTTCAAACGACAATGTGATGAAAAAGAAAGATAACGATAAGACGAACGAGGTGCTGCCGGCGGTGCCTGTCCCTTTGGCGGACAAGCCGCTGACCGAAGAGGAAGACAAGTTCTGCGAGCTGTACGTCTCCGGCGGTCCGCTCTATGCCGGCAACCACCGCAAGTGTTACGAGGAGGTGTTCGGCAAGGGCAAGAACGTACCCATCGCCAGCCGTCTGCTGCTGGGGCGTCCGCATATCTCGGCCCGTATTCGGGAGATGATTGACAGTGTGCAGTTCGACGTCGAGACCATCGCCACCCGGTTGCAGGTGGCCGAGACACTCAAAGCGGTGATGAGCGAAACCTCCTCGGCCGAGTACACCGACAAATTCGGCGTGCCGCTTTCCCCGGCACCGTTGCGTGCCGTAGCCGTCAATGCCGCCAAAGCCCTCATGGAGCTTTATCCCATCAAGTGCTCGCAGGAAACCAAACTCCGTATCGACGGCGGTGAGGGCGGCGTAGTCTTCAACGTCATCGTACCGCAATCCACGCCCCATGAGTGAAAATAGGAACCGACCGAAGTTCAGCCGCCGCACGGCGGAACGGGTGATTTACATCCTCGTTATCCTCGGGCTGTTGTTATACGGTCTGCTACGGGACTCCGAGGTGGCCGCACGGCTTATGGAGGCCATTACGAATGCTTTTTCCATCTTAATACAAAATCCATCATGACACAGGTAAGAAACTTCATCAGCGACAACTTCCGGACGATTATCATCATCGTCTCGTTCGTCGTGACCCTCTATGTGCAGCACGTCAGCAACACCGAGCATATCAACGAACTGACACGCCGCTGCCAGACGCTGGAGCTGAAAGTGCAGGACCAGTACGAACGTATCGATGCCATCAAGCTCGACAAGGCCGTTTTCGAGGCCACCATGACCCAGTTCACCTCCTTGCAGACCGACATTCGGGAGATGCGGGAAGACATCAAGGAACTCTTAAAACACAACCGATGAGCAGATGGATATTGTCTGTTGCGCTTCTTCTGTCCGCCGGGCATATCCGGGCGCAGGACGCACGCTTCGAGTCGGCCGTAGCCTGTATCAAACGTTACGAAGGCATGCACGACCACCGCCATCTCCCGTATGTCGGTTACGGGCACAAACTCCTGCCGGGCGAATCGTTCCCGACAATGACCGAGAAACTCGCGGACTCGTTATTGCGTGCCGACCTGAGAAAGAAATGCGCCGTCTTCCGCCGTTTCGGAGCGGACTCCCTGTTGCTCGGCGTGTTAGCCTACAATGTGGGTGAATACCGGCTGTTAGGGTACGGAACACGGTCGAAAAGCCGATTGGTGTGCAAGCTCGAAGCCGGAGAGCGGGACATCCATTCCGAGTATGCGGCATTCTGCCATTACAAAGGGAAAGCCGTACCCTCCATCCGGAGGCGACGCGAAGAAGAATTCAAAATCTTATTCATCAAATAAAAAGCGTTATGATTGCAAGAAATTCAAAAGTGAAGATAGTGGCATCGTCCCAGCTTACGGAGATGATGCTGGAGGAACTGGTCGGGAAAACGGGTGTCGTGTCTGAAGACCTCACCGGCCCCGAACGTCGCGGATGCAAGGGATATATGGTGTTTCTCAAAGACCCGTACCAAGAAGAATACGAGTGGTTTATCCCCGCAGAATCGGTCAGCCATGCGTAAGAGTACCCTGTATTTGAGCCTCGCCGTGCTGTTGCTCGGTGGGGCTGTCGCAGTTCTGTGGCAGCGTAACGGCTATCTCAAAGAGGAACGCAACCGCTACCGGAGCAATACCGAAGCGTTGCTGTCGGATATGAAGCGTATCCGTGTCGATTCGACGACGATGGCGGTGGATGTGAACGCGCTGCGGTTGCGGGTGGACGAATACAAGCGGCTGCGTGCCGAGGATGCCGAGAAAATCAGGCGGCTCGGGGTGAAAATCAAACACCTCGAAGCGGCTGCACGGCATGAGGTTGAGGTCGCCGGACCGATAGACGCCGTGATACGGGACACGGTGGTTGTGCGGGATACGGTGCCGATTCTGCGCCAGAGGGTGGAGATGATTACGCCGCACATCCAGCTTACGGGAATCATCGAGGACAATCGGCTGCGGGGCGAGATACGGGTGCCGGTTACGCTACACCAGGCGGTGTGGGTGGAATATAAGGGCTGGTGGTTCTGGCGACGGGTAAAGGCCGTGCATCAGACCATTTCAAGCGATAACCCGTATGCGGAGATTCGGTATTCGGAGTATATACAAATAGCAAAAAGCAACCGGTAAACCATGATTTGCCAGTTACTCTGATTTTTTAGCCAAATTTGTTAGGCGGCGGATAATCTCATACACAGTAATAGCTCTTCATTCATATTCATTCCCGTAACAGCTGGAACTTGATCCCCACCGAGAAATAGACGATTTCGGACAAGTCGAGCGACTTGTTGCCGCATTTAGCGATGATGTCGAGGTCGTTGGCACTCAACTCGTAATAAAGCGTGATATGACGCAGCAGACAGTCGTTTTTCAGATAATACGTGAAACGTTGTCCGATGTATAGATGCGTCCGCAGCCGTGAAGTGAAACCGTAATAGCGGTCGCCCGGATAACGGTCGGGCTCACGTACCCAATAATCCTCGCCTGTAATTAAGTTAAGATAAATACCTGTCGTGAAGGGTTCTATGGCAAACCGCTCGCAGCATCGGATGCTCCACGGAATATAATTCTGCCGGAGCGTGAAGGTCGTATGTGTTCGGTCTGAATAGGCTTTGGGCAGGATGCCAACCAGCACGTCGGTTTCCCAACGGCATTTCTTTCCGTAGTCCCATCCGCAGCCAACCGACATGAATCCCATACCTCCGGCGTACTGTGCCTTGACATGCGTGGGAATCCCCCGCTCCCACCCTTCGTAACCCCGATGCTCCCGGAAGTCGAGGCGTCGGTTCTGTCCGAGCCGGATGTTGGCGAGCGGAACGAACGACGGGTCCTGAGCCGTCGCAGGCGACAACCACAGACAACCGGCCAATATGACGATCAGCCGCTTAAAATTCCACCCGTTCATAGCTGTATCCCTCCCCGGTAATGGTAAAGAGCAGATAGGTCTCTTTGCCGATGTTGTCGCATTCGTAGTAGATCACGCCGTCGCCGAACAGATCCTCGGCGGCGAAATGGTGCCCGTGGCCGTTCAGGCAGAATTGCAGCTGCGGGAACCGCCGGATCGTCTGTTGGAAGATTTTGGCCACGTTGTTGTCGAACTGTTCGGAATAAGGCTTGGCGTGCATGACCACGACGGTCTTTTCGGCCCCGGCGGGAAAGCCGTCGATCTGGCGTTCGAGAAAGTCGAAGTTCGGGACGGGCGTGTCGTGGTCGAACTCCAACGCATTGGTGTTCAGGCAGACGAAGCGCACGTCGCCGGCCGTGAAGGCAAAATCGACCTCGCCGAAAATCTTGGTGAAAATCCGCTCTCCGGTGGCCAGACAGTCGTGGTTGCCCAGCAGGACGACGTAAGGAACATTCAGACGATTGAGGATGTCGCGCTGCCGCTCGAACTCGTCGCGCATACCGAAATCGGCCAGATCGCCCGTGTGGATCACGAAGTCGATGTCGTCGCGGGCGTTGATGGCTTTCACGGCATCTTCGGTCTCGTCGTACCACCGCTGCGTGTCGCTGATCTGCGCAAAACGAATCGTCCGCTTGCCTTTGCAAGCAGCCTCGATGCGGGCGATATTGCAGGCATTGATACCCGTTTCGCCATCGATGCGTGTATCGTAGGGGTGGTATTCGACCTGACAGGCGGTCAGGAATACAGCGGCCAAAAGCGGAAAGAGTTCGGTTTTCATAACGGCTGTTTTACGGACTGCAACCGGAAATTGCTCGGCGAACACCCGACATGCGCCTTGAAGAAGACCCCGAAGAACGACTGATTCGGAAAGTTCAGGTCATAGGCGATCTGCTGAATGCTCCGGTCGCTGTTTTTCAGCAGAAACAAGGCGTCGTTGATCACGAAATGGTCGATCCACTCCCCGGCGCTGCGACCGCTCACCTCGCGCACCAATGTCGTCAGGTATTTGGGCGTCAGGTTGAGCTGTTCGGCATAGAATCCGAGCCGCCGCTGCTCCCTGTAATGCTTCGCAAGCAGCTGGATGAAGCGCACGAAATAGGAGTTGCGCCGGTCTTTCACCGATCGTTTCACCTCCTGACGCGGCAATACGGGATCGGAAAGCACGTCGCCCAATGAATAGAGAAACGAGGCGACGGCATTGCGGACGGCCATAGCGCAGAATTCCGAATCGCTTCCCCGGTCGGTCAGATGCCGGATATTGTGCAGCTGCATGAAACAAAGGTCGATCTGCTCCGGAGTCAGCCGGATAACCGGGTATTCGGCGAACCGCATCATAAGTTCCGAGACATGTTTCATCGCCATGACACCCCGAAACGCAGGGGCGGAGTCAAGGATGAGACACCGGGCGGAGAACTCACGCCGGCTTCGGATGACGATCCGGGTTTTCGGAAGGATGAAGATCATCTGGTTCCGTTCCAGGCGGAATTCCGTTCCGTTGACGGCGAAATCGACCCGGCCTTTCGTACAGAATACGAAACCGCCGATCTCCGTGCGAATCAAAGATCCGGGCTTCAACCGCTCGTCGGACGCAGCGTCCAGATGTCCGATCACGCATCCGTTGCGACGCATATTGGCTGATGCCATGAAATGACGGGCGGCATCGTCGAAGGTCAAGACCGAAATCGGTGAAAAAGTGTTGGTTGCGTTCATTACTATACGTTTTTTGGATATTTATTCTGCGGGCGTGATGTCGGCCAGTTCGTCGGTGATGGCCTGCTGGCGACGCTTGTTGTAGGTCAGCGACAGGTCGTCCAACAGCTCCGCAGCGTTGTCCGAGGCGGTCTGCATGGCGACGGTGCGGGCCGCCTGCTCGGCCGTCGCGCTGTCGAGCAGCACCGCATGGAGGCGCGCGCGAAGCGTCTGAGGCAGCAGCGCCGCGAGGAGTGCCTCCGCCCCGGGCTCGCAGATGTACTCCGGCACGCGGCCGGGCCGTTCTTCGCCTGCGGACAGCGGCAAAAACATCTCCTGCACGGGCGTCTGACGCCCCATCGAGCGGAAATGGTTGTAGACCAATACCACCCGGTCCGCCTCTCCGGCCGCATACTCCGCCATCAGGGCGTCGGCCAGCGCCGCGGCACCCTCGCAGGCCGGATTCGACACGAGCGTGCGGAAGCGGCCGTCCGTATCGTAGCCCGCTTCGGCGGCCGCCTGCGCGATCTTCCCGCCGACGGGAATCACCGTCACGCGGTCGAAGCCCTCGGCACGGAGCCGTTCGACCTGCTGCGCCAGCGCCTTGACGGCATTGGCGTTGAACGACCCGCACAGCGAACCGTCGGACGAAAAAGCCACGACCACGGCCCGTCCGCGCTTGTCGTGCGGCAGGAGCAGCGGCGACGCAGCCTTCGCGCCGGATGCCGCCGTCAATGCCGCCGCAATCTGCGACAGGCCCCGTTCGTATTCGGCCGCCGCCTGCGCCTGACCCTGCACGCGGTGCAGCTTGGCCGAGGCGACCATCTTCATCGCCGAGGTGATCTTCAGCGTACTTCGCACCGAAGCGATGCGCGCCTTTATCTCTTTGAGTGCGGCCATACTCCTATACTTTCAGATGGGACGACACCCGTTCGGCCGCGGCTTCGATGGCGGCGGCGGTAGCCTCGTCGATCACCCCCTCGCGCAGGGTCGGGAATACCTCCGACGTTTCCAGCTCACGGAGCAGCTCCCGTTCGAAATCGGCGACCCGTTCGACGGGAATCTCCCGCATCAGTCCGTGCGTGCCGCAGTAGAGGACGGCGATCTGCCGCTCGACAGGCATCGGGCTGTACTGCGGTTGCACCAAAAGACGCGTGTTCTTGCGCCCCTTGTCCAGCACGGCGGCCGTCACGGCGTCCATGTCGCTGCTGAACTTGGAGAACGATTCCAGCTCGCGGTACTGCGCCTGGTCGATCTTCAGCGTACCGGCCACCCGCTTCATCGCCTTGATCTGGGCGTTGCCGCCGACGCGCGAGACGGAGATGCCCACGTCGATGGCCGGGCGGTTGCCCTGATTGAAAAGGTCGGCATCGAGGAAAATCTGACCGTCCGTGATGGAGATGACGTTGGTCGGAACATAGGCCGACACGTCGCCCGCCTGCGTCTCGATGACGGGCAGCGCCGTGAGCGACCCACCGCCGCGCACCTTGCCCCGGAGCGATTCGGGCAGGTCGTTCATCCGCTCGGCGACCTCCTGCTGGTCGATGATCTTGGCGGCACGCTCCAAAAGACGCGAGTGGAGGTAGAAGATGTCGCCCGGGTAGGCTTCGCGGCCCGACGGACGGCGCAGCACGAGCGACACCTCGCGGTAGGCCACGGCCTGCTTCGAAAGGTCGTCGTAGACCACGAGCGCATGGCGCCCCGTGTCGCGGAAATACTCGCCGATGGCCGCCCCCGCGAAGGGTGCGAAATACTGCATGGCGGCCGAATCGGCGGCCGTGGCGGCCACGACGGCCGTGTAGTCCATCGCCCCGTGGCGGCGCAGCGTCTCGACGAGCGCGGCGACGGTCGATGCTTTCTGGCCGATAGCTACATAGATGCAATAAATCGGGTCGCCCGCCTCGAAGCAGCGGCGCTGGTTGATGATCGTGTCGATGGCGATCGCCGTCTTGCCGGTCTGACGGTCGCCGATAATCAGCTCGCGCTGTCCGCGGCCGATGGGAATCATCGCATCGACGGCCTTCAGGCCCGTCTGCAAGGGCTGGTTCACCGGCTGGCGGAAGATGACGCCCGGAGCCTTGCGCTCCAACGGCATCTCCGTGAGGTCACCGCCGATCGGGCCTTTGCCGTCAAGCGGTTCGCCCAGCGGGTCGATGACGCGGCCGAGCATCGCTTCGCTCACACGGATCGATGCCGTGCGGCCCGTTCGGCGCACCAAATCCCCCTCTTCGATACGTTCGGAAGAACCGAGCAGAACTGCGCCCACATGGTCTTCTTCGAGATTCATCACTACGGCCTTCATGCCGTCTTCGAATTCCAAAAGTTCGTTCGCTTCGGCATTCTGCAATCCGAAGATACGCACTACGCCGTCGCTGACCTGCAACACCGTACCCACCTCGGCGAACTGCGCCGTAAGGTCTGTCTGTTGCAATTCGGAAAGCAGTATATCCGAAACTTCCGATGGTTTTATCTGTTCTGTGTTCATGATTTCATACGATTCTATTTTGTTTGCGTCCTAATTGTTTACGCAGCAAGTTCAGTTGCCGTGAAAGGCTGGCATCGAGGAGCAGGTCGTCCATACGGAAAACGAATCCACCGATAAGCGATTCGTCTGCCTTGCGATGTAGACGTACTTCCCTGCTGCGGGTTCTCATTCGGACGATACTTGTAATCCGTTCTGCCGTTTCATCGCTCACGGATGCGGCAGTCGTCAGTGCCGCATCGAGTATGCCGTGCCGCCGCTTGTATAGGGAAAGGTAGGAGTATAACATGAAATACAAATACTTTTCCCGACGGCGGTGTAACACCAGCGAGAAGAATCCATCCAGCGTGCGACTGCTACCGCTATCCAGTACCTGCCGGAAAAGCGCTTCTTTCGCTGTAACAGGCAAGACTGGCGAAAGCAAGGCATCCCGAAGCGACGGTTCTGTCTTATAAACGGCGATCAAATGCTGCACCTCATCATAAACCCTCTGCTCCTCGCCATTGGCGGCGGCAAAGTCGGCCAATGCCGTGGCATAACGTTTGGCTATCAATCCGGTGTCCATGTCGTTTTGTTTTTCGGGTGTTCGATTTCATCGAGTAGTTGTTCTGCCAGTACGGTCTGCGATGTTTTGTCCTGCAATTCGCGTCGCAACATCTTTTCTGTTATCGCCACGGCGAGCACGGCGACCTGTCGGCGGGCATCCTGCAATATGGCTTCCCGCTCCGCTTCAGCTTCGGCACGGGCTTCCGCTACCAGCCGCACACGTTCTTTAGCCGCTTGATCCCGTGCTTCCGACAGAATACGTTCGTGTTCCGCAGAAGCTGTGCGAAGCAGATTTGTACGTTCAGCCTCCGCTTCCATCAGCATCATGCGTTTTTCCGTTTCGACCTCGGAGAGTTGCTGCCGGGCTTTCCGTGCCGCTGCAAGCGATGAATCGATGTAATGTTTCCGATCATCAATTGCCTTGACGATAACCGGGAAACCGAATTTCGCTACGAGGAAAAACACCGTACCGAACGCAAGCGTCATCCAGAACAGCAATCCCGATTCGGGTTGTAATAGTCCCATGGTTGCTGTCGTTAATGATTACAGTGCCATGAAACATACGGCTACGGCGAACAGGGCGACACCCTCGATCAGGGCAGCAACGATAATCATGTTCGTGCGGATCTTGTCCGCCGCTTCGGGTTGGCGGCCGATGGCTTCCATAGCCGACGAACCGATTTTACCGATACCGAAAGCCGCACCGATGACGGCCAAAGCTGCACCGATGGCAGCACCGAAAATTCCTAAAGTTTCCATAATTCAACTTAATTTGAGATTTGACTTGTGTTTTATTTGGTTTCTATATTTTGTTCCGTATGAGGCGTTTCTTGTGCCAGACCGATGAAAACAGCCGAGAGCATCGTGAAGACATAGGCTTGCAGGAATGCCACTAATAGTTCAAGGCAATTCATGAAGACGCTGAGCAGCACTGACACCACGGTCATCGAACCATTTACCGCGGCCCCCATTTCCGCCGTGACAAAGACGATGCACGTAAGGATCAGGATCACCGAATGGCCCGCCATCATGTTGGCGAACAGACGAATCATCAGTGCGAACGGCTTGGTCAGGATTCCGACGAACTCAATCAGGGGCATGATGGGAACCGGCACTTTGAGCCATGTCGGTACGTCCGGCCAGAAAATATCCTTCCAATAGTGTTTGGTTCCGAAGAGGTTGATGGCCAGAAACGTGGCCACAGCCAGCACCAATGTCACGGCGATGTTGCCCGTCACATTCGCACCTGCCGGGAAAATCGGTATCAACCCCATCAGGTTGTTCACAAGGATGAAGAAAAAGACCGTAAGCAGGTATGGCGCGAACTTGCGCCACCGTTCTCCGACGCAGGGACGGATGATGCCGTCCAGCAGCGACGAGCAGAGCATCTCGAACAACCCGACCACGCCGCGCGGCGCCTCCTCGGTCACCCTGTGGCGGCGATACCAGCGTGCGACGACCAACACGAGCGCGACGACCAGCGCACTGTTTATCAGCAGCCCCGCCGCCGTTTTGGTAATCGAGAGGTCCAGCGGCCGGACATCGGACCCGTCGTCCTGCCGCTCAACGATGCGGCCTGCGTAATCGCCTTCGGAGGCAATGCGCAGTCCCTCGTATTCGGCACCGCCGTGCAGCCGCACAGAGGAGAAGCAGTGCCAGCCGGTCGTTCGGCTGCGCACGATGACGGGCAGATGAACTGTCCATTCCCGTTCACCCACGGTCGTGATGTGCCATTCGTAGCTGTCGCCGATATGCTCCATCACTACACCGATCACATCGGGACCCGACTGTTCCGCTGCCGCATGAAACGGAAGCGGCAGCAAAGCGATAAAAAGCAATATTTTATATTTCCATTGCATGATATTTATTTTTGCGATCAAGGTTCAGCGAGTTCGACATTGGCTTCCACCGTGTCTCGCTCTATTTTGACGAAACCTCGCCGGATTTCCTGTTCATGTTCTTTTGTCCCGCTCGTGTAGGATATTTTGCCTTCTGACAGTTGGGCAATCAAAGGAGCATGGCCGGGTAAAACGGTAAAAGCCCCTAACGCTCCGGGCAGGGAGACTTTTTCGACGGTCGTGTGGCACAATACGCCGCACGGAGCCACAATAGTAAGCTGCATATCAACATGTTTTTTAAGTTTCGCAATCACGATTTCCGCAATAATTCTTCGCCCTTGCGGATGGCATCGTCGATGGTGCCCACGTTCAGGAATGCCTGCTCGGGCAGATGGTCGACCTCGCCGTCGAGAATCATCCGGAAGCCCCGGATCGTCTCGGCGATGGGCGTCATCACGCCCGGGACGCCCGTGAACTGCTCGGCCACGGAGAAGGGCTGCGAAAGGAACCGCTGCACACGGCGGGCGCGATTCACGATCGTGCGGTCTTCGTCCGAAAGCTCATCCATGCCCAAGATGGCGATAATATCCTGCAACTCCTTGTTGCGTTGCAGAATCTGTTTCACCCGCTGGGCCGTCCGGTAGTGCTCCTCGCCGACGATGTTCGGGTCGAGGATGCGCGACGTGGATTCCAGCGGATCAACGGCCGGGTAGATGCCCAGTTCGGCGATTTTGCGGCTCAGGACGGTCGTCGCGTCGAGATGGGTGAAAGTCGTGGCCGGTGCGGGGTCCGTCAGGTCGTCGGCCGGCACGTAGACCGCCTGCACCGAGGTGATCGACCCGTGCTTAGTCGAAGTGATACGTTCCTGCATCTGGCCCATTTCCGTTGCCAGTGTCGGCTGGTAGCCCACGGCCGAGGGCATGCGCCCCAGCAGGGCCGAAACTTCCGAACCGGCCTGCGTGAAACGGAAGATGTTGTCGATGAAGAAGAGAATGTCCTTCGATGCCCCCTCCTCACCGCTGTCGCGGAACGATTCGGCGACTGTCAGCCCCGACAGAGCGACCGATTTGCGCGCACCGGGCGGCTCGTTCATCTGACCGAACACCAGCGTGGCCTGCGATTTGGCTACCTCATCGTAATCGACCTTCGAGAGATCCCAATGGCCTTCCTCCATGCTGCGTTTGAATTCCTCACCGTATCGGATGACACCCGATTCGATCATCTCGCGCAGCAGATCGTTACCCTCGCGCGTTCGTTCGCCCACACCGGCGAAAACCGAGAAGCCGTTATGACCCTTGGCGATGTTGTTGATAAGCTCCATGATAAGCACTGTCTTGCCCACGCCCGCACCGCCGAACAGGCCGATCTTACCGCCCTTGACATAGGGTTCCAAGAGGTCGATAACCTTGATGCCCGTGTAGAGCACCTCCTGCGAGGTGGCCAGCTCGTCGAATTTCGGCGGTTCGCGGTGAATCGAGGCTTCGCCCGTGCGGTCGAGCGGACGCATACCGTCGATATTTTGGCCCGTGACGTTCATCAGACGTCCTTTGATCTGGTCGCCAACCGGCATAGAGATCGAACGGCCGAGCGAATTTACTTTCATGTGGCGCCGCAAGCCGTCCGTCGAATCCATCGCAACCGTGCGTACCGTATGCTCGCCGATGTGCTGCTGGACCTCTACAATCAGTTCCGCACCATTTTCTCTACGAATCGCAAGTGCCTCATTGATGGCTGGTAGTTGTCGTTTCTTTTCCACATCCGGGAAATGAACATCCACTACAGGACCGATGATTTGTGAAATGTATCCTTCCATTTGTTTTGTCTTGTTTATTTCGTATAGCAAAGCAACTAATTCTGCACGATACGGTAGTTATCTTTTCCGCTCATAGGTTGTCCGATATATACCGCCCATTCCTCAAAACAACATATCGAACATTTGTGAATCCGAAACGGATATATCGAAAGTAATCCGATATGCAAAAATTCCGGCTTTTATAGAAAATGCAGCCCCTCCGTCCATCGACGAAGGGGCTGCGACAATCCGTTTACGAGTTCTTACTTATGATAGTACCGATTCGCTATCAACTTGATTTGCCTGCGGTAAATCAGACAGGCAAGGAGGAAATAGACGCCGGCCTGAATCCAAAGTCCGCGCAGCTCGAAAGCAACGTCCGAAAGCGTTGCACCCATCGACTGGATGCGGACATATCCATTCATGCCGAAAGTCGAAGGAAAGAGGCAGGAGACCGCCTTCCAGAAGGCGGGAACGGCCGCTCCCGGCCACGATATGCCCGAGATAAAGAGCAGCGGCACGGAGAGACACACGAAGAGCAGGATGCAGTCCTCGCGCCGCCAGACGAGTGACGAGAGCACCATCGCCAAGAAGATACACGCAAGCAGGAACGGCACGACAAAGGCTGTAAGCGTGGCCAGGTCACCCAACTGCGGCAGCGAGAACCCGTGTGTGACAATCGTGAAGGCATAGACGGCCATCACAATGTAGATGCCGAAATAGGCCGCAGCTTTCCCTAATACTATGTAGACGGGATTTTTGTAGTCGTGATGGAATGGCACGAGCGATCCGCGGAACCGTTCGCGCATGCGTCCTGCCGACATGCCGATACCTAACAGCAGCGTCTGCTGTAGAATCAGCATCAACACGGGCGGTATGAGAAACGCCGCGAAGCCGCTTTGCGGATTGTACAGCGCGACGTAATCGTATTCGATGGGCGTATGCTGTATCTCATCCTGTCGATCGGTCGTGCCGTGCATGTGGCGTTCGACTTTTATATCGGCATTCATTTCCAGCGACACCTTGGTAGTTGCCAGCAGCAAAGCCTTGTAGTAGAGCATACTGCTCATGTCGCTGTATATACCGACGACGGTTTGGTCGCCGTGCCAAATGTCTTTCGTGAAACTCTCGGGAATGCGGATGATGCCGAATGCCTCGCGGCGGCGCAGCAACTCCTCGGCCTCGGCGACCGTGGTGCAGTGCGCCACGACGTCGACATCAGGCGTGGCATCCACCATGCGAATGAACTCACGACTCTGCGTCGTGCGGCTGTCATCGACGACCGCAGCCGGCACTTCGCGCACGACTTCATTGGTATATACCCATGAGTAAAGAAGCGGATAAAACAAGGGAACGAAAATGACAAAGATCAGAATTCCCTTATCCTTGAACATATCTGCCAACTCATCGTACCAGATGTGAAAAATATTGCGTATCGATTTCATGGCTTATAATGATATTTGAGAAATGCGACCCGATAACGGCGATTTACCGCAAGCGGCAGCATGATGAAAAGCAGCAATGCGACAACCGACGGCCATGCGTAAGCGATCGGATAGCCGTTCAATGCCTGATTTACATAGAGCAGGTAGTAATGGCGCAGCGGAAACAAGGCTGCCAAATGCCCCAACACGGGAGCCATGGCAGTTGTCGGATAGGTGAATCCCGCCAGCGAGAACGAGAGAATACCCCACAACGACGACAGACACATCGCAAGACGCATCTGCCCGCTGAAAACGCCGAACAGAAAGACACCGAACGCCTGTGAGGCCACGACAGTCAGTATGCCGATGCCCATCATCGCCGCAATCCCGCAATTGCACGGGAATCCCATGAAGCGGTAGAGATAGACGTCGTAGAATACGATCATCAGCGAATACAGTACCGTCTGCGGCAACAGCTTGCCGGCTAAAGCCGTTGTCACGGAATAATCTGCCATGCGAAACCATATCCGCTGGGTTTTCTGCTTCCATTCCAGTCCGATCGTGTAAGTCGTTGAAAGCAGAATAAGCAGAATTAAAATTCCCGGCAGTAAAATGTTCGAGAGGTAAACGGAATAATCCAGTGTCGGATTATGGAGCGGATGCGCCTCGGTGACGATGGGACGTATTGCGGCCATCGCATCATCCTCGTTATACCCTTTAGCATAGAGCGTCTCGCGGGTCAGCGCCAGCGAGAGAATCTCGGAGGCAGTCATCATATCCTTCATCAGTAATGTTCCCGGCACGAAGTAGGCTTCATTGGTGTAGAACGATACACGGGGCTGTTTGCTGGCCAGCGCCTTTTCGGTCGTACCTTTCGGGATATAAAAGAATCCGTATATTTCACCCCGTTGTACCGCTTCGCGCGCTTCGGTGAACGAGTCGTACTGGTCTGTGAATTCCGAGGCTTCGAACGCCTCCATCGTGCGTGCGATAATGCGTGTAATATGTGTACGGTCTTCGTCGACCAGTCCCATGGGCAGATCGGTAGGCAAACCGGCCCGCATCAGCGACGTGAAGAAGATGACGCAAATCACCGGCATGAAGAACATACAAAAAAGGAATATCGGCCGGCGGGAGAGGATGCCCAACTCCCGCCGGAAAATAGTCTTCAACCGTCCTATGATTCCTCGGTATTTCATTTGATTTCGCTTTTACGGAGTACGACTGACATGCCCGGATGCAACCCTTCGACGGGCGATACGGGGCGGGCACGCACCTCAAATGTTTTCAGGTCGAAACGGTCAAGCGCTTTGGTGGCCTTCCACACTGCGAAGCTGCCAACGTCCTTCATGCGCGTGATACGCACCGGAACGGTTATATCGAGAGCGGGCAGATAAGCGGTCAGTTCCTTGCCGACCGAGATACCCGGCAACAGGTCCTCACGGATATTGAATGTGAACCATACGTCGTCCATGCGTGCCACGTTCATGATCGGCGCTCCCGTACCGACCAGTTCGCCGACCTCGGGAAAAATTTCGGTCACCAGTCCGTCATCCGAAGCCCTGAGGATTGTCTCGTTCATATAAGAGGTTACCTCGGCGATGGCACCCTGCGCCCGTGTCACCTGAGCTTCGGCAGCCAGTTTGTCTTCATGACGGGCTCCGTTTACGGCCATATCGTACTGCGCTTTAGCGGCCCGTTCGGTTGCAACGGAAGCATCATATTTAGCTTGAGCCTCGTCGAACTTCTGGGTAGCGATGACTCCCTCACCGTGCAGGCGTTCTATACGTCGGAAAGTCTTCTCCGCCACCTGTAACCCCGCTTTGGCCTGCTGCCACACCTCGTAGGCGGCCTGTATCTGCTCCTGACGCGAGCCGTTGCGGGCTTTCAGCTCCATGGCCTCGGCCGCCGAACGGGCCGCTTCGGCCTGCGCCAATTTGGCAGCCATGTCGGGAGCCTCCATGACAGCGAGCGTGTCGCCTTGCTGTACGCGGTCGCCCTCGACGACCCTGATTTGCAAAACACGCGACGGCACCTTGCACGAAACACGGTAGTCCGTCGTTTCGACCTCGCCCTGAATATACTCTTCCCGTTCGGGCAACGAAAGCCCGATGATTACAACGACTGCAATTACCGCAAGCATTGCGGCGGCCGTTAAAAGAATCCCTTTTTGCTGTTTGTTCGTTTTCATATACTCTTAAAGTTTGAATTATTTCAATGTACCCAAAGCCTTACGCAGATATAGGTCGGCGAGCATCACGTCGATACGGGCTGTGAGTTGTTCCGAATGGGCGGAAAGCCATGCGGTCTGCGCCTCCAGCACGTTGCTGACGGGAATGACTCCCTCCTGCATGCCGAGCGTGGCGCAGCGCAGGTTCTCGTCGGCTTCCGCCTGACTGCGCGTGGCGGCTGCATATCGCTCGGTCGCCTCCTGCATTTTCTGACGGCTTTGTGTCACCTGCAACTCGACCTTTTCAGCCGCTTCATCGAATTGATACGTGGCGATAGCAGCTTCACGGCGGGCAGCCTGCACCTTATGATGGCGTTCTCCCCATGTCAGTATGGGTATCTTCACTACCACGCCGACGTTCCACAGGCCGTTGAACTTCTTCTGGAATCCGTTCGTGAGCGAAGGGTTGGTAGTCAGGTAGCCGCCTGTGAGCGCTACATTGGGCATGAACTCGGAGCGGGCGATCGTTACCTTATGCTTGCCGATCCGTTGTGCCATGTCGAGGTTGCGGAGTTCCGGACGGTTCTCCAAAGCCGTCTCTATGTCAACAGCAGTTGTTCCAGCCGGCAACTCCGTGGCTTCATCCCGCAAGCGGATTTCCGTTGTCATCTCCAGACCGCACAACTGACAAAGCTGCATCTTGGACAGAGCCAAACCGTTATTAACCTGAATAAGTGTTACCTCCGCTTCATTGACTTTTACTTTGATGCTCAGACCGTCGGCTTTGGTCGCCATTCCTTCTTCAATCAGGTGATCGACATCGCCGTCGAGCTTCCGTACCAGTTCGAGGTAACTCTCGGCCAGTTGTTTTTTCGACTGCAAAGAGATAATCTGCCAATAGGTGCGGTCGACTTCGAGAATCACCTCTTGTAACTGTTGATCATGCTGGCTATGGGCAATCTGCTCCGCAAAACGGGTGATTTTGTTATAGGCTACGATCTTGCCGCCCATGTATATCGGCTGTGTCAGCATCACCGACGCCACGGTCATATTCCGCGTATCGGTGCGTAAGGCATCCACCAATCCCGCACCGGCGGCATCAAGCCCTCCGACAAGCGATCCTGCGATGGGGCCGAGTTGCTCGCCTAACGAAGGGTATTGTTGCAAAATGCCCTGCAACTGTCCTCCGACATTCGTACCGAGATTTCCCAATGCATTTTTCTGTTCATCGCTCAAAAGCGACAGTTCGTCCGAAGTGCGCATATAGGCTCCTGCCGCCGATATTTTGGGCAGGTAGTTCGTGAAAGCGGCCTTGCGTCGATGATAGGCCGCCTGCTCTTTCTCGCTCGCAATGCGCAGCTCCTTGTTGTTCTCGATGGCCAATGTCCGGCACTCTTCGATCGAAAGCTCCATCGTTTGGGCTTGCACCGTGAATACCGAAACGAGCAGCCATCCTGTTAAGATTCGTGTTTTCATATTTCTGCTTTTGTTTCAGCCGCAAAAATGGCCGATTCACACGAATCCGCAGTTATCTATCCGTATGGCAAAATAGCCGATATTCTACACATTGTGCAGTTTGGTAAATATCGGACATTAAATAAGCGATTTCGGTCACCTGTCGTGTCCGGAAAGAACTTACTTTTGTCTCGTTGAAACAATCTAATAAATAACCGGAATAATATGCAACTCGAATCCAATAATGAAGAACCTTTCAGGTTTCTGTCGGAACATTTCATCATCTTCGAAAATGCGAGGGATTTCGCCCAGATCGATGATCAAAAGGGCTGGCGCATGTTGCTTTTTTGTATCGAAGGACGTTTCCAAATCGAGGTCAACGGGACATCTTATACTATCGAACCGAACGATATTGCATTCTGCACGCCGGATAAGATGGTTACCCGCACGATGATGAGCCCCGATTTCAAGGGGTATCTGTTCGGATGTTCGGCAGCCTTTTCCAAACGGATCTTTCCGAACTCGGCGGATTTGTGGAACAAAGTGTTCTATATGAGCCGTAATTTCAAAATTCATCTGTCCGAAAAAGAAGCCGCCGAATTGCTGGAAGATTACAATTTTCTCAAACGGAAAATAATATGTATCGACCATCTCTACTACGATGAGATCATGCGATGTCTATTGCAGGCGTTCCTTTATCAGACTGCCCATGTACTCGGCAATCACGTTGCGGCGGAAACGGAGTCGGTCGAGGAACCGCTTCAGTCTCGGCATCAGATCTGTCAGGCATTTATCGACCTGCTTTCCTCGACCAAACCCGTACCTCGCACGGTACAATGGTATGCCGAACGACTTTGCAAAACACCGCGTTATCTCTCTACGGCGGTCAAACGGGCCAGCGGCAGGACCGCTTCAGAGTGGATTCATGAAGCCCTGACGCGCGAAGTGGCCGATGCCCTGAAAAATTCCCCGAAAAGCATCAAGGAGATCTCCGACGAACTCGACTTCCCGAACCTCTCGTTTTTCGGACGATATTGCCGGCAGCGGCTGGGATGCTCGCCGTCTGAATTCAGACAAAAACAAGGATAGATAAACGAAAGACAAGATGAACAAAAATAAATACTTGATTAAATGTTTATTTTGCCTATTATTTTTGCTCGGCTGGAACTGTCATGGTTCGTATGCACAGGAACGCCGTAAAGTAGGCTTGGTACTCGGAGGCGGAGGTGCTAAGGGTGCTGCGGAAATCGGAGTATTGAAAGTATTGGAAGAGGCCGAAATTCCCATAGATTATATCGCAGGAACGAGTATCGGAGCAATTGTGGGAGGTTTATATGCCATCGGCTACGATGCCGCTACCCTTGACAGCCTGTATCGCAATCAGGATTGGATGTTTTTAATCAAAGATCAAGTAAAAAGAGAATCCGAAGCATTCCTATCCAAAGAAGAAAAGGAGAAATATCTGCTGCATATCCCGCTTTCTAAGGAGAAAAAGGTCGCCTTTACATCGGGAGGGTATGTCGCGGGGCAAAACATCCTGAACCTGTTTTCCAAACTTACCGTAGGGTATCATAGTGTGGACCACTTTTCCGATCTGCCAATCCCGTTTCGCTGCGTAGCCGTCGATATAGTCGAAGGGAAAGAGGTCGTGTTGGATTCCGGTTCCTTGCCGCTTGCCATGCGGGCCAGCATGTCCATACCGGGTGTATTTTCTCCGGTGGAATGGAACGGTATGCTGCTGGTCGATGGTGGAGCCTTGAATAATCTGCCTGTGGATGTCGTGAAAGAGATGGGAGCCGATGTGGTTATTTGTATTGATCTGAGTACGGGGTGGCGCAGCAAAGAAGAATTGAAATCGGCCTCCACCGTGCTCGACCAGTTGGTTGGCATTATGGGGCAACCGAAATACCGGAGCAACAAAGAGCAGGCGGATCTCTATATCAATCCGGCACTAAAAGGTTACAATGCCGCCAGCTTTCAGTCCGAAGCCATCGATACGATGTTGTTGCGTGGGGAACTTGCTGCACGGGAGAAATGGGACGATCTGCTTGCTTTACGCCGATATATATACTATGACAATGCTCCGGATTTTGCGCCCGAAAAGGAAACAAAATCTTGTTTGGCAGGGACATATTCGATAGGGAAAATTGAAATTGAAGGCATCGGAGGCAAAGAGAGAGAGTGGGTGCGCAGAAAAATCGGATTACAAGAGCATTCGGAAATATCGCAAACGGAAATAGACCGTGTATTGGTCAAATTGCAGGGATTCGACATCTTTTCACGTGTGGAATATCGTTTGGGCAATACGGACCCACACGATTTGGTATTTCTGCTTGAAATGAAGGATTACCGCAAGATCAATATCGGAGCTCGTTTCGATACTGAAGAATTGGCAAGCATATTGGTCAACCTGTCCAACAACCAGCAACTGGCGACCAAACATCACTATTCCGTTACTGGACGCATATCGAAAAATCCCTATCTGGAAGCCGAGTACGCTTTCGGACATCTGTTCGGTGCCAAATTCGGCGTTTCCTATCGGTTAGGGTATCACGATTTCGACCTTTATGTCGGTAAACACGATGTCGGGACAATGAAATTCACATCCCATGCCTTATCCGGCTACTATACACGCGACATCGCTAATTTCCGTATGAAAATCGGGGCGCAATTCGAATATTACGATTACCGTTCCGAACTATTCGACCGGCAAGGGACACCACATGAAATTCGCTCCGACGCTTTTCTGAACTATTTTGCAGATTTTACAATGGACACGTATGACCGGGTATATTATCCTACTCATGGAAGCAGGATACGGATTCGAGGCACTCTCTATACGGACGATGGTATTTCATACAACGACGAAGGGCCATCCGGTGCATTGGATTTTCACGCAGGAACAGCAATCCGGCTCGGTTCGCGCTTTTGTCTGTTGCCATCGATACAGGGACGCTTCCTTTTCAACGACAACCTCCCGTATATCTATCGGAATTGTGTAGGAGGAAATGTCGATGCCGACTATCTGCCTTGGCAGAAAGCGTGGGAAAGCGTACAGCATGTCCATTTCATCGAACGGAATTTCGCCGCAACGAAACTGGCATTCCGATATCGTATCCATAAAAAATTTTATGCGACAGCTTTGGGAGAATACGGAAAGGAAAACGATAAAATCGAAGATATGTTTAGCGGCAACGATTTATGGGGATGCGCTCTTCGGTTTTCGTATGATTTTCTGTTGGGACCCATTGCTATTCAGGCGAATTATTCTAATCTATACAAAAACGTAGGCGTTTATATAAGTGCCGGCTTCAAGTTCTGAACCTCTTTTTTCTTTGTAGGCAACGTCCCGAATTTCATGCAAATTCGGGACGTTGTGTTCCATACGAGACTATCTGTGTCCAATCTGTTCATGCTGTATGATTTAGACTATTCGTAAGTAAAAATCAAACACCGGAAATACTTCGGACTCCCATAATTTTACACTCGAAAGAATTAAACAACCATAACGAAATTTATTCGAATGATGGAATATCTGAATTGTAAAACGAACGCTCCGTCATGGCATGAAGTCACGGTAGCGTCGCATGTGCCGCAAGAACTGGAGAAACTCTCCGAGATGGCACATAACTTATGGTGGACGTGGCACGATGAGGCTACAGCGCTCTATGCCGGCCTCGACCCTGAATTGTGGGAAAAGGCAGGGCACAATCCTATTGTCCTGTTGGAAATGATGAGCTACGAGCGATTGGAGGCCCTATCCGCCGATCCGTCGTTCATCGCCAAAATGAATGACATCTATACTCGATTCCACAAATATATGGATGAGAAACCTGATGCCAAACGGCCTTCTGTAGCCTATTTCAGCATGGAGTACGGATTGAACAAAATCCTGAAAATCTATTCGGGAGGGTTGGGCGTGTTGGCTGGCGACTACCTCAAAGAGGCTTCGGACAGTAATGTCGACCTCTGTGCCGTAGGATTGCTTTACCGGCATGGCTATTTCGACCAAAGCATTACGATGAACGGGGAACAGAGTGAAGTTTTCGAGGCACAGAATTTCGGGAAACTCCCCATCGAGAAAGTGTTGGATCATGAAGGGAAGCAATTGGTCGTTCATGTTCCCTATACGGACTATTTTACTGTACATGTCAAAGTCTGGCGGGTCAATGTCGGCCGGATTTCACTCTTTTTACTCGACACGGACCACAGCCTGAACAGCGAGTATGATCGATTCATTACGCACCATCTCTACGGAGGCGACAATGAAAACCGGCTCAAGCAGGAGATTCTGCTCGGGATAGGCGGCATGCTGACGCTCAAAGCGCTGGGCATCCGAAAGGAGGTCTATCACTGCAACGAAGGGCACGCCGCACTGATTAACATCCAACGACTGTGCGATTACATCGACGAGGGGCTGACTTTCGCACAGGCGATGGAGCTGGTGCGTGCGTCGTCGCTCTATACGGTACACACTCCTGTCCCGGCCGGACACGACTATTTCGACGAACCGTTGTTCCGCAAGTACATGGAGCAATACGCCGCCCGTCTCGGTATTACGTGGGATACGCTTATGGGAATGGGGCGGAACGAGCCCGATGACAAGGAGGAGAAATTCTGTATGTCCGTATTCGCCTGCCGTACCTGTCAGGAGGTGAACGGCGTGAGCAAGTTGCACGGCGCTGTTTCGCAAGAGATGTTTGCGCCGCTGTGGAAAGGCTATCTGCCCGAAGAGAACCACGTAGGCTATGTCACCAACGGAGTGCATCTGCCGACATGGTGCGCTGCTCCATGGAAAGAACTCTATGCGGAGTATTTCGGCGAAGCATTTTTCAAGAACCAGTCCGATGAAAAGCGGTGGCAGGCGATTTATGAAGTGCCGGACGAACGCATTTGGGCAATCCGCATGCAGATGAAATGCGACCTGATGGAATACCTGAAGCGCAAATGCAAGGCCGACTGGCAGAAGAGCCAGCTCGATCCGTCCATTATAGGGCCCATTGTCGAAAAATTCAATCCTCATGCCTTGCTGGTCGGTTTCGGCCGCCGCTTCGCAACCTACAAACGGGCCCATCTGCTCTTCTCCGATACGGAGCGGCTGGCGAGAATCGTGAACAATCCCGAACGCCCCGTGCAGTTCATCTTTACGGGCAAGGCGCATCCGGCAGACGGTGCAGGCAAAGGACTTATCAGACAAATCATAGAGCTCTCGCATCGGCCGGAGTTTCTCGGCAAAATCGTCTTCCTCGAAAACTACGACATGGAGCTGGCAAGCCGGCTCGTGGCCGGTGTCGATGTCTGGCTCAATACGCCGACACGTCTGGCCGAAGCCTCGGGAACGTCGGGCGAAAAGGCTGCGATGAACGGTGTGCTGAATTTTTCGGTGCTCGACGGATGGTGGGCGGAAGGCTATCGTAAAGGAGCGGGCTGGATGCTGCCGGCAGAATCCTCCTACGACAATCCGCAATTTCAGGATCAATTAGATGCCACAGCTATTTATTATATACTGGAACACATGATTCTGCCGCTCTATTATGATCGTAAAGATAAGGAATACTCCGAAGGTTGGGTACGATACATTAAAAACTCGCTGTCACAGATCGCTCCCCATTACACTATGAAACGGCAATTGGATGACTATTACGACAAGTTCTACGGAAAACTGGCAGACCGTTACCGGATGCTGTCCGCCGACGGATATGCTGAAGCGAAATCATTGGCAGCGTGGAAAGCGGCCGTGGCAGATCGCTGGGATTCCATCGAAATCAAATCGTTGGAAGTCGGCGACGGATTGAACGCCACCATCGAAGCCGGACGCGACTATGAGGTTACCATCGTTGTGGACGAAAAAGGATTGGACGACGCCATCGGCGTGGAGTTTGTGACCGTCCACAACGAGAATGGCCGGGAGCGCATCTATTCTGTTACGCCATTTGAAATGCTACAGCGCGAGGGAACGCTCTACACTTTCCGCGCGAAGATCGGAGTGTCGAATGCCGGCAGTTTCAAGCTGGCGTTCCGCATGTATCCTAAAAACGATAAATTGCCGCACAGACAGGATTTCTGTTATGTACGCTGGTTCTGACATTAAAGCAATAAAATCATGGATAAACACAGTATTGGGCTCAATGCCGGTATTATTTGGCGGATATTGAGCGACAACGTTCAAAGAACGTATGACGAATTGAAAAAAGAAAGCGGACTTTCGGAACAAGATCTAAATGCCGCCATCGGGTGGCTGGCACGTGAGGATAAAATCGAATTCGAGCCTCTGCCCGAGAAAGATGGAGTCGCTTTTATCATTCACTTCAACAACTATTTTTAGTTATGAACCAGATAAAATGTATAGGCGTGTTGACATCGGGGGGCGATGCTCCCGGTATGAACGCTGCAATCCGTGCCGTGACGCGCACGGCCATCTATTATGGATTTTCAGTAAAAGGCATCAAGCACGGGTATCGAGGACTGGTGACGAATGATATCGTCGATTTGAAATCGCAAAGCGTCAGCAACATCATCCAACAAGGAGGCACGATGCTGAAAACCGCCCGTTGCAAGGAGTTCATGACACCCGAAGGGCGCAAGCAGGCTTACGACAACATGCAGGCGACCGGTATCGACGCATTGGTCGTCATCGGCGGCGATGGCTCGATTGCCGGAGCACAAGACCTTGCAAACGAATACAACGTCCCGATCGTTGCGTTGCCGGGGACCATCGACAACGACCTCAGCGGCACGGATGCCACAATCGGCTATGATACAGCACTCAACACGATCATGGAGGCGGTAGACCGGCTACGCGATACGGCAACGAGCCATGAACGCCTCTTCTTTGTGGAAGTCATGGGACATACGGCCGGTTATCTCGCACTCAACGGAGCCATCGCATCGGGAGCCGAAGCGGCTATCATCCCTGAAATGGAGACTGAAGTAGACCAGTTAGCCGAACTCATCAACAACGGGTTCCGCAAGAGCAAGAACTCGGCAATCGTATTGGTTGCGGAGAATCCGCAGACGGGCGGAGCGCTCGGACTGGCCGAACGTGTCAAAAAAGAGTTCCCGCAATATGATGCCCGCGTGACGATTTTGGGACACCTCCAACGGGGAGGGTCACCGACATCATTGGATCGAATTCTTGCATCGCGTCTGGGGGAATCAGCCGTCAAAGCGCTGATGGAAGGGCAACGCAACGTGATGATCGGAGTAAGAAATAGCCAAATCGTCTATGTGCCCTTCTCAAAAGCCATCAAGCATGACAAGGGCATCAATCGCGATTATGTCGAACTGGTACGAATGCTGTCGATATGATTTTTGAACTCAATATGGAATAATTGGCAAATTGAGATAACATGAATAAGAAGGAATTAATCCGTACCGTTTCCCGGGAACTCACACCATCCGTGTCGCAAGACAAAGTCGCTTTAGTTCTTAACAAAACGGTTGAGATAATCAAGCATACACTTGATACGGGAGAACCTGTAAAATGGGCCGGATTCGGTTCTTTCGTCATAAAGGACATTCCATCGAAACGGCTTTATTCGCCTACGTTGAAGAAATATATCGTGACGAAAGGTATGCGGAAAATCGTTTTCGTAGAACCTCGCAGGAGGAAATAAATTTATCGAATTCATTTATGAAGCGACCTCGGTACTATCAGTGCCGGGGTCGCTTTGCTGTAACCGTTTCCGGATGCCGTACCGCTATTCTTTGATGTAACTCTAACTGCATCAAAGAATGAAACTGCTTCTCAGACGCAAATACAAGGCGGAGACTTATACCATCGGCGACCTGTCAATCGACGGGCGTTTCTTTTGCCATACCATCGAAGACAAAATCCGTGAACTGCCTGCCCGGTGCCCCGATACGCCGTCGGGATGGGCATGCCGCTGCAAGGAGAAAGTGTATGCCAGCACGGCGATTCCAGCCGGCACTTATCGGGTGACGATGGAATACAGTGCGCGGTTCAAGCGGGTGCTGCCGTACCTGCATGACGTGCCGCATTTCTTAGGAATTCTGATTCACAGCGGTAACACGGAGGCGGATTCCGCCGGGTGTATCATCGTGGGGAAAAATACGGTCAAGGGCAAGGTCACCGAATCGCGCAAGACATCGGACGCGTTGAATGCCCTGCTTGCAAAGGCTTCTGACATTGAAATCGAGATTGTGGAAGCATGGCGTTGAAGAAACTGAAGGCTCCCGAAAGTCTGAAAATCGACTTTTGCCCGTCGCCCAAGCAATACGAACTCTGGAAGCTGCTCCAGCCCGAATGTCCGTTGTGCGGCGGCGAGGTGGAACAGATGCTTATCGGGTACGACGCCAACCACAATCCACGTTACAAACCTTACTGCAAGCGTTGCAATAACCAAAACATTCCGCAGTTGGTTTTGGGCGGCGGAGCTGCGGGCGGTGGTAAGTCGTTCGTATCCAGCGTATGGCTTGTGAGCAGTTGCATCCGCTTCCCGGATATCCGTGCCGTAGTGGCCCGAAAGACGCTGAAAAGCCTGAAAGAATCGACGTGGAACACCATCCGCATGGTCATCAAGCAGTGGGGATTGGTGGAAGACGAACACTACCACATCAACAATGTGGCCGGTACGCTGCGGTTCTGGAACGATTCGGTCATCATCATGCTCGATTTGGCCGATCAGCCGTCCGACCCCAACTTCGAGCGGTTCGGTTCGATGGAGGCGACGATTGCCGCCTGCGACGAGGTGTCAGAGGTCAGCCAGAAGGCCATCGAGGTGTTGTTCTCGCGTTTGCGCTGGAAGACCCACGAAACCTTCAAGGTCTCGAAAATGCTGCTCACGACAAACCCCACGACCAACTGGATACGGGGACGGTTCGTGCAGGACGACAACGGCGACCGGGTGACGCTCCGTGAGGGCGAAGCCTACGTGCCGTTCTCGGTGTTCGACAATCCCGACATTGCTTTCCGCCAGACCTACGAAGCCGCCTTGAATAAAATCAGCGACCAGGCGACGAAAGAGCGGTTGCTTTACGGCAATTGGGACTTCGTGGAGGCCAACGACATGGCTATCTACAACCGATTCGATGGAGCCGTGCATTTGATCACGGGGCTGAAAGAGCGGGTGTACGACCCGACTCGGCCGCTGATTACCGTGTGGGATTTCAATGTGGCTCCGCACATGAGTGTGCTGCTTGCCCAAATCGACTACGACACGCGGAAAGTTTACATTCTGGAAGAGGTATTGGGCACGGCTGCCGCCAAAGAGAACAACACACCGGCATTGGCCCGCCGAATAAAAAAGAAACTGCTTTTGGATAAACAGATAGGCGGTGTGGACGTAACGGGCGACCCGGCAGGATTGCAACGTTCCACAGCGTCCGAGGACGGTATCAACAACTTTACGGTCATCTCGGAAATGCTCGGACAAGGAGTGCTGCATCCCCGCGTGAAGCTACTCAAGAAACAGCCTCCCCAGATTACGCGGTGCGAGTTCGTCAATGAACTATTTGACGGTTATAACGGCTGGGAGCTGCGCATCGACCTGCGCTGCCGCAAACTGACGGAAGACCTGATATACCAGACGAAAAACGAGGACGGCACCAAGTCCAAGCAGAAGGTGGCCGACCCTAAAACCGGTGTAAAATACGAGAAGTACGGCCACCTGTCCGACTGCTTAGATTACCTGCTCTGCTACTACCTGCGGGATAGCTGGCACAAGTACAAAAACGGCAATACGGGAAACTACCAGGTGGTATCGACGGCAATGCTTCACGAAGGATTCAACTATTAAAGAAAAATACTATACATGTACAGAAGATTTCTTAATAACGAGGACTATTTGGGCATCATCACGCAAGAGGCCCTTTCGCAGATGACCAGAGGGAACAGCGACCGGTTTATCCAGGCGGAGGAGTCGGCCGAGATGAGCATTGTGGAGTACCTGTCGGAGAATTACGAAATCGAACAGGAGCTCGGCAAGGGCAAATATATCGCGGAATACGACCGCCGGATTACGTTCCCCGTGGGAGCGCATATCTACCATGAGGGGACGATTTGCGAGGTTATCCGCTCCATGAGCGGCTACAAAATGCCGGCGGTGAAGACCTACTGGCAGGAGCACGTGGATGTCAATTTGGACACGGCGACCGTCGAACGTTATTCGCAGTTCGGCACCTATTATCCGAATGACCTCGTACTGTACAACGATGTAGTATATGTCTGTATGGTCGAGAACGGGTATAAATTCGGCGAAATCCGCATTCCGATGGTCGAGGGCTGGTTGGAGGCGGAATATACCTTATGGCAGCCGATAAACTACCTTCTGTGGGACGTGGTAGAGTTCGAGGGAGCGTTCTATACTTTGATGAGCATGGACGGATTCGACAATAACGTCACGCCGATGGAATCCGACTGCTGGGGAGCCATTGCGGACTACGATCCCGCCTATAATGAATATGAGTTCTCGGAACACGAATATGTGGTGTACGAGGGACGTGTGTTTTATCCCGGAACAGATGTCAATGCCGACCTGCCGCAGCGAGGAGTGAACCTCTCGCCGCATGATCCGCGCAACTACAACTTGAAGAAACACATGGTGCGGCTGGCGTTGTACGAACTGACGAAACTCATCGCTCCGAACAACGTGAGCGTGGTCAGGATGCGGGATTACGAGGATTCGATGAAGTGGCTTGCGGATGCGGCGAGGTTGCGGTTGAATCCGCAGATTCCCCGAAAGGTGGCGGAGGACAATAAGCCCGTGACGGACTGGCAGCTCGCTACGTTCCAGACGGACTATGACCCGTGGAAAAATCCGTGGATGACATAAAAACGATTGCTAATTTTGTGCTGATACTCAATGTTATATCATCTAAACGGACAAAAAAAGAAAGATTCGACGACAAAAAACCGCACGATTGTTTGGTAGATTTAATCGTTTATCGTAATTTTGCGATGAATTAAAAATGAGAAGTGATTATGGCATATAGTAAAGCACAGCATTTTGAAGACCGGGACGTGATGGCTGCCCGATATGCCAAAGCGTTAAGTCACCCGGCAAGAATAGCAATTCTCCGGTTGCTCAATAAACAAAGTTCCTGTTATTGCGGCGATTTGGTCAATGACTTGCCTATTGCACAGGCAACAGTATCGCAGCATTTGAAAGAGTTGAAAGATGCGGGGCTGATTGACGGAGAGATAACACCGCCTAAGGTACGTTATTGCATCAATCGTGAGAACTTTGAACAAGCTCGATTGTATTTCAAAGATTTATTTATGTAATTTTTCTATTTATAACCAGTAATCGCATATCAACGATTAGATTTTTTATGCTGCACATCATCGTATATTTACAATATATAATAAACTAAAAATAGGAAATATGAGTAACAAAAAAACAGTCTGGTCAACAGTGGCAGGTATTCTGTCCTCGGTGTTGGCATTTTTAGGAATCGTAAGTTGTTGTGGCATGCCCATTCTTGCGGGTATTCTTGCAGCATTCGGAATTGGAGCTTCGCAGCTTTCGTTCTTCGCCGAGTATCGGGGATGGTTTATTGGATTTGCCATAGTATCACTCTTGTTCGGTTTTTACCAAAGTTATTTCCGGTCGTGTGCCTGCTGCGGAAGTGATTCGGAGGAAGCCAAACGAAAGAAAGCGCGTTCCATAGCTATTCAGCGGGCATTCCTGTGGATTGGAGCAATGATAGTAGCCGCACTGCTTTTTGTCGGCAGAAGAGGGGAAACAACTTCTTCGGGGTGCTGTTCTACACAATCACAAACGGAAATAACTCCTTCAGGTTGCTGCGGAAATATAGAAAACAGTGATAACGCAGAAGAACCGTCTTCTTGTTGCGGCTCGCCCCAGCCGGCAACGTGCTGTCCATCGGAAACAGAGCGTAATCCATCTAATAGTTGTTGCGGAAATTAACTTTTGAAAATGACAAATAATTCAATCTGATTTAGTTTTTAATTCATAAAATCATTCATACATGAACTCTTTAATTGTAACATTAGAATACTTTGTATTCATCACGTTTGAGCTAATCGCGCTGTTCATGCTGATCAGCGCGGCAGTGGAAATCATCCTGATGTACATCCCGCAAAAAAAAATCAAGAAATGGCTTTCTGGACGCGGCATTTTAGGTAATGTGATGGCAGCCGGATTCGGTGCGCTGACACCGTTCTGCGCTTGTTCCACTATACCAATGACTGTAGGGTTTCTCAATGCCGGTGTACCTTTCGGCAGCACGATGTCGTTCCTGATTGCCTCACCGTTGCTTAATCCTATCATCATCGGTATGCTCGGAGCGATGGTCGGTGTAAAGGCAATGATAACCTATTTTATCCTTGCGTTTATAGCCTCGGTATTGTTTGGTTTTGTGCTTGAAAAAGCAGGGATGCAGAAATATGTCAAGAATGTCCGGTTGAAAGGCGGAAACGATGAACCGGGTGAAAATAAACGGGCATGGCCGCTGAAAAGAAAGTTGAAAGAAGCATTCTCCGGTGCTTGGGGAAGTCTGCGTCCTATCATGGGTTACTTGCTGATTGGTGTCGCACTCGGTGCAGGCATTTATGGATATATGCCGCAGGATTTCGTATTGAAAATCGCCGGGCCGGACAATATCTTTGCCATCCCTGTTGCAGCAGTACTGGGTATTCCGCTTTACATACGTGCAGAAACGGCTATTCCTATTGGCGTGGCATTGATGTCTAAGGGAATGGGTATCGGTACAGTCATTGCTCTGATTATCGGAGGTGCTGGTATGGCTATTCCCGAAATGACGATGCTTGCAAGTATTTTCCGCAAGAAATTGGTTGCCGCTATCATTACTGCAATCTTTTTGACTGCTGTAATATCGGGATATCTATTCAATATTTTGCTATAGTTTGGCTTGCCAGCAAATAGCCATAATACGGATTGTGAAGCCTAAACTTGGTTTTGGAACAATAATTTTAGGCTTTTTGAAAAAAATGTGCCGGAAATATTTTGTGCATTTGAGGGATGTTTGTAATTTTGCGAACAACAAACAACAGTGAAGATGGAAAATAAAGAATATACAACAAGACAGGAACAACTTGCACGTTTTGCCAAAGCGATGGGGCATCCGGCAAGAGTGGCTATCCTTGAGTTTTTAGCGGGGCAGAGTTGCTGTTTTTTCGGCGACATCCACGAAGTGTTGCCTATCTCGAAAGCGACAGTTTCTCAACATCTGAAAGAGTTGAAAGATGCAGGGCTGATACAGGGTGAGATAGAAACACCGAAAGTGAAATATTGCATCAATCGAGAAAATTGGAAAATCGCTTCCATGATTTTTTCCGAATTTTTCGGGCAATGTATGTATAAAAAAGGAAATTGTTGCGAATAGCGGCAATTTTTTTGAAATCAATGTTCGTAGTTTGGCGAAATACAAATATCTATAATACAATGAAAAAGGCATTTTATTTATCAATTGGATTGGTAATGGCAACAATTACGGGAATGGCTCAAAATCACTGGCCAGAACATTCCGTACAAGATTTGAGAGGTCGTACTCATTCGCTCTCGGACTATGCTTCTGAAAAAGGAGTTACGCTATTCGTTTTTTGGAAAACCTGTTGCCCCAATAATATCACAATGATAGATGAATTGAATGAAGTCTGGCAGGAATATGATAATTCGGAAAAACCGATAAAAATAGTATTGGTTTCTGTTGATGACCAACGTACTGCATCACGAGTCAAGCCGATAGTCGGCAGTAATGGTTGGGTATGGGATGTTGTTATGGATAAAAATGGAGATTTAGCCAGAATATATCATATCACAATGCCGCCACAATGGGTAGCTGTTAATTCTTTTGGAAAAATCATATATCGAAGCAAGGTGACGAACGGAACATTGGATTCCGCCATATATTTTGACGAATTGATAACTGAAATGAATAAAACCAATTAAAACAAGAAAAAATGAAAAAAGTAATGTTAATGATGGCCATGTGCCTCGGAATGTTTGCCTGTGGTAACAGCAATGCAAAAAGTAACAAGGCAACAGAAGAACAATCACAAAAAGACCGTGTGGAAGTTCTCTATTTTCACGGCAAACAGCGTTGCGCTACCTGTATGGCGATAGAAAAGAATGCCAAAGAAGCGGTAGAGGCGCAATTTGCCGATGAACTGAAAAACGGAACGGTCGTTTTCAAGTCAATCGACATTTCCAAAGCAGAGAACGAGAAGATTGCTGAAAAGTATGAGGTTACTTGGTCGTCTCTTTTCGTCTGCAAATGGAAAGACGGGAAAGAGACGCATGAAAATCTGACGGAGTACGCCTTCGCCAATGCCCGAACTGCCCCCGATACGTTCAAGAGCGGAGTGATTGAAAAAGTCAAAACGTTATTAAAATAGAACTTATGGAATGGTTACAGACATTGTTGGATAGCAGCACAACTCCTGCTTTGACTGCATTCCTATTGGGGTTGCTCACGGCAATATCTCCATGCCCTTTGGCTACGAACATAGCCGCTATCGGATTCATCAGTAAAGATATTGAAAACCGTCGCCGGATTTTCAGAAACGGGCTTTTATATACGCTCGGTCGTATCGTCTCCTATACGGTGTTGGGTGTCGTGTTGATTTTGGTATTGAGAGAAGGGTCAAGCCTGTTCGGTATCCAGAAGTTTATCGGGAAATACGGAGAACTCATCCTTGGGCCGGCTTTGGTATGTATCGGTTTGTTCATGTTGTTCGGCAGCAAACTCAAACTGCCCTCTTTCGGTTTCAAAGGTAACGGTGAGGGGCTGGCTCGCAAAGGTGGCTGGGGTGCCTTGTTGCTCGGAATATTGTTCGCGATGGCATTCTGTCCTACCAGCGGCGTGTTCTATTTCGGTATGCTGATTCCAATGTCCGCAACGGCAACCGCAGGCTATCTTTTGCCTGTACTTTTCGCTATTGCTACTGCATTGCCTGTCTTGATAGTTGCTTGGATATTAGCATTCAGCGTACAGCACATCGGTAGCTTTTACGGTAAGATGCAGACGATTCAAAAGTGGCTGAATTGGATTGTCGGAGTCGTGTTTATGGCTATCGGTGTATATTATTGTGTGGTTATGTATTTATAAAAGGTAATAATATGGAAACTAAAAAAGAAAACAAAAAAGGATTTTGGGCATCGTTATTCTCTCCGAAGCCCTGCTCATGCTCATGTGGCAACAACCTGATTATAGAGGAAGAGGAAAAACCGGCAGCCTCTTGTTGTTGCGAAGACAATGCCGCGACGACAAAAACGGGCATAAAAGAAGTAAAAATATTGGGGCCGGGCTGCGCCAAATGCAAATCGACCTATCAGGTTATCGAGAAAGTAATCAACGAGAACAATCTCGATGTAAAGCTCACGAAAATCGAGGATATTACAGAAATCATGAGCTATAATGTAATGGGAACCCCAGCGGTTGTAGTGGATGAGGTTGTGAAAATAAAAGGGCATGTTCCGTCAGAGAGTGAGATAAAACAGATATTCGGTATTTAGGATGTGGCTATGGATACAAGGAAAGAATTGAAAATCCTCTTTTGGATGATCGCGGTTTTCGCGGCAGTCTTCTTCCTACCGCTCGGAAGCGAACGGTTTATGACAGCTGTCGATGCTACCCTCGACCTTGCGAAATGGTATGCACAGGAACACGTTGTGTTGTGTCTGCTTCCAGCGTTCTTTATTGCAGGTGTCATTGCCGTATTCGTCAGTCAGGGTTCCGTGCTTAGATACTTCGGTGCGAATGCCAAGAAATGGATCTCCTATACGGTTGCAGCCGTTTCTGGTGGTATTCTTGCCGTATGTTCATGTACCATTCTGCCGCTCTTTACGAGTATTTACAAACGGGGGGCAGGATTGGGTCCGGCTGTCGCCTTTCTCTATTCAGGTCCGGCAATCAGTATCCTGTCAATTATCCTGACGGCACGGATTCTGGGTTTTGAAATGGGCGTTGCACGAATAATCGGTGCTGTACTTTTTTCCGTCATTATAGGATTGGCGATGTCTTTCATTTTCCGCAAGGAAGAGAAAGCCAAGAAAGAGGAACAGATGAATATCGTTCCGCCGCCCGAAAAACGCCCGATGTGGCAGACTTCGTTCCATTTCTTTACATTGGTTCTCATTCTCGTATTTGCGAATTGGGGCGCACCAGCGGCTTCTGATACAGGACTGTGGTACGGTATCTTCACTTATAAATGGTACATAACTGGGGCTTTATCGCTTTTGCTGTGCTGGTCGCTTGTCAGGATCTTGAAACTTCGTGTTCTGTGGGTGGTGCTCGGTGCAGTCGTGACAGCCATCTCTGCACTCCTTGCTAATCTGTTTATCGGCAATGCGAAACTGGTTCCGCTTGTGCCGATGATTGTAGCGATTACCGCTCTTTCCGTCATTCTCTTGTTTGATAAGCACGATGAAGAAAATCGGGAATGGGCGTTCGCTTCGTGGGGATTTGCCAAACAGATAATGCCGTTGCTGGCTATCGGTGTGGTAACGGCGGGCTTCCTGCTCGGTTCGACGCATGACAATACGGCTATCGCCGGTATCATCCCGAACAGTTGGATAGAATGGGCCGTCGGAGGCAATTCCTTGTTATCCAATTTCTTCGCCAGCTTTACCGGGGCATTCATGTACTTCGCTACTTTGACCGAAGTGCCTATTATTCAAGGTCTGTTGGCTTCGGGTATGGGCAAAGGGCCGGCTTTGGCTTTACTACTGGCAGGTCCGTCATTGTCCCTGCCGAATATGCTGGTAATCCGTGGCGTATTGGGAACAAAGAAGACGGTTGTGTATGTAGCTCTCGTTATCGTTATGGCAACAGTTTCAGGATTTGTATTTGGCAATTTCTTTTGATTTGCAATGAGAAAGATAGTTCTATTCATCACAAGTCTATTTATTGGATTCGAGGTTTGTTCCGCTCAAAAGGCGGAACAAACCTTTCCGATTACAGGAAAGCCTATCTTAACGGTATTTACCAATTATAAAGCCGGATTGGGAAATGTCAATAATGTATCCGGATTTAATCTTGACCGTGCTTTTGTCGGGTATGAAGGATTTTTTGCCAAAGGTTTTTCCGCCAAAGTTGTAATGAACGTAGAAACCCAGAGCGATGATAACGGGAATACCAAATTCAACGGATATTTGAAAAACGCACAGGTGGATTGGAGAGGATATGGTTTTTTCGTGTCAGCCGGCTTGGTAAACTTGAAACAATTTTCCGAACAGGAAAATTTCTGGGGACACCGATATGTTTTTAAGTCTTTTCAGGAAGAGTATGGAATTGCATTTTGTGAGGATATAGGTGTAGTAGCCGGATATGAATTTTCTCCGGTTATATCTGCTGATATTGCATTTACGAATGGTGAAGGTCGTAAGTTTAAGAATATGGACAATCATTACAAATATGGCGCAGGTGTAACTGTAAAGCCGATAGATGGTCTTATATTCAGATTGTACGGAGATATATACAATATACCTAAGTTTTTAACTGACGGGGATATTATTCAGAAAGATCAATATTCTCTCGCAACTTTCGTAGGTTACCAGAATCAATATTTTTCCATTGGAGCGGAGTATAACCGAGTCTTTAATTATAAATTCGATTCTAAACAGGATGCGAATGGATACTCTGCTTACACTACAATCAATATAACGCCAAAGATGCACATTTATGGTCGCTTTGACTATTTTGATACTGCCGGGAATATGAAATATGATAACGAGGGACACGCCATTATTTGTGGATTTGAATATTCTCCCATTAGGCAGATAAGAATATCACCGAACTATCAAAGTTGGAAATCCTCAAAGGGTAAACGAGAGAATTTTCTGCTTTTAAGCGTCGAGTGTAAAATTTGAAAATTATATTATTTGAACGACATGAAAGTATTGATTCTTTGTACAGGAAATAGTTGCCGCAGCCAAATGGCACACGGGTTCTTGCAATCATTTGATGAAAATATCAACGTATATTCGGGAGGAACAGCTCCGGCAACACAAGTAAATGCCAAAGCTGTAGAAGTAATGAAGGAGGTCGGAATAGACATCAGCTCTCATGTGCCAACACATGTAAACACGTACCTCCATCAGGAATGGGATTATGTGATAACTGTTTGCGGTGGAGCACATGAATCATGCCCGATGTTTACGGGAAATGTACGCCACCGTCTGCATATCGGCTTTGATGATCCGGCAACAGCCACAGGTACGGATGAACAAATAACCGACAAATTTCGTCGTGTAAGAGATGAAATCCGAGAGAAATTCGCAGAGTTTTACATTACAGAGATTCAGAAAAAGGAACTTCCGAAATGTACCTGCGGAGGAAATTGTTAATATTAGACATCCAAATATGAGTAAGAAAAAAGAAGGTATAGGTTTTTTTGAACGTTATCTGACACTTTGGGTAGCGTTGTGCATTATAGCAGGTATTGCAGTAGGACAATGGTTCCCCGCTCTTCCCAATGTATTAGGGCGTTGGGAATACGCCAATGTTTCCATTCCCATCGCCTTGTTGATTTGGTTGATGATTTACCCTATGATGTTGAAAGTGGATTTTCAGAGCGTGAAGAATGTGGGCAAACGCCCCAAAGGTATTCTTGTGACATGTGTTACGAACTGGTTGATAAAGCCCTTCACGATGTTCGCCATTGCTTGGGTGTTCTTTTTCGTCTTTTTCAAGAGCTGGATACCTGCCGACCTCGCGGATCAATATCTGGCGGGAGCTGTGTTGCTTGGAGCTGCTCCTTGCACGGCGATGGTTTTTGTATGGAGTTATCTGACGAAAGGAGACGCTGCCTATACGCTGGTACAGGTAGCTGTGAATGATTTGATTATATTGATAGCTTTCGCCCCTATCGTAGCGTTGTTGCTTGGTGTGGGCGGAGTCGCTATTCCGTGGGCTACTTTGCTGCTCTCTGTCTTGCTGTTTGTTGTTATTCCGCTGGCAGCAGGTATCGTGACACGTATATGTGTAGTTCGGAAAAGAGGCATTGATTATTTCAACAATATCTTTATTCACAAATTCGATAAAGTAACCATCATCGGACTGTTGCTTACGCTTGTTATTCTTTTCTCTTTTCAGGGGGAAACAATTCTTGCCAATCCGTTGCATATACTACTGATAGCCGTGCCGCTGATAGTACAGACCATCCTGATTTTCTTTGTGGCATACGGATGGTGTCGGTATCTGAAATTACCGCACGATGTTGCTGCCCCTGCCGGAATGATCGGAGCAAGCAATTTCTTCGAGCTGGCGGTCGCTGTTGCGATTTCGCTCTTCGGCCTACAATCCGGAGCAGCACTGGCAACCGTAGTCGGTGTATTGGTCGAAGTTCCCGTTATGCTGTTGTTAGTTAGGATTGCGAATAATACACGTCAGTATTTCAAGTAAAAAAGATATTCCATGAGAAAATACAGTTGCTATATCCCAGTAATTCTTATCCTTATGTCATTCTGTTCCCTAATATTATTTCGGGGAAGTCTGACCCGATATGCTTCCCGTATCATGACGAATGGAATGGAGCCGGAAGAAAAGAGTATTGTTGAAAATATCATTTCGGAACAATATGATTATAGCAAAAACACGAAAGGATACGAATGTACATTTCTCGAATTTGGTTCGGTTGGTTGTAATTCCTGCCGCCAAATGGAATCTGTTATGGCTGAAATTAAGCAAAAATACAGTAACCGGGTAAAGGTGGTATTTATAAATGTAAGCCAAAAAGAAAACAGGGAATTGGTCGATTACTTTGGAATCGTTACGATACCCACGCAGGTTCTACTCGATAAGAAAGGAAAAGAATACTTCAGACACAATGGGTATTTGTCTGCGGATGATTTGTCAAAACATTTTAGATAAGTTTTGGGAATGCTAATTTGTTTTATGAGATTATGAATAAAAAAGACCTGGTCCGTATTATTTCGACAGAGCTTGAATTGCCTATATCACAAGAAAAAGTCACGATGATTCTTGATAAGGCTATTGAAATAACCACCCGGACGCTTGAAACGGGAGAACCTGTGAAATGGTCGGGATTCGGGTCATTGGTTATTAAAGAAGTCTTTCCCAAAAAACTTTATTCTCCCAAACTGGGGAAATATATCATGACGAAAGGCGGTTGGAAAATAGTATTCAAGGAATCAGGTAAAAAGAAGCGTACAAGGTCGGTATAATTTTTTGCTCTGTTTGGGGCACTGCTTGTATGATAGCCTGTAAGTGATTTGTAATCATCGCCGTATGTTGCTCATTCCAAAAGATTACTCTATATTTTAATTGGCGACCATTTTGCAGGAGGTGTTAATTATCAGCGGTTTATTACACGATTTTTGCTATATTTGCGTTCGTAAAACGAATATATCACTAAAAAATATCGAGCATTATGACAAAAGCTGAAATCGTAGCAGAGATTGCGAAGCAGACGGGAATGGAAAAAACGGTAGTAATGAATGTCGTTGAGGCGTTTATGGAAAGCGTGAAGGGTTCGATGATTGCGGGGAATGAGGTGTTCCTGCGTGGATTCGGCAGTTTCATCATCAAGAAAAGGGCCGAGAAGGTAGCCCGTAATATCTCGAAGAACACGACGATTACGATTCCTGCGCATAACATTCCTGCTTTTAAACCGGCCAAGACTTTCCTGGATGCCGTGAGGGAAACTAAATAACGAAACCGATGGCCGTAGTCAGAGAGCGGATTATCCTCCGGAAAGGTCGCCGCAGCGGTGAGAAGATGCCGCACCGAATCGACATCAAGGAACTGGCAGAGGGCGATTCTCTGCTTGTCGAAATTGTCATCGACAAGAAAAATGACTCGGTGTACCGATGTCTGTTCGAGCCTGAACAGCTTGCCGGGCGACGCAGCGTCACTTTTCGGGTCAGCGGTGAGCAGGTGTACTGGTTATCCGGATTACAACCGAAGTTATTGCTGAAACAGCAGGCGGAAAAACTTGTCCCGAACATTGAACATGTGAAAGAGGAAGAACCTAAAAAGCGTGGCGGTAAATCGGCGCCTAAGGAACGCAAAGTGTTGGTATTCGATGAAGAGGGAAAGTTGGAGGCCGTGATGCGTTCTCTGAAGGATGTGGCATCCATGACCAATCTGCGGGAAAAGGCTATCGACAGGCTCTGCAAAACCAAACGGGTGTCATCGGAGACGGGTTATTCGTTCCGATATTGGTGGAAAGTGCTCGGATTCGATATTACGGATTTTACGTTGACAGCCTCGCAGTATGACGAGCTGTGCAAGCGTAAATCGGACTGAAAAGATGAAAGGCGTGGGATGGTTTATTTCTCGCCTTTTTTGTCGGCAGGCTTTTGTTCTGTATCCGGGATGCAGATGAATGCCGTGTCGGAGAAAGTAACTTCGGCGGCTTCATTAGGAGCTAAAATGCCTCCCGCCACGAGTTGCTGCATGATTTCCCGGGCTTGCTGTTCACGGGGAGAACTATTGCCGGTAACAGGTTCTGATTGCGATGCGGACGGGTGTTTCTGTTTTTTGTCCATTGCCTTGTAAGGGTGGCTGTTGCCCCTACAGACCGGTTATGTTATTGATACGAAAAGCGTGGGACATCAGCTTGCCGTAATCGAGGTTCTGGTAAACCCTACACATAACAAGTAACGCCCACGCATAACGTGAGCATTCAGTCTTGTTATCCCATGTGTAGTGAATTTACCAGATTCCGATTTACGGGATAAAAGCCAAACGCTTTCCAATATTTTTCTTAAAACACTGCAAAGATAGCGATTATTTGCCGTGTTTGCATAATGAAGCCGCAAGAACTTATGAAAATACCTCATTTATCAGTTCTTACGGCTCGTTTTCCGACACCCGAAAACTATATATGTCAGCGGACTTTGTACAAGGCAATCAGTCGGCCGTTTTGCATATCGGTGATGAATGTACCGTTGGAGAGGGTGCATTCGTGGATGTGCGTATCTTCGGGGTCGGATTGAAGGAGGGATTGCCGGGTGGTTTCGTCGATTACCTGCATGGCGACACCTTGTACGGTTGCGGTGGTGACATCGGCGGGCAGCGACATGAGCTGTTCCAAGAGCGATTTTTCCATTGACCTGAATGTTGAGACCTTATGTCCCTCTCAGGTCGGTTATACATGCGAAAAGCGTGGGACAGAACCCGCCCGCACCGAGGCTCTGGCAAGCCCACCCGCAAACAAGTTAAGCCCACGCTACGCGCAGGCGTCCACTGTCTGTCTTGCGGGTTTGAAACTGCCAGATTTCGGTGCAAGAACAAAAGCTAACGCTTTTAATATCTTAAATCTTCTACAAAGATAGGTATTCTGCCTGAAAAAACAGGAAATATAACAAAGAAAGCTATCGGGAAAATTCCGATAGCTTTAATTTGATGTTTGCCGAATATATTATTGGGAACAAACAACACCTGCTATACTGCTTGCTGCCCCCAACTGCCATAACGGGCATTCATCCGCTGGCGCAGTTCTTCCTGTTTGGTGTTTTTGTAGTAGTGTTTCTCGATGGTTCGGACGCTATTGCCGGCCATTTCAGCGACGTGGGTAATCGGAGTGCCCGCATCGAGTTCGCTGGAAATAAACGTGCCTCGTGCCGTGTACCACGTCATTTTCTCGTCGATTCCCAGAATCTCACAAACCTTGTCCAGTGTTTCGCTGACGAGGGTTGAGAAATTGTTACGACGCCCCATCTTCTGTTTGTCGGTTACGTGTTTCTCGGTATAGACCGGGAAGATGTAGTTGCCGATGCCTTTGCCCCTGTATTTCCCCAGAATCACGATGAGCCGGTCGATAAGCAGGGGCTTGGCCAGCTTGGGGAATTTGGTACGCTCATAGACAATCATGCCTTCCTTTTCGTTAATCATGTCCCATGTCAGGTTGACGACATCGACGTTGGCCATACCGCCGCTGTAAAAGCTGAAGAGGAAAAGGTCGAGACAGAGTTGCTCCTGCTCGGAAAAGAGGCTGCGGTCCATGAACTCCATCCGGCGGATGATGTTCGGATTGACGGCTTTGGACTCGAACTGTCCCCACGCCATCTTTTCAGTAGCCGCCTCGAAGATTGCTGAGTTGGCTCCGTACATGTGGAGTTCGTCCTTGGCATAGTTTACCAATGCACGGAAGATGCGAAGGAGTTGGCGCAACCCGGCACGGTTCCCGTTTTCGATGCCACGTCGTTCCAGATAAACGATGTATTCCCAAAGGAATTTCTGGGTAATGTCGGTGAAGTAAAAGCGGGACAGGTCTTTGTTGTACTGCTTCTGGGTGAAGGCTGAAAGCGAAGTGCGGAACTGCTTGTACATACCGGCAGTGCCGACACTTTTGACGAGTTTGCCGTTCTTGAATTTTTCGTGGTTCTCGAAGTATTCGATTCTGGCGTTGATGAGCTGGAGAACGGTCAGCACTTTCGATTCCTGCTTTGCCTTTTCCTCTTCTTTGGGTTTGAAGCAGTCGGCCCATTGCAGTACGGAGAAGTTGCGTCCGTCTTTTTCCCACCGTTCGGCGACGGACATGTACTTCTCTTTGAGTTCAAGCAACAGCTGGTTTTTCTTGAGGTACTCGCTGGAAGCGGATTCAAAACTCTGGGTTTCGTTGTTCCAGCATTTGTAAGCTCCGGTGATGCTGACGACCCGGGGAATGCGGGTGTAACCGGTCTTGTAGAAAATCATTTCCAGTTTGACCATCTTGGGGTCCTGGGGGTCTTTGCGACCTTTGAATGTGATCGAACAATACATATCGTTAATTTTTTAGTGGCTCATGTATTCCTGCCGGTTCCCTACATGGGAGCCTACATAAGAATAGAACTATCCACCGTATTCGGGTGGAAACGGAGGTAATCCGTTACCCGACGAATCAATTAACTTGTTGATATGTAGTTGTTTTAGTCTATGCAGATTTTGACTTTATTGGAGTTGGAAAATCCAATAGGCTGTCGTTTTGTTTTGCTCGCGGAAGAATCCGCGATTATATAGACAATCCACCCAAACCCTCCTTTGATAAGGAGGGTTTTGTTTATTTGTCGCCCATGTGTTGCCAACAGATTATTCCGCAATCATGTATAAATTCAGGCAAACGATGTATAAATCGCAACGTCGTTTTTACAACAACTAGTAAAAATATTCTTATCTTTGTGAAAGATTATCCATAACACACCCAAACTACAATGAAAAAGCCTACATTTCTCTTAATATTTCTAATATGCGCATTATGCGTTACGGCACAAAACCAAATAGACACTTTATACTATACCAAAGAATGGAAATGTGCGCCACATAAGGCTTTTGCGGATTTTTATCGTATTGCATGCTATCCCGCAGATAGTTTGCAACCAAAACAATTCCGAGATTATTATATATCCGGAGAATTGCACGGCTGCGGCAGTTTTATCAAGATAGACTCTATCAATGATGCAAATACCATATTTGAGGGAGTGCGTATTACCTATTTCAAGAATGGTAATACTGAAACAGTGAAAAATTACGCACAAGGGGTATTAAACGGTACTTTTTATATCTATAACGATGATGGACGAATCAGTTACCACCCCCACACAATTCTATTCCCGTATTCGGCAATACAATATATCCACTTATCTCCAAACTGTTATTTCCGAATATCAAAATACGCCAAACAATATTACCAATATTACATCTCAAAGCGAAAAACCTCAATTAAACAACAGCGCAAGAGACCTACAACTGAATCTTGCCAACAAGTTAATCACAATGTTTGAGCACAACTCTGATGATATTCGGCAACAAATATGCGATTATATTACAGCCGAGCAACAGCGCATCAACAAAATAGTGGAATTATAAATCATTGTCTTTCGGAATTAGAAATATGGCACAAAATACCAAACAGCAAGCACTCGAACTTACTTGGATAGGCAAACATGATAAAAAGCCACCGTTGGAGCCGAGGATTTTGATTGAAAATCCCGAATACTCCTAAGGCAAGGTGGAAACAGGCGTACTGCCGAATGGCAAGCCTTGGAAGGGCAATATGCTTATACATGGAGATAACCTTCTTGCGCTTAAAGCCCTTGAACAAGACTATGCCGGTTGTGTCAAGTGTATCTATATAGACCCACCATATAATACGGGTAATGCCTTTGAGCATTATGATGATGGCGTAGAGCATTCTATTTGGCTGTCGCTGATGCGTGAACGCTTGGTTTTGCTCTACAACTTGTTGTCGAATGATGGCTCAATATGGATTCAGATTGACGACAATGAAATGGCATATTTAATTGCACTATGTGATGAAATATTTGGGCGCTCTAATAGGGTTAATATTATTGCTTTAAAAATGAGTGAAACATCTGGTGTAAAGATGGCTCATGTGGAGAAAAAACTTCCTAAACTAAAAGAGTTTATTATAGTTTATAAAAAGGGTGAGTTAAAACTTAACCCAATTAAAATAACTAAAAGTAAAAATTTAGAATCTTATCTAAAATATTATAATCAAATTATCACCAACTACGATTCGCCTTGTGAGGAATGGATAATAGAAAAGATTGAAGATGTAATGTGTAGAATTGGGCTTGATACTTCACCAGATAGTATTCGCAATTTTAAACTAAACAATTCTGAAAGAATTATATATCGCACTAATAATAAAAGTTTTAACCAATACAAATTTACGGATAATATTAAAACAAGAAAGATTGTTTCGCCAACAGGATTAACCTATGTGTGGTGGGAAGGCAAACAGATGCTTTTCTTAAGTGATTACACAAGTGAATATTTAGGGGATTTATGGACAGATATAAGCACAATCAATCTCAACAAAGAAGGTGGTGTTGATTTCGTTAATAGTAAAAAACCCGAAAAATTAATAGAGCGAGTAATCGCATTGGCAACAAACACAGGAGATCTTGTTCTCGACAGTTTTCTTGGCTCCGGAACTACCGCGGCTGTAGCCCAAAAGATGGGGCGCAAATATATTGGTATCGAGATGGGCAACCATGCCTACACGCATTGTGCCGTACGACTAAAGAAGGTAGTCGATGGTACAGACCAAGGTGGTATCAGCAAAGCGCAAAATTGGAAAGGTGGCGGAGGCTTCCGCTTCTATGAATTGGCGCCGAGCCTTTTGAAGGAGGATAAGTTCGGCAACCTTATAATCAACAAAGAGTACAATGCCGATATGTTGGCAGCTGCAATGGCGAAGCAGGAGGGCTTTACCTATGCGCCTTCGAACGATATTTACTGGAAGCAGGGTTTCAGTTCGGAAAGCGACTATATCTACACTACCACGCAGTTTATGACTGTCGAGGGATTAACCGCCATAGCCGCGCAGATGAAGGAGGGAGAATCGTTGCTGATTTGTTGCACCGCCTTCCAAAAGGAGTGCCTCAATGCTTATCCGAATATTACAATCAAAAAAATTCCGCAAATGCTTCTCGGGCGTTGCCAATTCAACAAAGACGACTACTCGCTGAATATCATTGAATTGCCAGATATGCAGAAAGAAAATGATGTTGAGGAGAGCAGTACCGATGAATCTGTTGAATGCAACGATGTTACGCACCCGTCACCCGTTCAACCAAGTTTGTTCTAAACAAAGAGGTCTGCAATGAATACAATAGCAAACAATATACGCATGCGGCTGTCGCTCCGCGAGCCATTGGCAGAGGCTTTGGAGGTAATGACAAAACTGGCAGACTGCCTTACGCTCAAAAAGTATGGCGACTACAACGACACCGAGGGTTACAAAGCATTTCTCGATGGTCAGTTGGCCGCCGTGCAGGAGAGTTGCCCTCAATGCCGCAATTTTGAACGCGATTTCCCGTCGTTTGCATTCTCGATAGCAACAGGCATAGGCAAAACTCGGCTTATGGCTGCATGTATCGCCTATTTATATCTGGCAAAGGGTATAAAACATTTCTTTATCCTTGCGCCCAACCTCACACTATACGACAAATTAATTCGAGACTTTGGCGATACATCTTACGAAAAATACGTCTTCAAGGGATTGGCGGAGTTTGTCCATAATCAGCCGATAGTCGTAAATGGAGAGACTTACAACAATTTCAACGGTCAATACAACACCTCGGGCAGTATTGAAATAAACATATTCAATATTGCCAAGTTCAATACCGACAACAAAGAGAGTGCAAAAAAGGGGGCTCCGCGAATGCGCCGTTTGTCGGAATACCTCGGCCAATCGTATTTTGATTATCTCGCTTCGTTGCCCGACCTTGTAATACTGATGGACGAGGCACATCGCTATCATGCAGACGCATCAAAGAAAGCGATTAACGAACTGCATCCTATTCTCGGTCTGGAAATGACTGCAACACCAATAGACGAGCATCGGACGCCGTTTAAGAACATTGTGTACGAATACAACCTTGCACAGGCATTGGTAGATGGCAAATATGTAAAGATACCGACGGTCGCCAAACGGAAAAACTTTACAAAAGCGGGGTTGTCGGCAGAGGATTTGGACGCGATGAAAATCGAAGATGCAATAAGCATCCACGAACACACAAAGACCTGTTTGGAATTATATGCAAAGAACAACCACCTGCCTGTTGTAAAACCATTCATATTGGTTGTCTGTCGAGATGTCGCGCATGCCACGCAAACTGCCACACTAATAGAAAAGCAGATGTTTGAAGGCCGATACGCCGGCAAAGTGCTGCAAATTGACAGTTCGACTAAAAAAGATGAGGATATTGAACGACAATTTCTGTCGTTGGAAAAGGCGGACAACAAAATCGAGATTGTCATCCATGTCAATATGCTCAAAGAGGGTTGGGACGTAACCAACCTTTACACGATTGTTCCGCTTCGGGCGGCAGATGCTCCTGTTTTGGTTGAACAAACCATTGGGCGCGGTTTGAGATTGCCATACGGAGGCAAGCGGACAGGTAATGCCGACATAGACAAACTTACAGTAATAGCACACGAAAATTTTGATGCCGTAATTGCAGCATCGAAAAATCCCGACTCTGTTTTAAGCCGATTCTCGTATATACAGTTGGATGACGACGAACTGAAATCGGAGCCAAGCAAAGTAGAATCTGCTCAAACCATCCTCGATTTCCATGAACGCGAAGCACTTGCCAAAGCAGCAACGGATGCAGAACGAAAAGACGCCAAAACCATCTGCGATGCACAACGTGCCGTATGGGATATTATTCCCACGTTAAGTTCGGCTGTCAAAAACAAAACCGAACTTATGAAGCCCGAACTGCGCAAAACAATAAAAGAGTTGGCAGAACGCAAGATTATCGATAGCGCAAAACAGGCCTCTCCTATGTTTGCGTCGCAGGAGGCTGCACCGATAATTGCAACATTGGACCGGACTATCGACACAGCCATAAACACATACATAAACAATGTGATAGAGATTCCGTGTATGACAATCCAGCGAAAAGAGGTGCGGGCAGAATACAAATGGTTTGACCTCGACACATCCATCGGATTCGATTTGCCTGTACTGAGAAACGAGATTCTACGGCAAAGTATAGGTACAGGAGATATCACGACAGACATTATTCAGGCGCAAAGCGGCCGTACTATTGATTCGCCATGCAGTATCATAGTAAAAGAATTGAGCAACTATGAGGATATAGATTACGATCAATGTTCCGACTTGTTGTATCATCTGGCAGAGGATGCAATAAATGCAATTCGGAAAAACTCAAATTCCACAGACAATATAAATGAAATTGTACATACATTAAGGGGTTCCATTGCTCAAAATATACACGAGCAGATGAGACGGCATTTTGTAATCGAGGAAACAGAATTTGAAAAACCAACTGTATTGCCGTTTACAAAAATTGAAGAACAGAACATTGTTGTTGTAGATGGTTATGGCCGCAAAGGCTTTCGCGAAATGGTATCGCCATCGGATGCGACAAAATATGTATTTACAGGCTTTCTAAAATCATATTATAAAGAGTGCAAGTTCGACAGCAAAACCGAACTCGATTTTGCCAATGCACTTGAAAACGATCAGGATGTATTGCGATGGCTTAGACCGGCACCAAAACAATTCAATATCTATTGGAATAATGGTTCAAAGCGATACGAACCCGATTTTATTGCAGAAACGGCAGATTGTATCTATATGATAGAGACAAAAGCAGCAAACGTCCTAACCTCCGAGGAAGTGTCTGCAAAAAAACACGCCGCCGAAGAATATTGCCGACATGCAACAGAATATAATACTGCAAATGAAGGTAAACGTTGGAAATACATACTTATATCAAGTACGGCCGTTAACAATACTCATTCTTTGCAAATGATGATTGCAAATTCAACAACCATATAACTTTCTCCCTGCAACGGTTGGCAATTCAATCGTGGCAAGGAGAACGGTTGTTGTGTCCGATGGCACACAAACCATAATCGGGTTTATTCCATAGTCAAAAATTTGGTTCGGAATTTGCACTATCGGAGCAGTACCAACCAAAACATTTGCGACTATGAACACAACAGGACAAAAATTTGCGGCAAAGGCATTGCCTTATGACGCATCGGCTCTTGCGCCCTCAATATCCGAGGAGACGCTCCGCTATCATCACGGCAAGCATACGGCGACATACGCCGCAAAACTGAACGAATTGGCGGCCGACACACCGTTTGCGATGCGCTCGCTCGAAGATATTATCCGCACGGCCGACGGTGCGATACTCAACAACGCGGCGCAGTTGTGGAATCACAACTTCTATTTCGACGCCTTTGCAGCCGAGCCGAAGGAGCATCCCGACGGCGCTCTTGCGGCAGCGATTGACTCCAATTTCGGCTCATTCGATGCCCTGCGGGGACGGATGCTGCACCACTGCACGGCATTGTTCGGCTCGGGTTGGGTGTGGCTTGTGCGCAACCAGTCGGGCAAATTGGAGATTATCGAGGCTCCGAACGCAGGCAATCCGTTGCGCCATGCACTCTCGCCACTGCTCTGTCTGGATGTTTGGGAACACGCCTATTACATCGACTATCGCAACGCGCGTGCCGATGCCGTAGCATCGCATTGGAGCAAAATCGATTGGGCGAAAATCGAACAACGATTCGCCGAGATTTAGCCGCGCCAATCCGACAAAAAAAAGTCGGCGGAACAATATATTCCGCCGACCCGTTCGGATGACATTTCCTGCATTTTCGTTATCGCTGAGGCTCGGCAACGCCTTTGAGTTTGATAAACGGCAGGTTCTCCTTTGCCCAACGGCTGACCTCACGGAAACGGTCGCAGCACATGGCATCGCTGCCGAGAGCGGCTCCGAGGAAGAAATCCTCCTTCGTGCTGCCGGGCCAAAGCGAAACAATCATGCCGAGTTTATGACCGAGTTTGATGGTCTTGCGGGTAGTTCCGTCCATGCGGCAACCGACACGTTTGATACCCATGTCGTAAGCCTCCATAAGCACCTCCGGCGTGCAAGGTTTGTCTTTGAGCATCATCAGAATCGCATCGGGATGCAGCCGTTTCATGGTCGAAAGGGCGCGTTTGTCGAACGAGGTGAAGAGGTACTCGGACGAAGCTGGTTTCTTCGCCATTGCCATTTTGTACAGTTTGTCGCACAGTACATCGAGCATGGCCTGCGTATAGAGGTCTTTGACGGTTTTGATTTCGAACTCGACATACATACCCTCCTTGTCGGCCAAGAAATCGACGAACTCCTGACACAGAGCCAACGGCTGACCTCCCTTGGTCAAAATTTTCTTGCACTCTTTGGTCGTCAGGTCTTCGGTCTGGACATCCACGCCGCAGGTACGATAGAGCGATTCGTCGTGGCTCAAAATAAGGTCGCCGTCCTTGGTCATGCGGACATCGGTTTCGAAGCCGCGCGCACCGTCTTTATAACTCTCGCGGAACGCATACATGGTGTTCTCGTTGTCTGGATACTCGAAACGGCTGCCTCGGTGGGCAAAGAACTGAATGACATGTTTTTTGTCGAGTTGCGCCATGGCAAACTCCGACACACCGAGTGCCGCAACGGCACACAGCGCAATTTTAAGAACAAATGTTCGTTTCATAATCAAGGCTATTTAAGTTGTTGTATTTTCCACTTCAAAGATACCTATTTTTCGCAGAAATCCAAAAATGCGATTTAACTTTTGGCGACAAACAAGCTCTATTAATACAGAAATGATTAACTTTGAAAAACCTTTTACCGCTATGAAAAAATTGATTTTGTCGTGCATCGCGTTAATGGCTGCCGCAACGCTTTGGGCAGCACCTTCGTGTACGCTTTCGGGGATACCCGTAACCAAAAAAACAACGAATCCCGTCATCGGCGCACTCGTAACGCTGACCGAGGTGGGCAACAAGAGCAACAAATTCCAACGAGTTGTCGGAGAGGAGGGCTTCGAGATGATTATTCCGTTCGGCGAATATCAACTCTCGATAGAGGCTGCCGGATATGAAACCTACACGCTCGATATCGACATCGATACCGACACCATCGATTTGGGCATAATGAAGATGCTGACAGTCCAGATGGCCGAGGAGCGCGACAACGCCAAGGCAGCCAAGAAACGCAAAGATTAGGTATTGCCTGCACGCAACATCAAAAAGCGGATAAACCTTTGGGCTTTATCCGCTTTTTAGTATCTTTGCGACCATGAAGCCGAAAATCGCCATAATAGGCAGCAACTCGCTGATGAATATCGGGTTGAAGACCATATTGGAACGCATAATTCCGATGGCGGAGGTGTGCCTGTTCGAGAATGCCGACTCTTTGTGTGCAAACGGGAACGAGGCGGAATTTTTCCACTATTTCGTATCGGCACAGGCGTATGCCGAGCGCAGCCGTTTCTTTCGGGGAAACCGCCACAAATCCATAATTCTATCGAACTCGGAGCAGACGATGCTGCCTGCGGACATGCACATACTGAACATTTCGCAAAGCGAGGATGAATTGGTACGCGCCATACTGCGCATGCACCAAGGGGCGCATCGAGGCGGTTATCCTGCACCGAACGTCGTTCGGCCCGAACATACGACACCGCTTTCGGAACGGGAATGCGAGGTATTGCGGCTCATCGTAAAGGGCATGCTCAACAAAGAAATAGCCGACGCACTGAATATCAGCATCAATACGGTCATCACTCATCGACGGAACATCACCTCCAAATTGGGCATGCGCTCGGCTTCGGCACTGACCATCTATGCCGTAACCCACGGTTTGGCCGAGATATAGCCGACAGATACGGAGAGGGCAGGCATCTGTCAATCGGCAACCGCTTTGCGCACAAGCATTTCCCCGCAGGCAAAACATGTCGGGTCATAACAAATGATGATTGCAAATGTCGGCAACAAAGGCTTACTTTGTACCGAGATTGGCACAAGCATTGAAAAAAGCAATTTATCACATATTTTTATTGTCGGCATTGTTATCGCCGAACGTGTACGGCAGACCGAATACCGCATCGGAGAGCGACGACAAACCGACGCTGCTCATGCCTGATACGTTAGTGGAGATGGACAGGGTGCAGATTACCGCAATAAAACAGGGGCTGTCGCTCAAACGCGAAGCTGTATCGGCATCGGTATTGACGGGCAATACGATAGAGGAGGGAGGAGTGATTGCGCTGAAAGATGCGGCACGCTTCGCCCCCAATTTTTTTGCTCCCGATTACGGCTCGCGAATGACCTCGTCGATATATGTACGCGGACTCGGCACCCGTATCGAGCAACCTGTGGTGGGACTGAACATCGACAACGTGCCTGTTGCGGATAAAAACATGTACGATGTCGATTTGGCCGACATAGAGCGCATCGAGATTATGCGCGGTGCGCAATCGACGCTTTACGGGCGCAATACGATGTGCGGCGTGATAAATATCTACACCGCTTCGCCGATGACATATCAGGGGACACGCCTGCGGGCGGAATACGGCTCGCGCAATGCGTATCGCGTAAGCGCATCGACATACCACCGCATAAAGGAGAGGTTCGGAGTATCGGTATCGGGGCAATTCGCGCATTGTGACGGTTATTTCCGCAATCTGTACGACAATTCGTTGTGCGACAAGGAGAACAGCGGCAGCGCACGCGCGAAATTCCAATACCGCAACGGGGCATTGAGCATCGATAACACGATAGCGTTCTCGGCTGTGCGGCAAGGCGGCTATCCTTATGCGTCAATCGCAACGGGGCGCATCGATTACAACGACGAGGCCTCGTATCGCCGTGCGGGAATAAGCGAAGGTCTGACCGTGAAATACGACATGCCGAAGGTTACATTGTCGAGCATAACGAGTTATCAGTACCTCGACGACGAGATGATAATGGACCAGGATTTTCTGCCTTCGTCGTATTTCACGCTCTCGCAACACAAACGCCAACACGACATAACGCAGGAGTTGGTCGTGCGTTCGGCAAAGGACGCACGCTACACATGGACAGCCGGAGTGTTCGGGTTCTACAAGTCGCAATACATGAATGCGCCCGTTACATTCAAGCGCGACGGCATCCGACAGTTGATTCTCGACAACATCAATGCCAACAGCCCATACGACGGAGAGTATCGTTGGGGCGATGCGGAAGGCAACGATGGCGACAGTTTTCGGCTCGGCGACCGATTTACGACCCGAAACGGAGGTGCCGCAATATACCACGAATCGGCATTACAGGCGGGACGATGGCGGTTTACGCTCGGACTGCGCATCGATTACGAAACGACACAGATGCGCTATCGCAACAACGTAAGCACCAAATACACGGCATTTCCCAACAACGGAACTGCACCGACGACTGCCAATGTCGATATCGACGACACGGGAGTATTGACAAAAACTTTCGTCGAATGGTTGCCCAAATTGACGATTTCGGTCGATTTGGATGGAAACAAGCAAAATATGTTGTATCTTTCGGCTGCCAAAGGTTACAAGGCGGGCGGATTCAATACGCAGATGTTCTCCGAAGTGTTGCAACAGCAGTTGAAGCAGGAGATGGGTGTATGGATTACGCCGAGCAACCTCGACGATGTTGTCGCCTACAAGCCGGAGCGGAGTTGGAATTTCGAGACAGGAGGCCATTTCGCCACCAGCGACACACTATTCGAGGCGGATGTTGCGTTGTTCTACATAGTCTGTCTCGACCAGCAACTGACCGTCTTTCCCGAAGGGCAGACGACGGGACGGATGATGACCAATGCCGGCCGTACACGCAGCGTCGGAGCGGAGACTTCGTTCAGATACCGGCCGCACCGCTCGTTGGAGTTGATGTTGGCATATGGCTACACCAATGCCGCCTTTACGCGGTTTCGCAGCGGGCTGAACGACTATCGCGGCAAGCGCGTGCCTTATGCACCGGAGCATACGTTGTCGGCACAGGCGACATATACGGTGGCACTGACTGCCGATTGGCGGATGATTGTCGGGCTCGGTTACAGCGGAGCCGGCAGAATATGGTGGAACGAGGCGAACGACGCATCGCAACCCTTCTATTCGCTTTTGGACGGCAGCATAACGTTCAAAAGCGGGCGTTACGGAGTGGAGTTGCGGGCGCGCAACATTTTGGGAACGAAATACGACATATTCTATTTCGAATCGATGGGCAACCGCTTTGTGCAACGCGGCAGACCGACGAGTTTCGGAATAAAGGCAAGCATAGATATTTAATTACAAAAACAACCATATTATGAAAAAACTTTTATTCGCCGCACTCGCAATTATGCTCGCGGCATCGTGCATGAAATCGGGCAAAAGTTCGGCAAGTTGGACACACACCTACGCCGGCTCGCTCAAAACAGAACTCGCGGATAGTCACGAAGAGGTGTACAGCGAACCGAGCGTCATAGCGACAATCGACTGTCCCGACATGTTCCAACAGCGATTCAATTTCGAGTTTTCGGAGGGTGTGCAGTTCGTCAGCGAAATGCCGAGACTGAAAATATGTCTGCCGAATCTCGAATACACCATGCAGCAGCGCGAAGAAGAGGCGACAAATGAGGTGTACGATTGGATAATCGACCAAAAGGACGTCGTACCGACCATCGGAGGCGTGCCTTACGAAACTTTCAAGATGAGCGTCGTAAAGGGTATCGTTACGAACAAAACCGTAAAGATGGAGTTTTGGCTGACATTCAAAGGTGTGGAGTACCACGTCGTATTCGCGTGGGACAGAATAACCCCTCCGAGCGATTCGGAAGACGGAACAGAGGATTAACAAACGTTACGAGACAATGAAAGCAGAGTATAAGCCATACGTCGATAAATTGATTGAACTCGCCATAAAAGAGGATATAGGCGATGGCGACCACACGTCGCTGTGCTGCATCCCGCAACAGGCGCGAGGCCGCATGAGACTGCTGTGCAAACAGGAGGGAGTGATTGCCGGCATAGAGATAGCCGAGATGATTTTGAAACGGCTCGACGATACAATCGAATTCGAACAGATTTTACACGACGGCGACCGTGTGAAAGCGGGAGATGTGGCATTCTATGTTACGGGACGCGAGCAATCGCTGTTGCAGGCGGAGCGCATACTCCTCAACATCATGCAACGCATGAGCGGAGTTGCGACGCAGACGGCCATCTATGCCGACCGCATCAAGGATTTGCACACGAAGGTACTCGATACGCGCAAGACGACACCGGGCATGCGCGTATTGGACAAAATGGCAGTCAAAATCGGTGGCGGAGAGAATCACAGAATCGGTCTGTTCGACATGATTCTGCTCAAAGACAACCATATCGATTTCGCCGGCGGAGTCCGCAAGGCGGTCGAGGCTGCAAAAGCCTATTTGCAGGCTACCGGCAAGCATATCCCTATCGAGTGCGAGGTGCGTTCGTTGGAGGATATCGACGAAGTGTTCGCCGCAGGAGGAGCCGACCGCATCATGTTCGACAATTTCACTCCGGAGCAGACGCGCAAAGCGGTCGAAAAGGTTGCGGGTCGATGCGAAACCGAATCGAGCGGAGGCATTACGCTCGACACACTGCGCGATTATGCGATGACGGGCGTGGATTTTATATCGGTAGGGGCTTTGACGCATCAGATAAAGTCGCTCGACATGTCGCTCAAAGCATGCAAAAATTAACATAATGAACAATTTGCGGGAAATAGTCGGACGATTTGCCAAAAGTCATGTCGCATTGCTGCTGTGGCGCATAGCGGTATTGTACATGGTGTTGGCGTTGTGCCGACTTGTATTTTGGCTGTATAACTTCCCCATTATCGGCACTATTGCATTCGACGAATGGCGATTGCTCGCCACGGGCGCATTGCGATTCGACACGGTGTCGATTATATATGCCAACATGTTGTTGGTGCTTCTGTCGCTTGCACCCGTGCATTGGCGCGAGAGCAAAATATGGCAGACGATGCTCTATTATGTCTATGTGGTTGTCAATGCGTTGCTCGTTGTGGCGATAAATCTTGCGGATGCGGTCTATTTCCGTTATACGCAGAAAAGGTTTACCTCCGACGAGTTGATGTTCGCCGACAACGACAATTCGGCGCAACTCGTATTGAAGTTTTTGGGTGAGAATCTGCCATTGTTCTGCATCGGCATTGCCTTGATTATACTCTTGGCATGGGCAGGCAGACGCAAGGCTCGTCCGGAGCCGTTTTTTGCAAACCGAATCGCATACTATGCGGGCGGAGCGATTATGCTGACATTGGCGATATTGTTGTCGATAGCGGGCATTCGCGGAGGCTGTACGCGCATGACGCGGCCGCTTGCCATGGCCAACGCCACCCGTTATGCCTCGGACGGCAGCAAGGCGAACATGATTCTCTCCAATCCATTCTGCATAATCCGCACGGCGGGCAAAAGCAGCCATATCAAATACGAGCGATATTTCGACGACGACACGCTGAACCGTATTTATTCGCCCGTGCATCATCCCGCTCCTGCCGATGCTTCGCCTCTGTTCGGAGCGTTGAAGGGTCGCAATATAATGATTTTCGTCATGGAGAGCATGTCGGCGGAACATTCGGCACATCTGACACCTGCACTCTACGAAAACGAACGAATCAAGGGTTATACGCCGTTTCTGGATTCGCTCATGCAACAGGGATACTGCTTCGAGCAGATGTTCGCCAACGGCACCCGTTCCATACAGGCTCTGCCTGCCGTATTGGGGTCGATTCCTTCGTTCAAAACGCCGTTTATACTGATGCCTCAGGCTTTGGCCGACACGCGCAAACTGCCCCGCATCATGCGGGATGAAGGGTATTCGACAGCCTTTTTCTGCGGCTCGACTGCCGGCTCGATGGGATTCGATGCCTATGCACGTTCTGCCGGCATAGAGCAGTTTTTCAGTCGGGAGGATTACGAAAAGGCTCACGGCACGGACGATTTCGACAACTATTGGGGCATTTGGGACGAGCCGTTCATGCAATATGTCGGCGAGGTATTGGGCGATGACGACCGACTGCCCGAGCCGTTTCTTGCCACCATGTTTACGCTGACGTCGCACCACCCTTTCACCATTCCCGAATCGTACCGAGACAAGTTGCCGAACGGGCATACGCGCAATCACAAGTGCGTCGCCTACACCGACAACGCCTTTCGCCGATTTTTCCGTCGTTTTGCCGACGAGGAGTGGTTTCGCCGTACCGTTTTCGTATTCGTGGCAGACCACGTATCGAGCGAGAAGTTCGCCGATACCACACGGCTGTTCCCCGAAAATCACCACGTCATAGGTTTCATCTACACACCCGACGGTACATTGCGCGGATGTTGTCGGGAGCCTGTTTCGCAAATCGATTTGATGCCTACGCTGCTCGGTCTGACGGGCAACGACAAACCCTATTTCGCATTCGGTCGCGACATATTCAACGAGACCGGCAGCAAGCCTTTCGTACTCTGTTACGACAACGAATTCGAGGCCATAGAGAGCGACAAGATGTTGTTTTTCGACGAACACAACGTAACGGGCATCTTCGACCGCAACGACCTCAAACGCGAGTATCCGTTGCCGGCAACCGACGACAGCGACACACTCGCACGACGTGTCAAGGCCTTCATTCAGCAATACTATACGCGAATGGGGAGCAAAAATTTCATGGCGGAATAGTTTATGGATTTCAGACCTATACGCATTGCCGACAAGCAGTTGCTGCAACGCTATACCTTTGCCGACGGCACCCGTAACTGCGACATGGGGTTTGCCAACATATATTGTTGGCAGGATACCTATCACAGCGAGATTGCCGAATACGGCGGATTTCTGCTCATTCGCTTTATCTACGGCAACGGCGAAACGGGCTATATGCAGCCCATCGGAGAGGGCGATGTCAAAGATGTGGTGGCACGGTTGCGCGAAGATGCGGCACAACGGGGTTGCGCACTGCGCATCGTTGGCATCACCCGACAGCAATGGCGCGAACGCATGGAGGAGGCTTTTCCCGACTGCTTCGCCTTTTCGGCTCCGCGTTCATTGTGCGATTATATCTATACGGCAGCCGATTTGGCATCGCTGCAAGGCGCACACTACAAGCCCAAGCGCAACCATATCAACCGTTTCAAAGCCTTGTACGACTATCGCTACGAGCGACTGACACCCGACAACATGGAGGATTGCTTGGCGTTGAATCGGCTGTGGCAGCAGGCGCACGACGACAATTCGGCAAGCGAGCGCGAGGAGCAGGCCGCCATGCGACGTGCCTTTGCCGATTTCGACGCTCTCGGATTGCGCGGAGGCGTACTCTATGCCGACAACAGAGCGGCAGCATTCACCTACGGCTCTCCGCTCAACCGCGACACCTTCTGCACCCATGTCGAAAAGGCCGATACCTCGTTCGACGGAGCGGGTGCGATGATAAACAATCTGTTTGCGCAGGAGTTGGCAGCCGAGTACACATATATCAACCGCGAGGAGGATTTGGGCATCGAGGGGTTGCGCTTTTCGAAACTGTCCTATCGCCCGACAATCCTGCTGCACAAATACTCGGCGTTGTGGTTGAGCGAACGCGCCCGACTGATTCGTGCGCTGTGGCAGGAGGTGTTCGGCGACGAGCGGGAGTTTGTTGATAACTTTCTTATGCACCACCACAATCCCGAATTGTGCCTTACCGAAGAGGCCGATGGCAAGGTCGTGGCGATGTTGCACATTATACCGATGAACAGCCGAGCAGGGCGTGTGGCATATATCTATGCCGTTGCCACCAAAGCCGAGTATCGTCGGCGAGGTTTGGCATCGGCACTCGTCGATGAGGCCGTCATGCGAATAGAACAGTCGGGCGAATACGACATTGCGGCACTGATTCCGAGCGACGCGACCTCGCGACGACTCTATGCGGCGCACGGATTTATGGATACGGCGATACCGATGCACTTTTGCCACGATTTCGATTTCGGAACAGGCGATACATCCAAAGACCTCGCAATGGTGCGTCCGCTGCACGGCACACCGATACCGACAGAGATAACGATAATAAAAAACGAGCCGAAATAATCGATTTCGGCTCGTTTGCAATTATGTCTGCCTCGTAGCCTCGCGCTACTGCAAGCCAAGCGAGTGCGAGAGTTCGTCGGCACGCAACAACGCCTTGTGGATATGGTCGAGTACGTTTTCCTTGCCGACCAACTGCACGATGCCGGCACGCTCTATCGAATTATACACTCTGGCATTGACACCCGAAAGGATAACGATACGTCTCTCGTCGAGCGATGAACGGATAAAAATTTCGAGGTTGTGCAGGCCTGTGGAGTCGATAAACGACACCTTGCGCATACGCACTATACGAATCGGCATGGTATCCTTGCCGCGCGTCAGTTCGTCGAATTTGTTGGCGATGCCGAAGAAGAACGGACCGTCGATTTCGTAAACCTCCGTACCGGCAGGTATCACAAGCCGTTCGTCGGCTGCTTCGCCGTCGTGGTGTACCTCCATTTCATCGCGGATGACCGAGATGTTGGTACTCTCCATGATTCGGCGCATAAATATCACCACAGCCATAACCAATCCTACTTCTATGGCGATTGTCAGGTCGAATATCACTGTCAGCAGCAACGTCGTAAAGAGTACGGCAATGCTCGATTTGGAGTGTCGGCAGATGGAGCGAATCGTGCGCCATCCGCTCATGTTGTACGACACCATAATCAACACTCCCGCAAGGCACGGCATCGGGATTGCCCCGACCAATCCGCCGAGCAGCAACAGCACCAACAGCAGCACAAATGTATGTACAATGCCCGCGACAGGCGTCCGACCGCCGTTGTTGATATTGGCCATGGTACGCGCAATGGCTCCCGTTGCCGGAATGCCGCCGAAAAACGGCACCACGATATTGGCTATACCCTGTCCGATGAGTTCGGTATTCGAATTATGGCGATCGCCTATGACACCGTCCGCCACCATCGCCGACAGCAACGACTCAATCGCACCCAACATGGCAATAGTAAACGCTACGGGCAGAAGCGATTGCACCGTCGAAAAGAACGGCTCGTCGCCGAGCGAAGGCATGCGCAACTCCGGCAGGCCCGAAGGCAAAGAGTACAAATCGCCGATGGTTCGTATCGAATCGACACCCGCGTATGTTTTGAGCAACCATCCCGCAAGCGTCATTACCACGATTGCAACCAACGACCCGGGAATGCGTCGCGACAGACGGGGCGTAAAGACGATGACCAATATGCTCGCCACGCCCATACCGAATGCCCACCAATCGATATTGCCAATGTTGCGGAAGTAGCAAATCCACTTTTCGACGAAGTTGGCAGGTACGTTCTCGATGCCCAATCCGAGCAGGTCGTTCATCTGCGTCGAGAATATCGTGATTGCGATACCTCCCGTAAAACCCACGATAATCGGATACGGCATAAATTTGATGACGTTGCCCAAACGGAACACGCCCATCAGTACCAATATGATACCCGCCATAACGGTCGCAATGGCAAGCCCGCCGAGACCGTGTTGCTGAATAATGCCGTAGATAATAACGATAAATGCTCCCGTAGGGCCGCCGATTTGCACCTTCGAGCCGCCGAAAAGCGAAATCAACAGACCGGCAATAATCGCCGTAACCAAGCCCTCGGTAGGTCCGACACCCGACGCAATACCGAATGCAATCGCCAACGGAATGGCGACAATGCCGACTATGATGCCGGCCATGGCATCTTTCAAAAATTTGGCCTTGTCGTAGTGGCGTATTGTCGAAAAAAACTTCGGACGGAAATCGACGGAATCAACAAATTTCATCTGTAAACGATATTAAAAAATATTAAAAATAACCCAACGGGGTGCAAAGATAGAACAAATCTGCATATTAGCACCATTTAACACGAGAAATCGAACGTTGCGACAAATTTACATATCGGTCGGCCAAAATTACCGCGAGAAATTTGGTGGAAAACAAAAAAGATGTTACCTTTGCCCACCGATTCGGATATGAATCAGATGGTGGATGTAGCTCAGCTGGTTAGAGTGACGGATTGTGGTTCCGAAGGTCGAGGGTTCGAATCCCTTCTTCCACCCCAAAACCTTGTAACAAATTTTGTTATGAGGTTTTTTTTGTTACCTTTACGCATAATTACGACACAAACACGGTATTTAGATTATGAGCAAACGATTCCGGCAATATGCAGGCATCATCGCAGCGGTGCTGATTTATTATCTGATTCACGAGGGAGCGCACCTTGCAGTCGCACTTGCACAAGGGGTATTCAGGCAGATTAACATCATCGGTTTGGGCATCCAAATCGATGTCTTTGCCGAACGCATGAGCGATACGCAGATGGGTATTTTCTGTCTTGCGGGAGCCGTGGCCACACTTTGCGCCGGCTGGTTGCTGACATGTGCCGTGCGACCGATATGCCGCATCCAATCGAAAATGGCAAGGACATGCGCCTGGTACACGACCATCACGCTGCTTATGCTCGACCCAATCTATTTGAGCGTATTCTATCGTTGGGTCGGAGGAGGCGACATGAACGGCATCTCGCTTCTGTTGCCTGCAACGGCAGTATCGGCAACAGCAATCGCACTCGGCATCCTCAACGCCCTACTGATATGGCGCGTACTCTATCCGGCATACACCCAATCGTTTGCCGACCAAAAGGCATAGCGACAATCGTCTGCCACCTGCACCTTATTACACGATATCTGCATCGCCTGCCATAAAGGAGACGATGCAGATGTCTGTTTCGGGAGTATGTTCCTGCCGTTATGCCGCGAACATCACCACGCAAAGGGTGGCAACCGAGATTATCGCCCACAACATAACTCCGAGCATCAACGGACGGCTTCCGACACGTTTTAAACTTGCCACCGACAAACCTGCGCCTATCAAAAACAGAGTCATGCACAACACTCGGCGCGACAGACCGACAACCACCGACGTAAACATTTCGGGCAATGCGCAGAAGGTATTCACCACCATCGCCAGCACGAACAGCAGTATAAACCACGGAATCGATATGCGCTTGCCTTTGCTGCGGAAAACGACGGACGACACCAACGCCAGCGGAATAATCCACAAAGCCCGCGTCAGTTTGATGGTCGTAGCCACTTTCAAAGCCTCCTCTCCGTATGCGGCACCTGCACCGACTACCGAACTCGTATCGTGGATTGCAATGGCAGCCCATGTACCGAATTGTTGTTGCGTAAGACCGAGCCACTCGCCGATTGGCGGGAATATGAACAGCGCAACGGCGTTAAGTACGAATATGGTAACCAACGATATCGACATTTGGTCGTCATCGGCCTCGATTACGGGTCCGACGGCGGCTATTGCACTGCCTCCGCATATTGCCGTACCGGTCGAAATAAGGTATGCGCTTTTACGGTTTATGGCAAGGCGTTTACCGAGCCACACACCCGCGAGCATCACTCCTATTACCGACACAATCGTAAACATCATTCCGTCGCGTCCTGCGGCAAGGCTTTCATAGAGATTCATGCCGAATCCCAAGCCTACGACCGAGGCCTGCAATGCGATTTTGGAGCATCGTTTAGAAAAAGCGGGAAACGGATTGCCGACGAATATCGCCAACACGATACCGCAAAAAAGTGCTACGGCAGGCGAGAAAAATGCCGAGCAAACGAGCAGGGTTGCGAACAAACCCCTTACGAGCCAAACAGGCAGTGTGAGTGTCATCTTCATTGTTACATCAAGTTTGTTTTTACTGCGCAAAGATACTACACCTGTTCGGTATAAGGAAATCAATAATGTTTATATACTATAACCTAATGTTATTAAGCGCAAATGTTTTGAATCGTTCGATAAGGGCATTGTGTTCGCCCTGATGTTCGACGAAGGCGAACTCCCGCGCGAATGTCGTATCCTCGACCTCGATGCAGCGCAGCAATCCTGCCGCAAGTTCCTTCTTTACGGCAGCGACCGAGATTATCGACAGCACCTCCGACGACTCCACATAGGACTTTATCGCCTCGCTGCTGCCCAACCATGCCCTCACGTCCAACATCGCCAACGACACGCCGGCCGACGCAAGCCGTCGCGCCACTATTTCCAACGTTCCCGAGCCGCGTTCCCGAAGCACAAGAGGTTGTTTCAGCAATTCGGCAAGGCCGATTCGTTCGCCTGTTTTATTGGCTTTGCCCGCAACCACGACCAACCTGTCCTCGCCAAAATGCGTATAATGCAACCCTCCGCGTCTCGACACATTCTCCACCAATCCGAGGTCTATTTCGTTGGCAAACAACTGCTTCTCTATATGTTCGCTGTTATCGGAGAACATCGTGATACGCACCTGCGGGAAACATCTCGTAAAACCGGCGACGATTGAAGGCAGCACATATTGGGCTATGGTGGTGCTTGCGCCGATACGCAATTCGCCATGCTCGCTGTTGCCGAGTGCGCTCATTTGATGCTCCATCTGCCTGTGCAGCGCGATTATCCGCTCGCCCCAAGCCTCCAACAACCTCCCCGCATCGGTCAGTTCCAGATGCGAGCCTCGACGCACGAACAGTTTGACGCCGAAATGCAACTCCAATTCGCCGATATGCTTGCTTACCGCAGGCTGCGATATATACAACTGCTCGGCCGTGCGCGAGAAATTGAGCGTCTGCGCCGCAGTCAGAAAAACCTTCAATCTGAAAAGATCCATAGCCCTGTTTTTGTGCAAATATAACAAAAAGTAATAAATACGCGACCACTCCGCAGCAACGACACGCCCGAAAGCCGCAAAACGGAGTTCGACTTTCCGCATCGAACGCCCTCTGACATTGCGACAGCCGCAACCATTCCGGACAACGACGAATAATCTGTTTGCGGCAAAAAAGGGGCGCAAACTTAAAAAAAATTTCTATCTTTGTTTGACAAAAAACCATACCTAAACAATTTATAACATTATAATCAACGATGAAAAAATTTATTCTTCTGCTCACTGTCGGACTGTGTCTGGCCTGCACGAGCGTTTTTGCTTGGGACGGTAAAGGTCACAGCACCATCGCCTACATTGCCGACAGGCACCTTACGCCTCGCGCCAAAGCCAACATCGCCAAATACACCGACAACCATCCGATTGTCTGCTATGCTTCATGGATGGATTTGTACCGCCAATACCCGGGTTACGAGACGACTCATCATTGGCACGTCGATTATTGGGACGAATCCGACCGCAAGGATGCCGACGGCAACCCTGCCGAACCTATCGATGTCCATCACATCAAGCGCATCATGAACGAGATGTCCGATTTCCGCGCTTTGAACGATTCGACCGTATTCCTCAACATCAAACTGCTCGTCCACATGGTCGGCGACATGCACTGTCCCGTACACACCGATTTCCCGAAATATCGCCCTATCAACGTAAATGTACAGGGCAAAAAAGTGCGCTACCACAAGATGTGGGACGGCATGGTGGTCGATATCGAGCATAAGGGCATGTCTCCGCTGATGCTGGCTGCCGAATTGGACAGATGCGACGATGCGGCCATTGCCGACATTGTCAAAGGCACGCCTGACGATTGGTATGCCGAGAGTCTTGCGGTTGCCACTCGCGCTTACGAGATGATGCCGAAAAAGACGGTTCTGACCACCGACAACTATTTCAATGCGGCAATCGAAATCGCCGATACGCAGATTCTCAATGCGGGCTACCGATTGGCCTCCGTTCTGAACACCATTTTCGACAAATAACAACATTTTACGACCATGAAAAAGATATATCTGCTTCTGCTTTCAGCACTTGCATTTGCCCCCGCAGCCAACGCTTGGGACGGGGCGATAAAGACGGGCATAGCCGCAATAGCCGATGCCAACCTGACCCCGACCGCAAAAAAGAATATCGATGCGGCTTTGGGCGGCCACTCGATTGCCTACTATGCCTATTGGCTCGACAATGTCTCGGGCACCGAGGGTTACACCCAAACCAAGGCGTGGCACCATGTTGCTTTTACCGCCAAAAACAAACTGATTCCGGCCAAGAAAGCCGAAAAGTCGAAAAACGAAATCATCCAATCGGCACAAGCATACGAGGCACTCGTAAATGCGGTCGGAGTGTTGCAAAACCGCGGCAAGGCCACCAAGGAGGAGATAGCCGACAACATCCGTTTCGTCGTGTGCATCCTCGCCGACCTGCATTGTCCGTCGCACTATGTCTATGCCGATTTGCTGCCGCAACGCGAATGGAAATATTATTACGGCGGCAAGGCCTACAACTACATGCGTTTTTGGGAGAATACCGCCTTTACGAACGCTTTCAGTAATTGGCGTGCCAACGAATTCGTACACCAACTCAACCGCAAAAGCGACGACGAAATCCGTCTGCTGACAGCCGGTTCCCTGACAGAGTGGATTGTAAAAAATGCCGAGAAGTATCGCAGCATATATACGATGATAACTCCCGACCAAAAGTTCGACAAAAAGACGATACGTTTGTGGTACAACCAATTCTATCCGCTATCGACCGAATATATCACCGAGGCAGGTTATCGTTTGGCACGGGTGCTTAACGGACTGTTCGACGACGAGGTGGCACCGCTAAAAGTCAAATAGCATATTGCAAAAAGAGACAACCGAAAAAAGAAACTCAACAAGGAAAAGAAAGGAAACAAAATGAAACGCATCATATTTTCAATCTTAACCGTCGCACTTGCTGCAACCTGCACCTTCGAGGCTATGGGTTGGGGGCGCGAAGGCCATGCGGCAATCGCATATATCGCAGAGTGCAACCTCACTCCGCGTGCAAAAGCAAACATCGAGAAATGTATCGACGGCCACTCCATCGTTTATTACGCTTCATGGTTGGACTACCATCGCAAGGAGCATAAAAAATGGGACAAACGCGCCCATGTGGCCACATACGACTATGCGACCAAACAACCTATCGGCAAAGCCATCAAGAATCTGCACGAATCAATCGACCTGCTGTCGGATTACGAAAACCTCAACGACTCCGTCCGCAAGGTAAACATCTCCTTCCTTGTCCACACCGTAGGCGACTTCCACTGCCCGGGACACGTTACCTTCTGCGAAGCGGACGGTACGACCGTGGTTCACAGAACCTCCTACAACGTGCGCTATCTGAACGAAAAGGCAGCGAGAAGTTACCACCATGTATGGGATGCCGACATTTTGGCAGCCAACCACGGTAATTGGAGTTATATGGATTATGCCTACAATCTCGACAGCGGCCTGACTCAGGAGCAGAAAGCTGCCATGATTCAAGGCACGGTCGAGGATTGGCTTGCGGATGCCGCGACCAACAGCCTCGTCATCTACGAGCGGGTACCGCAGGCTCCGAAAGATGCGGCATTGAGCGAATTGCCGCATGTCGACCGCAACATGGTAAACGATTTCGGAGTGTTGGCGGATATCCAAATCGAAAAGGCGGGCGTGCGACTTGCAAAGATACTCAACGATTTGTTCGACAAATAGTACGACCATGAAACGATTTGCGATAATACCGCTCGCCATCCTCCTTGCACTCGGATTTGCAGGCGAGGCCTTCGCTTGGGGTCGGCTCGGTCACTACACCATAGCCGAGATTGCCGAACGGCATCTGACACCTCGTGCCAAAGCCGAAATAGAGCGATACACCCACGGCACTCCGTTGTCGGCATACGCTATATTTATGGATTCCGTCGTCAAAAAACCGATATACGACACCGCTTTCCGCGGATGGCACGCCTCCATTGCCGATGCCAAATGCAAATCGCCTGTCGAGGTACGCAATCGCTACCGCGACGGCAGAGACGGCGTTACGGCCATGGGTTATTGGCGCAAGGTGTTGGCAGACCGTCAAAGGTTGAGCGATTCGACCGTCTTGTGCGGCATAAAGTGCATCGTGCATATCGTTGCCGACTTTCACTGCCCTGCCCATGTGCGTTATACGGACTGCAAGAACGACGGCCACCAAAAAGTTACTTTCTTCGGCAAAAAGACCAAGTTGCACAAGGTTTGGGACACCGCCCTTATCACCCGTGCGCACAAGGGTTGGACACCGAAACAATATGCCGACTACCTCGACACTTGGTCGAAAGGCAAGATTAAACGCTGCACGCGAGGCGATGAACAGGCTTGGTTCGAGGCGGCAGCACGCGATGTGCGCCATACAATCGCATGGGTCGGCGAAGGCGATGCTCTCGACAACGAATTCGCAAAGAAGGCTCTGCCGCTTGCCGAACTGCAAATGCGCAAGGCGGCATATCAACTCGCAACGGCACTCAACGAGATTTTCGGCGAATAACCACCTGTATATCCAACCGAACAGCGCGTTTGCCCGATGGACAAACGCGCTGTTTTTGCAGTGCCGTATCGGCTATTTAATCATCTCGAAGCCCGTGTAAGGAACAAGCACCTTCGGAATGCGGATGCCCTCCGGAGTCTGATTGTTTTCGAGCAGAGCCGCAACGATGCGCGGCAGAGCGAGCGACGAGCCGTTGAGCGTATGCGCAAGTTGTATTTTCTTGTCGGCATCGCGGTAACGCAGTTTCAGACGGTTGGCTTGGAACGACTCGAAATTCGATACGGACGAAACCTCCAACCAACGTTTCTGTGCCTCGGAATAGACCTCGAAATCGTATGTCAGAGCCGAAGTGAACGACATGTCGCCACCGCACAGACGAACTATGCGGTAAGGCAGTTCGAGCGAACGTACAAGGCTCTCGACGTGAGCGACCATACCGTCCAATGCGTCGTAAGAGACGTTCGGCAACGAGAGTTGGACTATCTCGACCTTGTCGAATTGGTGCAGACGGTTCAATCCGCGCACATCCTTGCCGTACGAGCCGGCCTCGCGACGGAAGCACGGAGTATATGCGGTCATCTTGACAGGAAAATCCTTTTCGTCCAAAATGCAGTCGCGATAGATGTTGGTTACAGGCACCTCGGCAGTCGGAACAAGATAGTAATTATCGACCGTTGCGTGGTACATCTGACCCTCTTTGTCCGGCAACTGACCCGTGCCGAATCCCGAAGCCTCGTTTACCATTACCGGAGGCTCGACCTCGCGGTAACCTGCCGCCGTGTTGAAATCGAGGAAATAGTTGATGAGTGCGCGTTGCAACTTTGCACCCTGACCCTTATAAACAGGGAAACCTGCACCCGTCAGTTTTACGCCCAAATCGAAATCGATGATGTCGTATTTGCGTGCCAACTCCCAATGCGGCAGCGGATTCTCGGGCAGTTTGGTATAGTTTTCGTCGATTTTAACGACCAAATTGTCCTCGGCCGTCTTACCTTCCGGCACAATCTCGGCAGGGAAATTCGGCAGCAATACGATTTGCGACTGCAATTCGGCTGCAACCGCCTCGTGTTCCGCCGCAAGTTGTGCGGAACGGGCTTTGAGGTCGGCAACCAGATGTTTGCGCTCCTCGGCCTCATCGCGCTTGCCCTGAGCCATCAGCGCGCCAATCTCCTTTGCAGCCTTGTTCTGCTCGGCAAGGCAGGCATCCAATTCGCCCTGAATCGACTTGCGCTTATCGTCGAGTTCCTCTATTTTCGCAATTACGGGAGCCGCATCGACACCCTTCTTGGCGAGTTTTCTGACAGCGGCCTCCTTGTCGCCGCGCAGTTGTTGAAGTGTAAGCATAACTATATGTTTTTAACCAAATAATCGTTAGCGATAAAACATTGCGCAAATGTATAAAAAAAGTGCGTACATTGTTTCGTTTGTACGGAATTAAACGAAATTCGCTATTTTTGCAGAAACTTTACGATGGTCTGCAAAATGCGCAAAATCGAATTGCTCGCTCCTGCCCGCGACCTCGCTTCGGCGAAAGATGCGATAGATTGCGGAGCCGATGCCGTCTATATGGGCGGTGCGCGGTTCGGAGCGCGTTATGCGGCGACCAATTCCTTACAAGACATAGCCGAGGCCGTCGAATATGCCCACATCTACGGAGCCCGTCTCTATGCAACCCTCAACACCCTGCTGTTCGACAACGAACTCGACGAGGCACGCACCCTTGCGGAACAACTCGCACAGGCGGGTGTCGATGCGTTCATCGTACAGGACATGGCATATTGCCGCATGGGGTTGCCCGTAGAACTGCACGCATCGACGCAGACCAACTGTGCGTCGCCCGAAAGAGCGGCATTTTTCGAGCAGGTCGGCTTTGCGCGAGCCATTCTCGAACGTTCGCTGTCGTTGGACGAGATTCGCCGCATCCGTGCCGCAGCGCCGCATATCGAATTGGAGGCGTTCATCCATGGCGCGATTTGCGTGGCTCAAAGCGGACGCTGTTTTCTCTCGCGGTCGATGAGCAGTCGCAGCGGCAACCGTGGCGAATGCAGTCAACCGTGCCGTTTGGCATACGATTTGACCGATGCCGACGGGAACGCGATAATCAAAGGCAAGCATCTGCTGTCGGTGCGGGACCTCGACCTCTCGGCACGCTTGGGCGAAATGATTGATGCGGGCGTAACCTCGTTCAAAATCGAAGGCAGACTCAAAGACCGCATCTATCTGCGCAATACCGTAAGCCACTATCGACGGTTGCTCGATGCCGAGATAGAGCGGCGCGACGACTGTATACGGAGTTCGTGCGGACGCAGCACCACCGAATTTACACCTGCACCCGCAAAAAGTTTCACGCGAGGAGCATCGGAATACTTTTTCGACGGCAAACGTGCAGGGGTCGCATCGTTCGACACGCCGAAGGCTATGGGCGAACGGATTGGCAGGGTCTGCCGCGTGGCAGACAACCGCATAATCCTCGATTGCGACACGGATATTGCCACAGGCGACGGCATCTGTTTCATTGCCGACGGCAGGTTGGTCGGCACCAACATCAATGCAGTCGAAGGGCGCACCGTTACCCCGAACAACATGACGGGATTGGTACGCGGCACGGAGATTTACCGCAACTACAATCGTCTGTTCGCGCTCTCGGTCGAGCGAAGCCGCATACGGCGCACGATAGCGGCCGACATCGAAATAGGATTTTGCGACGGCGGAATCGAGGCGACGGCGACCGACGAGCAGGGTATAAGGGCGCATGCACGCACGGAGTGCGAAACGGCCGAGCCGCTCAATGCAGCCAAGATGGAACAGACCATACGCGCTTTGGCAACAAAAAGCGGCGACACGCCGTTCGAGATACGGAATACGGAGATTAGGGGCGGCATACGTTTTGCACCATCATCGGCAATAGCGGCATTGCGTCGTCTGTTGCTCGAACGCCTGTCGGCAGAGCGTCTGGCCCAATACCGCCGCAACGACGCTTTTTGCGAGAATACGGCTGCGGAGTATCCCGACAAGGTGCTTGCACCGCAGGACAACGTTACCAATCGTCTCGCACGCGAATTTTACGCTTCGCACGGCGCAACGACGATAGCCGAAGGGTTGGATTTGCGTGCATCGACCGTGGGAGAGCGCGTCATGGTGTCGGATTACTGCATCCGACGGGAAATCGGCCAGTGTCTGCTCAAACCCCACTCGGCAAAGGGCGCATTATTCCTCGAACACGGGCGCAACCGCTACGCGCTGTCGTTCGACTGCAAGGCTTGCCGAATGAGCCTTACCGACATAAGCGAAAACAAACAGACAAACGAATATGCAATTAACACCCCGATTGACTGATTACGAATTGATTGATTCGGGCGACCGCGAGAAACTCGAACGTTTCGGGCAATGGATTTTGCGGCGTCCCGAGCCTCAGGCGATTTGGCACAAAACGCTCTCGGAGCGGGAGTGGAACGAGTCGGCCGATGCTTCGTTTCGACGCGACGAGCGCAATGACGAACGCGGAGAGTGGCGATTGGCACCGCACATGCCTTCGCGCTGGAACGTGCGCTACGACTATCGCGACATGCACCTGTCGATGCGGTTGGGACTGACATCGTTCAAGCACGTCGGCATCTTTCCCGAGCAGGCGGCCAACTGGAATTTCATATACGACTGCTGCTCGGAACACGACAACGGCAGCAAGGTGCTGAATCTCTTTGCCTATACGGGCGGTGCTTCGTTGGCAGCAAGGGCAGCGGGAGCCGAAGTAACCCACGTCGATTCGGTCAGGCAGGTGGTTACATGGGCACGCGAAAACATGGAGGAGAGCGGATTGGACGGCATACGATGGATTGTCGAGGATGCGATGAAATTCGTGCAGCGCGAAGTGCGGCGCGGCAACAAATACGACGGCATCATTCTCGACCCGCCGGCATACGGACGCGGAGCCAACGGCGAAAAGTGGGTATTGGAGGAGCATATCGCACCGATGCTCGATGCCTGTGCGAAACTGCTCGCTCCGACAAACGCATTTTTGGTATTGAATCTCTATTCGATGGGGTTATCTCCGACATTGGCGAAAACAGCCGTAAGACAGATATTCGGCACTCCTCCGACAGAAGAGTGGGGAGAGCTGTATTTTGCCGACCGTGCAACGAAAGAGTTGCCGCTCGGAACATTTTACCGATTCAAAAGATAGTATGTTATGACACTCGCATTGATTATTTTCGGATTGATGAGCGGCTCGCTGCTCTGCATTTTGGTAGGTATCGTCGGCAGTCGTCGCCGTATCGGATTCGGTTGGACATTCCTTATCTCGGTAATTTTTACGCCGCTCGTCGGATTGATTGCCGCCTTGCTCTCCGACCCTCTTCCCGCCGGTGCAAAACGGTGGGGATGCATCGGTACATTGCTGGCAGTCATCGCGATTGCGCTGCTGCTTGCCGTATTCTCGATGATTTTCTGGGGGTCGCTTGCCGTGGTGATTTAGGGGCAGAATGGTGGCGGAACAATCAAAATCCCGCCATTATTTTCGGCAGCCAATAGACAAATATGCCGCCCAATGCCGAGAGGACAATCAGCAATATCGGATTGACCTTCCTGTACGAGCCGTACAGGCAACCCAAAAAGAACACCCAACTCCACATATCGACAAAATTGGCCTCGTCGTCCGTTTTCGGGAACATCAGCAACAGGGCAGCCGAGACAATCATGCCGATAACCACCGGTTTCATACCCTCGATGATGCCGTGCATATAGCGGTTGTCTTTCAGTTTGAGGAAGAAGCGGGTAAGCAATATCATTACAGTCAATGCCGGCAGACAGACTGCAACGGTAGCCACTACCGAGCCCCAAAATCCCGCGACGGAATAACCTATGTAGGTTGCCGAGTTGATGGCAATCGGGCCAGGTGTAATCTGCGAAACGGCCACGATGTCTGCAAATTCGGCAGGCGAGAGCCAACCCCGCTGTTCGACGATTTCGTTTTGGATGAGCGAAAGCATCGCATAACCGCCGCCGAATCCGAAAAATCCGATTTTCAGATAGGAGAGAAAGAGTTGGAGGTATATCATCGCCGCACCTCCTTTCGGGCTGCAATGATGCTCCAAGCCAAGCCTGCGACAGCACCCGCAACAAGCAGATAAACGGGCGAAACGCCCACTCCCCAAACAACAAGCGCGACAGCGGCTGCAATACCTATAAGCCACCAACGCATTCCCTTCGTCAAACCTACTATCGGTGCGATAATCAGTGCAACGACAGCAGGGCGCATGGCCTTGAATGCCGCATCGACCACCTCGTTGTGGCGCACTTCGGCAAAGAATATCGCTACTGCCAAAATGATGATGAACGAGGGCAGTACCACTCCCAAAATAGAGGCTGCTGCACCCGCATAACCGCGCATCTTATAGCCGACGAAGACCGACGTATTGAGCGAAATCGGACCCGGTGCCGATTGGGCGACAGTCAGCAGGTCGAGAAAATCGGCATCGGCTATCCAGCCTTTGCGCTCGATAACCTCGCGACGGATGAGCGGAATCATCGCATATCCGCCACCGAAGGTAAACAACCCTATTTTGAAAAACGACCAAAAAAGTTGAAAAAGCATACCGGCTATCTCTGTTTCAAATTATTCACGACCGATGCAACGGCAGCACCCATCACGGCAGCAGTCTCCGTCCGCAGCCGCATATCGCCGAGCGTTATCTCCTCGTAACCGCACTCCTCGACCGCATACCGAATCTCCTCTGCGGAGAAATCGCCTTCGGGACCGATTATTATCCGCGCATTCTCGCCCGCATGCAGCAGGTCGGCCAAATAGCGTTTCCCGCGAATCGGGCTGTCGCAGTGGGCAATGAATTTGCGGCCTTCGAACGGCTCGGCGACAAATGCACCGAAAGGGGTCATGTCGCGAAGTTGCGGATGATAGGCCTTCAACGACTGTTTGACGGCAGCGGTAACCACTTTGTACTCTCTGTCGTATTTGATTTGACGGCGTTCGCTGTGTTCGCACAACAGAGGCACTATCTCGGCAACGCCGATTTCCGTGGCCTTCTCCAAAAACCACTCGAAACGGTCGATGTTTTTGGTCGGTGCGACCGCCATGGAAAGGCGATAAGGCAACGCTCCGTAATCGCTCTCGACAGCGATGGTACGCACCGTACAATGGCGGTCCGATGGCGAGATTATCTCGCAACGGTACATGTTGCCTCGTCCGTCGGTAATGTGGAGCGTCGAGCCGAGTCCGAGTCGCAAAACACGAACGGCATGGCGCGATTCCTCCTCCGAAAGAGTGTACTCGGGCGGAACGATATCGGGCGCGTAAAATAGTTGCATACCTCTGTAAATATTACTATTTTTGCGCAAAGGTAAAATTTTTTAACAGAAATGAGACGTTTGACAACAATATTATCGATTGCAACAATGATTTCTACTTTCGTTGCCTGTCAGTCGGGCAAAGACAATCTGCCCAACCCGTTTTTCGAAGAGTGGACGACGCCGTACGGAGTGCCGCCGTTCGACCGCATACGCACCTATCACTATGCCCCTGCATTCGACAGGGCGATGTCGTTGCACAACGAGCAGATTGCGGCGATAGTCGCCAATGCAGACGAGCCGACTTTCGAAAACACCATTGCGGCATACGACGGTGCGGGACGGATGCTCTCCAACGTCGAGAACATATTCTCGATGATGTGTGCAGGCGACACCTCGGAGGAGTTGCAGGCTGTCGAGGAGCGGATGGTGCCGCTGCTTGCCGCGCACGACGACGAGATAAAGATGAATGCCGCTCTGTTCGCCCGCATAAAGCAGGTGTACGACAAGCGCAACAGCATCGATTTATCGCCCGTACAGGTACGTCTGACAGAGAAAACTTACACCGATTTCGTTCGTTGCGGAGCGAATCTGTCGGATGCGGACAAGGCGCGTTTGAAGCAAATTAACGAGGCATTGTCATTGGCGAGCGTGCGTTTCGGCAACAACATCCTTGCCGAGAACAACAATTTCGCATTGGAATTGGAGGGTACCGATTTGGACGGTCTGCCTGCGTCGGTATGCGATGCCGCACGCGAAACGGCCAAGAAAGCGGGCAAAACGGACAAATACATCTTTACCCTGCATAAGCCGAGCCTGATTCCGTTGCTGACCTACTCGTCGCGGCGCGATTTGCGCGAACGCATTTACAAGGCGTATCTCAACCGCTGCAACCATGGCGACGAATACGACAACAAAGGCATCATCAACGAGATAATCCGTCTGCGCACGGAGAAGGCGCATCTGCTCGGTTACGAATCTTACGCCGCATACGTTACGGCGAATGAAATGGCTCTCTCGCCTTGCAATGTCTATGCGCTGCTGGACGAGATATGGCCGCCTGCACTCGAAAAGGCGAAAGAGGAGTTGGAGCAGATGAAAGAGTTGTTCCGGCGCGACATAACCGACGAGAGCGAACAGTTCGCATCGTGGGATTGGTGGTATTATGCCGAGAAGGTGCGCCGCCAGAACTACACCATCAACGAGGAGATGTTGCGCTCCTATTTTTCGCTCGACAATGTACGGCAAGGCGTGTTCAACCTCGCCAACCGACTGTATGCAATCACCTTCCGACCGATAGCGGTGCCGTTATACGACGACGAGGTATCGGCTTTCGAGGTGTTGGACAGCGACGAGTCGCACTTGGGCGTACTCTATTTCGATTTCTACCCGCGTGCCGGAAAGAGTCAGGGAGCATGGTGCGGTTATTTCCGCGCTCCGAGCCGCGACGATAACGGCAACCGTATCGCTCCCGTAGTGGGAATCGTTTGCAATTTCCCGCGCCCGACCGTTTCGATGCCGTCGCTGTTATCGACCGACGAGACTCTGACGTTGTTCCACGAGTTCGGACATGCACTGCATTTCCTGTTCTCGGATGCGGCATACAACGGTCTGCTCAATGTGGAGGGCGATTTTGTGGAGTTGCCGTCGCAAATCATGGAGAATTGGGCATTGGAACCGGAAATGCTCAAAACATACGCCGTACACTATCGCACCAACGACATAATCGGCGACACCTACATCAACCGTCTGCATCAAAGCGCACTGTTCAATCAGGGCTTCGCGACGACCGAACTCGTAGCCGCCGCATTGACGGATATGGACATACATTCGATGAAAGAGTACAAAGAGACGGACATATCCGCCTTCGAGTACAATGCCCTGTACGAGCGTCGCGGATTGATTCCGCAGATAGAGCCTCGTTACCGTTATCCGTATTTCGCGCACATCTTCTCGGGCGGATATTCGGCGGGCTACTATTTCTACATTTGGGCGGAGGTGTTGGACAAAGACGCTTTCGAGGCATTCCGCGAGAGCGGCGATACCTTCAACCGCCGAATTGCCGAATCCTTCCGCGCACAGGTACTCTCGCGCGGCGGCGAGGCCGACGGCATGACGCTCTACACCAATTTCCGCGGCAAACAACCCGACAAAACCCCTATGCTCAAAAGTCGCGGCCTGTGGAAAGAGCCGGAGGTGCAGGAACAGGAGAATGCGGCGGATGAGGGAGCAACTCTTTCGACAGACAATACAACAAATCAATAAAAAATTATGAAAAAATTACTGTTAATCATGTCAATCTCTGCATTCGCAGTATCGTGCGCCGACCACTCGCTGCCGGTGGCACAACTGCCCGAAATCGACACGACGAATCCTCTGTTGGCCGAGTGGGACACTCCTCATCAGACACCGCCGTTCGACAAAATCAAGGTATCCGATTACGAGCCGGCATTCGAGACCGCCATTGCGGTAAGTCGTGCGGAAATCGATGCCATAGTAAACAACCCTGCCGAGCCTACATTCGAAAATACCATAGTGGCGATGGAGTGTCAGGGTCAGTTGCTCAACCGCATATCGGGCATATTTTTCAACCTGCTCGAAGCGGACACCTCGGAGGAGATGCAGGCTATCGCCATGCGCATCCAGCCTAAACTGACCGAACTCTCGAACGATGTTGCACTCAATCCCGAACTCTTCAAGCGGGTAAAAGCGGTTTACGAGAAACCAAACTGGTTCCTGTCGAAGGAGGATAAGATGTTGCTAGAAAAGAGTTACAAAGGCTTCGTGCGCAGCGGTGCCAATCTGTCGGACGAGGACAAGGCGAAATATCGCGAATACACCAACGAACTCTCGTCGCTGACCCTTGCATTCGGTCAGAATTCATTGGCGGCGACCAATGCCTTCTCCCACAACATCACCAATCCTGCACTTGTGGCGGAACTGCCCGATTTCGTAAAGGAGAGTATGGCGTTGGATGCGAAAGCACGCGGCGAAAAGGGTTGGACGGTTACGCTCAAAGCACCGAGTTATGTGCCGTTCGTAACCTACTCCTCGCAACGCGACATAAAGGAGAAGTTGTGGAGAGCCTACAACTCGCGTGCGCTCGGCGGCAAGTCGGACAACTCGGAGAACGTGAAGCGCATAGCCAATCTGCGACTGAAAATAGCGAATCTGCTCGGTTACGACCGCTATGCCGACTATGTACTCGACAACCGCATGGCAGAAAAGACGGAGACCGTAAATGCGTTCCTGAAAGAGTTGCTCGACGCCACGAAGGCATACGCACAGAAGGATTACGACACAATCAACGCATACGCCAAATCGCTCGGTTTGGAGGGCGATGTGATGCCTTGGGATTGGGCATACTACAACGAGAAATACAAGAATGAAAAATATGCCGTCAGCGACGAGCAAATCAAGCCTTATCTGCCACTCGAAAATGTCAAGGCTGCCGTATTCATGCTCGCCAACAAACTCTACGGCATCAATTTCACTCCTGCCGAGAACATCGCGGTATATCATCCCGACGTAACGGCATACGAGGTTACCGACGAGAACGGCAAGTTCCTCGCGGTACTCTATCTCGACTTCTTCCCTCGCGAATCGAAACGCTCGGGTGCATGGATGACCGAGTTCAGCGGCTCGCGAATCGAGAACGGCAAAGACATTCGCCCGTTGGTTTCGCTCGTGATGAACTTTACGAAACCGACCGAGACCAAGCCGTCGTTGCTGACATTCGACGAATTCAACACCTTCCTGCACGAGTTCGGACACTCGCTGCACGGTATGCTCGGCAAGGGCAAATACGAGTCGCTCAACGGCACAAGCGTATATCGCGATTTCGTCGAGTTGCCGTCGCAGATTATGGAGAATTGGGCTACCGAGGAGGAGTATCTCGATTTGTGGGCAAAGCACTACCAAACGGGCGAGACCATACCGTCGGAGTTGGTACAGAAGATTGTGGCAGCCAAAAATTATCTGGCCGCTTATGCCAATGTGCGCCAACTCTCGTTCGGCATGACCGACATGGCATGGCACACTCTGACCGAGCCTTACGAAGGCGATGTCAGAGAGTTCGAACTCCAATCTATGGCACCTGCGCAGATTACGCCGATAGTCGATGGAACGGCAATGGCAACGGCATTTACTCACATCTTCTCGGGCGGATATGCTGCGGGATATTACGGATACAAGTGGGCAGAGGTGCTGGCAGCCGACGGTTTCTCGCTATTCAAGGAGAAGGGCATATTCGACCGCGCAACGGCCAAGAAATTCCGCCATCTGCTCGAACAGGGCGGCCAACGTCATCCGATGGATTTGTACATCGAATTCCGCGGCCACAAACCGCAGACGAAAGCCCTTATCGACCAAATGGGACTTACGGAGGAGTAACGGCTCCTTTGAACAATAGAGGCGGTCGGCTTGTTGCCGACCGCCTTGCTGTTTGCATTGCCGCTCTCCGTCAGAACTCCGCTACGGCACGCGCCCAAAAATAGTGGTCATTTTGCTCGAAGGCACGCCTGCTGCTGCCGTCTCTTTTGAACAGATAACACCAATGACAGTCATCGAAATGGGCGGTCGATGACCAATACTCTTTGTTCAACTTCATGCGCGAATCCGACTTGACGACTGCCGGCAAAGACTCCCATTCGGCGATTGTCGGCAGACGCCATTTGCCTCCCAGCGTCTTACACCATGCACGCGCATCGTTGTAATCGCCGCTTTGTGCATATCCGTTTCTGTCGCGCGTCGGAGACATCTCGGCAAAAGAGAGCACTTTGCCGTGCTTGTAGGTTTTATCGACCCAAAAGACGATACCGGCAAGCGTGGCGTGGTATTCGCCGACTATATATGCTCCCACGCGGCGTCTGTATGCTTCATCGGCGAGGATCTTCTTCTCCTCCTGTTTCAGACGCTCTGCCTCCTTGCGCTGTTGTTCGAGACGCTGCTGTTCCGCTTCGCGCTGTTCGCGCTCCTGCCGCTGCTGCTCCGCCAACTGTCGCTCCCGCTCCAAACGAGCGCGTTCGATTTCGGCCTGACGCTCCTGCTCCAAACGGATTTTCTCCTGCTCGACACGTTGCGCATGGGCATATATCGCATAGCCCGTACCCGCAATCGCCAACACCGCAACGGCGCAGATGACCCAACGCCACTGCTTCCAAAACAGCAGACATCGTTCGCGTACCGCCGCAATCCGCTCGCTCCGGCGAATACGCTCCGCTTCGGCAGCCTTCTCCCGCTCGATGCGCAGACGCTCCTGCTCCAATTCCTCCTCGCGACGACGCAACTCGGCACGCTTGTCGAACTCCATTTGGCAGCAATATACCAACTCTTCGGCATACGTACCTTCGTCGGCGAGAATCTCCCGCAATTTGGCGGTATCGAAACTTGCAACCTTATCCTTCATCGCCTCGCTCTTGCGGCGAATCTCTATCTCGTGCCGGCACTTATCGACAAGGTCGGCATTGTACATCTCTGGGTTATCCACGATTTCCGCCAATCGCGCATCGCCGAACGTGCGCACTTTCGGACGGGCATTGTGCAAAGATTCGGTTGCCTCCGTCGCCGTATCGCCTACGGAAGCGGTCGCCCGATTGGCCGATATATCGCTGTTGCGATTCCTGTATTTATCGACCACTCCTGTCGATTTGACACGCTCGATTTCGTCAGCCACAACCTTCGGCACGCACACCTTGCCTATCGGGTTGAATATGGTCTTCAACGATTTTGCCCATACGATACCGCACGGAATACCTATCAACGACACGAACTCCGCTGCGATGACACAGACCGTTCCGATGGCCGCCAGACAGCCGAAAGGGAGATAAAGGATGCGGATGACAAGCGAGAAAGCGGCATAAGCCCCATTCTGCTTTTCGCCCGTAATCATCTCGTAATCCTCGCGCGAAACCATGGCGGATGAGAATGGCGCAAGCAGAAATTTGGCGAATTGCAACCATCCCAAACCTATCGGCATCAGGATTACCGTGCAACACATCAACGCACCCAACAAGGCATAACCCAAAGCGAAGAGAAATCCCAAGAAGGGAAAATGCCATATAACATTCAAAAAACATCCCATAAATATTTAAGTTTTAGGTTAGATGTTACGAAACAACGAGTGGCGATTTGCAACTACTGCACACCGCCGCACGCCGCACGGTTCGACCGCCTGTTACTGCTGCTCGGCAGTCTCGTCGGGCAATTTGAATTCGGTAAAGCCTGCCTCGACCAACATATTGAACCAAGCCACCGCCTTTTTGATGTCGGAAACATGGACTCTCTCGCGGTCATATTCGGGCAACACCTCGCCAAAGAAGGCTTGCAGACGAGCCGGCGACTCTTTTGCCGAGAGTGCAGATTTGCCGCCCGTATGAGCATACATCTTCGTAAATACTTCGGCAAGCGGAATATCCTCGTTCTCGGTAAACATCGATATTTCGGACAACGCGCTCACTCGCGACGATGCCGATGCGTTCATCCGTTTGCCGTCCAACAACGACTCCACAATCACACCGTTGCGGGATTGTGCAATATATTTGAAGAGGCCTGCCTGACCCGATATTGCCAAAATGTCTTTCAATTCCATATCTGTTTGTCTGTTTAATGGTTATGTGAAACAAAAGTAATAAAATTTTCGCAAATGCCGCTATTGTTGCTTGACATGTACATCCATCTGCGGGAACGGGAAGTTGATGCCGTATTTGGGCAGTTCTTTGTACAACTGTTCGTTCACCGCATAATAGACATCCCAATAGTCCGACGTTTTGACCCATACCCTAATCAGCAGATTGACCGACGATTCGGCCAAAGCATCGACATAGACCACGGGAGCAGGCTCGGGCAGAATGCGGCTGTCGGCTTGCAGCATTTTCAGTATCTCGGCGCGTGCTACATCCACATCGTCGCCGTAACTTACCGAGAGCGACCACGACAGACGACGGGTGTCGGCCTGCGTGTAGTTGTCGATAATCGACGATGATATGGTATTGTTAGGGACGTAAATGGTACGGTTGTCAGTCGTGCGGATACGGGTCATAAAGAGGCCTATCGCATCCACCACACCCGACTGTCCCTGCGCGACTATATAGTCGCCCACACGATACGGACGCAACAACAACACGACCACGCCTCCCGCAAAGTTCTGCAACGTTCCGCTCAACGCCATGCCGACTGCCAATCCCGCCGAAGCGAACAGCGCGATGAACGAGGTGGTGTTGATGCCGAGAGTCTGCACCACGACGAGTATCACCACAATCATCATCACGACCTTGACCAGACTGCGCAGGAACGTCCGCAGCGACACATCCGCATTGCGACGCTCGAACGCCTTGTCCATCAGTCTGATTATCCAGCGGATAAGCCATCTGCCCAAAAAGTAGATAATGCACGCAAGCACGATTTTCAGTGCCACCCAACACCCTTGCTGAACGAGATTGGTAAGCACCTGCTCGACATCGAGTGACGTAATTTGCTGAATGGTATCGGCAAGCCGCGCCTTTTGTATGCTGTCCGGAACAATCAGTTTGTCGATATGTTCCGACGGTAAAGTCTGCAATAATATGCCCATGTTTTTTCTCTTTTATTGTAGGGCAAATATAGTCATTTCCGACAAAATTTTCCTATATTTGTTTTATTATTTTATTACATCAGCGGTTTTGGAGGATTGAAAGCAAGAGCCTGCATATACATTGCCGTTGCAGCATTGGCATCGGGCGGATGTTACGACACGCATCGCACGCCCTCCGACGATGCGCCCATAGCAGCCGCAACAACGACCATAGGCAAAATCCGTCGTCTGTGCAACGGCCACAGCGTGGATGTCGCGACAGATGCCGTCGTGGTCGGTCGCGTAACCACTACCGATGCAGCGGGCAATTTCAACCGTTCGCTGTTCGTGGAGGACGACACGGGCGGCATCGAAATCATGGCAGGGACATACGACCTTTGCCGCAAATACCCGCAGGGCGTCAAACTCGCCGTTTTGCTGAACGGCTGTCGGGTCGGTTTCACGGACGGCGTACTGCAAACAGGTCTGCAACCCGAGCCATACGCTTCATACACGGTGGGTTATTTTATGGCAGAACCCGTAATAGACCGGCATGTGCAACGCAGCAACGACCGTACCGAGATCGCTCCTGCAACCATCTCTCTCGATGAGACAGACGAATCGTTGTGCGGCAGATTGGTACGCATCGCGGGACTCAAATACGCTCCCATAGCCTCCGCCACCGACGAAAATACCGATACCGCACTACCGACCATGGCGGGATACAACCGATTTATCGATGCAATGGGACGCACCGTATATACCTTCGTCCGCGATTACGCCGATTTTGCCGACGAGCCGTTACCGCTCGACGAGATTGCCGTTACCGGCATTCTGTTGTACGGCACCGTACCCAACGACAGCAAACAATACATCGTAAAACCAAGAACGGCATCCGATTATGAGACTTGCAACAACAATAATCTCTCTGCTCCTGCTGCTCTCGTGCGATAAATCCCCGCATCTCGGCTATGCAGGCACCGAACAGGTCAGCATCGCTTACCTCAAATCGCTGTGCCGTGGCAATATATACGACATCGCCACCGATATTACCCTATCCAGCACCGTGATTGCAACCGATTGGTTGGGCGAATACTACAAAAGCATCGTCCTCCTCGATGCGACAGGCGGCATAGAGATAAACATCGACAAGGTATCGATTTTCAGACAGATTCCTGTTTACGGTCGCGTAACCGTATTCTGCAACGGGATGACATTGGGACGTGCGGGAGGCTCGATTGTACTCGGAGCGCACCCTACGGGCGATTATCCCGTCGACGGCATCGCTGCGTCGTTGCTCGAACGCTACATCCGCATAGACAGCACAACAGGCGAGAGTGTCGCACCCGCCGAAAAACGCATCGACGAGATTTCCGCCGGAGACATAGGCAAATATGTCATATTCAGGGAGGTATCGATACACGATGCCGGCAATGGCAAGTGGTGCGATTTCGATGCAGAGCAAGAGAAATATGTATCGACCATCCGCCGTATCGCCGATACCGACGGCAATACCTTCGCAATCCACACTCTCGGCATCTGCCACTACGCCGCCGAATCACTGCCCACGGGACAATTCTCGGTCGCAGGAATAATCGACTACGCCGGCAACGAATTCCGCCTGCGAATAGTCAACCACTCCATACTCGAATAACGACTACTTCACGTCAAGTTTTCAAGCCGAGTTTTCCCGACTCGGCTGCGTGCCGTTACTCAAAGACAAAAAGTCCCTCGCACAGGCGAGGGATTTAGGGAGTGGGTAACACGCAGTTGGCGGCTTTGCCGGCTCTTCAAGCCAAAGGTCGGATAATGTCCGACCTATCCATTAGGGTTTGGCAATAAAAAGCCTCCCCTTACAGCAAGAAGGTTTTGGGAGATAGGAACCACGCTTCTCTACATGCCGTTACTCAAAAAAAACAACAAGTCCCTCGCACAGGCGAGGGATTTAGGGAGTGGGTAACACGCGGTTGGCGGCTGTGCCGGCTCTTCAAGCCAAAGGTCGGATAATGTCCGACCTATCCATTAGGGTTTGGCAACAAAAAAAGCCAAACCCTTAATGGATTTGGCTTGAAGAGGCGGCTACCTACTTTCCCACGGGAGAACCGCAGTATCATCGGCG
>JBJEGV010000029.1:0-40561 GCA_051875395.1 Alistipes sp. | reverse complement strand
TCCGTTGATAATCAGAATCTTCATTGTACGCCGCTATTTTGCCGCCAGACAGGCAAGCGCAATCGAATACTTTTTCGACAGAGCCGAATCTCCGCGCGAAGTCAGTACGCACGGTACTTTCGCACCCATGACTATCGCGGCAATCTCTCCACAAGCCAAGTGCGATACCGATTTGAAGAAGACGTTGCCCGATTCGATGTTCGGGAACAGCAGTGCATCGACGTCGCCCGCTATTGCCGAGCCTTTGACCTTCTTGTGTTCTGCCACCTCTTTGAAGAGGGCTACATCCAACGAAAGCGGACCATCGACGATTACCTTGCCCAACTGTCCTCGGTCGGCCATCTTTGCCAACATAGCACCTTCGGTCGATGACAACGAGGTCGGCAATACCTGCTCCGACGGAGCGATGCAGCCGATTTTCGGAACATCCACACCGAGCAGGTTGGCAACGGTGCGCAGATAGTCGATTTGCTTCTGTTTCTGCTTGATGTCGGGTTGCAGGATGATTGCTATATCCGAAGCGAGCAGCAGTTTGTGGTAACCGCTCCACTCGAATACCGACACGTGGCTCAATACGCCCTTCGGCGGACACAGGTCGAGGTCTTTGTTGAGAATCGCGCGCATGTATTTGTCTGTCGGAATCATTCCCTTCATCAGTACGTCCGCTTCGCCTTGCGCTACGGCTTTGGCTGCCAATGCAGCGGCCTTGACATCGTTCGGCTCGTCGATAATCCGGAATATGCTGCTGTCGATGTCGAGTTCGCGGCAAACCTGCTCGATTGTGATGCGTTCGCCGTAAAGAATCGGCTCTACCAATCCTTCGCAATATGCGTCGTACACAGCCTTGATTGTGTGCGAGTCTTGGCCGTAAGCCACAGCCAAACGTTTTTTGCCGCGAGCCTTTGCCGCTTCGACAATCTCGCTTAAATGTTTGAGTGCCATAATATCTCTATTTTACCAAATTAAACGTATCCGTTGCAATGACGAGTTCCTCGTCGGTGGCGATTACCGCAACCTTGACGCGCGATGCCTTGTCGGAAATTACCGTATTGGTTCCGCGAACGGTCTTGTTGAGGACGCAATCGATGGAGATGCCCATAAACTCCAAGCCCGAACATACGCTTTCGCGCATATCGGCCGAATTTTCGCCTACACCACCCGTGAATACGACTAAATCCACACCGCCCATCAATGCAGCGTATTTGCCGACATATTGTTTTATGCGCGAATAGTACATATCGCGTGCCAAAACAGCCCGCTCGTTGCCGGCTTCGTATGCCGCATCGATGTCGCGCATATCGCTCGAAATGCCGGAGACGCCCTGCACTCCCGAACGTTTGTTTATCATCGCATTTATGTCGGCCAACGACATGCCTTCTTTCTCGGCTATGTAGAGCAATACGCTCGGGTCAACATCGCCGCAACGGGTACCCATCATCAAACCGTCGACGGGCGAAAATCCCATCGAGGTACATACCGACTTGCCGTTCAGTACCGCCGTAACCGAGCCGCCGTTGCCTACATGGCAGGTAATGATTTTGGAGTTGTTTATATCCAAGCCTGCAACCTTCGCGCCTACACGGGAGACGAATTTGTGGCTCGACCCATGGAAACCGTAACGACGCACGCGATATTTCTCGTAATACTCGTAAGGCAGGGCATAGATGTAATTCTCGGCAGGAATGGTCTGATGGAACGACGTGTCGAATACTGCCACCTGCTTCACGCTCGGCAATACCTCGTCGATGGCCTTTACGCCTTCCAGATTGGCAGGATTGTGCAGCGGCGCGACATCGAACAGCGAACGCACCTTCTCTTTGACCTCTTCGGTGATTATGCACGAGTCAGAGAACAATTCGCCTCCGTGTACCATGCGGTGTCCTACCGCCTTCAACTCGTCGAGCGAGTCGATTACGCCGTGTTGCTTGTCGGTCAATGCAGCCAATACGAGGCGTATGCCTGTGGTGTGGTCGGGAATCGGTTGGTGCAATTTGAAAGGCTCTTTGCCTACGGGTTTGTGCGTCAAATCGCCCTCTGCCAATCCAATGCGCTCAACCAAACCCTTCGCCAACAGCGAGTGGCCTTTGTCGTCGATGTCGATTACCTGATACTTAATCGATGAACTTCCGCAGTTCAATACTAAAATAACCATGATTTGTGCTATGTTTTTTGTTTATGATTTCAGTTGTCAAAACCCGAATGCAAATATACATACAAATTGCCGATTTTGCTCACAGCCACATATAAAAGGCGATAATTATTTTCGCTGCCAAAGATTCTCTGCCGTGTTTCGTTTCGCTCCGTTAGAGAATGACGGGCAGAGAAAACGATGGCAGATGCCTGTCTCAATAGCGGATGTCCGTGCGGATGCCCATATATGATTTGCGGGGCCACAGCCCCGCAAATTACTATCCACTAATCACTAGCCACTAGCCACTAGCCACTGTCCTGTACATGTACCCGACCCCCTTTATCGTTGCGATGCGGTTGTCGCCGAGTTTTCGTCGCAGTCGGCGAATGTGTACGTCGAGCGTCCGTTCGCCTACGACTATTTCGTTGCCCCAAACGGATTTGTAAATCTCGTCGCGGGTAAATATGCGGTCGGGTTGCGAACGCAAAAGTTGCAGAATGTCGAACTCCTTGCGCGGCAGAATAATCTCGCCATGCGCCGTTACGATTGCATGGCGTGTCTCGTCGATTTGTATGCCGACTACCTTTGCCACAGGCTTTTCGTCGAGCCGTTTCATGATTGCACCAACCCGACTGCACAATACACGCATGCGCACAGGCTTGGTAATGTAATCGTCGGCTCCCGATTTGTAACTGCTTACTTGCTTCTCCTCCTCGTCTATGGCAGACAGGAATACGACCATGGTGTCTTTCAGCAGCGGGTGGCGACGAATGGCCTCGCACGTTTGCGTACCATCCATCACGGGCATCATCGAGTCGAGCAGAATCAGATGCGGATGCACCTGCTCGGCTACTTTGAGTGCATCGGCTCCATTTTCGGCCGTATAGACCTCGTAGCCCTCTCGCGAAAGGTTGTAGCCTACAAATTCCAAAATGTCGCGCTCGTCATCTACCACGAGGATTCGCTTACCCATAGCGTACGGATTAGGGGAAGACTATGTCCGGTTGTCGCTCGGCATCAGAACGCCACGACAGGTACTGTCGATGCACCTTCGGTGGCAGCGAAGAACTCTTTTTGAGCAAAGCCAAACCAACCGGCAATCAAATTGTTCGGGAAAGTTACGACCTTGACATTGAAAGCCTTGACTGCATCGTTGTACTCCTTGCGGGCAACGGCGATGCGGTTCTCCGTACCCTCCAACTGCGATTGCAGTTCGAGGAAATTTTGGTTGGCTTTCAAATCGGGATAGTTTTCGGAGATGGCAATCAGTCGTCCGAGTGCCTGTGTTACGCCCGACTGTGCCTCTGCATACTCTTTGAACTGCTCGGCAGTCATGTTTGCGGCATTGACATTGACGGCTGTGGCAGCAGTGCGTGCTTTTACGACATTGTCCAAAGTTTCCTGCTCGTGTGCCGCATAACCCTTGACGGTGTTTACAAGGTTGGGAATCAAATCGCTGCGACGCTGGTATTGGGTCTCCACGTTCGACCATTTGGCAGCAACCTCCTGTTGAGCCGAAACCAAACCGTTATAGGCCGACCAGCAGAAAATCACCGCTGCGGCAACAATTACGCCGATAATAATCCAAGTTGTCTTTTTCATGTTTTTTGCTTTATTGGTTAATCTTTATGTTTGATGTTTCGCATGATGAAAATTATGCCGGAAAGTGCGACTTTTGTCCGCTAAAATTTCGAGCCTGCACCTCCGCCGCCGAAATGGCCTCCGCCGAATCCGCCGCCTATGCTTCCGCCTCCGAAGCCGCCTCGACCTCCTCCGCCGATGAATGTGCCGCCGCTGCCGGAGTCTTTGTAGATTTTCGTGCGACGCGAGACGCGGTTGCCGCAGTTGCTGCACACGAAAATCTTTTCGATGTCGTCATAGCGTCGGTTGCTTGCAAGCAGCAGACTTTCGGTCTGGCGGAGTTTGTGCTTGCCGCACCGAGGGCACTTCGAGGATTGCCAAGCGAGCCAAACGATAATCAGTATGACGATAAACAGGCAGCCGAAGAATAATCCGACCAAAATCAAAATGTCGTCTTCGTCTTCATCTGCATCGGCAAATATCTCGCCGCCCGACAAAATCGAAGCGGTAGCGGTGATGCCCTGCAACATGCCCGTATCGAAGTCGCCGTTGCGGAACGGCTCTATCATATATCGTTGCTGTATGCGCTTGCAGACGGCATCGGGCAGAATACCCTCCAATCCGTCGCCCGTAACGAAACGTATTTCTCCTTTGTCGCGTACCAATATGATGCCCAATCCGTTGTTGCCCTTGCCCGAGCCTACGCCCCAATCGGAAAAGAGTTGCAGTGCGAACGAAAATACGTCGTCGGATTCGATGTCGTCGATTGCGACCACGGCGATTTGCGCCATGCCGTTTCTGCGCAACGAATCGCACGCAATGTCGATGGCCGAGACAGTCGCCGGCGAGAGAATTCCGTCAGGATTGGAGGTATAGCGGGTGCGGTCGGCAACCTGCACGTTCGGAATGTCGCTTATTGTGTGCGTGCCGGCAACTGCCGATGCGGTACAGAATAGCGACAACATCAAGAAAATTAGCGATATGCGTTTCATACAGCGTAACAAACAGGGTATATGTGTCGGTGTAAAGGTAATGAAAAATCGGTAAACGGCAAAAAATGGCACTCGGGAGATTGAAACAACGAAAATTATTGCTACCTTTGTCGAGAATGTACCCGAAGGGACATGTATGTAATCTAACAAGCATTAAGTATGGCTACCGAGAAATCTACCGCAACTCCCGATGTGGAGGTTGTAAACGAAAGCGAAAATTCGCAGATTGAGAGCGGGCAACAGCAGGAGAGCGTTGCCGTAGAAAACGAAAATCCGACAGAAGAGAAGGCTATCGAGCCTGTCGAGCCTGCACAGGCGCAGGATGATTCCGCAACGCCGGAGCAGGAGGAGCAGGAGAGTGCTGTCGATGCCGAGTTGGTCGAGAAAATTGCCGGCAAAAGCAAGGCGGAACTGTCGGACTATCTTGCAACGCTTGTCGGCGAGCATCCCGCACAGGAGATTCGTCGCGAGGTGGAGGCTGTCAAGGTGGCATTCTATAAACTGCATCATGCCGAAATCGATGCTGCCCGCAAGGCGTTTGCGGAGCAGAACGGCGACGATGCCGAGTTCGTGCCGGAGGTCGATGCCTACGAAGCCCGTCTGCGCGATTTGTTGAAAATCTATCGCACGAAGCGCGACGAGGAGTTGGCGACAGCCGAGAAGCAGAAAGAGGAGAATTACAAGGTCAAACTCGAAATCATCGAGGAGTTGAAAAACCTCGTGAAAAACGAGGAGACGCTGAACAACACTTTTGCCAGATTCCGCGAATTGCAGGCGCGTTGGAAGAGTGCGGGTCAGGTGCCGCAGCAGTATGTGAACGATATGTGGGAGACATATAACCTGCATGTCGAAAATTTCTACGACTTCGTGAAAATCAACAAGGAGTTGCGGGATTTGGACTGGAAAAAGAATCTGGAACTCAAAACATCGCTGTGTGAGCAGGCAGAGGCGTTGGCAACGGAGCCGTCGGCAGTGGAGGCATTCCATAAGTTGCAGAAACTGCACGAGCAGTGGCGCGAAGCAGGTCCGGTGGCGCGGGAATACAAAGATGCTCTGTGGGAGCGATTCAAGCAGGCTTCGACCGTCGTAAATCGTCGTCATCAGGACTATTTCGAGGGTATCAAGGCGGAGCAGGTCGGCAATTTGGAACGCAAATCGGGCTTGTGCGTACAGATTGAGACGATGGTTGCGTCGGAGTTGGCAACGCACAAGGCTTGGAATAAGGCGAGCGAAAAGTTGTTGGAGATACAGAAAGAGTGGAAGACGATAGGTTTCGCGCCGAAAAAGGATAATACGAAGGTGTACGAGCGTTTTCGTGCCGCGTGCGACGCCTTCTTCGAGAAGAAACGTGCGTTCTATGCCGAAGTGAAAGAGGAGATGACGAAGAATCTCCGTCTGAAAGAGGAGTTGTGCGAGGCTGCCGAAAAGTTGCAGGAGAGCGAAGAGTGGAAACAGGCGACCGACGAGTTGTTGGCATTGCAGGCCAAATGGAAAGAGATAGGTGCCGTGTCGCGCCGTCATTCGGATGCCGTGTGGACGCGTTTCCGTGCCGCGTGCGATAAATTTTTCGAGCGCAAATCGGCACATTTCGCAACGCGCGAGAACGAATATACCGACAATCTTAACAAGAAAAACGAACTCATCGAGCAGATGATGGCTGCCGATATAAAGGATGGCGGTTACGAAAAGATAAAGGAGTTCCAACGTCGTTGGAGCGAAATCGGGTTTGTGCCAATCAAGCATAAGGACGAGTTGCAGAAACGTTACAAAGAGGCTGTGGACAAACTTTTCGGTGCGTTGCGCGGCTCGGGTCGCGAGCAGTCGCTGGAACGTTTCAAGGACAAAGTGGCATCGTTGCGTGCGACAGGCGACAAGCGTCTGCGAACGGAACGCGACAAACTCTATAACCGTGTGCGTCAGCTCGAACAGGAGATTGCGTTGCTGGACAACAATATCGGATTCTTTGCAAAGAGCAAGGGTGCAGAGGCCATGATTGCAGGCGTAAAAGAGAAAATCGAACGCGCCAAACGCGAAATGGCAGAGGCCATAGAAAAGGTTAAAATGATTGACGGCGAGCAGTAATCGCCGTCAATCGGTTTTTGCAAAGCGAACATTAAGAGAGGATAGAGAATATGAAATTGTCGAAACCAAAATATATTTTCGTTACGGGAGGCGTGGCATCGTCGCTCGGAAAGGGAATTATATCGGCTTCGTTGGCTCGGCTGTTGCAGGCACGCGGCTATGCGACCACAATACAAAAGTTGGACCCTTACATAAATGTCGATCCGGGTACGCTGAATCCTTACGAACACGGCGAGTGTTATGTTACGGAGGATGGTACGGAGACCGATTTGGATTTGGGACATTATGAACGGTTTACGTCCATCACAACGTCGAAAAACAATAACGTTACCACCGGTAAAATATACAAAAGTGTCATCGAGAAGGAACGACGAGGAGATTATCTCGGCAAAACGGTGCAGGTGATTCCGCATATTACGGACGAGATAAAGCGTCGTGTGCAGTTGGTGGCGCATACGAAACAGTACGATGTGATTATTACCGAAGTGGGCGGTACGGTGGGCGATATAGAGTCGCTGCCGTTCATCGAGTCGGTGCGTCAGTTGCGCAATTCGTTGGGATTCCAAAATTCGGCACTTATCCATCTGGCTTGGGTGCCGTATATGGCGGCATCGGGCGAATTGAAGACAAAGCCGGCGCAGCATTCGGTCAAGGCTCTGCTCGAAAACGGTTTGCAGCCCGACGTGCTTGTGTTGCGTGCCGACCATCCGCTCGGAACTCAACTCAAACGCAAGGTCGCCCTGTTCTGCAACGTAATGCCGGAAGCGGTGATAGAATCGGCGGATATGTCCACGATTTACGAAGTGCCGCTCAGTATGTTCGACCAACATTTGGATACGGTGGTACTGCAACGGCTCGGATTGCCGGCAGGTAACGAGGCTCCCGATTTGACTGCTTGGCGGAAATTCGTGGAGAAGGTCAAACATCCGTCGCACAAGGTCGATGTGGCTCTCGTGGGCAAATATACCGAACTGCCCGATGCTTACAAGTCTATCAGCGAGTCGTTTATCCATGCGGGCGCGACCAATGACTGCAAAGTGCATCTGCACTATGTCAATTCGGAGAAAATCACGCGCGACAATGTGGCCGCTTTATTGGCGGGAATGTCGGGCATACTCGTCGCTCCCGGGTTCGGCAATCGCGGAATCGACGGCAAAATCGAAACGGTGCGTTATGCCCGAGAGAACAAAATTCCTTTCCTCGGCATCTGCCTCGGCATGCAGTGCGCCGTGGTGGAGTTTGCGCGAAACGTACTCGGCTTGGAGGATGCCTCCTCGCGCGAAATGAAACCGGCGACGAAAAATCCGGTTATCGACCTTATGGAAGACCAAAAGGGTGTTACCGCCAAAGGCGGAACGATGCGTTTGGGCGGTTATGCCTGCACGTTGGCAGAGGGCTCGCATGCGGCGCAGGCCTATGGTACGACAAATATCGTCGAGCGTCATCGCCACCGTTACGAATTCAACAGCGACTATCGCGAGGCGTTTGAAAAGGCGGGAATGAAGGCTGTCGGAGTGAATCCGGATACGGGACTTGTCGAGGTCATAGAGATAGCCGACCATCCGTGGTTTGTCGGTACGCAGTATCACCCCGAATATAAGAGTACGGTGGAGCGACCTGCTCCGCTGTTCGTGGCATTTGTCGCCGAGGCGATGAAATACGGAATGAATAAACAAAAATAAGTAATACAGCAACATGAACGAAAACAAACAATCGATTGTAGGATTTATACTTATCGGCCTGATTTTTTTAGGCTTTGTACTATATACCAATTATGAGCAGTCGAAATTTGCGGCTGCTACCGAGGCGCAACAGGCGGTTGCGACAGAGCAGAGCGATGCGGTGGCAGAGACTGTTGCCGAGCCTGAGGCTGCCGAGAGTGCGGAGCCGACGAAGCCGACTACCAAACCGGAACAGCAATACGACGGTTTGGTGGCGGATGTTCCGAATGCGGAAGAGTTTGAAATAGAAAACGATGTACTGAAAATCATCTTTACGACGGCAGGTGCGCAGATTAAGGATGTTACGCTTAAAGAGTACACCAAATATGCACCGAAAGAGGAACGCAACCAACTCGTGCATCTGTTCGACCCCGAGTCGGCACGGTTCGACATGTCGTTCTATCTGAAACACAATCTGCGCAATGTCAAGGTCAATACGGCGGAACACTATTTCGAACTGCTCCCGATAAAGACCGGCGAAAATGCGAAAATCGTAACCATGCGTCTGCCGATAGGGGAGGATGCGTCGTTGGACTATGTCTATACGATTTACAACGAGATGCGTCCCGAGCGCGACTATTTGGTCGATTTCGAGGTGCGGATGCACAACCTTGCACCGTTGATGGCAAACCAGACGAGCATCGGCTTGGATTGGTCAAACCGTTCGTACCGCAACGAGCGCAGTTTCAAAAACGAAAATACCTATACCACGCTTGCCTACCATTTTCCTTCCGAAATCGGCATCGAAGATTTGGGCATCTCGACGAGCGGCAAGGATAAGCGCATATCGTCGTCGGTGGATTGGGTGTCGTTCAAACAGCAGTATTTCTCCTCGACGCTCATCGCACGCAACGTCAAGTTTTCGTATGCGGATGTGGCATTCGATACGGCAACCGAGCAGTCGGGTTTCATAAAGGATTTCTCGCTGAAATCGGCTGTCGAATATACGCCGCAGAGCGAAGCCTACAAGTTCTCGTTCTATCTCGGTCCGAACAAATATGCCGTGTTGCGAAAAGTGGTCGATGAACGCGGCGAGTCGTTGTCGTTGGAACGCGCGATTCCTCTCGGTTGGATTTTGTCGAGTTGGATAAGCCGTTGGGTTGTGATTCCGGTGTTCGATTTTCTGCAACAATACATAGCGTCGTTCGGTCTGATTATTTTGATACTGACGCTGTTGGTTAAAATTGTCATATTCCCGCTGACATACAAGAGTTACCTTTCGACTGCCAAAATGCGCGTGCTGAAACCGGAGATAGAGGCCATAAATGCCAAATATCCGAAGCAGGAGGATGCGATGAAGAAACAGCAGGCTACGATGGAACTCTACAAAAAAGCGGATGTGAACATCATGGGCGGTTGTATTCCGGCATTGATTCAGATGCCGATACTGATTGCCATGTTCCGTTTCTTCCCTGCAAGTATCGAGTTGCGCGGTCAATCGTTCCTGTGGAGCGACGACCTGTCGTCGTACGACAGCATTTTGCAGTTGCCGTTCAACATTCCGTTCTATGGCGACCATGTCAGTCTGTTCGCTCTGTTGATGGCTGTGGTGTTCTTTGCCTTCTCGTACATGAACTATCAGCAAAGCGCATCGTCGCAACCGCAGATGGCGGGCATGAAGTTTATGATGGTCTATATGATGCCGATAATGATGCTGTTGTGGTTTAACGACTATTCGAGCGGCTTGTGTTACTACTATCTGTTGTCGAACCTGATTACGATTATACAGACGGTTGTGATTCGCCACCTGATAGACGACAACAAGATTCATGCGCTGGTACACTCGAATATGGCGAAAAATACCAACGGCAAAAAATCGCGTTTCCAGCAGAAATACGAGGAGTTGATGCGTCAGCAGGAACAGCTGCAACGCCAACAACGCAAAAACAGATAGGGTAAGGCGTGGCATTCGTTTCGACAATATCCAATGATGAGGTAGCGGCTTTGGAGCCTGCACGTTTCGACGGCGAAATAGTGGTCGTCGATACGATGGAGGCTTTGGTGCGTGCGTGTGCGGAGATAGCGAAGCACGAGGTTGTGGGCTTCGATACCGAAACACGGCCTTCGTTTACTGCCGGCATTACGAACAAAGTGGCGTTGATGCAGTTGTCGGCAGGCGGGGTGTGCTACCTCATAAGGCTTAACCGTTTGCCGTTGGACAAGGCTCTGCTTGCCATTTTGCAGAATCCGGCGATAAAAAAGGTCGGAGTTGCCGTGCAGAACGATATTCAGCGACTTGGCGAATTGCGCCGATTCAAGGCGGCAGGGTTTGTCGATTTGCAGAGTGTGGTGGGACAGTTCGGTATAGAAGACAAGAGTTTGCGCAAACTCTCGGGCATCGTGCTCGGCAAAAAGGTGTCGAAGGCGCAACGATTGAGTAATTGGGAGGCGCATACGCTCACACCGCAGCAGCAACTATATGCCGCAACCGATGCGTGGGTGTGCGTGCAGATACTCGATACGTTGCAACGTGCGGCAAAAGAACAGAGCCGAGACGGGCTGTAAAAAAGCATCGTAAAAGAGACGGCAAAGGCGAGATATGGTCGGCGAAAGGTCGGTCCGGCAATAAGGAAATCGCATCGGGAGCAATCCCGATGCGATTTCCTGTTGTTGTACAGGCCTGTTACTCGATGCCTTTGAGTTTCTTGTAGATGGCGTTGTATTTGGTGTATTTGTCCATCATACCCTCTTCATCGCGCAGACGGAAGCACAACTCTTTGAGGTATTGTGCGCAGTCGGCATTGTCGGGTTGCAGTTCGAGAGCCTTTTCGAGATAAGGCACAGCCTTCATGTAGGCAGCCGATACCTTCTTCATTTCGGCATTGTACTCCTCGCTGCTGCTGAACTCCTTGCTGTTGAAAGCCTTGTTGAGGCCGTCGCCCTTGGCGATGTGGAAATAGCCGAGATAGAAGTTTGCGCTGTAATCGTTAGGCTTCAACTCGGTGATTTTCTCGAACGATGCGATGCACTCGTCGTAGTTTTTGAGTTTGAAGAATACACGGCCGCGACCGAACCACAAATCGGGATTGTCCGGCGACTCTGCCAATGCCTTGTCGATAAGGGAGACGATGTCGTTAGGGTCGCCCACACCCTCCTCCGAAGTGTAGAGTTGCATCAGACCGTCCAAAATACGCTCGTTCTTCGGGAATTTGCCGATACCTTCGAGCAGCGTCTCTTTCGCTTTGATGAGGTTGGCTTTGTCGAGGTCCTTCTGACCATAGTAGCAGTGGAACAGGAAATAGTAGAAATTACCGTTCTCGTCCATATAGCCGAGGTCTTTGGCTTTGTTGAGGTACTTTTCGCCGAGTGTGAAATTCTTTACATTCTCCGCTCCGAGGAATGCAGCCAACTCGCCCGCAAAGAAATAGTATTGCGGATCGACCTTGCTGTAAACAGGATGCTCCTGCAACTGCGCCGCCTTGATGTAGGAATCGATGGCGATGTTATAGTTCGGAACGTCGATGCTTGCTGCACCGGTCTGCGAATAGTAGTTGATAAGACCGTCGAGAGCCAATTTGATTTTGGCTGCGTTCTTTTCGTCGAGTTCGTACGCTTTGAGATATGCCTCGCGTACAACGTCGTATGCGTTAGGCGCAATCTCTTTGGTCTGTTCCCAAGCGGTTACCTTGTTGGCCTTGACATAAACCTTGACCCAAGGATATACCCAAACCGCAGCGTTCTTGGTGTTTTCAACCTCTTCCGGTTCTCCCATGGTCATACGCAGCATTGTGCCGTCGAGACCCGTAAAGAGTGTCTTTGTAGGCTCGGTAATGGCATCGCCATAGGCTTTGGCGCGATTGAGCCATGTTGCAGCCTTTGCGGCTTTTTTTGCATCGTTAACTTCGGCGTCGCTCTTTTCCATTTTTGCGCGGAAGGCTGCCTCGTTGATTTTCTGTGCCATAGCGGTCGGTACAGCCAGTACCGAGAATGCCGCTACGATTAAAAAAAGTCTTTTCATATCGAGAAAATTGTTTGTTTGTCTATTCGTTTGTCTGTTCTTGTGTTGCAGGCGTCTCTGTCGGTGCGACAGCATTTTCGTCGGACGAATCCTCCTCGCTCTTCGGTACCGCCATTACCGAGGCAATCGCGTCGCCTTCGCGCAGATTGATGATGCGTACTCCCTGCGTAGCACGTCCTGCCACACGAATCTGCTCGACAGAGGTGCGGATGGTAATGCCGGAGCGGTTGATAATCATCAAATCGTTGTTGTTGGTAACCGCCTTAATCGAAATCAGTTTGCCTGTCTTTTCGGTAATGTTGATGGTCTTGACACCCTTGCCGCCGCGGTTGGTAATACGGTATTCGTCCAAATCGGTACGTTTGCCGTAGCCGTTTTCGGAGAGTACCAATACATCCTGCTTGTTGTCCGGCTCGATGCAAATCATGCCTATCGCTTCGTCGCCCTCGTCGAGTGCGATACCGCGAACACCCATGCTCGTTCGACCTACCGGTCTTACCGTATTCTCGTTGAAGCGTATTGCCTTGCCTTCGCGTGCCGCAATCATAATCTCGGCACTGCCGCTCGTGAGTTTAGCCTCGATGAGTTGGTCGTCCTCGCGGATTACGATGGCGTTTACACCGTTGGCACGCGGACGGGAATAGGCTTCGAGTTTGGTCTTTTTGATGGTACCGTTCTTGGTACACATGATTATATAATTGTTGTTTACATAATCGGCATCGTTGAGTTGCTTGCAGTTGATGTAGGCACGCACCTTGTCGCCCGGTTCAATCTGGATGACGTTCTGTATGGCACGGCCTTTCGAGGCACGCGAGCCTTCCGGAATTTCATAGACTTTGAGCCAATAGCAACGACCCTTTTCGGTAAAGAACATCATCGTATTGTGCATCGAAGCGACATAGATATGTTCGATAAAGTCCTCATCGCGGGTTGCGCTGCCCTTCACTCCGATACCGCCGCGATTTTGAGTGCGGTATTCGGCAAGCGAGGTGCGTTTGATATAGCCGAGATGCGAGATGGTGATGACCATGTCGTCGTCGGCATAGAAATCCTCCGGATTGAACTCTTCCGAAGCATAGACGATTTCGGAACGACGCTCGTCGGCATAATTCTCGCGGATTTCGAGCAACTCGTCCTTGACAATCTTCATCTGCAAAGGCTCGTTGGCAAGCACGTCGTTGAAATAGGCGATGTTTTTCTCCAATTCGTCGCGCTCGGCGGTGAGTTTGCCGTGTTCGAGACCCGTCAGCGCGCGCAGACGCATCTCGACGATTGCGGCAGTCTGCAAATCGCTCAATCCGAATTTGGCACTCAATGCCGCGCGTGCATCGTCGGTATTCTTGGACGAGCGGATGATGTGGATTACCTCGTCGATATTGTCCTGCGCTATGAGCAGACCGAGTACGATATGCAACCGCTCTTCGGCCTTGCGCAAATCGAAACGGGTACGACGCACGACCACATCGTGGCGATGCTCGATGAAATGACGGATAAGGTCTTTCAGATTGAGCAATACGGGACGACCGTTGACCAATGCGATGTTGTTCACGGCAAACGATGTCTGCATCGGCGTATTCTTGAACAGCGTATTCAGCACCACGCTTGCCACAGCATCCTGTTTGAGGTGTATGACAACGCGGATACCCTCGCGGTCGGATTCGTCGTTTACGTTCGATATGCCTTCGATTTTCTTTTCGGTAACGAGTTCGGCGATGCGCTTAATCATCTCCGCCTTATTGACCATGTAAGGAATCTCGGTAACCACAATCAGTTCGCGACCTGTCGGAGTGGTCTCGATTTCGGTCTTGGCACGCATGATTACGCGACCTCGACCCGTGAGCAGAGCCTCCTTGACACCGTCGTAACCGTATATTATGCCGCCCGTCGGAAAGTCGGGGCCTTTGACGAAGTGCAGCAAATCCTCGCATTCGCACTCCGGATTGTCGATGTATGCGCAACATGCGTCGATAACCTCGCCCAAATTGTGGGGCGCCATATTGGTCGCCATACCTACGGCGATACCGCTGGCACCATTGACCAACAGCAACGGAATTTTGGTCGGCAATACGGTAGGCTCTTTGATGGTGTCGTCGAAATTGAGCGTCCAATCGATGGTCTCCTTGTCGATGTCTGCCATAACCTCGTCGGTAATTTTCTGCATGCGAGCCTCTGTATAACGCATGGCAGCCGGCGAGTCGCCGTCCATCGAGCCGAAGTTACCCTGTCCCTCGACAAGCGGATAACGCATAGACCAATCCTGCGCCAAACGACACATCGCATCATATACCGAACTGTCGCCGTGCGGATGGAATTTACCGAGTACATCACCGACAATACGTGCCGATTTACGGGTAGGTTTATCGGAGTAGAGATTCAACTCTGCACTCATGTCGTACAATATACGGCGGTGTACCGGTTTGAGACCGTCTCTCACGTCAGGCAAGGCACGCGAAACGATGACCGACATCGAATAGTCGATGTAAGCCGATTTCATCTGTTCCTCGATGTTTACCTGCTCTATTCTGCCACACAAACCGGCATTTTTTTCTTCTTCGGTAAGCATAAAACAAATTTCGTTTTTTTAATTCTTATACGCGCAAATTTAACATTTATTTTGCGAATAGCCAACTTTGATGCGGATTTTCATCGTCTAATTTTACTTACGGTGTCGAAATTTGCGATTTTTGCCGCTTTTCGGGCTGTTTTCGGGCTTCGGATTTTCTATTCGACAGGGTGTCGGGGTTTGTGAACGGGAATTTGCCTGCCTATCGGCGCGACATGCGGCCTCCCGCATCGGAGCAGATGATGCCTTCGTCGAGCATTCGGCGAACGACGTAAATTACCCGATTCGGTTCGCAACGGAATTTGGCGACCACCTCTTTGATTGTGATGGGCGACGACTCGTCGATAATAGCCAAAATCCGCTCCGGTGCGATTTCGTCGGAGGCCGTCGTGCGCTTTTTGTGCAGGCAGACGTCGCACACTCCGCACGGTGTAGGATTCTCGACACCGAAATATCGTTCCAGAATCGTGCTGCGGCACTCGCTCTCGTTGTCGGCATAGAGCAGCATGTTGTTGAAACGTTCGAGCATCAACTCTTTGCGGCGCGTGTAGGTATCGGGCGCGATGTAGATATTGTCGGCAGAGAGTCGCTCCTCGTCGAAAAATATCATCGGCGAGGTGCTGGCAGGGATGTAGCGGATGACGTGCATGCGCCACAACGAACGCAACAGTTCGTGTACTTCATCGACGGTGTGTCCGCTCGCGGCGGCAATCTGCATCTCGTCGATGGCGCGGAACTCGGCAAAGATGCCGTCGTAAAGCCGCAGTATCGTGCGCAGAATGGCATCGAAACTGCGACGTTCGATGCGGATTTTGTAGAGGTCGTCGCGACTGACGCAGAACATTATTCGGGCGGGATTGTCGCACTCCTCGGTCAATGTGAGATAGCCGTTTTGTTGCAGCAGTTTTAGCGCACTGACGACCGTGCCGCCGTAGAGGTGTTCGCGTACGCAGAAATCGTGGATGTTGAATACGAACGAGGCATGCGCACCGTCGCCTATGGCAATCTGCAAATACGAACACAGCCGTTCGTATATCGATTTTATGGTTTCGATTTGCGGAAACTCCTGCTCGAATCGTCGCCGTATGCGGCCGCTGTCGCCCGATGAAACGAGCAGAACGGCATAACTGCGTTGCCCGTCTCTTCCTGCACGACCTGCCTCCTGATAGTAACTTTCGAGCGAATCGCACATGGAATAGTGGATGACAAAGCGCACGTCGGCCTTGTCGATACCCATACCGAAGGCATTGGTCGCAACCATGATGCGCGTTTTGCCCGAACTCCATTCGTCCTGCCTGATGTTGCGTTCGGCATGCGGCAGTCCGCCGTGATAGAAACTTGCCGAGATGCCGTGTTCCTGCAAATATGCGGCGACTTTCTCGGCTGCTTCGCGCAATCGGACATAGACGATACCCGAACCGGCAACGTTGTTTATTATGCGCAGCAGTTGGTCGTTTTTGTCGTCGATATGTCGCACGGCATAGGAGAGATTGGGGCGGGCGAAAGAACTGCGCAGTATGTTGGGGGCAGCGAACTGCATGTGTCGCATTATGTCGTCGGCCACCAGCGGTGTTGCCGATGCCGTAAGCGCGAGTACGGGAGCGTCGGGTATCAGGCGGCGCAATTCTGCTATTCTTAGATAGGAGGGACGGAAATCGTAACCCCATTGCGAAATACAGTGCGCTTCATCGACTGCCAGCAACGAGACGTTCATGCGTTGCACGCGAAGCCTGAAAGATTCGGAAGACAATCTTTCGGGAGCGAGATACAGAAATTTCACGTCGCCATATACGCAGTTGTCGAGAGCGATGTCGATTTGACGCGGAGATAGTCCCGAATGTATAGCAACGGCTGCGATGTTGCGTTGCCGCAGCCTATCGACTTGGTCTTTCATAAGGGCTATGAGCGGCGTTACGACAATGCACAATCCGTCGCGGGAGAGAGTCGGAAGTTGGTAGGTAATGGATTTTCCGCCACCCGTCGGCATAAGCGCAAGGGTATCGCGACCGTTCATCACCGACTCGATGATTTCGCGTTGCATGGGACGAAACGTGTCGTAACCCCAGTATTGTTTGAGTATCTCGTTCAGATTGCGCTCCATCACCGCGAATATAGCGCAAAAAATGCGTAGATGCAAGATAATGCGAGAGAAAAAGGCGGGTTATGATTGCAAACCGCTGCGTCGATGTCGAAATTGCGGTATGGCAGGTTACGGACATCGTCTGCCGTCGGCTCCCGTCGAATGCTTTGCGCTTTGTCGGTTTTTACACATAATTAAAGGGGTTGCCCGAAACCTGCATTTCGGCACAACCCCCTGCGGGCAAAACGTATCGCTATTTCTCGACCATCTCTTTGACGCGGTCGGCTGCATCGGCGATACTTTGGCGTACCTTGTCCGATGTCTTTTCGACACTTTGTCGGACGGAGGCTTTCATTTTGTTTCCGACCTCCTCTATGTGGTCGGCCGTCTGCCTTATGCCCGCTTTCGCAAAATCTTTGGCGGCTTCTGCACTTTCGCGTATGCCCTCTGCCGTTTTCTGCGCTCCGTCGCGCAAAGCGCGTTTGGCGTCTTCGGTGCGTGCTTCGGTGGAGCAACTGTGCTTGTTGTAACATTTCTTATTCATGGCGTATCGTGTTTTTGGTTGTATGAAGGACAAATGCAAAATCCGTACCCTTGCGGATACGGATTGCCGAATGCGGTATATTCGCGCCTTATTTTTTGAAAATAAAGAATACGGCGAGAACGAGCAGCACGAATCCTACGACATGATTCCATCGCAGCGTCTCGTTGCGCATAATGACCAATACGACGGCAGTAAAGACTGTCAGCGATACGGCCTCCTGAATCACTTTCAGTTCCCAAATGGAAAACGGTCCTCCGAATTCGGCACTTCCGCTGCGGTTGGCGGGTACCATGAAACAGTATTCGGCAAATGCCACGAGCCAACTCAAAAAGATTACGGCGAAAAGGCCGAGACGCTCGATTTTGCTCTTGAAAAAGACCTGCCCGTACCATGCCAAAGTCATGAACACGTTGGAACAGGTTAGCAACAATATGGTGAGGATTCCTCTTATTACAGGCGACATAACGTTGATTATATTGTTTTTTCGGTGGCGAAATTATCAAAAATTTCGATTTGTTGTGCGCTTTGCCGCAAATCGGTTATATTTGCATAATCATACCGTATTCCGGCGATTGAATCGTTGCAATCTGTGGGATGCGGTTAATTGCGGAATATGAAATATGCACTAATTACAGGCTCTTCGTCCGGAATAGGACTTGCATACGCCCGTCAGTTGGCCGAACGAGGCCGCAATGTCATAATCGTCAGCAATAGGGCAGAGGACAACGAAGCGGTTGCCGCTGCCATTCGGCGCGATTTCGGGGTCGAGGCTTTGACCATTTATGCCGACCTCGTGCAGGAGGATGCCGCCGAACGGATATATGCGCAATGCAGAGAGTGGAATGCGGAGGTCGATATTTTAATCAGCAATGCCGGAATTCTGCATTTCGGCAAATTTGCGCATACCGCGCCCGATGCGATAAAGCGCATAGTCGCCATTCATTGTACGACACCTATGAAATTGTGCCGCTTGTTCGGTGCCGACATGTGCGAACGGGCTTCGGGCAATATCCTGATAATGTCGTCGATGACCAAGTGGACGCCCTATCCGACGATGTCGCTGTACGGCTCGACGAAGGCTCTGCTCGGCAATTTCGGACAATCGTTGTGGTATGAGTTTCGCGATTGCGGAGTCGGAGTTACGACCGTATTTCCCGGTGCTGTCGATACGCCGCTGTACGATTTGAGCGACAAGATGCGACGCCGATTGCGCAAGGCGGGCGTGATGATGTCGGCCGACGAGGTGGCGCGTTGCGGTTTGCGGGCCATGTTCCGCGGCAGACGCAAATGTATCCCCGGTGTGCTGACGAAAATAGAGGTGGCTTTGTGCCGACTGCTGCCGGCGCATGCTTTGCTGCCCGTGTTGCGCATTCCGCCTGTCGCCCGATTGCTCGAACGTCTGTAACGGGTCAGATGTGCGCCCTGAATATCTCCAAAGGTTTCGACAGATAGGTGCGTACCGAGTAGAAAATGTTACCCCAGAAACTGTCGGGAACGACCAAATCGTAGCACCATTTGCGACTTATGCGGTTGCGAATTTTGTGTATAAATACGCCGATGAAGCCGAGACGCCCTTTGTCGGGATTCTCGAATGTCAGTATGTCGTTCTTGACACGTTCGGCAAGGTCGTGATATTCTGCCGAAAATGGCAGTTGTTTGTCCAAACCCAGATATTTGCGGCAGATTTCGGTTACGATTGAGGCATAACGCTCCAAGTCGCTCTCCCGCAGATTGCGCATGACGCGGTCGATGTTCATGTTATCCGCTTCGTGGTGCAGGAATACAGCCCAATCGCACAAATCGCGCAACCGTATGCACTCGCGGGCATAGTGCCAAGTGGCATGGCGGGTCAAAAACAGCGCATTGAATTCGGGCGACGGTGCATAGGCTTTGTCGATAATCGGATGAGGCCGTACATCCTCGACCAGTTGCTCCAATTCCTTTTCGACGTATGCGCCTGTCCTGTTTACGCGGGCATTGACGAATGTCTCGTGATTCTCTATGTTGATGCCGTTTACCACGAACTCGGAGTGAACGAAATAGTTGTGGCGGATACGCGTACCCTTGGCTGCAATCAGCGCATTTCCTTTGGCATAATCGCCCATAAGGTAAATATCCACATCGCCGAATTGGCGGTGTGCGGGTATAGGGTAGTAGCCGGCAACGCTGATTCCCTTCATTATCATTGTGCGGATGTCGTTGTCGGCAAACAGACGGACGACCGTTGCGGCGACAGCCGACTGGTGGGCAAATCCCTTCTCGATATGTTTTACGTTATAGCCCCACTGTATTTTGCAGTCCAAATCGGGCTGCAACTCTTTCGGCAACATGCAGGCTCCGTCGAAGGCTATGGCGAATACTCCCTGTGTCAATGCGAGGGAGTATATCTCGTTCCATTCCTCCTGTGTGATTCCGTCGAACAGTGCAATATCCTCGTCGCGCTGCCACAGAGCGAGCCGCAACAGCATAAAGAGCCGATTCTCGGTAAGGTGGTTTGTCGGATTCATAAGTTATAGCGATTTCAAATAATCGGCATATTGCGCCGATATTCTATCCCATGTAAAATATCTCTTTACACGCTCGTAATTGTCTGTTGCCAGATGCGATAACGACGCATGATTTTCGATTGTACAGCGCAATTTGTCTGCCAAATCGCGCTCGTCCTCCGCCTTGACCCAGATGCCGTTGTCGCCGAGTCCCTCACGATTGGCTTGTATGTCGGAGGCGATGCACAACCGAGCATAACTCATGGCCTCCAACAGAGTGATTGCAAGTCCCTCGATGGTGGATGGAATGCAGAATGCGAAACAGTTGCGCAGAAGTGTGTTCTTGTCGGTGCCGTAAACTGCTCCCGTGAATATCACACGGTCGCAATCGCTGCCCAAAGCGTGCAACGAAGCGACATAGTCGGGCAGTTGGTCGTTGCTGCCGGCAATGACGAGTTTTTTGCCGACGATGCCCGAAGCCTTATACGCCCGAATGAGGTAGTCGGGATTTTTGTCCTGCACCAAGCGTCCGAGATAGAGGAAATAGCCCTCTTTCTCCAAGCCGTAACGGTTGAGTATGTCGCTGTCCCGTTCGGTCGGGTCGGGAAGCGATATGGCTGTCGGAACGGTGATGCAACGGCGATTGTAGTGTGCGGCAAAGTAGTCGCGCTGTTCGTCGCTTACGACGATTATGTTACTGTGCATTTTTGCCGTCAGCCACTCCATAAAGTGCATTATGCGCTGTTGCATGGGGCTGTATTTGGTGCGTTTCCACTCGAAACCGTGTCCCTGCAACAGTGCCTTGCGGCCGAACATGCGCGGAATCCACGACCAAACCGACGGAGGCCATGCGTTGTAATGGAAATACTCCACACCCTCTTCGTTGCGCAACGCATCTATCGTGGAACGGAGCGAGAGCAGAATTTTACACAGAAAGCGTCCTCCTGTCGACTTGCGGTGGACAACCTTGAATCCGTTGACATATTCCGTGCAGTTGCGGTCGCTTTCGCAATAGACTATCGGCTCGTGGCCATCGGCCGCAAGATGCGTGGCGAGATTGAACATATAGTTCTCGATGCCGCCAAGCAGATGTATGTCCCGTCCTCCGATAAATGCTATTTTCATGGCACTATTCTTTTTTCTCTTCGCGCAGACCTTGCAGGTCGTTGTTGCCGACATGGTAGAACGGTACGCACGACGTATCGACACGACCGCCTGCCATTACACGCAACTTGTTTTTTATGACCCAAGGCGCCACGTTTTTGATATATTTTTTCATTACGGGCGAAACGGAGCCTATCATCCAGCAACTTTTAGGGCAGTGCGCCACCTTGTCGCGTACCGAACGGGCTTGTTCGCTGTTCCAAATCTCGTCGAACGAAGCTGCATCGTGCAGGTTGCCCATCGTTTCGTACCAACACGAAGGCTCCATGCCGTTGCATGGCAATACGTTGCCGAATGGGTCTATGAAGAAGTTCTCGCTGCCCGCTTCGCAAGGCAACATGCGTCGTCCGCCCTTGATGTAGTTGATGAGTCCGAGATTGAAAAAAGCGCGGAACCACGATTTAGGTGACCGTTCGCGCATAAGTCGTTGGATGAGTTCGTCGAAATTGCCGCATACCTCTTCGATGTTGGTTACCTTGTTGTCGAACTTGTGGAAATAGAACGAGTTGTGGAACGAGGCTGTGGCAAACTGCATTTTCAGGTTGCGGTTGAGTTCGTACAAATCGAGCATGTCCGCCGAATTGTTGTTGGAAACGGTAATGCCGAAACCTATATCCTTTATGCCCATGCGGCGCAATTCGAGCAGCGTGCGCAGACCCTTGTCGAAACCTCCGCTGCGCCCTCGCAGTTGGTCGTTTTTGCACGAAAGGCCTTCGATACTGATGCGGAAGCCGAGTTGCGGATATTTGCGGGCGAGCGCGATGATGCGGTCGGAGAAATAGCCGCTTGTGGAGAATACAATGCGGTCGGTCTTGGTCAGCAGGATTTTGACTATATCCTCTATGTCTTCGCGCACAAAAGGTTCGCCACCCGTAATGTTTACGCTCTTCATGCGCGGCAACTTGTGCAGCAACTCGGGCTTGAACTCCTCCTCTCGTTTTGTCGGGTTGTCCCAAATGTTGCACATCTTGCAACGCATCGGGCAACGGTAGGTAACAATTATCGATCCGTCCATAATTTATGTTATTTTAATCCTATGCAAAGTTTCAGGTATTTCCGGTTCGTCTTTTCTGCAACAATACTTACGGCAACAGGTAGATATACGCCGAGCAGTATGCACAATGCAAACCCCAGCCAATAATACGGGATGAAGCCGTGCCGGTACAGAATTTTTATTGCAATCTGTACGAAAATAGCCATCAAATATATTTGATACGAGTAGTCGCGGAACGATGACAAAATACGCGGAATATATTTGTCGGCAACAACAGCCATAAGTATCGAAACGCATATTCCGAGTACGGGAATGATTATATCGAGAGTCGCAGAAATCCCCCCCCCGACGAAAATCGGATATGCGATGGCAACCGTACATATTGCCGCAATATATCGCAACGCAGGTGTGCCGAATATCTTTTTGCCACGAGCGATTGTGCCGAGATAGAAAAATATCGCGTAATGAATGACCTGTTGATAACACAATAGGTTTTGCTCGGTAAATTCCGGTATATAGAACAATATCGCAAGCACTATTATTGTCACAACCGGTTTGCTGTCGAGAATCACCCATAACGGTCGCAATGCGAAATACCACATCAGCGTTGCGACAAACCACAATTCGCTCAGCGGGCCGTCGGCAGGGAAGATGACGGCATTTGCAAATTCGCCGACGGAAAAGGTCGCTGCTCGTGCCATATTTGCCGAGAAAACGCTTTTGACGGCCATGGCGATAATCGTAAAGACGACAAACGGAATGCCGAGCCTTCGGAGTTTGTCTGCAATCATCCTGCCGTAAGGCATAGGCCGCTCGATGCGTGTCATGCGGAACAGATAGCCCGAAACGAAAACGAACAGCGGCATGTGGAACGAATAGGCGATTTTGCACAGAATCTCGGCATAGAACGGCTGCGCGGTGTCGGCAGGCAACAGCGGTGCGTGGCCTATAACCACCCACAGTATTGCCCAACCCTGCAATATCGATATCCAATTTATTCTGTTTGTCGCCATAATGCTGCCGTGTCGCTACGGTCGTTTTTTGATGAATCGCGCAGGATTGCCTGCCCATACCTCGTAATCGGGTATGTCGCGGGTTACGACGCTGCCGGCACCCACTATCGCACCGCGACCTATTTTGATATTGCCCGTAATTATCGAGTCGGTGCCGATGAAGGCATGTTCGCCGATTTCGATATGACCTTCGACCCAATGAATATCCTCGCGGTCGGGATTGTGCGTATCCAAAAGGTGGGTCAGCAGCCTTACTCCCGCAGTGAGGTGTACGTCGTCGTGCAGGATGATGTTTTGAGGATATACGGAGTCGAACTGCACATCCGATGCGATGAAATATGTGCGGCCGGTCAGTTTCACTCCGCCCATGCGGACGAATACTTTGCGCCATGTGCGCGGAACGGGCAGGCGCATCAGGGCAAAACACAATACGGAACGCAAATGCAACAATCTATTTTTCATACTCCTGCAATATTGTTCGGTACAAACCGATGATTTTTTCGTAATTTTTGTCTTCGTCGAAATGGGTATCGGCGAATGCCTTGGCATTGCGGCTCATTGCGGCATATTCGGCATTGTTCAAAGCCTGTGCTTCGTCGATGCGTCCGCCCAAATCGTCGGCATTGCCCGAATCGAACAAAAAGCCCGTTTTGCCCTCATCGACAATCTCGGGAATACCGCCTATGCGTGCGCCGATTACTGGTACGCCTGCCGAGTATGCCTCGACGATGGTCATGGGGTTGTTCTCGTACCATTCCGACGGTACGACGACGAATGCGGCATCGCGAATGGTCTCTTTGAGCGCATCGCCGTTGCGATAGCCGAGAAACTCGATGTTGTGCGCTTGGGCTTGCCCGACTCTCGCTTTGAGTGCAGCCTCTTCCGGCCCAGTACCGACGATTTTCAGTTGAGCATCTGGCTTCGCCAAAAATGCGTCGATAAGCGTTGCGACCCCCTTTTCGTGCGACAAACGGCCGAAAAACAGGAAATATCCGCCTCGCTTGCTGCTTACGAACCGCTCATCCAACGACGGAATGGAGTTGTAGGCAACGATATATTTTGCACCGCCGAATGCCGGCATATATTCCAAATGCTTCTCGTGGGCGAAACGGCTGACGAACACGAAGCCGTCGATATTGCGCACGGGGTTGAAAAATGCGTTTCGGAGATACATCTCGGCACTCATCAGCAGACTCTTTGCCACCGAGCCTTTTGCGCAACGGTTGAGGGTGCAGCGATAGAAATGTCTGCCACGGCACTGTTCGCATATTCGTCCGTCGGGCGTGCGGAAGGTGTAGGCCGGACATATCATACGGTAGTCGTGCGCCGTATGTACGAGCGGTATGCGGTGTTTGTGCAGCACGCCGAAAATCGACGGAGAGATTCCGCCCCAAAACAGATGCACATGCGCAATGTCGGGTCGCTCTTCGGCTATCAACCGTTCGAGGTTGCGTTTTGCCTCGCGGTTGTAGAAGTAGCGAATCGCGCCCTCGATTTTCGGCAATGACGCATTGGGTTTGATAAAATAACCGCTTTGTCCACAAGGCTCGTTGCGGCTGTCGGTGCAACTGAAAAACAGTACCTCGTGGCCATGCCGCACCAACATCCGAGCCATATTGAAATATACGGCCTCCGACCCACCCTTGCGATAGTGGAAATTATTTATCAGCAGAATTTTCATGCGCGATGACTGTTGAATATATCAATCATTTTATTCGCAAGGTGGTCGAACGACAACTTTTTGCGGTAGTCGATACATCTCGGTACATATTCGTCGATGTGTTCGGCAACGTGGATAAGGTCGTGGTAGTCCCAACTATCGCTGACGATGCCCAAGTCGAACGCCTTGACGATGTCGGTCGGATAGGGGATGGTGTTGGAGATTACGGGAGTGCCGCACGAAACGGATTCCATCATCGAAATCGTATTCAATTCGCGTTTAGAATCGGTCAGCAGTGCCGTTGCATGCCGCAGCAACTCGGCAACCTCCGTGCGAGGCTTGAAACCGCAGAATACGACGCGGTCGGATATGTCGGACTCTTCGGCTTGCCGTGTTAGATTCTCGCGTTCGTAACCGTCGCCGACGATGTACAGTTTGTAAGGTTTGTCGTAATACCGGCAGAAATCGGCAAATTTGGCTATGGTCGCCGTTACGTTTTTGTAGATGTCGAGACGGGCGATGACGATGAAATAGGGCTGTTTGGTTTCGCTCGGATAGAAACATTCGCTGTCTATGACGTGATCGACCGGCTCTGTCGATACATTGGCGACATAGCGGGAGAGAAATTTGTACGATCTTTGCGAACGAGGCACGAACAGAGCCTTTTTCATAAAGAAGCGAACGAATATGTTGTACCATATTTTCGACGGAATCGAATGCATCATCCCGACGTGCTTGCCCATCTCGTGCCAAACGACCAGCCGTTCGGGCAATATCCGCGAGGCAACGAACGACGTATAGGTGAATGCCTCCGACGAGATTACCAAGTCGAATTTTTTGCCTTCGGTTTTGAGATAGCGTTTCAATCCGCCGAGCACCGGAAAGCCGTTAGGCCAACGACTTACGAAGCGTTTTGCCACGTTGGGCATATAAATTATTTCGACACCCTCATAATCCTCTTGCAGACGAGGTCGATACTCTTCGCCGGCAATTATCGTTACATTGTGTCCGCAACGCCGAAAGCCGATTGCGTAATTGACAATCATCGAATTGCGAATGCTCTCCGCCTGCTTGATTTTACCTCCGCGGAATGCGGGAGTGTAAAGAATCGGGTTAATTATCAGTATGTTCATCGTTGTTGGTTTTTGTCTGTGCCTGCGGTTTGTCGAATTGGATGTATTTGAGACCGAACATGTCGATATGTACCTGCCGTTTAGGTTGGTATTTGTACAGCGACATAACGAGAATCATCATTGCCGTAATGCAACGCTCGTTGATGAAGGAACTCGATGTAGCCTCTATCAACACGAACGATACGATAATGAGCGCAACTTTGTATCGCTTTATGTCGTGCAACTCTTCGTATGCCTTGTTCATGCAGTCGAAAATATACCATACAAACGCGATGAAAAGGGCAATTCCGACATATCCGAATTGTGCGAGGGTCGGATAATAGGTGTCGGATATAAAGAGAGTCTCGCCCTCGGCCAATCCCCATATATTCTCCATGCCGTATTTCTCGTACAGAGGCGAATACCAAGTACCCGATGCAGCATTGGCGTATGATGCAAAGCCGCTTCCGAACGGGAAATAATCGTTCAGTATATCCGGCATGTGCATATACAGCACGGGGCGTGCGTTGTATTCGGTATCTTCCATAAAATACAGGATGAAATCGTCCCATGCAGCCCAAGCGATTGCCACAAATACTATAAAGCCCAAGACAATGTAGCGTATATTGACTTTCAGCGGTTGCGCAACGAAGGCGATTATCAATATCGAACACAACAAAGAACCCATGTATTTGGACGTCGGAGCAAGCAGACCTATGGCCATGATAAGTATTGTCGCAATCCGTACAAGTGCATTGTCTTTCTCGCACGAGAGATAGAACAATGCCGCAACAAGAACTGCCATGGATGAAAATGCTGCACCCGTAAGCAGTTCACCCGAAAACGTTCCTTCGATGTTGTGAGGATAGAAGTAATATATAACACCCATTGCCGCAGTGCAGACTATGCACGACATCGCTATAAAACTCATGTGTTTCTGCTCCAACTGCGGTTTGAGACACATCAGTCCGAAGAATGTCATGTACGGCTTGGATTGCATCACGAAATCGTTCAGTATTGCAACCTGTACGTTCGAGTGTATCAAAAAGGAGTAGGCGAGGTAGAAGGCCTCTATGCCGAGCCATATCAACAACGGCTTGTATTGCGGTACCCGATGTTTCCAGATGGCATAACACGCATATCCTGCTATTGCCAACGAGACCAATTCGTCTATCCACACGAACCATCTCAATTCGTACAAAAGCAGACCGAAAACTGTATAAACGGTAAGCAGTATTGTGAATAAAGTCCCGCTCATTTATAAGTTCCGATTAAATTCGTATTTGTATATGCGGTTGAGGATGATGCAGTAGATGATATGCGTCGTCAAAACGCCGAGATAGGCTATTGCGGCACCGTATTGTGCGCCGTACCAAAAGAGGAACGGAGTGGCTATGGCCAACGAGCCGAAATCGCGGACTATATATCCCAACAAGAGTATCCAATTTTTGCCGCGCGAGATAAATTCCTGAGTATAGACATTGGCGATGCAGCCGAATATGCTCGTTACGACAGCAATCAGTAGTACGATGGTGAAGCCGTTGAACGAATGTCCGTACATGTCGCATATTATCGGCGAGCCGATGGCGATTATGACAGCCGGTATGGCAGTTGCGGCGATGTTGATTTTAAGCATCAGCGAGAAGGTTTGCGTGTGGGTCAGGCGGTCGTCGGCAGAACTCGACAGATGCGACAGAATCACATTGCGCAACATACCCGGTACGAACAGAATCATAATGAACCATTGGTCGGCAGCCGTGTAGAGTCCGAGTTCGTTGTAGCCCGCCAATCGGGCAATCAGAAACAGACGCAACCAACACGATGCGGCATAGACGCACTCCTGCAAAGCAATCGGGAACGAGAAGACTATCAACTCCTTGGTTAGCGACCATCGCTCGCCCATCTGTTTGAAACCTATCGTGCCGGTCAATCCTGCTGCATGCGCGATGCGGCGATAAAGCCGATGCACGGCGAAGAGGTTGAGGATACACTGAATCAGCATCGATATCAAGAGTGCAGCCAAAGCACCGTCCAACCCGAAATGGTAGGTCAGCAGGGATGAAAGGAAGAAGGTAATGACACCGACGATGGTGTTGTTTATGGCTATCGTGCGAAAATCCTTGAAGCCCGCCAACAGACCCTGTTGCGTGGTATTGACGGCATTGCAGACTATCAGCAGAGCCGTATAACGCAATGCCGGTACGATGTTGGGATTGGATGCGATGTTGTCGGCGAACAACAACAGCAATCCCGCCATTATGCAGCTCGTCGTCAGGGTGATGTTGGTCGAACTCGCTATGATGCGGCCTATCGCAACGGGATTGTCGGATTTGCATTGGGCGATATATTTGGTGGCAGTGTAGCCGAGACCGAATGTCGAAAATGCGGCTACATAGGCGAGCGTGCTTTTGACCATGCCGTATTCGCCATATACCTCTGCTCCGAGCAATCGGGCGATTACTATGCCCGCAACCATGGACAACCCTCTGCCCATCGCACTTCCGATAACCGCCCAAGAGGAATCTTTTGCGATGGCGTTATGCCTGATTTTGTCTATAAGGTCGGCTATTGTCATTGTCTGCCCTGTTTATATGCTGACGCATGGTACAAAAACGTTCAAAAATAACAAAAAAAGTCCAATCCGCAAAGGGTTGGACTCGATTTTTTCGATATTGGAACGTTTGTTTTTATTCATGCAGACGGTTTTTGACATTCTCGGTAGCCCGACGCAGCAATTCGGCAGGGCAACAGAGCGTAATGCGTACATAACGACGACCTTCGCTGCCGAAAATACCACCCGGTGTAAGGAATACGTCGCATTTCTCCATAATCTCGTCCGAGAATGCAAAGCAGTCTCCTTCGTAGTCTGCCGGCAACTCCGCCCAAATAAAGAGGCCTGCCTGATTCGGACGATATTTGCAACCGAGCGCATCGAGCAGTGCGCACCCCTCCTTTTCGCGCTCGCGATAGATGGCATTCAACTCGTCGAACCACTCCTGTCCGAGCGACAGAGCCGTTTCGGCTGCCGCCTGAATGGGGTAGAACATACCCGTATCCATGTTGCTCTTGAACGAAAGAATCGCATCGAGCCACTCCTTTTTGCCCATAACTGCACCGACACGCCAACCTGCCATGGAGTGTCCCTTCGACAGCGAGTTCATCTCCAACGCCACATCTTTTGCCCCCTCGATTGCAAGGATGCTCATAGGCTTTTGGCTGTTGCGGATAAACGAATAAGGGTTGTCGTGAACTATGAGTATGTTGTGCTTCGCACCGAATGCGATGATTTTCTCGAACAACTCCTTTGTCGGAGTCTGTCCCGTAGGCATGTTCGGATAGTTGGCGAACATAATCTTGACACCCTCCACGCCTTCGCGCTCTATGGCATCGAAATCGGGCATAAAGCCGTTCTCCTTGTTGAGGGCGTATGGCTGCATCACTCCGCCCGACAAACGGACTGCGGCACTGTAAGTTGGATACCCGGGGTTGGGAACAAGCACCTTGTCGCCTTTGTTGAGGAAGGTCATGCAGAGGTGCATGATGCCCTCCTTGGAGCCGATAAGCGGCAAAACCTCGCCATTTGGGTCGAGCGTTACGCCGTACCACCGCTTGTACCAATCGGCAAAAGCCTTGCGAAGCATCGGAGTACCGTTGAACGGCATGTATTTGTGAACATCGGGGCGTTGCGCCTCGGTTGTCAGACGGTCGATTACAGCCTGTGCCGGCGGAAGGTCGGGACTGCCCATTGCGAGTTTTATGATTTGGCGACCTGTGGTTGCCTCGATTTCCGAAATCTCGCGCAATCTTCGCGAGAAATAATACTCGCCTGTACCGTCCATGCGGTGCGAGCGTTCGATGTCGATTTTAGCCATAGCGTAGGAATTTTTGACCTTGCGAATGCAAAGATAGTAAAATATTCGTCAGTAAAAAATAGTTTTGTCGCCCTTAAATTTATATATTTGCCACCCGTAATGCGATTGCCCCTTTCTGCGTCGCTCTGTCGCTGTTTTTGTACGGATGGCGGATGTTTTCGGGAGGCAGGCGGTCGATAATTGGGTAGTTATGGATTTTATCGATTCGATTTTTTTCGGTAACGGCGTTGCGCATTCGATTTTCGTGCTGGCAATAGTCATTATGTCGGGCGCGGCATTGAGCAAAATCAAAATCGGCGGCATATCGCTCGGCTCGACATGGATATTGTTTACGGGTATCGTGGCAAGCCATTTCGGGATGTTCCTCGATGGCGAAACGCTGGTTTTCGTGCGCGATTTCGGTTTGACGCTGTTCGTCTTTTCGATAGGCTTGCAGATTGGGCCCGGTTTCTTTTCGTCGCTTCGTCAGGGCGGTCTGCGCATGATTTTTATCGCTCTGCTCGTGATGCTGGCAGGCTCGGGCATTGCCTATCTGTTCCATGTTGTCAGCGGTATTCCGTTGCAGACGATGGTCGGCGTTTTGGCGGGAGCCGTGGCGAATACTCCCGCAATGGGTGCGGCTCAGCAAACCTATATCGATGTTACGGGCGCGAACGACCCGACGATACCGATGAGTTTCGCCGTTTCGTATCCGTTCGGCATCATTGCAGTAATCATCGCGTTTGTTGTGCTGAAATATCTGCTGCATATCGATTTTGCAAAAGAAAACGAAGCGTTGAAGGCAATCAACAGCGAAAACAAGTTCGCCGCAAAATTCTCGATTGAGATTACCAACGACCGAATCTCGGGACAGACCGTTGCAGCGGTGCGCTCGCTCATAAACCGCCCGTTCGTGATATCGCGTATCTCGCACGACGGCAGCAAGGCTTTTGTCGCCGACTCCGACAGCCCGCTCTATTGCGGCGATAAAATTTTCGTGGTCAGCAATCCCGAGGACAAGCAGGCGATTTTGACATTTCTCGGTAGCGAAATAATGATGCTCGAAGCCGAATGGGGCGAATTCGAAGGCAAACTCGTTTCGCGCCGTATCGTCATAACTCGTCCCGAAATCAACGGCAAACGCTTTGCCGATTTGCGTCTGCGTACCAAATACGGCATCAACATCACCCGCGTAAACCGTTCGGGTGTCGATATAATCCCGCATCAGGGCATGGAGTTGCAGTTGGGCGACAAAGTCATGGTCGTCGGGTCGGAGGAGGCGATAAACAAAATCGCTGACCTGTTGGGCAACTCGCTGAAAAAACTGCACGAGCCGCATATATTGACCATATTCCTCGGTATAGCGATTGGCGTGTTCGTAGGCTCGATTCCGCTGTTCAACATTCCGCAACCGGTACGTTTGGGCTTGGCTGCGGGACCTATGATTGTGGCGATACTTATCGGCCGTTTCGGTACGCATTGGCATCTGATAACATACACCACGATAAGCGCGAATCTGATGTTGCGCGAGGTCGGTTTGGCGATGTTCCTCGCCGCTGTCGGTCTGGCATCCGGCAACGGATTCGTGGAAGCGGTCGTAAATGGCGGATATGTGTGGACGATTTATGCGTTGCTTATCGCCATAATTCCCGTGGTGCTGGTCGGCATATTCGCGAGATTGGTTTATAAGACGGATTACTATACGCTGATGGGAGTTTTGTCGGGCAGTATGTCCAATCCCATTGCGCTCTCCTATGCCAACGGCATTGCAGGCAGCGATATGCCGGCGATAAGTTATGCGACCGTCTATCCGCTTGTGATGTTTTTGCGCGTGGTATTGTCGCAGATGATGATTCTGTTCCTGCTGTAAGGCGGTGTGTCATAATTGCCGCCTGCTGCGTTATTATCGAAAAGAGGGCGCAGTCATTTACGTCGAGTAAACTCCTTTGCCCTCTTTCTCAATGCCTTGCATTTAGCTAATTCTGACGCACTTTAACAGGTTTGGCCAAATTTTCGCTTTGACACAACTCCGTATTGCTGCGGACGAAATGGCTATTTGCGGTGCTTGTTCTTTTTGCGCTTGCTTTTGCTCTTGTTGCGGCTGAATGCCAGAGCGAGCAGACCTGCCAGTGCCGCAACGCATACGATGATTACCCAAGTGTTCATGTTGTCGCCCTTGACACGCGACCACATTTCGAGCAGTTGTTCGGTCCGGTCGCCCGAATCGTGCATCATTGCGCAACGCTCCACGACATCTTTTGCGGGATACTGCACAGGATTGATATGTACGCTGTCGGCACCTTCGCCGAAGAAATAACTTACATCTATCGCATCGTATTGCTCGTCGGTGCGGTCTTCCAACACTTCTGCCGTGCCTATCGCGCTGACATAGCCGGTTGCCTCCATGTTGCGGATTGCAATGTCGGGACGGCACATGTAGTTGATGAAATATCTCGCCGCCTTGACATTCTTGGCATATTTCGGGATTACCCAGCCGTCAAACCATACGTTGCTGCCCTCGGCAGGTACCACATAGTCGAGCGATACGCCGACTCCCGCAGCCTCTTCGATAGCCCATACGGCATCGCCGCTCCATGTGAGATTTATATCGGCCTTCTCCTTGGTCATCATCTCCTTGCCGAAGTCGGCCTCCCAACCTGCGATATATTGTTTGGCCTCTTTCAGGAACTTCTCCACCATGGCTATCGATTCGTCGGAGGCGTCGAACATCAATTCGTCGAGTGTGATTTTGCCCTCGGCAATATCTTTCTGTTTCAAATATACGAGAATAGGTCCATAGACGTCGCGGAAGGCATCTTTGATGAAGATTCGGCCTGCGAATTTGTCGTTGCGCAGTACATTCCACGATGACGCCTCGTCTGCCGTTACGGTCTTGGTGTTGTACATGATGCCGGTGGTTCCCCACATATATCCCACGGCATAATCGTTGGCATTCTTGCCGTTGCCCGCTATTTTGTCGAAGCATTCGATGATGTACGGAGAGAGGCTGCCGTCGATATAGTTTGGCGTATTGCCGAAATCGTGGTCAATTGGCAGCAGCAAATCGTTGCGCAACATACGTTCGATGATATAGTCCGAAGGACAAACGACATCGAAATCTTCATGGCCGCGTTCGATTTTGGCAAGCATAATCTCGTTGATGTCGAATAGTTGGTAAACGATTGAGACATCTTCGCCCGTCTGTTCCTTGTACCAAGCCGGAAATTTGGCGAGTACATCCTCGTCGATATAATCGGCCCAATTATAGATTTTCAAAATGTTTTCGCGGTTGCCCTCGTTGGTGGCGCAACCGGCCAAAAGCATCAGTGCCGCAGCAGATGCGAGAACGATGTTGAAAAGTCTTTTCATTTCTCTTTATTCGGTTTGTTTGTTGTTGAGTTTTTTCGAATTGCGATTGGCGCGAATGTTGATGATGAGCAGCAGCAACAACACGGTCGCGAAAATTATTGTGGAGAGAGGTCTCAATTCTGGTGTCAGACCTCCTTTGCGTGCATCGGCATAGATGTATGTCGAGAGCGTCTCCAAACCTTCGTTGCCGATGGTGAAAATCGTTACGGCGAAATCGTCGATTGAGAGGGTAAACGAGAGTATGAATCCCGAAATCATACCAGGGCGTATCTCCGGAATGATAACCTTGCGCAGAGCCTGAAACGGTGTCGCTCCCAAATCGAGTGCCGCCTCGTAGATATTGGGATTCATCTGTCGCAGACGCGGCATGACGCTCAATACCACATATGGAGTACAGAAGGCGATATGCGCCAACACAACGGTCGTATAGCCTTGCGTGATGCCGAGACTGACGAATAGCAGGAACAGCGAAATACCCGTAATGATGTCGGGATTGAGCATCGGGATATTGTTCAGGAACGTAATCGTCTGTCTTTTCCGACCTCGCATGTTGAATATGCCGATTGCTGCTATGCTGCCGAGTGCGGTAGAGACGGTTGCCGCAAGCAACGCTATCGTGAAGGTGTTCTCGATGGCGGCGATAAGCGAATGGCGTACACCTCCCGAAAAGAGCGAGGTGTAGAGATTGGTCGAAAAGCCCGTCCAATTACCGAGTACCTTCGCCTCCGTAAACGAGAAGATGGCGATAATCAGAATCGGCGCGTACAGCATCAGCAACAGCAGCCAGAGGTACGATTGTGCAAGAATCTTTTTTATCATATCAAACCTCCTTCGTTGTCGGATGCGGTTTCGCTGCTGTCGGACAGCAGGCTCGTTGCACCGATTATGATAAGCATAATCAGCGACAATGCCGCACCGTAGTTCCACATTCCGTTATTGATGTTCTCCTGAATGGTCGTTCCGAACAATTTGACATTGTTCATCGTCAGCAGTTCGGCGATGGCGAATGTCGAGATGGTCGGCATGAATACCATCATGATACCGCTCATGACACCGGGCATCGAGAGAGGCATCACCACCTTCCAGAACACCTTGCTCGGTTTGGCTCCCAAATCCTCGGCCGCTTCGATTAACGAATAGTCCATCTTCTGCATGGTGTTGTAAATGGGATAAATCATAAACGGCAGGAAATTGTAAACCATGCCGAAAATCAACGCTCCTTCACCGAGCGGAATGCGCATGAAATCGAACAGCGCAACCGTGGCGAGAGTGCGTACCAAAATGTTTATCCACATCGGCAGGATGAATAGTACGACCGTTATTTGCGAACGGTTGAGCGAGCGGTTGCTCAAAATATATGCCGCAGGATACCCGAACAGAATACACAGCATCGTGGTAATCAGCGCAACGCCTATCGAGTAGATGAAGGTGTTTATCGCTTCGGGTTGCGAGACGAATTTGACAAAATTCTGCAACGAGAAGTTGCCGCTGTTGTCCTTGAAGGCATAGACGACAATCAGCACCAACGGCAATACCACGAAAATCAGCAGAAAAATGAAATAGGGTATGGCCCAATTCGACCGCTTGGTCGAAAATTTCAATATACCGTTCATCTTCCGTCCGATTAAATCCGTTTGGTAATACGCATGTTTTCGGGTGCAACGGCGATGCCGACCAAATCGCATTTGTCCCAAATGTCGTTGGTATCCACATATATATCGTCGCCGGCTTCGGTTTTGACGGTCAGATGGTAGTGGTCGCCTTTGTAAAGTATGAAATGCACCTCCCCCGTGAGCGTACCGTCCTCTTTGTCGTCCAACAAATCCACTTTGTCGAAATCTATGCGGACACGCACCTTGTCGCCTGCCTGCAAACCGCAATCACGACATTCGAACTCCGCGCCGAGCATCTCCACGCTCGTAGGGGAGAGCATCGTGCCGTCGAAAGTGTTGCAGGTGCGCTCCTTGCGCATGACGTGGATGTCGGACGGCTTGATGAACATGCCGACCGTACTGCCGACCTCGAAAGGATTGTAGTCCTGAATCATCAATTCGTAACCGTTGTCGGTCTCGACGAACATCTCATAATGCACGCCCTTGAAAATGCACGAAGTTACCTTGCCAGTAAATTTGGCATTGTCCGTCTGCGCAATGATGTAGATATCTTCGGGGCGCACTACCACATCGACCTCCGTGTGTTCGCCGAAACCTTCATCGACGCACTCGAACGTATGGCCTATGAACGACACCTCTCTATCCTTTATCATCATACCGTTAAGTATGTTGCTCTCGCCGATGAAGTCGGCGACGAAGGAGTTGGTCGGCTCGTTGTATATGTCGGTAGGCGTGCCGATTTGCTGAATGTTGCCTTCGCTCATGACCACTATCGTATCGCTCAACGTCAGAGCCTCCTCTTGGTCGTGCGTAACGTAGATGAAGGTGATGCCGAGCGTTTTGTGCATCTCTTTCAACTCCATCTGCATATCCTTGCGCATTTTCAGGTCGAGGGCGGCCAGCGGCTCGTCGAGCAGCAGCACTTTCGGCCGGTTTACGATTGCACGCGCTATGGCGACACGTTGCTGCTGACCGCCCGAGAGCGAATTTACATCGCGGTCCTCGTAGTCGGTCATGCTTACCATCTTCAACGCCTTGCGCACGCGCTTGTCTATCTCGTCCGACGGCACTTTGTTGAGTTTGAGGCCGAATGCGATGTTGTCGTAAACGTCCAGATGCGGGAAAAGCGCATAGCGTTGGAATACCGTGTTGAGCGGGCGAAGATGAGGCGGCATGTCGGATATGTCTTTGCCGTCCATCGTTATCGTCCCTTCGTCGGCACGCAAAAAACCTGCCAATAAGCGCAATAAAGTGGTTTTGCCGCAGCCGGACGGACCGAGGAAAGTGATGAACTCGCCTCGTTTGATTTCGAGATTTATATCGTTGAGAACGACCTTGTCGCCAAATGATTTGGAGAGGTGTTCTATCTTTATAATCGAGTTTTTGTTGCTCATTTACAATATGGAGGATTATGGAAACAAACCTATTTTCTGCGATTGCGTTTGATGGTGTCGGTCAAATTGAAAAAGTATGTGGCACCAATGGTAAGCGCAACGTGGTTGGAATAGTTGTTGGCGCATGCAACGGCGTGCAACCGCAAGTCTTTGCTGTCGCGCAGCGGGTAGAAATGTAATCCGCCGCCATAGAAGACATAGTCTTTGTTGCGCAGAATACCTGTCGGTACTATGCCGTCGCCCATCTCCCATTCGTCTCCGTAACCGAACATGTCTTCCTCGCCGTGGCGATACTCGTAACCGCCCTTGATGAAAAATTCGGCTTTATCGTTAAGATTGTAGATGAGTTTGCCCGAGAGAGTCATCTCTTGGTCGAAAAATCGTTTTGTGGAGTTGGCACGATTCATATAATCGAGTTCGATGGCGAAACTGCCTATGTCGAAACGGTTACCCAATGACAGAATCGAGATAAATCGGCCTCGTTCGTATTCCATGAAGTTTGCAGACCAAATCGGCGAGAAGCAGCCGTATTCGCCCGTCCAATAGAGCGAATAGGTAAACAGTTTGCTTTTGAACGGTTTCTCTCCGAAAGGGGATGTCGCAAATTGGAATGTGATTGTCGAGGAGTCGGTCGGTGCATATTCGACCTTGCCGCCCCATTGGTAGATGGCGCAGTTGTTCCAAAATACGGAACTTAAATCGATGTGGGAATCCACGTCGCAGGCATCGAGTTCGTAACCTCCGATGGACAACATGTCCTTACCTATGGTAAAGGAGAATGAGCCTACGGATGCGGTCAGAGTGAGCCAGTCGATAAAATCGACATCGTCCGAAAGGAATGCGTTTTTGTAGAGTGATTTGGTGTCGGTCGAGACCCAATGATTACTCATCGAGTAGGAGAAGTGTTCGCCGACATTGCCCTCGAACAGGGTGTAAAGCGATGAATTTGCAAAATCGACATCTGTTTTGCCCTTATTACCGACCGGAATATGGGGATTGACGTCGAAACGAGGAATGATGGTCAGTACGGGAGTGTTGCCGACGGACTCAGCCTCTTGTGAGTAGGTACAGAAGTAGCATAGTGTCGCTACCAACAAAGCAAATGTTCTTTTCATTTCCCATAAAAAATAAGCGATGGTTATACGGGGTGCAAATATAGAAATAAATTGAAAAAAATAGGGCAGAACGCGATTTTTTTTCGGAAATATGCCTGCGGGACGGCAATATGGGAATTTGCTAATTATATAAAATGTCGCTAAATTTGCGATGAATTAAAATCTCACAATCTAAAAATGAATTCGTCGGATTATTGGAAGGCGGTGGCGAGCAATTATGTTATGCTCATGGTTACCGTGTTGCTGTTTTTCTCCTGTATGTGTACGGGAGTGAAAGGTACGGAGTCTTACACTCCGATAAAACTTGCAGTGGCTGCATCGGCGTTAATCGTCGGGTTGCTGCTGACTCTGCTGTCGGTAAAGATGCAGGACAAGGGCAAGGCAGCGACTCTGCCGTGGTTGTGCGTCGCAATTTTGGGCAATGCCCTTACAATCGGCGGCGGAGTGGCAACGGTCAGTCCGTTAATCGCCGTTTTGGCAGGGCTGTTCAAGGGCGTGTCGGGATTCGGCATGTGCCTGTTCGCATGGCTTGCGCTGTCGTTGCTTATCGGCGTGAGTTGCGGCATTTTTGTCGGCATGCTCAAATCGGCATTCGTATCGTTGTGCTCGTTGGATTTTACGGGTGTCATAATCGGTCTGATGGTGGCATTGGCAGGTTTGTACGGCATAATCCCGTGTATCAATGTGGCGATGGGCATCAGCCCGCTCGTCGGTTTCGGTTGTTTCCTCGCACTTGTCGGCGGCGGAGGCTTGGGCTATACATCGCCGACGGTAAGTTCGGACAGCGTCGTCTATGATGCGCAGGGCAATCCTCACTATATATTGGGGCGCGTGGGTCCGGAGCGCGTTACCTGTACCGACGGATTCACTTGGCGTCGCGAGGCCGACGGTCATTTTTCACAAATTAATTAAGGAGTGCCATGAACAAATTATTTACCCCAGGCAATATGGCGGCGTTGCTGCTGGTATTGACGATATGGTTGCCGACCAAATTTCTGCCCGAAGGCACCTCGCTGAATCTCGGTATAGGCAATACGGGTCCAAAAAAAATGGAGGAACTCGACTTGACGACGGTAACGATGCCGGATGTGCGCAAACACTCTTTGCGCCAAATCATCGATATATGGGACTGCGAGATTGGCTTTTGGGACAGTTCCTCGAGCGTCGGGGCGTATTTTAGCAAAGAGACGAAGCCTTCGCATTATTGGGCAAGTTACGACTGTATGGAGATTACCCGTCTGAAATATGACGACGACACCAATACCGTCTTTGCCAAATTGAAAGGCGAAAAGGATATGGAACGCTACGGTGTACATCATCCTTCCGACGACCCGACCTATTTGGAGAATCATCTGCGCCAGATATTGGCAAGGGCGTTTATGCACTATGCCCGACCGGTTGTTTCCCAAAAGGGAACGGCTCCTTATTCGTGGCCTGTAACGGGTGCTTTTGTCGAATCGACGCTCTACAACGACTGCAAGGTCGTGATACAGTACGAATTGCCTGTGCTGAAAGGCAAGATGCCGGAGTGGAAAGGCACCATGACCTATGATGGCAGAAAAGACCTGCTTGCGGCATGCGACTATTCGTATTACGAGTTGGCGGTAAAGGACAAATCGATGCACTTCGGAGATAATTGGCGCATCAGCCAATTTCTGACCGAGTAAAGCGGATAAATACCTTAAAGTGGTTGTGCCGACCGGCACAACCACTTGTTTTTTTCGGCACATTGCATAATGGCGCAATATATAAAGTCATGGCACAACACTGCCCGTCATTCTTGAACGGAGCGCAACGCAGTGAAAAATCTCGGGCAGAATCGGGCGCAAGGAAGCAAAGGGCAGAAAACCGTGCATTCGTCCACAACAGATTCTTCGCTTTGCTCAGAATGACGCACATCCGACCACAACAGATTCTTCGCTGCGCTCAAAATGACGCGCTATCGCTCGGAATGACATTGCCGACGGTCGCGTTATGCGTAAGCAACGGCGCGCCGACATAAAAATTTTGGGTTGAGCCACCGGCACAACCCAAAATTCGTAAACAAACACTCCGCAACGGCATCAGTTTGCCTCTGCGTCGGTCGCAAGCATACCATCCTTGTTTATAATATCGACTTTCAGGAAGTAATGCTTGTCTTCGTATATGTCCCACTTTATCGGGTACTCCTGTTTGAGATTCACCTTCTTGTGCTTCTTGTCGCCCTCGTATGAGTGAATCGTGCCGTTGTTGCTCAAACTGAAATCCTGCGAGTTAGGCTTGGAGTAGTTGGCGTTGTTGGTGTAGATTATCTCGTAGCAGAGAGCATTTTTGTATTTTTCGAGATTCTCTATGTCGCACAGCACCGCATAACGGTTCATTGTGATAGTCTCGGTAAAATCCTGCTTCTTTATGAAACATTTCAGTTCGATTATCGCCTCTACATGCATTTTTGCGCCACTCGTCAGTTTGATGTCGATGTCGCATCGCGCTTTGCCGCGTGCGCTTTTTACCGTTGGGTCGATTTCCTTCGGCACCTCCAAGTTTACCTCGAAATGCTCGTTGCGGGCAAACAGATACAGTTGTCCCACTTGGTTGAGTATCGTGCCTAACTGCATCTGCAACGATGCTTCGTTGTGAATCGTAATTGCGCCTGCTGCAATTTTGTTGCGCAAAATGCGATACGAAAGCGATATCACCTCATGCAATCGCCCGTAGAGTTGTTTTTTTCTTGCATTCATACTTTTTAATATTTAATGGTTTGTAAATGTGATTGGCGGTTAATAATTATATCCTACTATTATTGATGAATAACTGCTCCAATTGGTGGCAGATTTATATGCCGATGTCGATGCGCTCGGTACATAGATTTTGGCACTCGATGCAATGTTGCTGAATGCATCGCTACCCAAAGTTGGCGGCGTGGTCGGTTTGCAATAAATCTTTGTCAACCCTGTGCAACCGGAGAATGCCTGTTGTCCGATAGAAGTAACGCTGTCGGGAATGGTAACGCTTGTCAGCCTTGTGCAACCAAAGAACGCGCCACTGCCGATTTTGGTAACGCTGTCGGGAATGGTAACGCTTGTCAGTCCTGTGCAATTTTGGAATGCAGAACTGCCGATTGAAGTAACGCTGTCGGGAATGGTAACGCTTGTCAGT
>JBJEGV010000028.1:0-42886 GCA_051875395.1 Alistipes sp. | reverse complement strand
CTTGTCGCTGCTGTGATTACTTAGGTGTTAGGTAAAAGGCAGAATAAATTACAAGAGCAACAACTTAAACTGCAAGAGGAACAAAACAAGTTGCAACAACGCCAAATCGAAGCACAAGAGTATGAAATATATAGGAATATCTTTATTCAAGCGGATAATATAGAGATGTTCGCTCGGACATTTATTCAACATATAACATTGGGGTTTTACAATAGTCCCGCTTCTAATGAACGAATAAACATAATTGACGATATTATCAGAGAGTGTCGAGACTTAAATGACGGACTTATAAAATGTTCCTTTGATATTGAACTAAAATTGGGTAAGAATGACCAGAATGTATTCCTTTACAGCGGGGTGTTGCAAGAAATCAAACAAATAGTTTTGCATATTAGGCATTTGATAGAAGGTAATCAAACGACTTTTATCAATAGTTTTTTTGCAAGCCTTAATATTGACCTTATAACAGACCCAAAGGCTCTAATCGATAATTTTATTGAATGTTGCAAGTATGATGATGATAAAAAAGAATTACGCACAATGCTACTCGGGTATTTGGACGTATTAGACAAAATAAAAACGGACAATTTGAAAGAGATTATTCAGCAGCGTATAACACCAAACTATGAGAAATGAAACAAGGCTGGGAAATAAAGAAACTTGGAGAGGTGGCTACTTTTTGTAGTGGATATACCCCAAAAGAGGCTGAACTTATGGGATGTGGTGATGTCCCATATTTCAAAGTTTCTGATATGAATCACCCAATTAATACCAAGTATCTGCAATACACATCATTGTTTTTAGAGAGCGGTTGTAAAACTTTTAGTAAATATACTATTGTATTCCCCAAAAATGGTGCTGCTATTGCCACAAATAAGAAACGAATCCTTCTGCAAGATAGTGTAGTGGATTTGAATACAGGAGGAGCCTGCGCAAATAAAGGCTTTGTAATTTATGAATATCTGTACTTGTATTTTCTAAACATTGATTTTAGATTACATACAAGAAAGGGGACTGTTCCTACTTTGGATATAGCAGAGTTGAAGCAATTACCTATCCCTGTTCCACCTCTTGCGGAGCAGAAGCGGATTGTGGCGGAGTTGGATTGTTTGAATGGGATTATCGAAAAGAAAAAGGAACAGTTGAAAGAACTTGATTTGCTTGCTCAATCCATATTCTACACTATGTTTGGCGACCCTATCACCAACGAAAAAGGCTGGGAAGTAAAGAAGTTTGAAGATTGCCACAAACTTGCAAGTGGAAACGGTTTATCTGCAAAGGATATGGTAGAGGGAGTTTATCCCGTATATGGAGGTAATGGCATTGTTGGTTATCATAACGAATATAATCTTGAAGGTAACAACATCATTATAGGGCGTGTAGGTGCATTGTGTGGAAATGTTAGAAATGTTGTTGGTAAAGCATTTATTACCGGATAATGCTTTTATCCTAACAAAAAAGATAGATAATAATAATATCTATTTGCTTTATCTTCTTCGTATGCATAATCTAAGGAAGTATGCTAGTGAAGCAATGCAACCTGTTGTATCAAATGCAGGACTAAAAAATATTGATATTATTATTACTCCTACAAACCTTCAACAACAATTTGCAGAGAAAATAGAACAAATTGACAAACAAAAAGAACTAATAAAGCAATCAATCGCAGAAACCGAAATGCTTTTTAATAGCAGAATGGATTACTACTTTAACTAAAGTTTGGCGCTATGGCGGTAAAATTTGAGAATTATCTGTATCACTTTACAACTTGCGAGAGCCTGTTCGGTATGTTGCAGGGTTATTCTGTAAAGAATCCCAATCTGACCATGTGGGCAACCCACTATGCTTTTATGAATGATTCATCAGAGTATGAGTTTGGAAAGAGGGTGTGTCGGGAGGCGATGCAGATATACGAGAGCAGAAACGGAATTACTGCCGACAAATCCTTTCTCAAATGCGCTTCGGAACGTGAACAAGACGCTATGTGGACGCCCCGAGAGCCGTATATCATATCGTTTGGCGCAGATTGTCAAGATGCCTCGATGTGGGATATGTATGCCGACAAAGGTCGTGGCATTGCGTTAATGATTGAGAATCCGACCTGCATTTTAAGCGGTGCGAGTGATAACTCTCCTAAAAACAGACCATCAAAATGCCATTATTGCGGTAAAAGTACAGACCTGATAGATAATAATTGCATTCCGTCTCTTTACAATGTTTTTGAAATAAATACAAATAATACCGATTGTGTAACTACAATAAGTCCGATAGATGCCTATTTGGCAATGCCTCCGACCATTAAACACAAGGCTTTTGCGCACGAGAAGGAATATCGGATGATATTGAGGAATGCAAAAGATGAATACGCAGTTAAATACAGAGTTAGAAAAGGAGTGATTGTCCCATATATCGAGAAAGAGATACCGACATCACTTTTGCAAGGAATTCTTGTCGGGCCGCGTGCCGATTTTGAGCAAACAAAGTTATCTTTGCAAATGTTTCTTACAAGTAAAGGCGGAAATTTGAAGAGCTTGTGCCATTGTATTTATAAATCGGATATACCATTTAGAGGATAATAACCCATAACCCAACAAGATATGGAACTTTGGATAACGATAGGCGCAATGGTTTTGGTGGTATTGGGCATCAAGGCTGTTATTCAAGCCGTGATTGACGGAGCGACCAACATGCCTACATGGAACGGAATCATCATCAGTACACTATTGGGAGCATTGCCGTTTTATTTGATAATGTGTTGGTTTGGTTGGTGGGGAGAAGAGAGAGATAAGTTTGATAAACATTAACCATTGATTAGAATTGGTTTATGCGCAACTTCGACTACATCAAGGATATAAAGGAGATTGCCGCCCTTTACAGGTTTTGCTCGGCAGCCGAGCAGTTGCAGGTGAGTGCGCCCGATATGAGCGCAATCAATGCAAGACGTGCGTTGGAATATGTCGTGAAGGCAATCTATATAATGAAGGATATAGAGGTGTCGGAGCGGGCATCGTTGCTCGAACTGATGAACGGAGAGCCGTTTGCGGATTTCATAGCCGACGAGCGTGTGATGATGGCTGCCCATTATGTGCGCAAGGCAGGCAACAACGGCGCGCATAGTGGCAAGGTAAGCCGCAAGGAGTCGTTCTTCGCATTGCTCAATATCTACAATGTGGTCGGAGCGGTACTGCTCAAACTCAAAGTGGTCGATGAGGTGCGCCCGTTCGACAAGTCGCTTATTCCGAATAAACCGCAAGAGACTACGATGGTAAGTGTGCCTGTTGAGGTAAAGCCTACCGATGCAATCGTCGTCCAAGCGGACAAAACGGCATTGGCAAGTACCGAGCCTGTGGCTGAAATCAAGAGCGACATCTCCGAGGCAGAGACGCGACGCATGTATATTGACATGATGTTGCGCGAGGCCGGTTGGGTGGTACTTGCGACAGAGGGCGCACTCGAGCCGCTTAAAGCCTGCATAGAGGTTGAGTTGCGCGGTATGCCGAATATGCAATGCGTAGGATATGCCGACTATGTATTGTTTGGCAGCAATGGTGTGCCGCTGGCGGTAATCGAGGCTAAACGTACATCTGTGTCGCCGGCAGTCGGTCGCCATCAGGCGGAACTCTATGCCGATTGCATAGAACAGCGCTACGGTGTGCGCCCCGTTATCTACTATACCAATGGTTTCGAAACATATATTATAGACGGGCTTGGCTATCCGCCACGCCGTCTGTATGGTTTCCACTCGGCGACAGACCTCGAACTGATGATTCAGCAACGCGGACGGCGCGATGTAACAGACACGCGGGTTAATGATGCAATAACCGACCGCCCGTATCAAAGAATGGCGATAAAGGCGGTTTGCGAGCATTTGAACCGCAAGCACCGCAAAGCGTTGCTTGTGATGGCAACAGGTACGGGCAAGACGCGTGTCGCCATATCGCTTGTCGATGTGCTGATGCGCAACAGGTGGGTGAAGAATGTATTGTTTCTTGCCGACCGCACATCGCTGGTAAACCAAGCACACCGTAATTTCGCAAAGTTGCTGTCGGCCACAACAACGTGCGTGTTGAGCGATGGAAATAATGCAGGGCGCGATATGAATGCGCGGATAGTGTTTTCGACATATCAAACGATGATAAACTATATCGACACCGACAGCAAGCCTTTTTCGGTCGGGCGATTTGACTTGATAATCATCGACGAGGCGCATCGCTCCATATTCGGCAAGTATGGCGCGATGTTCAACTATTTTGATGCTTTGCTTGTGGGATTGACCGCCACTCCGCGCGAAGATGTGGACAAAAGCACATACGATATTTTCGACTTGGAAACAGGCGAGCCTAATTTTGCATACGAACTTGACGAGGCGGTTGCAGATGGCTACCTTGTCAATTACGAAGGTTTCAAGTGCGGCACAAAGATTCTGCGTGAAGGAATAAAATATAGCGACTTATCGCCACAAGAACGCGAGCAATTGGAAAAAGTGTGGACTTATGAACGCACCTGCAAAGCATTGGATGGGAAAACCGAGTATCACCGCGACATCGATAGTCGCGAGATGTTTAACTACATTTTCAACAACGACACAGTGGACAGAGTGCTGTGCTATCTTATGGAGCATGGCTTGAAGGTGCAGAGTGGCGAGCGTATAGGTAAAACCATTATTTTTGCCTACAATCATCGTCATGCGGCGATGATTGTTGAACGGTTCAATTGTTTATATCCCGAATATGGAGCAGGATTTTGTGCGTTGATAGACAATTATGTCAATTATGCGCAGGATTTGGTAAATAAGTTCGAGGTGCGCGATGGTGAACCACAAATTGCTGTTTCGGTCGATATGCTCGATACGGGAATAGATGTTCCCGATGTGCTGAATTTGGTGTTTTTTAAGGCTGTCAAGAGCAAAATTAAGTTTATGCAGATGATTGGTCGTGGCACACGCCTGTCGAAAAATATATTCGGTGCCGGACAAGACAAAAAGTGTTTCTATATTTTCGACTGGTGTGGCAATTTCGATTATTTCGAGAAGAATCCAAATGGTAAAGAGATTGTGCAGACACCATCGCTTACGGAACGTATATTCGGGTTGAGGGTCGATATTGCGTCGCACTTACAACACCAAACATATCAGGATAACGACTATTGTCGTACTTTGCACAACAACCTGAAAGAGTTGTTGTGTGGGCAAGTCTCGGCTTTGAATAATAGCCATATATCAGTGAGAAGAGTTTTGGACAAAGTTGCCCATTTCAAGAAGGCTGCATCGTGGCAATACATTTCCGAAGTAGATGCATTGTCGCTGAAATCGGATATTGCCCCATTACTGCCAAAGAGTACCCTCGATGAAAATGCCAAGAAATTCGATGTGCTTGCTCTTACGATAGAATTGTCGTTGCTTGATAAAGAGGTCGGTGCCGATGGCTGTATAAACAAAGTACGCACCATTGCCGAACAACTCCAAGAGAAAGCGACCTTGCTGCAAGTACAAGCAAAGATGAATACAATAAAGGAGGTACTTTCGCCTGTGGCATGGGAAAATGTTTCTCTTCGGTGGCTCGAAAAAGTCCGAACCGACTTGCGCGAACTGGTCAAGTTTTTGGTGGGGAACGATAACAAATGGTTTGTGATAGATATTGATGACGAGCCTGTAACGACCGGTAAGAGTAAGGAATGGAATGCAAAAGTATCGTATAAAAAGCGCGTTATTGATTACCTTAATCAACACCGAGACCTGCCTGTATTGGAGAAAATATATAATATAGAGCCGCTGAACGATGCCGATTTTGACGAGTTGGAGCGTATTTTGTGGCAGGAACTTGGCAGCAAAGAGGAGTATGACAAATATACTGAGGGAAGATGCGGGAACAATGTGGCAATGCTGGTGCGCTCGTTACTGGGAGTGAATCGTACAGAAGCCATGTGTAAATTTGGCGTGTTTATATCGGAACATACACTAAATGCCGAGCAAGAGGAGTTTTTGCAGACCATAATCGCTTACGTGTGCGAAAATGGCGACATTACCGGCGACATAGTTGTAAATGAACCGCCATTCGACTCATACCTTAATGTGTTCCTACCATATATAGGTCCGCTTCGTCTGTATATTGACGATATTCACAACGCTATTATTCGCCCTCAAAACTATGCGTCGGCAGGCTGATTTATTTAACGTTGTATTGTCCACAATAGGCTTGCACGAAAAGTGGCAAATTGGGGTAATGATGCCATAATTTGGATAGATACATAGTGCTAAGTCGAGTTGGCAAAGATCTAAAGGTGTCATGGAATATTTATAATAGTTCCATTTCTATTGTTTTTATGTTGCCTTTTAGAGGCGTCTTATGGCACTCTTCTTCGTAGATGGCAGATGATAAATATATTAATGCCGAACGCGTAAGCCTTAGCAGACGCAATGTTTTATCGTAAAAAGCCATCTTCTCTATTTCATAAGTTTCAGGAGATTCGCTCCAACATATATTTGGAGTTTCTACTACTTTGAACGATTTGTGTTCTATGTAATTTCTAATGGTGGCTATTTCTTTTGCGTCCGGTTCTATAGGAGATTTGCTTTTCTCATCCAAATCTTTGCTCAACCAAAATAGTCCGCGTAATGCCATATTGTAGTCATTTAATATGTCGGATCTTACGGGATTCTTGCAGTTTCCGTCTTTGTGCCAAATGTTGCGAAAAGAGACCTTATTATTGTCGAGACCTAAATGTAGATAGAGATTGAGTAGATATGCAATTTTATCAAAAATAGAATAACACAACCGAAATGCTATTTTTACTTTCTCTATATGTATTGAATATAATGGCATATCGAATACTCTGTAAAGTTCAACATCTCGATCCGAGAAATGCTTATTGTCATAAAAGGCTCCGTCGTAGAAAAAGAATCTTGCAGAAACAAACTCCTGCTTAATCTGATTGAATATGGATTGGTATATAGGCTTATCGGAATGTTTTAACGTTATTGTAGGTGTATGCAGAACATCTCTGGCGACGATATTTTGTCGAATTACATCATTTAACGGATTTAAGAACAGGACGTTGTCAATGCACCACAGACGATAATCTTTATCCGCCTTTGAGCAGTTGGTTAAAATGTCTGGGTATATTTTGTAATCATCCAATTGTTCAATAGTATATCTTGTGGTTATATGTTGGGCCAATTCTCGAAAACCTTCGCTTGCATCGGGGTATGTATCTTGTTTGTTTGCGGCCTCAGATAGGTATTTGCGGGCATATTGTAAGAAAATAAATTGATGCGTTCCATCGCATAGTTCTCTGGCGTAACGATAAAGTCCGTATCCTTTATTTCCTAATGCCATGCCGAAATTGGGATTCAGCGTTAATGCCCGATTAAAGTAGTATTGGGCTTCTACATATCGTCCTACATGACTAAAAGCACACCCGAGATTCGTTAATATTTGACAAGCATTGTTCTTGTCTACATTGTCGATTAGATTTAACGCTGTTCTCAAATGGAAAATTTCGTTTTCGTATTCTTCTGTAGCCAAAAGTGAGACGTCCTGTGGAGAATTGTATTTTAATGACAATACATAACCCCAACCGTTTGCCACGAAGTAATGGAATGTGCATTGCTCTCTTTTAGAAAATCGATTAATATTGACCTGGTTTGATAATTCTAAGCCATTTTGAAGGTTGTGCAGATTTCTCTCTTCTCTTGCAGTCTCAAATCTGGTAGCCAATATATTTAAGATTTCTACCGGCTTATATGTGTTGATGTTGTAGTCCATTTGCGCCTTAGATTATATTCGTTTGGTTAGATATGTCGCTACAAAAATAAATAAATTATTCGGCAAACGGAATATTGGTTATAAAACACCAACGCGATGGAATTCCATCGCGTTGGTGTGTATTACGAATTTGTTGCGGATAGGCCTAATACTCCTCCTCGTTGAAGAAAAAGTCCTCTTTCGAAGGGTAATCAGGCCAAATCTCCTCTATACTTTCGTACACGTCGCCATCGTCCTCTATCTCCTGTAAGTTTTCAAGAACTTCGAGCGGTGCGCCCGAACGTATTGCATAATCTATCAATTCCTCTTTGGTTGCAGGCCATGGAGCATCTTCCAATTTAGATGCAAGTTCAAGTGTCCAGTACATAAACTATTAATATTTAATTGTTTAGTATCATAGCCGTATTCGGTTGCCGTTTCGGCTGCCATAATACGATTGGCAAAAATATATAAAAAATGTAAAAAACCAAATTATGGATTTTATTTTTTTGCATCATTTACGGTTGCCAAAGAATCTCTTCTGCATCGAGCATCTCCGTCAGCATTCGCCCCAAAGCATAGAAATAGTCGGACAGACGATTCAGGAACACAAGTGCCGATTCGTCCACTTTGTGCGTCTGTGCGGCACGAATCGAGGCGCGTTCCGCTCGGCGACACACCGTACGGCAAACGTGGCAGAGCGAAACGATTTTGTTGCCGCCGGGGACCGTAAAATTTGTAATCGGTCGTGTTTGCGCCTGCAAATGGTCGATACGCTGTTCTAACCAAGCGATTCGGTCGGCCTCAATCGGTCGGACTTTGTCGCTGCCTGCATCGCCCGTAGCCAATATGGCTTCGACATTCATCAACACGGAATTGATGCGCCGTAGGTCGGACGAGCATTTGTCCGCAGCAACGGTATCGGCGATGCAGTCGCCCAACAATGCGACGAATGCAGTCAATTCATCGACAGAGCCGTATGCCTCGACGCGTTCGTCGGTTTTTGCGACACGCTCGCCTCCTATAAGCGATGTGCGACCTTTGTCGCCGCCTTTGGTATAGAGTTTCATAGACGAAAATGTTGTTTCGGCAGTTGATTGTTGAATATCAGTATATAACCGCGATTATCGACTGTGGTCGAATTGTGTCCGGCGACAATCGCCCGACAAGCATCGCGCCGTTCTCGGTTGGCATAGGGCAGCATTACGATAAGCGTCGTGCCGTTTTGCCGTGCCTTCGCATAGACCGATTCCAATCGCTCGGCAGGGTAGTCGGCTGTGGCTATGTTGAACTCTGCCGCACTGTCGCCATCGATTGCAAATGTTCGGTATTGGCAGTAGTGCATGGCATTTTGCAGTTGTATAGCCCGTTTGGGTGCAACTCCGTTGGCCAATAGTGCTTCGTATAGTTCGGCGTGTGCAGCGTCGATTAAACGGCGACACATAAAGACCTTGCGAATCAACCCATAGACAAATGGCGAGTGAATGCCATAACCGCGATAGTGTTTTGCCCGAGTTATTTCGTCGGTCAGTAGCGACAATTTGTAGAGCCGCCGTTTTATGTTTCTGCCGTTTACCTTCATTATTTTTTCAGCATACCCGCCAAATGGCCTGTCGAAAATGCGATTTGCAGATTGTAACCTCCCGTATTGGCATCCAAATCCAACACCTCTCCCGCAAAATAGAGACCTTTGATTTTTCGGGATTCCATGGAAAATTCATTGACCTCGTTGCATGCTACGCCACCCGCCGTAACCACGGCATAATCGAACGGCGCATAGTCGGAAATCGGGAATACCCAACCTTTGAGAACCTTTATCAAACGCTCCAACTCCTTGTCGGTAACCTTGCCGATGTAAATTTTCGAGTGGATGTCCAACTCTTTGCAAATCGGAACAATCAAAGGTTTCGGCACAAGCCGGCGTAGCAATTCCGCAAAGAAATCTTCCGGCTGCATCTCTGCTATTTCTCGGTGGATGCGATCGTGCAGCATCTGCTCCGTCAGGGCAGGTTTGAGGTCGATTACGAGTTTGACCTTATGCCCTTCGAGCAGTGCATCGACAGCGTCGCGACTCAATCTCAATGCCGTTGCGCCTTCGATTCCGCGCTCCGAGAATGCAATCTCGCCGAACTCCTCGCGCACCGTCTCGTTGTCGATGCAGAGCGTAACGTTTACGTTGCGCAACAATACTTTGTCGATATATGCGTACTGCGGATGCGATGTTATGAGCGGAGTGAGCGATGGGCGTATATCCACTATGGAGTGGCCGAGTGCATGGGCGAATGTGTATCCGTCGCCTGTCGAGCCGGTACGCGGATACGATACGCCGCCGGTCGTGATAATCACATTTGGGGCTTCCGCTTTGCGCACGAAACCGCGTTTGTTGCAGTATTTTACACCCAAAACCTTGCCGCAAACGGTCATAATCTCCGATACGCGGCAGTTGCACTGAATCTCAACCCCGTAATCGCGGCAATAGTATTCGAGTGCATTGGCTATATCGGCAGCCTTGCCGCTTTCGGGAAATACTCGCTCGCCGCGTTCGGTAACCAATTTAACCCCCATGCGCTCGAAAAACCGCATGGTCGAACGGTTGTTGAACTCTGCAAAGGCGGGTTGGATGAAGTCGGCATTGACCCTGATGTTGGAGGCGAACTCCTCTGCCGGTTTGGCATTGGTCAGATTACATCGTCCTTTGCCGCTGATGCGTACCTTGCGTGCCGGTTTCTCCATCTTTTCGAGCAAAAGCACATGCGAGCCGTTCTTGGCGGCTGTGCCTGCCGCCATCAATCCTGCGGCACCGGCACCTACGACAATGACATCGTATGACGAAGCGGTGTTGATATCGTGCAATTCTTCCATAATTGCACAAAGTTACTATTTGATTTGGTATTTGAGACATAAATGCGGAAAAATATTTTTGCGGAGTGCCATGTTGCCTGCACAAAAAAAATTGCAAGTTTCTCCGTTCTGTTTTACCTTCGCGGCAGAATTATGAAAAACATCGTTTTCGATTTGGGCGGAGTGGTCTTCGCCCGCGACCCGAAGAAATGTCCCAAAGGACTTGTTGATTTTTTCGCCTTCATCGCCTCCTCCGATATGCCCGTGTTCTGGAACGAGTACGACAGAGGAACGTTGTCGTGGGAGCAGGTGGCGGATGCCCTGTGTGCATATCACGGTTGCACGCGGGAGGTCGCCGAGACCAACATGCGTATTGCGGTCAATCTGCAAGAGGAGATTGCCTGCACGCGAGACCTGATTGCCGATTTGAAGGCTGCGGGATATCGTCTGTATGTGTTGTCGAATATGTCCAAGGAGTTTATCGAGTTTCTGCGCAAATTGAGCGTATATGCACTCTTCGACGGCGATGTGGTCTCGTGCGAGGAGCATACGGTCAAGCCCGAACGACGTATTTTCGAGATACTTTTGTCGCGATACGGATTGCAACCGGACGAAACCATGTTTATAGACGACCGACCGGCAAACCTCGCCACAGCCGAAGATTTGGGAATGGCAACATTTTTGTTCGATGCACACAATCCGCAAGCGGGTTGCGAACGATTGCGGCTGCTGTTGCTGCAAAACCGATAAAATTATACGGCATACTCCCTGCGGGTCTGCCGTATATGGTAAAAAAAAGAGGGTAAGCGACTTATATCGCACCGCTACAACCGCATACCCTTGTTCGATTCCTCGCCTGGGGGAGTTTTGCAGGAGCTGGTCGTATAAGACTTACCCGGTTGCAAAAGTATAAAACTTTTGTCGATTTGCAAAAAGTATGCTTTTGTATTTTGTAAAATTTGCTACTGTGCGCATGCTGCACTAACTTTACAACGATTTTACGACGAGGTCGGCACATGAAAAGATACGGAAAATTTATTTGGTCGCTGTCGGCAGTTGCGGCTGTCGCCATTGCAGCATCGGCAATCCTCTATCGCTGTTTTTACGGAAATTGCGTTAATGAACCGTGCGTATTGTATGTATGCGACACCACCTCCTATGGTGCGTTGCGCAACGATTTGGCGCAACATATCCGCAGCGGTGCCGCATTCGACATCTATGCACGCCGCATCAAATTGTCCTCCTCCTACAAACGCGGTCGTTACGAATTGCAGCGGGGAATGAGCGTGATTCGGGTGGCACGGATGCTCAAATTCGGCGAACAGTCGCCCGTGCGGTTCGTGATAAACCAAGCGCGAACGGTCGAACAACTCGCCGGTCGCATGGCTGCGCAAATCGAAGCCGATTCGGTCGCCTTGGTGGCAGCCATGTACGACAAATCGTTGCGCAAGGAGTTGGGATTTGCCAAGGACAGTATTATGGCGATGTTCGTGCCGAATACATACGCAATTTATTGGACGACAACGCCCGCCGATTTGTTGCGCCGATTGCACCGCGAATACAATCGCTTTTGGCAGGGACGACGCGATGAGGCGTTGGCGCGTACGGGTTTGTCGCGCACGGAGGTTATGACGTTGGCTTCGATAGTGTACGAGGAGACCAAGCAGCGCGACGAGATGCCGAAAATCGCCGGAGTATATATCAATCGCCTGCGTCGCGGAATAGCGTTGCAATCGTGTCCGACGGTGAAATTCGCAATGCGGCGTTTCGATTTGCAGCGTGTGCTGAACGAGCATCTGCGTTACGAATCCCCTTATAATACATATCGTCGGCGAGGTCTGCCCCCGGGACCTATCTGCATACCGAGCATCGCCGCGATAGATGCGGTGCTTGCATACGAAAAGAGCGACTATCTATTTTTCTGCGCCCGTCCCGAATTTGACGGCCGGCATAATTTTGCACGCACGCTTGGCGAACATTTGGCGAACTCTCGAAAATATTCGGCGGAATTGGAACGGAGAAATATCAAATAAATGCGTATATTTGCATGCGAAGAATTTTTAACGACACCGAATTATGAAAGAATCTAAATTTGTAAACGAGGCTCTGTCGAAAGGCGCGATATTGGGTCTTGTGATGTTGGCTTCCAATATATTCGAACAGGCAGTCCTGCTTTATAAAGGAACATTGGGCTGGATGGGATTCTTGGGAATCGAGATGTTGGTTGTCGCATGCGTGTATGTGGCGTTGATATACATCTTTACCAAACAGTATTCGCATTTGGTACTCGCGGGACAAACCGACGTAAAATACTTTTCGTACGGTTCGGGTCTCGGCTATGCGGTTACGGTGTCGGTGTTGTGCGGCGTTATAGTCGCTCTCGGCTCGTATCTGTTCCGCCATTGCATAGTCGGTTACGAAACCTACACGACAAACATAGTAAATACCTGTCGGAATCTGCTTTCGGCAAGCAACGTGCCTGCGTCGATGACCGGTACATATCAACAGATGTTCGCGCAACTGCAATCGCAACCCGAACCGTCGTTGTGGTCATCGCTTCTGTCCGGCATATCCAATTATTTCATCAGCGGCACGGTCGTCGGTCTGATTGTCGCGGGCTTTGTCAAACACACGCCCAATTTGTTTAACGATAAAACGGACGATGCAGAGTAGGCTCGATATATCCGTCGTTGTTCCCGTTTATAACGAACGCGAATCCCTGCCGGAGTTGATGGCGTGGATTGACGGCGTTTGCCGCGACAACAACCTCTCTTATGAAGTAGTTATGGTGGACGACGGCTCTTCGGACGGCTCGTGGGATACCGTAACCGACCTTAAAGCCCGCTATCCGGAGACGTTGCGTGCCATCCGTTTCATGCGCAATTACGGCAAATCGGCCGCATTGTATTGCGGTTTTGAGGCTGCCGAAGGCGAAGTGGTATTTACGATGGATGCCGATTTGCAGGATTCTCCGGAGGAGATACCTGCCATGCGCAGCATGATTGTCGATGAGGGTTACGATTTGGTGTCGGGGTGGAAACGCAAACGCTTCGACCCTCTCTCTAAACGGTTGCCGAGCCGATTGTTCAATTGGACGGCGCGTCGTGTGTCGGGTATCGGATTGCACGATTTCAACTGCGGTCTCAAATGTTATCGCCGTACCGTCGTAAAGTCGATAGAGGTCTATGGCGAGATGCACCGCTACATTCCGATTTTGGCGAAATATGCAGGCTTCGACCGTATCGGCGAAAAGGAGGTTTGCCACCATCCGCGCAAATACGGCAAATCGAAATTCGGCGTGGAACGGATGCTGAAAGGGTATCTCGATTTGATAACGGTAACCTTTATGTCGCGATTCGGCCGTTCGCCGATGTATTTTTTCGGCGGTTTGGGAACGTTGATGTTTCTCTTCGGCGGCTGCACCACAATTTGGATTATCGCCGACAAGTTGTACAAGCAGAGCCATTGTCTGCCGCTGCGTGCCGTAACCGAACAACCTTTGTTCTATTTGGCCATGCTCTCCATAGTGTTGGGCGTGCAACTATTTTTGGCCGGTTTTATCGGCGAACTCATTAACAGAAATTCCAACGACCGAAACAGATATCTTATAGATAAACGATTATGATACAGCGCATTCAAACTTTATATCTGTTGGCGGCAGCCGCGTTGCTTGCCGTTACCGTATTTACCCCGATAGTCGTTTTTGCCGCCAATGGTTCGGAATGGACCCTGTCGGCATTTTCTTTTGCCGACGCCTCGGGCGAATATGTGCAGTCGGCTTTGTGGCAGGGGATAACCATTGTGTTGTCTGCCATATTGCCGCTGGTAATCGTCTTTCTGTTCAAGCATCGCACTTTGCAGATACGGTTGTGCGGCGCGGAGTTGGTATTGCTGTTGGGCGACATAGCATTTATGGTGATTTACTATATGCTCTCTGCCCGAGTGGTCGAGAATTGCGAATTATCGGCATCGAGCCTCCGCATAGGTGCAGTTATGCCGTTGGTCGCCATCGTTTTGGTTGCGATGGCGATGCGTGCGATTTTTCGCGACGAATTGTTGGTACGCTCGTTGGACAGAATCAGATAGTCGGCGCAATCCGTTTTTGCGGAAGCAGGGGATAAACGATATACAACAGGTTCTTGTCGGATGGCGGTGCATTTACGGCTCTGCCGTGGCTGTGGTGCGGTTATGCCGAAGATTGACGAAAAAGTGTTGAAAAGATTTGTATAATCTTATTGGAAATAGAGAAAAATATCATATATTTGTAAACTTGTAATGGCAAACTTGTAACGAATTAAAAGTAAAACGAACAAATCAATAAAAATCAAACAGTATGAAAAACATTTTCAAAGTTTTTGCGTGTTCGATTGCTCTTTTGTCGATGAGCCTCTTCGCGGGTTGCGACAACGGCGATGTTTACATCTACAACATCTCCGATGCGGAAGGCGAAAAGCCATCGATAAGCATCAGCACGCCGGCTCAGTTGGATTTTACCCGAGATGGCGGAACGCTGACCATCGATGTCAAGTCCGATGCCAAATGGACCGTCGAGAGCGACCAGGAGAATTGGATTATGCTCCCGACCAAAAGCGGTAACGGCGACGGCAAGGTAACCATCGAAATCGCAAAGTACGACAACGGTCCTCTGCGTCGAGCCAATGTTACGTTTATCGTCTATCAGAAATCGACCGGTTGGAAATGGGCAAAAGCGGAGTTGGCTTTCACTCAAACATCGACGGACAAGCCTTATGTCAAGGGCGCAGTCGAGAAGTTGGTCGAGTTTATCAAGAACAATTACGCTTACTCGGCAACCGCCAACGAGACCACGACGCTGAACTACACCGAGGATAAGGTCAAGGGTGTGGTTTTGGCCAACTATGGTGACGGTAACATCAACCAATTACTTGCTGTCGGCGACAATACGGGTACGCCTAATTCGGCAGTGTTGCTCTACGGCTTCAACAGTTCTGCCATAACCAACTATCCTGTCGGCTCGGTTGTGGAGATGTCGGGATTGAAAACGGCTACCTACAACAGCCGCTACGGTCTCCGTCAGTTGCAAACCGTAACTGTAACCCGTACGGGCGAATCGCAGGAGTTGATGATTCCTTCGCTCTCCGTACCGGAATTGTTGAGCAATGAATATCAAGGCCAATACGTACAGTTGGAAAATGTACACGCTACGGGCGATAAGGTCGGCGGTCCATGGAACAGTGCCGATGCCGAACTCGACATTACCATCGAGGATGCCGACGGCGCAACGTTTACCGTCCACATGGGTAAATCGGCATATTCGCCGCTCTTCTCGCAATACACCATCAGTTCCGACACGGGAACGATTAAGGGTTTGTGCGGTTATTATCGCGGTACCGTTCAGTTGCAGCCTGTATGGGTGGCCGACGTATTGGAGTTGTCGAATGTCGATTTGAGCGTATCCGCTACAAGCGTCGTTCTCGATAATGTTGCAGGTGCTACCGCCGAATTCAAAATCCGTGCAAAAGAGGGTTGGACTATTGCCACGACGGGCGCAGGCTTTACCGTATCGCCTGAATCGGGCGAGGGCAACAACGATGTCGTTACCGTAACTGCATCGGCTGCCGCTACGGATGATTTGTCGAAAGACCTCGGTACGATTACCGTTACATCGGGTGCGAAGACTGCTACCGTTGCCGTTCGTCAGAAGGGTTTGGGCGCAACGGCGTCGATTCGTATATTGAACGACATTGTAACGACCGACCCTGCATCGATAAAGACGATGGCTAAGTTCAAGGCGTATGTGGCTGCCAACAACACCAACGGCAACCTCTTCAATGCCGTTTCGCTTGTCGATAATACTGGCGCACCTTATACGGGCATGATATTCTACGGCGTGAATTACACCGATACGGAACTGCCTGTCGGCGCAGAGGTGGAGGTCGATTTGAGTGCCGCTACCTACTCGCCATATTCGGGTCTGCCGGAAATTGCGGATGCCAAACTTACGGCAACGGGAACGGTTGTTGCCATCAATGCTCCCGAACTGACGGTTGCACAGGCGAACTCCATGGAGTATGTGGGTATGTACATCTGCGTTAAGGATGTTACGCCTAAGGCAACAGGTACTTGGTACAGCGGTACGGACAACTATGTGAACAATACGCTTGCCGATGATTCGGGTGCGACCTTGACGGCCCGCGTAAGCAAGGATGCCAATTTCGGTACCGAGAAATATATTATGGAGCGCGGCAACATCTATGGCGTTATGGAGGTTTACAACGGCGCATACCAGATGTTCCCTACATCGTTGGACGATGTCAAGGCGTTCTCCGAACCGACCGACCCTATACTCAAAGTCAATCCGGACAATTTGACATTCGTTGCCGGCGGCGAGACGCTCTCCGTAGAACTGACGACGCTTAATATCCCGTCTTACGATGTTGTTGCAACCACCGACAATGAGGCGCAATTTACCGCAACGGTTGCCGAAGACAAGAAATCGGTAGCGGTAACGGCAAACAAAAACACCACCGATGCCGCAATCGAGGCAACGCTTACAGTTACCGTATCTTACACCATCGAGGGTGTGTCGGGTAGTCTGACCAAGACGGTGGCTTTGAAGCAGAACGCATCGGTTTCTGCCGATGCAGCCCGTGTGATATTCGACCTCGATGCCATCGAGGCAGCGTTGGGTCGTCCGCTCGGTACATCGTACGAAGGTCCTGTTGCAGACCCTGCATCGTGGGTTAAATGGACGACCGACGGCGTGCCATTTGCAGCCGCACAGATTCGTCGTCCGGCGGCCGACAGCGACATGCACACCATTCAAATCTCGGGTAGCACGAAGACCGAATCGAAGCAGGGCTTCATTACCAACGAGGCGTCGCTGACCGATATTCAGGAGATTGTCGTAAAATTGCGTTCGTACAATACGACTGCAATGAACATCAGTATTTATATGGGTTACAAACCTGCAAGCGACGAGGCGTTCGACAACATAGAGGTTACGCCGACCGAGACGAGTTATGTGCAGGATGGCGAGCAATATATCCACACGGTGGCATATTCGTTCGCAGGTAACAAGTACGAGTACTTCAAACTTGTAAATAAGACTACGATGGTATTCAATGCCGAATCGTTCGAGATAGTTTACAAGAAATAAACAGCATTCAGGCCGAAGGACTTTGGTCGGTCCTTCGGTCGCAACCGATAGATTTTAGATTACAGATAACAGATTTTTGAAGTACTACACATCCGATTTATGAGGAAATTTGCAAATATCGTTTGTCTCTTTTTGGTCGCAGTCGCATTCGCTGCGTGCGGCAAGAATGATTCATCCGAAAAGATAGTGGTTACCCGTGCGTATCTTAATTGCAACTCGGTCGCCAAAGGTTACGATACGAGTTGCCAACTGCGATTGGAGGCACCGATAGGCGTTACTTATACGGCTACCGTCGTGTCGGGCGACGATTGGTGTACGCTTACCAACAAAAAAGTTACATCGTTTTCGGGCGAGATGACTGCAACCGAGATGGGGCAGTGGGTCTATTTCTCGCAGAACGATAGCAAGGAGATTCGTTATGCGACCATAACGGTTGCGTTCGACAACGACTTCGCTTTCGAATTGGATTTGCGCCAAACATTTATCGAGGCACCGCAGGAGTACGACAAACCGTGGAACGAACTGCCGAAGTATGTTGCAAACGACGACTATATTTATTTGACGCACTCGGCGGTGTTGAACGGCGTGCAACAGCGCAATTATACCTTCTGCTTCGATAAGACCAAGCGTGCTTCGTTGTGGGTGGCGTATCCGCTGCACACTTGTTATACGTCGGGTTCGGCCAACCGCAACAACAGCAATTTCGGATTCGACCCCAATGTCGAGGCATCTTTGCAGGCCAATCTGACGAGTTCGTATCGAGGCCCTTACGACAGAGGCCATCAAATACCGGCGGCAGACCGCAAGTGTACGCAGGAGATGATGAATCAGACATTCTATGCAACCAATATGACACCGCAATACAGCAATTTCAACCAAAAGCGTTGGGGGTCATTGGAGGGTAAGGTGCGTAATTGGGTGTGTGCCGATACGCTCTATGTCGTTACGGGTGCATATTTCGGCGGCCCGTACAGTTCGACCATTGCCACATCGACGACCGACAGAAACGGCAGCGTTACGCCTACTCCGTCCCACTATTTCAAAGTGTTGCTGCGCACGGTAAACGGCAAAACTCGTCGTTCGGTCGATTCGTTCGACGATGCGTCGCAACTGAAAGCGATTGGTATTTGGTTGCAACACGAAAATTCGGGCGATGACGTGTCGATACCTTCGGAGGCGGTGGTGTCCGTAAAATATATAGAGGAGAAGACCGGTTTGGCGTTTTTCAATATGCTCAACCCTGCGATTGCCGATGATGTCAAAGCACAGTGCAATCCTTCGGCTTGGGATTTGAAATAAGTTGCGGCAGATGCAGAACAGATAAATATAAACCTATATGAAAAAGACCTTTTTAACATTGTTGCTTGTCTCGGCATTCTTTGTGCTGTTTGCGCAGAAGCCATATACGGTTGTATTCTACAACATAGAAAACTTCTTCGACACAATCAACGATCCCGAGACCCGCGATGACGAATTTACACCGGAGGGTGCCCGCCAATGGAACACGGTCAAATACTACAAGAAACTCGGCAATATCGAGCGCGTCTTTTTTGACATTGCGGCCATTCAGAAGAGTTATCCTGCCGTAATCGGTATCTCCGAGGTCGAGACGCGCGGCGTGTTGGAGGATATAGTTTCGACCAAGAAACTTGCACCTGCCAACTACCACATTGTCCACTACGATTCGCCCGACAGGCGTGGTGTGGATGTTGCCTTCCTCTATCGTCCCGATATATTCAAATTGGAGGGTAGCGAGGAGATTCCGTTCAAGATGCCGAATCAGCCCAATTTCCTGACACGAGGCTTTGTAACGATGTGGGGAACAATCGACGGCGAGCCGTTCTATTTCCTCGTTTCGCACTGGCCTTCGCGCTTGGGCGGCAAAGAGGCTTCGTCGCCTAAACGCGAGGCTGCCGGTCGTGCAATACGTCTTATCAAAGATTCGGTTTTGCGCAACAACCCTTCGACGAAGGTGGTAATTATGGGCGACATGAACGACGATGCGACAGACAAGAGTATCGTGGACCCCGATTGTTTGGGTGCAAAGGGCAAAGTCAAGGAGTTGAACAGCGGCGATTTCTTCAATCCGTTTATCGAGGTGCTGAAATCGGGTATGGGTACGTTGGCTTATCAGGATTCGTGGAATCTGTTCGACAATATCATCGTTACCGAGAATCTGGTCAAGGACAAGAATGGTCTGCATCTGCATAAAACCGACGGCTCGAAGTTCTACGGCTATATTTTCCGCCGTCCTTACATGGTACAGCAGTCGGGACAATATCGCGGCTATCCGCTCCGAACTTTTGTCGGTACCAATTTCCAAAACGGATTCAGCGACCACTTCCCTGTGTATATATATGTAGGAAAAACAAACAAATAAATAATATATGAAGAGAAATCTATTACTTCTAATTTTTGCTCTGTTTGCATTCTCGGCGTATGCCCAAGAGGGTGGAGTAAAGGGTACAGTCGTGTCTCGCGGCTCCCGTGCTGCCATCGGCAAGGTAAAGGTGAGCATACCTGCGCTTGGTGTGGAAACGGTATCGACCGATGACGGCCATTTCGTCTTCAACGGAATCGAGAAGGGCGAATACGATGTGCAGTTTGAGGCGCAGGATTACGAGCCGCTGACATTGAAGGTGCGTATCGACCGGATAGTCAAGGACATCAACTCCGTAATGCTTGTGCCGGATGTCGTGAGACCGGCAGGCGGTGTCGATGATGCGGCCTTTGCCGAGTTGGACACCGATACCGATCAGTCGGGCGATTCTCAATCGTTGCCATCGTCGCTTTCGGCATCGAAAGATATTTTCAATTCGATAGCCTCGTATCGTTTCAGCGAGATGCGTTTCAATGTGCGCGGTTATGATTCGCAAAACAGCGATGTCTATCTGAACGGCATCCGTTTCAACGACGCTTTGACGGGTTACGGTCCGTGGTCGTTGTGGACGGGTTTGAACGATGCTACCCGTAATCAGGAGACCACCTCCGGTCTGCGTCCTGCCGATGTGGGTGTCGGAGGTATCGCGGGAACGACCAACATTCTGGCGCGTGCTTCTCAGATGCGCAAAGGATTCAGGGCAAGTCTCGCGTCGGGTAATGCGATGTATCGTTTGCGTGCCATGGTAACCTATGCCTCGGGTATGCTCGATAACGGATGGTCGTATGGCTTCTCGTTCTCGACACGTCAGGGCTACAACGGTTATGTGGACGGTGTTTACTACAACGGATTCGGCTACTTCGCATCGGTCGAAAAGAATTTCAACAACGGACACAACTTGGCATTGACCGTTCTCGGTGCGCCGACGCAGCGCGGTGCGCAACAGGCTTCGACGCAGGAGGCGTACGATTTGTTCGGCAGCAACTATTACAATCCGAATGTCGGCTATCAGAACGGCAAACTGCGCAACTCCCGTGTGCGCAACTCGCACGAGCCTATCATTATGCTCAATTATGATTGGCAGATTTCCGAGAATACCCGTTTCCGTGTCGCTACATCGGTGCGTTTCGGATACAACGGTTATTCGGCACTGACTTGGGCAGACGGTTCCGACCCTCGTCCGGATTACTACCGCTACCTGCCTTCATATTACGGCGACAGATTGAGCGACATGGAGACAATCAACAATGTAATAGACATCTACAATCTGCCACACGACAAATATACGAGCGAGACACTCGAAACCTATGCTGCCAAACGCGACGAGGTGATTGCAAATTGGGACGGAAGAATCAATTTCGACAACCTCATCAACGAGAATCGCGGAGGTGGCAGCATCGACAGCAAATACAGCGAAGACAAGCACCGTTCCAATTCGATGATTGAAGAGCGTCATACCGACCAAATCGATTACAACCTCGCTTTGTCGATTGACCATCTGTTCAAAAACGGCTCCAAAATCGCGGGAGGTATCAATTTGCGCGTCAATCGTACGGAGTACTACGATAAGGTCAAGGATTTGCTCGGCGGCGATTATTGGCTCGATGTCGATAAGTTCGCAATGCGTGATTTCGGCTCCAACGAACTCGTTTATCAAAACGATTTGGACTACTACTACAAATACGGCAGACCTCGTTTGGCAAAGGAGGGCGACAAATTCAGTTACGACTACTATGCCCATGTCCGTCAAGGTCAGATTTGGACGATGTACCATTTGGCAACTGGCGGCTTTACGATGAACATCGGAGGCGAGGTCGGATTCTCGGCATTGTGGCGTCAGGGTCTGTGGCGCAAAGGTTTGTTCCCGGATGACTCCTATGGCGACTCCGAGCATCTGAAATACTTTACCTATAAGGCCAAATTGGGCTTGCGTTACCAATTCTCGGGCGCACATGCGTTGGAGGCGAATGTCGTATGTATGCAGAATGCTCCGCATTTCCGCGATGCCTTCCTTTCGGCTCGTACCCGTAATCAGGTAACGCTGTTCCTTACACCGGAAAAGATATACGGCGTCGATTTGACCTACGAGTTGAAACTGCCTTGGATAAAGGCTCGTCTGTCCGGATATTATACGCGCATCAACGACCAATCGCGTGTCATCTCGTTCTATGACGATATGCAGTCGTCGTTTACCAACTTTAATATGAGCGGCATAGACAAGCGTTATATGGGTATCGAGTTCGGTCTGACAATGCCTCTCGGTGCAGGCATATCGCTCAATGGCGCAATCAGTGTAGGCGATTACCGCTATGTGTCGAATCCTAATTTCACGCAGGTCGTGGATAACAGCGCGGATGTCAAGGTGACAAGTTCGGTACAGTGGAAAAACTACTATATCGAAAGCACTCCGCAAAAGGCGTTCAACGTAGGTTTGTCCTACCGTGGTCCGCACAACTGGTTCGCTTCCGTAGATTTCAACTACTATATGGATAATTATATATCCATGAACCCTATGTACCGCACGCAATACCTTGAAGACCGTCTGACAAGCATCTATGTCGAGGCACAAGGCTATTCGAGTTTCGACGAGATGTGGGGCCCGCAGAAGCAGGAGATTATTACAAAGATTGCCAAAATTAAGGCGGAGGAGCGTTTGGACAACGCCTATACGCTCAGTCTGAGTGTCGGCAAAAACTGGTATATCAAATATAAATATTCGCTCGGAATCAGTTTCGACATAAAGAATCTGCTCAACAATCGTACGTTCCGCACTGGAGGTTACGAGCAGATGCGATTGAGCAAACTCTATGGTCCGAACATCGTGGCGAGCGAAACGGGCGAACCGAAGATTGTGAAGTTCACGAATTACACCAAATTCGATTCCAAATACTTCTATCTGTACGGTACGACATATTATTTGAATGTTTATTTCCGATTCTAATGGTTTAACAAGTTAAAGCATATTGATTATGAAACTTTACAAATATATATTGATGCTGACCATCGGAGTTTTGTTGACGGGTTGCTACAACGATTTCGATGAGGTGCCTACGCTCGTTACCTACGATTCGGAGGAGAGTTTTAAAATCGCATATCCGGATTGCGAATCCATCACCATCGAGGATTTGAAACAACTCTATGCGACCAAAACTGGCGACTTGACTTTTGTCGGAGGAGAAAACAGCAGTTGGGCAAATACCAAGTACTACAAAATCGAGGAGGATTATTACATCCGCGGCAAGGTTATATCCGACGACGAGCAGGGCAACATCTACAAATCGCTCTATTTGTTGGATGCCACCGGTGCCATTGAGGTACGTTTGACATCGGGCAACTACCTCAAATACAAGATGGGCGATTACGACCACGAACGCGCCATGACGGACGAAACGTACAAAATCGAGATACCTACGACTTACGTCTATGTTCGTGTCAAAGGCCTTGTGATAGGCAACTATCGTATGATGCTCTCGCTCGGCGCAGGTCCTACCGATTCGTTCAACAAACGCGACGAACATAAGTTCTATGCCAACTCGGCCATCGACAATTTGAAGGTTATTGCCGAGCATGTTTTCGTCGGCGAACAGACCACGCTGAAAGAGGGCGAGGATATTCCGGTAATCGACGAAACCAACTATACGACCATTAACGGTCAGAACGGACGCACGATGTTCGGTCGTCTGATTCTGTTCAAGAACATCAGCTGCATGTATGCCGGTGTCGCAGACCAACGCGGTCAAACCGCCAGCGGTATCGGCGACAATATCTATCCGAGTTGGTTATATACCGAAAACATGGAGTATTCCAACGGTATTTTGACCAAGCCTTGGTATAAATTGGCATATTCCCAGTCTGACGGCAACCTCTATGGTTCTGTGCTGTTCTCGTATCTCGCCACTCCGCCGACCACCGGCATTGCGGCAGGCTCCTTCTCTCTCCGCACGAGCGGTTATTCGCGTTTTGCGGACCGTACGGCGTTGCGCAACGGTGCCAAAGGCAAATTGTTGGCATTGTACAGCATCTACTCCAAATCGTGGGTTTACAGTTATGGCGCATATCAGTTGGCTGTCAACCGTTATCAGGATATTCTGTTCGACAAAAACGATTTCCTTACGACCGAGTTGGTTCAGGCCATGACTCCGGACGGGAGTACGGATTGTACCTATCTGCCGTTTAGCGTGGATGTTCCGAATCCTATATATGTCATGTATGATAGCGAGGCGGATAACTTCAAAATCGCTCCTGTCGATTTTATGGATCAACCGACATCTGCCGACGGAGTGTTCGCTACATTATTTACCCGCTACACAGAGGAGGATTTCGATAAGTTTGTCAATTATCCCGCATTTTCGGCATTGACTACCGCCATTGCATTCCTTAAACCCAATCAGGCGGAGGATACTGCGGCACTCGATTATTGCGTGATAAAGGTGGATGACAACAATGCCGTTACACTCGACACTATATCGGTGTCTGTGGCAGATAACGCTTTCGATTATGTCGGCCACGAGCAGTACGCATTCAAGTTCAATTTGATAACCACGCCTAATTACCCCGTTGCTTATACGATTGAGCATAACGGGTTGTATCTCGCATCGGACGGTACGGGCCTCTTTATGCAGACCGAGCCGTATCCGTGGGTATTTACCACGCCGTACGGACAATACGACAAGGAGAAGAACTCGTATTATGTTTCGTGGGTGGGCGAGTATGACGACGACATGGGCACCGGAGCAGAGTAGTCCGCTCTGTTGCATGATACGATAAATGGCTCGGCAATCGCCGAGCCATTTATCGTTTTATCGCCTGTCGATAGTCGCTCTATTTGTACAGGAATCGCTTGATGCTGTTTTTTGGTGTCCGCTCGAAATCGTCGTCCAGAATCTCGATGTCGGATACCTTGCAGTAGGCAGGCAACTTTTGGTTGAGCAGTATCAGATTCGATTTCATAATCGTCGTTATCTCGTTGCGGGAGAGAGGATTCTCCGGATTGTTCTCTGCCGAAACGATTGCGACGATGCGGTTGTCGCGGGAGATGACGATGGACTCTTTGACATGCGGCATGCCGTTCAACAACTCTTCAATCTCCTCCGGATAGACGTTTTGTCCGTTGGCTGTCAGAATCATATTCTTGGAACGGCCTTTGATATAGATGTTGCCGTATTTGTCGATAAGTCCCAAATCGCCTGTGCGCATCCATCCGTCGGCTGTGAATACGGCTTGGGTGGCCTCGTCGTTTTTGTAGTAACCGAGCATCACGTTGTCGCCGCGTACCTGAATCTCGCCGACGATATTGTGTTTGTCCTCGGAGTCGATGCGTACCTCCATGCCGTCCACAGGCTTGCCGCACGAGCGAATGGCGAAGTTGTACCAATCCTCGTAACCGATGAGCGGACCGCATTCGGTCATGCCGTAACCGACGGTGTATGGCAGATGAATCTTTTTCATCAACACTTCGATAGGCCCGCTGATTGCCGCTCCGCCTATGATTATATGTTTCATATTGCCGCCAAATGCCGTCATCACCTTGTTGCGCACTGCACGATAGATGATGTCTTTAAGCAACGGAATCGATGTGGCAAGGCGCATGGCAGGCTTGTCCAATGTCGGCAGAACCTTATTGCGGAAAATTTTCTCGATAACCAACGGTACGGTAATAAGCATGTATGGCCGCACGTCGGCGAATGATTGCAGCAGGATGGCCGGCGAAGGCGTTTTGCCGAGGAAATATACGCAACAGCCGCTTGTTACGGGATATAGAAACTCGAATGCCAAACCGTACAGATGCGCCAATGGCAGCATCGATACTATTTTGTCGCCCAGCGGAATCTGAATGCGTTTGACACCGAACGAGATGTTCGACGAAATGTTCTTTGCCGACAACATGATGCCCTTCGGCGATGATGTGGTGCCGGAGGTGTAACTAATCGTAATCAGTTCGTCGGGTTCGCCCGTTTGGTACTGCATCAGATTGCGCTTCATACCGTTCGGATATGCCTTCTTGAACAGTTCGTTGATGTTCGGAATGACGTCGGCAAGGCTGTCGTTGAGCGAATAGAGTTCGGAGTAGTCGTCGATGTCGATGGCTGCCTTCAAATGCGGCATGTTCTCGTGGTGCATCTGCGCCCACATCTCTTTTTCGGTAAACAGGATAACGCTGTCGGAGTGTTCTATGAGTTTTTCGAGATTCTCCGGCGTAAATCCGTTGAGGATAGGCACGGCAACGGCGCGATAGGCGGTTATGGCAAGATATGCCATACCCCAACGTGCGGTATTTTTTGCGCAAAGAGCCACTTTGTCGCCCTGTTTTATGCCGGCGTGGTCGAATATGATATGCAACTTTGCAATTTGGGTGGCAACATCCGCATATAAGAATGTGTCGCCTTTGTAGTCGCAAATGGCAGGCTTGTGCCAATTTTGTTGTGCAACCTCGGTAAATCGCGTGATAAAATGTTTCATGTCGGTTGTGATTGAATTTACTATTTCATCAGCCAAGCAGTAATACTGTCGGCGTAAGTCTTTGAGATTGGAATATCGGGTACGCCATCCAATCCGAGTTCGATAAATATGCCCTCTTTTTCACGGCGCAATACCTTGACTCGGTCGAGATTGACCATATATGAACGATGACATCTGCGGATGTTGCTCGAATCCAACTGCTCGGCCACCCGTTTCATCGTGTTGCGTACCATGGCCTTTTTGACCGAGCCGTTGTTCTGGTACCAAACGCAGATATAGTTGTCTGCCGATTCTATAATCAGCAGATTGTCGCGCTTGACCGATAGCCGCAGACCCTTGTCGTCGTTGAACAGCACATAGGATTTTTGCTGTTGCGCCTCGTCGTTCTCTATGCTCTCGCGCAGATGTTTGACGACCTGAATCTTCTCGACCAATACGGTGTACAGAAAACAATACAGGTAGGGTATGAGCAGTATGCAGAATGTTCGTGCAAATACGTTGATGAATATCTTGACGATATATTCGTTGTGGAACAGCGTGGACGAGAAGCCTGTGATGAAGATGGCCAAAAGTATAAACTCCGCCAAAGACCACGCTATATATTGCAGATAATTCATTGTGCGCCGACGATAGTAATGCACCATTATTATACGCGATATGCCGACGATGATTAGGGCATAGATTACCACGCATGTCGTTGCGATGTAGAAAGCCTCCTCTGAGGAGAGGTCGAACGATGCGAGTACTCCCGATTCGTGGACAAGCCCGTATATGCCGAACGGACGGAATACGATGATGAATATAAATGCGAACAGCGCCATCGACAGCAACATGGCCGTCTGGTAGGAGCGTCGCAAAATCACATTCGGAATGGCACGCGAAAGCAGTTTCTCGTTATAGTTGAAGCCTCTATTGCTGAACATTGTCTTCTGATGTTTTGGTTAATCGACCTGTTATGATTCCGACCAACTCTTCCCGATTGTCGCAAGATACATAGTATTTGTCATCGAAGATGTCGGTTATTTCGACGAAATCCGCCCATTTTGCCGCATAGACGGCGACCAAATCCAAACGGCGCAGATTCAGAAAATAGCCGTAGAATCCCAAAAATCCTATCGATGCGAATATGGGCATAAACCAACGCATGTCGCATTGCGGTACGATGCGCACGGATGCGATATCGTCGTATCGGATGGTTGTCATATCGGAGACGCAACATATCTCCACGCTGTCGTCTGTCAGTACTATTTTGCGCGGGACGGAGAGTATCATCAAGCCTATCAAAGCCACCAGCAACGAGAGAAACCATGCCAACATATAACCTCCGTCGTATAAATAGACCAATACGACGGCAATCACCGCAAAGCCGATGATGTGAATGGCCGACCAATGCCATGTGCCGTAATTCGCCCTGTATTTATACTCCTGTCTCACTTTTGTCGCTGCGCCTCTGTAATTGCCTCGGCGATTATCATATCCTCCGGCGTGGTAATTTTTATGTTGTTGCGCTCTCCGTCGCACAGATGTATTTTGTAACCAGCATGCTCGACGACCGAAGCATCATCCGTAAACGACGGCAGAAAATCGGTGTCGTATGCAGCCCGCAGAATATCGGCTCTGAAAATCTGAGGAGTCTGTACGATTCTCAACGAGGAACGGTCGATGATGCGCGAGTCGTCATTGTCGCAGACCTCGCGGAACGAATCCACAGGCGTTACTACCGGTATGGCAGAGCCGTATTTTGCAGCATGCTCCGCCGTTCGGTGCAACATCTCCGTCGAGGCGAAAGGTCGCACGCCGTCCTGTACCGCTATCAAATCCACCGCATCATCCAATGCTTCGATGCCGCATTTGACAGAATGGAAACGCTCCTTGCCTCCTACTACCACGCTATGGCGTGCAACGCGGAATCGGGCTGCCAGATTGTGCCAAAAATCCACCCTGTCGGCAGACAGTACGACGACAATCTTCGCACCGGCAAAAGCCTTGGCAAAGTTGTTAATCGTTCGGACGAGAATCGGCTCCCGACCGACCAGCGCGAACTGTTTCGGAATGCTTCCGCCCATGCGTCGTCCACCTCCTGCGGCGACGATTATGATGCCTGTCTTGGGTGTGTCCATAATTATTTGGTTACCACCGAATCGAGTTGCGTAACCCGTATCGAGTCGGGTACGTCGCCGTTCAACTCGGCAACTATGCGGTTGCGGATATGCTCGAATGCGGAGCGGTTTTTATCCGATATCGGCTCTGCCGGTTTCTGCGGAATTTTTAGCGGATTGATTGGTGTGCCGCCTTTCCACAAACGGAAATCCAAATGCGGGCCTGTCGAACGACCCGTACTGCCGACGTAGCCGATTATCTCGCCTTGCGAAACCCGTTTGCCTACATGCAACCCTTTGGCATAGCCGCGCAGATGCAGATAGCCCGAAGTCAAATTTCCCGGGTGTTTGATTTTGACCATGTTGCCGGCTGCACCCTGATAACTCTTCGCTATTACCGTTCCGTCTGCAACCGAGCGTACCGGTGTGCCGACAGGTGCGGCATAATCCACGCCGTGATGCGGACGATATTTTTTGAGTATCGGGTGAAAACGGGCATTGGAGAAGGTAGATGATATGCGTGTGAATTTGAGAGGCGCTTTAAGCAACTGCTTGCGCAGCGAGCCGCCGTCGTACTCCCAATACTGTACCTTGTCGCCCTGTTTGAACGGTATGGCGTAAATATCCTTGCCGCAGTGCGTGAAACGAGCGCCCCAAACACGACCTACGCCAACAGACAGAGTGTCGATGAATTTTTCGTCGTATATTACCGTAAAACTGTCGCCTGCCTGAATGCCGAAGAAATCGACAGTCCATTGGTAAATGTCTTCGAGTTCCGAAGCAAGAGCGTATGGCAGATTCTCCTTCATGATTGCGCCCCACAGCGAACTCTCTATGACTGCCGACCGCTTTTGGCGGCGTATATCGACTTGTCGCTCACCCTTCGTTACGGCAACGGAATCGCCCGCAAACGCAAAGACGACATAGTCGGTCAGATTCTTTTCGTACACCACATAGTCGAGCCGGCGCATAGTCGAGTCGCTCTTGATGAAAGTGGTGTAATTGTTTCCTGCTCGAATCTGTCGCAACGGGCAGATGTCGGCCGACAGACGGTCGAGCGTCAAGACTTTGTTGCGTTCGATGCCGTAAGAATCGAGAATCTTGCTCCAAGTCTCGCCCGATTCCACACAGTGTTTTTCAACCTCGTAACCGTCGGCATTTATGCCGAATATTATATTGGCCGGCTCCTCGACGATTGCGGTCTCGGAGGAGCAGCCGGATACCAATGTCGTTGCACATATTATTGCAACTATGCCAAATACTCGTTTCATACTTGGGCAAATATACGAAAAATATAATAATTTGTCGGTATAAGTTGCCGTTTTGATGAAAACGGCAGGTTATATTTTGCCGATACATTTATTTTGCGTATCTTTGAAAAATTGTGTTCCGATATGAAACAACTGTTTCTGAAAATTGCATCGTTGGTATATGGGGCAGGCATCCGCTTGCGCCATCTGCTGTTCGATATCGGAGCGCTTTCGAGTACCGATTACGATATTCCCATTATATGCGTCGGCAACATTACGGTCGGCGGTACGGGCAAAACCCCTGCCGTAGAGATGTTGGTGCGCCATTTTCAGCGCAGCCACTCCGTCGCTGTGTTGTCGCGCGGCTATGGCCGTCGCACGAAGGGTTACAGGGTGGTGGAATCGACCGATTTTTATTTGGATGTCGGCGACGAGCCGTTGCAAATCAAACGCAAATTCCCTGCGGTCAAGGTCGTGGTTTGCGAAAAACGCGCCTATGCCATCGAGCGCATGTGCGACGAGTTTCCGGATATAAATCTGATTATTATGGACGACGGTTTCCAACACCGTTACGTCAATCCCTACATCAATATCATAATGCTCGATTTTACTCGGCCGATACAGAACGACCACCTGCTGCCTTACGGCCAGTTGCGCGATACGGTCGCATCGCTGTATCGGGCGCACTATTTCCTTGTAACCAAGTGTCCGTCCGATATTACCCCTTTCGACGTGAATGTTATGGAGAAGGTGGTGGAGAAAGCACCTTTCCAAAAACTCTATTTTACACGCACCATCAGCAGCGGCGTTCATCCCGTTTTTAAGGAGGAGCATGTCGCAGGTCCCACTCATGGTGCGCATGTGATAGCGATGTCGGGCATAGGCAACAACGAGGTATTTGTCGATGGATTGAAACGGCATTACACAGTGGTCGAGACTCTCACTTTCGACGACCACCATGCGTACCGTATAGGCGATTTGAAACGGATGACCTCGATGCTCCGCAAACATCCCGACGCCGTTATTGTCATGACCGAAAAGGATGCGGTCAAACTCTGCAACAGTACCAAAATCCCTGAGGAGGTGCGTCGCCGACTCTTTTACGAGAGTGTCGAGATGTTGTTCGTGAATAATCTCGGAAACGAATTTTTCTTCAAAATAGATAACGACTTAAAACAAAAACAGCTAACAGATGGAACGTATATTAGAGGCTGCTGATTATTTGCGCGGCATTACAGGCGATTTTGCACCCGAATTCGGTATTATTCTCGGTACGGGTCTCGGCGACTTTGCGGACAATATAGACAAACGTTGCACGATTGAATACAAGGATATTCCGCATTTTCCCGTCTCGACGGTCGAAGGTCATAAAGGGTGTCTGATTTTCGGTACCATTGCCGGCCGTCGTGTCGTGGCCATGCAGGGACGATTCCACTATTACGAGGGTTATACAATGCAGCAGGTTACTTTCCCTGTTCGGGTTATGGCGCAACTCGGCATCGCTTACCTCTTTGTATCAAATGCCAGCGGTGGAGTCAATACCTCATTCCGCGTAGGCGATTTGATGGTCATAACCGACCATGTCAATCTTCTGCCAAATCCGCTTATCGGCCCGAATATGGCCAAGTTCGGTCCGCGTTTTCCGGATATGCACAACTGCTACGACAAATCGATTATCGCTCTTGCCACCTCGATTGCCGAGCAACACAATATCAAATTGCAGTACGGCGTATATGTAGGCACCACAGGTCCATCGTTCGAGACACAGGCCGAGTATCGCTATTTCAAGGCGATAGGCGGCGATGCAGTAGGCATGTCCACCGTTCCGGAGGTAATCGTGGCACGCCACATGTCCGTTCCTGTTTTCGGTATGTCGGTTATCACGAATTGCGGATTGAGCGACGAGATAGGCGACCATGAGGATGTACAGCGTCAAGGCAAGAAGGCAGGGGAGCGTATGGCGACACTCTTTATCGAACTTATAAAACAACTCAAATAATTATGGTAAATAAGGTAATTTTAGTCGGTAATGTCGGTGTGGATCCGGAGGTACGCTCGCTCGAATCGGGCGTTAAGGTCGCACGTTTGCGCCTCGCTACCACCGAACGCATATTCGACCGTCAAACCAACGAAACCAAGGAATTGACCGAATGGCACACAATTACTTTGTGGCGCGGTTTGGCAGATGTGGTGGACAAGTATGTCCGCAAGGGTAGTCAGTTGTATATCGAGGGCTCCATCCGTACCCGCGAATGGACGGATAAAGATAACCAAAAGCGATATTCGACGGAGATTCTTGCCAACGAAATGAAATTGCTCGGGCGTCGTCCGGATAATGTTGCATCGCAACAAAGTGTACCCGTACAGCCGCAACAGCAACCGTCGAGTCCGCAACCTTCCGTAACTGCTGCCCCTGCTGCAACTCCGCAGGTACCGAACGACAATCCGGACGATTTGCCGTTCTGATGGTACGATAAATATGACAAACGGCTGTCCGAAGACAGCCGTTTGTTGTTTGTCTTAATCTTTGCGCCAATATTTCGGCTTGACGATGTGGATTGCCGCCGACAGCAGGAACGACGATACCAAATTGTCGCGATAGACAATGCGTTGTTTCCATACGGTCGCAAATCGACGGTGTATGCGGAAAATCCAACCCTTGACGAAATTGGCAGGGATACGTTTCTTGCCGTATTCCAATGTGTCCGCCCATGCTCTCCCAACAATATCTTGCTCCTGTGAAACGGAGATAAACGGTTTCCGCTCCAATCCGAGATGGTCGCAACACATCGCATTCAAACAATCGAGATAGCGTCGGAATCCGAACTCGTCTGCCAATGCGTACACCTTCTGCCAATCCACTTTGTCGCCGAAGCGGTCGATGAAGAGCGACCAATCTGTCAAGTGCCGTATGGAGATGTTACCTGCTGCAAAATGCGACCCCGAGTGCATTGTCAGAAACAACGCATTTAGATTCGGCGACGGGATGTATGCCTCCTGTCCGCCGATTTCGATTTTTATGGGTTGTTCCGTTTCGGCAATCTCTTTCAACCGTTGCTCGAACTTGTGTCTTGACGTACGCGAATACGATTCGATAAAATCGTAGTGGTTCTCCACCATCGTCTTGTTGATGTGGAAGACGGTGTGATGATGCTTGTTTTCGTCTATTGCGATGTTGTGGTATTTGCGCAAAATCTCGTCTGCCTCGCGTTGTTTGCCGAACAGATAGATGTCTATGTCGATGCACGGACGATGATTCGGACGAGGGTAGAGAAGCGACAATCCGAGCCCTTTCAGAATCATCATGCGAATACCGTGCGAGTTGTATATCTCTGCAAGTCGTACCGCGATTTTGAGTTTGGCGGCGTATTCGTGTTCGATGTTTGATACATCGGAGATAAAGCGCATCTTTATCGGACGCGGCAACGTTATGTCGGCACTTTCGATGGCATCGCAAACTATTGCCGATACTCCCTGCCGCAATGCGAATGCCTGAATCGTCATCCAGTCGTCGGTCGATAGTCCGTCGAAGATGTTTCTGTCGAGCGGATGCTTATCGTGCCACAACGCATATTTCAGCAGTTCGGTTACTATGTCGGCATAACGTTCCATTCGGTTACATGTATGATTTGTACCACTTGACGAATCGGGCGATGCCCTCTTCGAGCGTTACGTGAGGTTTGTAACCGAAGTCGCGTTCCAATTTCGTCGTATCGGCGTATGTCGTGTAAACGTCTCCCTTCTGCATGGGCATCATCTTCATTTCGGCCTTTGCACCGAGCGACTTTTCGAGCGTGTGGATGAAATCCATGAGTTGCATTGGATGGCCGCAACCGATGTTGTAAACCTCTGCCGGAACGGGATGGTTGTCGGCCGGTACGGGTGCCTTGTCGATAACCCGCAACACACCCTCGATAATGTCGTCGATATAGGTGAAATCGCGCGACAGGTTGCCGTTGTTGAAGACCTTGATAGGCTCGCCTGCCACTATCGCTTTCGTAAAGAGTATAGGTGCCATATCCGGTCGTCCCCAAGGTCCGTAAACCGTAAAAAAGCGCAATCCCGTGGTAGGAATGCCGTAGAGTTTGGAATAGACATTCGCCATCAGCTCGTTGGATTTCTTGGTGGCCGCATAGAGCGATACGGGATTGTCCACGCGGTCCTCCTCCGAGAACGGAGTTTTCGTATTGCCGCCGTAAACGCTGCTCGACGAAGCATATACGAAATGGCGTACCGGATTGTGTCGTGCGCACTCCAACAAATTGATAAATCCGACTATGTTGCTTTCGATATAGGCATACGGATTCTCCAACGAATACCTAACACCCGCTTGCGCTGCCAAATTGACTACCGCATCGAAATGTTCCGTTTCAAACAGATGTTCGAGGGCATCTCTGTCCTCCAAATTGAGTTTGACGAAACGGTATTTCGGATATTTGTCGCTTGATGCTGTTTTGCCGTATTCCGTTTCGGATTCGGCGATGCCGGTTTGTGCCAAGCGGTCGTATTTCAGTTGTACGTCGTAGTAGTCGTTTATCGAATCGATACCCACTACCTCATCTCCGCGCTCGATAAGTTTTTCGACCAAATGGAATCCTATGAATCCAGCCGCACCTGTTACTATGATTTTCATGTTGGGTCGAGTTTATTTGCCGATTGCCGAATATGTAAATCCTTCGCCTGTAACCTCGGCTTTGTCATAGATGTTGCGACCATCCACGATGACATTTCCTTTCATTACCCGCTTTACGACCGACCACGAAGGCACGCGAAACTCTTTCCATTCGGTAACCAATGCCAACGCATCTGCATCCACGACGGCGTCATACATATCTTTGCAATATGTAACGCTGTCGCCGATTCGTCTTTTGCACTCATCCATGGCAACGGGGTCGTAAACCTTTACTTTTGCACCAGCTTGCAGCAATCGGTCGATAAGTACGAGAGCAGGAGCCTCGCGCATATCGTCTGTTTCGGGCTTGAATGCCAATCCCCACAGAGCGATTGTCCGACCGCGCAAATCGCCTATAAGTCCTTCGAGTTTATTTGCCAAGATAGCCTTTTGCCGTTCATTCACGGCCTCCACAGCCTCGATGACTCCCATGGTATAGCCGTACTCTTTTGCCGTCTTTGCCAATGCCTTTACATCTTTCGGAAAGCACGAGCCGCCATAACCGCACCCCGGGTAGAGGAATTTGGAGCCGATACGGGCATCGGCACCGATGCCTTTGCGTACCATATCGACATTCGCGCCTACGAGGTCGCACAGATTGGCAATATCGTTCATAAACGAGATGCGCGTTGCCAACATGGCATTGGCGGCATATTTTGTCATCTCCGCCGATGGAATGTCCATAAAATAGAGCCGGTAGTTATTCATTGAGAATGGGCGATACAACCGCTCCATAACTCCTTTCGCTCTGTCGCTCTCGATTCCTATCACCACACGGTCGGGCGACATGAAATCCTTGATGGCTGCACCCTCCTTCAAAAATTCTGGATTCGATGCAACCTCGAAATCTATATTCTCGCCGCGCCGTGCCAACTCCTCTGCAATTACGGCCTTTACTCTCTTTGCCGTTCCGACAGGGACGGTCGATTTTGTAACGAGAATGGTATATTTCTTTATATTCTGACCGAATGTTCTGGCAACTGCCAACACATATTTCAAATCGGCCGAGCCATCCTCGTCGGGCGGCGTGCCTACGGCAGAAAATACCACTTCGACATCGTCTAAACATGTGCGCAAATCGGTGGTAAAATGCAGACGACCGGCTTCGACATTGCGTTTTACAAGTTCATCGAGACCGGGTTCGTATATCGGAATGTCGCCGGCCAACAAACGGGCTATTTTCTGTTCGTCGATATCGACGCAGGTTACATTGATACCCATCTCCGCAAAACATGCGCCCGATACCAATCCAACATACCCTGTTCCTACAATTGCTATATTCATAATTATTTATGTTGTTTGTTCTCTACTCTGTAAGGATATGCTTCCAACGCCTTGCCAAGAATTTTGATGGCGCGTTTCAGTTCGTGTTTTTCCAAAACATAGGCTATGCGTACCTCGTTCCGACCGAGTCCGCTCTCCGAATAAAATCCCGATGCGGGAGCAAGCATGACGGTTTCGCCCTCGTACTCGAATTCGTTCAAACACCATTCGCAGAAACGGTCGCTGTCGTCAATCGGCAAACGTGCCACCGTGTAAAATGCACCCATCGGTATAGGCGAATATACGCCGTGCAGTTTGTTCAATTCGTCAATCAGACAGTTGCGCCGTTCGATATACTCCTCGTAAGTGCGAATCGCATACGAACGAGGACAATCGAGCGAGGCCTCGGCAACTATTTGTCCCAGCAGCGGCGGACTGAGCCTTGCCTGACAAAACTTCATTACGGCATTTCGCAACGTTTTGTTCTTGGTAATCAGCGCACCTATGCGGATGCCGCACTCCGAATAGCGTTTCGATACGGAATCGATAAGCACCACATTCTGTTCTATTCCCTCCAAGTGGCATGCCGATATATATGGCGACCCCGTATAGATAAATTCGCGATACACCTCATCCGAAAAGAGGAATAAATCGTATTTTTTCACAAGGTCGCGTATGCGGTTCATCTCCTTGCGGGTGTACAGATAACCGGTTGGGTTGTTGGGATTGCAAATCAGTATGCCGCGAGTCCGTTCGTTTATCAACTCTTCGAACTGCTCTATCGACGGTAGAGCGAAACCCTCCTCGATGGTCGAGGTTATGGGACGGATTTTTGCTCCTGCCGATATTGCAAATGCCATATAGTTTGCGTATGCAGGCTCCGGTACAATGATTTCATCACCCGGATTCAGGCAAGACATAAATGCGAACAACACAGCCTCCGAGCCTCCCGCAGTGATTATGATGTCTTCCGCAGTAAGTTTTATCTGATATTGGTCGTAATAACCGACGAGTTTCTCTCGCAGCGAACGGAATCCGTCGCTCGGACTGTATTCGAGAACCTTGCGGTCTATACATTTGAGCGCGTCAAGTCCTACTTGCGGTGTTTCGATGTCGGGCTGTCCGATGTTCAGATGATAAACCTTGATGCCGCGGCTTTTGGCAGTCTCGGCCAACGGTGCGAGTCGTCTGATAGGGGACTCGGGCATCAATACCGCTCTTTCGGAAATCTTTGGCATAGCGCGTTTTGTTATTTGTCCAACTCCTCGAAACGCGAGTTTTTGCTCTTGTATTCGGGGACAATCTCTTTCATCTTTTTGACCAAATCGGTAATGCGTACGTCTATCGCCAATTCTCTCAATTCGCTTACCGCATTTACGGCATCGTTGTAATCGTACTCTCGTACTATGGCAATACGTATCTTTTCATGGTCGGTTTGGGTGGTATTCTCTTCGTTGCTCAATACCTCTTCGTACAATTTTTCGCCCGGGCGCAATCCGGTAAACTCTATCTTTATGTCCTTATCGACCTTGAATCCTGCCAACTCAATCATTCTCCGTGCCAAATCGACAATCTTTACCGATTTGCCCATGTCGAATACGAATATCTGATTGCCGCAACTCATTGTCGCAGCCTCCATTACCAACCGGCAAGCCTCCGGAATGGTCATAAAGAATCGCGTTATGTCGGGATGGGTTACCGTAACGGGTCCTCCCCTCATAATCTGTTCGCGGAAACGCGGTATTACCGAGCCGTTCGAGCCGAGTACATTGCCGAATCGTGTGGTTACGAACTTGGTTTTCGTTTCGCCCTTGCACTCCACCTTGCCGTCGCTGATGGCTTTGCCGAGCGATTGTACATAAATCTCCGCCAAACGTTTCGAGCAGCCCATTACATTGGTAGGATTAACCGCCTTGTCTGTCGAAATCATTACCATCATCTCCGTACCGTACTCCACGCACAATTCGGCGATATTGCGTGTGCCTATTACGTTTACATGTACTGCCTCGCAAGGATTCTCCTCCATAAGAGGTACATGCTTGTATGCAGCCGCATGGAATACCACCTGCGGACGGTATGTGTCGAACGCAAAGCGCAACCTTTGTTCGAGGCGTACATCTCCGATTATCGGAATAATCGGCACATTGCGGAATCTCTCCTCCAACTCCAACCTTATGTTGTGCATCGGCGTCTCGGCATTGTCGAACATGACGAGTTGTCCCACTCCGAACGAAGCCAACTGCCGGCACAACTCCGAACCTATGGAACCGGCTGCACCCGTTACCAATATGGTTTTGCCTTTGAAATTGGCAATTATCTCGTCTATCGATATTTTTATTTCGTCGCGTCCGAGCAAATCCTCGATTTTTATCTCGCGTATCGACGACTGCATAATCTTGCCGTCGATAATTTCATCTATCGGCGGTGCGATGAGTATCTGAATTTTCAGAGAGGAGCAGATTTTGACCAATCTCTCCTGCTCGGCACGCAAAGTCTCGTATGTCGGGAACAATATCGCCTGTACGCGGCTTTTTGCGACCAACTTTTGGATGTCGTTTTTATCCGTAAAACCAAATACGGTCAGGCCCAACAATGTGTTGCCTCCAATCTTCTGCGATGTCGGCTCTTTCAAAAATCCGACGACCTTGTAGTGCGGCGAGTTGAGCAATCGCGTGCGCAGAGCGGTCGATTTGTCGTTGGTGCCGAATATGAAGATGTTCTTGCGCTTCGATGACGATACCAATACCTGTTTCAGCGATTCATAGACGACTATCATCAGGATTCTCACTCCGCACAGCCCGCAATAGAATATCACCATATCGAGCAGCAACAGAATGGTAACTATCTTGGCAGGCATATAGTTCAGTGCGAACAGCGCAATACCGCACACAATCTCCTTGACTACGACGGCCATTACCAACCGACCCATATCGGCAAGCATCGCATGACGAATTATGATGCGGTGCGTCTTCATTGCCAAGATGGTAATCATGGCCGACACTGTCGATATTGCCAGCAATATCAGAAAATTTCTGATGGTCAGCATATCCATCAGATTGATGGTCTCCGACAAGGCGGCGATGCAGATGAACGACAGCGCAAATGCCACTATCGATATGACAACGTCGATGCAGGCGATAACCCACGACTGCATGTAGCGCTCAAATGCGTAAGTCCTGATAAAGTCCCGTAAATTCGTCATATAATAAAGTCAATTAAAATTATGCATACCGAAATCGCCTTTTGCCCGATGGTATCTCTGCCATAGATGATAAACGCAATGGTGTTTGAGGGTCGGGTGTTACTGCGCGACTACAAATTTATAATGTTTACATTTTATAAACAAGAATTTGCCGACTCCGTATGCTCTCTTACCCGCGACACGGGGGGGGGTAAATCATTGATTTATAAACAATTATATGATAAATATTTTTTAATCTTTCTGTCTTTCTGTCAATCTATGTCTATATGGACGCACTCTATACCGACTCTTTGCAACAACTGCAATCCTTCGTCGGAGCGGTATGGTTCGACATACACGACCCGCTTTATGCCGGCTTGGATTATCAGTTTTGCACACTCTATGCAGGGCGATGCCGTTATGTACAGCGTTGCTCCGTCGCAGTTGTTCGCGCTTTTGGCCACCTTCGTTATGGCATTGGCTTCGGCATGTAATACGTAAGGCTTGGTTTGTCCCATATCGTCCTCGCAGATGTTTTCAAATCCCGACGGAGTGCCGTTGTATCCGTCCGAGATTATCATCTTGTCCTTGACGATAAGCGCACCTACCTGACGACGCACGCAATACGAGTTTTCTGCCCATATCCGCGCCATTTTCAGGTATCTTATATCCAACTGCCTCTGTTTCTCTTCGGCGTATGCTCCCATATTCGTACCGTATTAAAGTCCTCGACCGTGGCAATTCTTGTATTTTTTGCCGCTGCCGCACGGACAAGGGTCGTTTCGTCCGATTTTCTTTTCGGTGTGTATCGGTGCAGGTTTGCTCTTGTCGGCTTGGCCTGCGGCCGCAGCGGCTGCGAGTCGCGAAGCCTGTAATTTGTTCACATCCACCTTCGCCCGCTGTTGGCGTTCGCGCTGAATCGACTCCGCATTCTGTTCCTTGACAGGAATATATGCCTTGTTGAGTATCGCAAGGACGTTGCGATTGACTTGTTCGAGCATCTTCGAGAAGAGGTTGTACGACTCGAACTTGTAAATCAACAACGGGTCTTTCTGTTCATACGAGGCATTCTGCACGCTTTGGCGCAAATCATCCATTTCGCGCAGATGTTCACGCCAAGCGTCGTCGATGGTGGTAAACATTACCACTTTCGAGAATACTTTGTAAATCTCTGCGCCATCGCTGTCCTTGCAGCGTTGCAGATTGACCGGAATGTTGTAGCCGAGATGCCCGTTTGTGAGAGGGAAATAGATGTTGCCGTCCATCTGTCCCTTTCTGTCCTCGTATATGCGCTGCATCACGGGACGAACAGTATCGGCAACCGCCTTTGCATGCCGCTGATATACAGCCTGCAAATCCTTGACTATTAACTCTACCAATTCATCGTGTTTGGCCTTTTCGTAAGTCGCCTCGTCGAACGAAGGCTGTGTACCGACCTCGCGAATCAACTCGAACGACAACTCTTCGAACGAACAACCCTCGTGTTCGTTCGTGAATACCTCGGCATAGTCGTACATGATGTTGTTCAGGTCTATCTCGATGCGTTCGCCGTAGAGTGCATGGCGACGGCGCGTGTAAATCACTTCGCGCTGCGAATTCATCACGTCGTCGTATTCGAGCAGTCGTTTACGAATGCCGAAGTTGTTCTCCTCCACCTTGCGTTGGGCGCGTTCCACCGCTTTCGACATCATGCGCGACTGTATCGCTTCGCCCTCTTCGATGCCCATGCGGTCCATCATGGTCGCTATACGTTCCGAGCCGAACAATCGCATCAAATCGTCCTCGAACGATACGAAGAACTGCGACGAACCCGGGTCGCCTTGTCGTCCTGCACGACCGCGCAACTGCCTATCGACACGGCGGCTTTCATGGCGTTCGGTACCGATAATCGCCAAACCGCCCGCATTCTTCACATCGTCGGTCAGTTTGATATCCGTACCACGACCTGCCATGTTGGTCGCAATCGTAACCTGTGCAGGTCTGCCGGCTTCGGCCACTATTTGAGCCTCCAATTGGTGCTGTTTGGCGTTGAGGACGTTGTGTTTGATGCCGCGCAATTTGAGCATGCGGCTCAACAACTCGGATATCTCGACCGATGTCGTGCCGACGAGTACCGGACGGCCCTGCTTAACCAAATTGGTAATCTCGTCGATTACGGCGTTGTATTTTTCGCGCTTGGTCTTGTAGATAATGTCGTCTTTGTCTTGGCGGATTACCGGTTTGTTGGTCGGGATAACCACGACATCCAACTTGTAGATGTTCCAAAACTCCGAAGCCTCGGTTTCGGCGGTACCGGTCATACCTGCCAACTTGTGATACATGCGGAAATAGTTCTGCAAAGTGATTGTGGCAAAGGTTTGCGTTGCGGCCTCGACCTTTACGCGCTCTTTTGCCTCGATGGCCTGATGCAGTCCGTCCGAGTAACGGCGACCGTCCAAAATACGGCCTGTCTGCTCGTCCACGATTTTCACTTTGTTATCCATTACCACATACTCCACGTCTTTTTCGAACATGGCGTATGCCTTCAACAGTTGGATGACCGTATGTACCCGTTCCGATTTTACGGAGTATTCGTTGATGAGTTCGTCCTTCTTTTGCGCCTTCTCTTCTATCGACAGAGCCTCTTTTTCGAGGTCGGCAATCTCTGCGCCGATGTCGGGCAGCACGAAAAATCCGTCTTCGTTGAAGTAGCGCGAGAGAACATCATGGCCTTTGTCGGTCAGTTCCACCGAGTTCAACTTTTCGTCCACCACGAAATAGAGTTCGTCCGTTATCTCCGGCATGCGGCGGTTGTTGTCGGCCATATAGGTATTTTCCGTCTTCTGCATCTGCGATTTGATGCCCTGCTCCGACAAGAATTTGATAAGCGGTTTGTATTTGGGCAGACCTTTGTGCGCACGATACATCAATACTCCCGCCTGTTCCATTTTGCCTTCGGTTGCCAAACGGCGCGATTCGGCGACGAGATTGGTTACGAACTCCTTTTGCAGGCCGTACAGATGTTCGATTGCGGGACGGTATTGCTCGAACATCTGGTCGTCGCCCTTCGGTACGGGACCCGAGATGATGAGCGGTGTACGCGCATCGTCGATTAACACCGAATCGACCTCATCGACGATTGCGTAGTGGTGTTTGCGCTGTACGAGGTCGGTCGGTGCCGAGGCCATATTGTCGCGCAGATAGTCGAAACCGTATTCGTTGTTCGTGCCGAACGTGATGTCCGCCAGATAGGCTTTGCGGCGGGCTTCGGAATTGGGCTGATGGATGTCTATGCAATCCACCGACAATCCGTGGAACTCGTACATCGGTCCCATCCATTCCGCATCGCGTCGTGCCAAATAGTCGTTTACGGTTACCATGTGGACGCCTTTGCCGGCGAGGGCGTTGAGGAATACGGGCAGGGTAGCGACCAGCGTCTTACCTTCGCCCGTTGCCATCTCGGCGATTTTGCCCTTGTGCAATACCACGCCGCCGAACAACTGCACGTCGTAGTGTACCATGTCCCATTTGATGTCGTTGCCGCCCGCTGTCCAATGCGTTGCATAAATCGCCTTGTCGCCGTCGATTGTAACGAAATCCTTGGTGGCCGCCAAATCGCGGTCGAAATCGGTTGCCGTAACCTCCACAGTCTCGTTCTCTGCAAATCGGCGGGCAGTATCCTTCATTATGGCGAATGCCTCCGGCAGAATCTCGTCGAGCATCTGCTCGATTTTGTCGTCTATGCGTTTTACGGTGTTGTCGATGTCTTTCGATATCTTCTCCTTCTCGTCTATCGGCAATTCGCTGTCGTCGAGTTTTGCCTTTTGTGTAGCGATGTGCGCCTCGTCCTCGGCAATGAAATCGGAGATTTTCTTGCGCAAG
>JBJEGV010000027.1:0-45008 GCA_051875395.1 Alistipes sp. | reverse complement strand
CAACAACCGCGCATCCGTCCAAAACAGATTCTTCGCTTCGCTCAGAATGACGGAGCAGGTTGGTGGGTATAACGGGCGACTTATCACGTGCGGCTTATATAGGAGTTCTAAGAGTTCTAAGAGAACTAAGATAAGCAACGAGGTTGTTTGTTGTTTTTTATCCGCCCTCTGCCCTCGTAGAACTCTTGGTTCTCTTAGTTCTCCTATAATCGTCGGCAAGCAACAACCTTGCCGTTATACCCGATACCGAATATATGACTTGCGGGGCAAAGCCCCGCAAAAACTAGCCACTAATCACTAACCACTAGCCACTAGCCACTAGCCTAATTCCCGTCCACGATGGAGCGGATGTTTTTTATCAACATCGACACGGCGACCGAGTTGAATCCGCCTTCGGGAATGATTACGTCGGCATAGCGTTTCGACGGCTCGACGAACTCCTCGTGCATCGGCTTGACGGTTGTGGTGTATTGGGTTATTACCGACTCCATCGAACGGCCTCTGTCGCGCACGTCGCGCAGAATACGGCGAGCCAAACGGATGTCGGCATCGGTATCTACATAGACCTTGATGTCCATCAAATCGCGCAACTCCTTGTTTTCGAATATCAGGATGCCGTCGATGATAATCACTTTCGAGGGTTTGACGGGAATGGTCTCGTCGGTGCGGTTGTGATCGACGAACGAATATACGGGACGCTCTATCGGCACGTTGCTTTTCAGTGCGCGGATATGTTCGACCAACATGTCGGTATCGAATGCCTGCGGATGGTCGTAATTGAGTTTGGTACGCTCCTCGTGAGAGAGTTCGGGATGCGCCTTGTAGTAGTAGTCGTGGCACAATGTAGCCACGTCGTCGTCTTTGAAAGCCTCCTGCAAACGTTTTACAAGGGTACTTTTGCCGGAGCCTGTGCCGCCTGCGACACCGATTACCGTTACCTCCATGATGATAGTAGTTTTTGAGTATAAGTGGTTAAGGAGAAAGAGGTTGCCGACTTGCAGCCGGTAACCTCTTTCTCAATGTTTAAGCGTCTATGTTGGCGTAATGGGCATTTTTCTCGATGAACTCTCGTCGCGGCGCGACATCGTCGCCCATGAGCATCGAGAATATGCGGTCGGCCTCGGCGGCATTCTCGATTGTAACCTGCCGCAGTATGCGGGTGTCGGGGTTCATCGTGGTCTCCCACAGTTGGTGGGCATTCATCTCGCCCAAACCTTTGTATCGCTGTACATGCACACCCTTCGCACCGAACTCCTCGGTTATGGCATCGCGCTCCTTCTCGGTCCAGCAATAACGCTCGCGGTTGCCCTTCTTTACGAGATAGAGCGGCGGGGTGGCGATATAGACGTGGCCGTTTTCGATGAGTTCCTTCATCTTGCGGAAGAAGAACGTAAGCATCAACGTAGCGATGTGCGCACCATCGACATCGGCATCGGTCATGATGATAATTTTGTCGTAGCGCAGACCTTCCAAATTCAGAGCCTTGCTGTCCTCCTCGGTACCGATTTTGACACCCAAGGCGATGAACATGTTTTTAATCTCCTCGTTGTCCCACATGCGGTGTTCGAGAGCCTTCTCGACGTTGAGAATTTTACCGCGCAACGGCATAATCGCTTGGAAATTACGGTCTCGACCCTGCTTTGCCGTACCGCCTGCCGAATCTCCCTCGACGAAGAATATCTCGGCAATCGAACGGTCGCGGCTCGAACAGTCGGCGAGTTTACCCGGCAGACCTGCACCCGAAAGAGGACTCTTGCGCTGTACCGCTTCGCGTGCCGAACGGGCTGCATGGCGGGCTGTCGCTGCCAAAATGACCTTCTCGACTATGGCGCGGGCATTGCGCGGATTCTCCTCCAAATAGTTGGTCAGAGCCGCCGACATCGCTTGGTCCACTGCCGCAGCGACCTCGTCGTTGCCGAGTTTGGTCTTTGTCTGACCCTCGAATTGCGGCTCGGCAACCTTGACCGAAACGACGGCTGTCAATCCTTCGCGGAAGTCGTCGCCGCTGATTTCGAATTTCAGTTTCGCAAGCATACCCGAATCGTCGGCATACTTTTTCAGCGTGCGGGTAAGTGCGCGGCGGAAACCCGTCAGATGCGTACCGCCCTCTATGGTGTTGATGTTATTGACGTAGGAGTGGACATTCTCCGAGAAGGAGTTGTTGTACTGCATGGCGACCTCGACAGGCACCCCGTTCTTCTCGGCATCGAGATAGATGATTGAGTCGATAATCGGCTCGCCGCGTGTGGCATCGAGATATTTGACGAACTCCTTCAATCCCTCTTCGGAATGGAACGACTCGCTGACGTGTGCGCCCTGTTCGTCGGTCTGCCGTTTGTCGGTCAGAGTCAGACGGATGCCCTTGTTCAGAAAGGCGAGTTCGCGCAGACGATTGGCGAGAATGTCGTATTTGTATTCGGTCGTGTGAGTGAAAATCTCGGCATCGGGCTTGAAGGTTATGATTGTGCCTCGGTCGCTGCATTCGCCGATAACCTCCACCTCCGAAGTCGGTTTGCCCTGACTGTAAGTCTGGCGGAAAATTTTGCCGTCGCGGTGGATTTCTGCCACGAGCAGCGTCGAGAGTGCATTGACGCACGAAACACCGACACCGTGCAGACCGCCCGACACCTTGTAACTGCCCTTGTCGAACTTACCGCCCGCATGCAACACGGTCAATACCACCTCCAATGCCGATTTGCCCTCCTTCTCGTGGAAATCGGTCGGAATACCTCGACCGTTGTCGCGAACGGTGATGGAGTTGTCCTCGTTGATGGTTACATAAATATCGTCGCAGTAGCCTGCCAAAGCCTCGTCGATGGAGTTGTCCACTACCTCGTACACAAGGTGATGCAGACCCTTTTCGCCTATGTCGCCGATATACATTGCAGGACGTTTGCGAACGGCTTCCAAGCCCTCCAACACTTGGATATTGGAGGCGGAATACTCCTCTTCCATGCCTTTTGTTACATTTACTTCTTCACTCATTTCGATTGACGATTTATAATTATAAATCGGGATTGTTTATTATCGTACAAAAATAGTGTTTTTTTCTCAAACCGCCAACTCTAAATCGCAGTTTCGATACCGAGCAGTTCGCTGATGTCGATTTCTCGGATTCGGTTGTGCGCAAAGAGCAGCGTGCGCGAAGGGTGGCTCTCGATGAACGAGGTGTTGTGCGTGGACATGATAATCGCCGTACCCGACTGCGCAATCGAGTGAAAGAGCGCAACTATGCTCTCTGCCGTAACGGGGTCGAGATTGCCCGTCGGCTCGTCCGCCAAAATCAGTTCGGGCGAATTGAGCAGTGCGCGTGCAATTACCAATCGTTGCTGTTCGCCGCCCGATAGTTCGAACGGCATCTTGCGGTGCTTGTCGGCAAGGCAGACCTTGTCGAGTATCTCGTCGATGCGGTTGCGCATTGCCTTCTCGTCCGTCCAGCCCGTTGCCAACAACACATAACGCAGATTCTCGACGACGTTGCGGTCGGTCAGAAGTTGCATGTCCTGAAAGACTATGCCGATTTTGCGTCGCAGGTAGGGTATCCGGCTGCTGCGCAGTCCGCGCAACCCGAATCCTGCCACTTCACCCTCTCCCTCCACGAGGGGCAGTTCGGCGTAGAGCGTTTTCAACAGCGAACTCTTGCCGCTGCCGACTCGTCCGATAAGATAGACCAATTCGCCCGCATGAACCTCCATATCGACATCCGACAGCACCAATTCGCCCTCTGTTTTTGCACGCCGTGCATCGGTCAGCGTCGCGAACGGGTCGTCGTGATGATAAATGGCGACATTTTTGAGCCTTACCACACAATTCCTCTCCATTGTCCCGAAAGTCTGTTTTACATCTGTCAAAGATAACTAAAATCTGCATCCCGACAAAATAATTCCGCAAGTTTGATGATTTTGCTCCCGAATTGCATTATCTTTGCACCGCAAAGTTTCCGATGAAACTCTCCCCGACCAAAGGGGGTGACCGGTTTTGACAGCAGGCAGAGTTTGATTGTAAGCACGTCGAGCGTTGTGTGGTATCTCGTTAATCGTAACACTCAAACTACAAATGGCAATAACAGCTATGCACTCGCTGCCTAATTTTCAAGGAAAATTGGCTTAATCGCCTGACACAAGGTTGTCGGGCGACGAGTATCCCGAACGGTTGTTCTGCTCCTTAACGACTGTTCATACGGGGTATCGATTATTTGGAGATAGTGCGGTGCGAGCCTCGCGTGTCGTGCGAAAATTCGGAGGCTGGGATTCGCGTTCGGCTGTTGCCTGCCTGATGCGGATAGGAGGATGAAAGGCGACTAAACGTGTAGAAAGCATTCGGGTTCCCTGTTTGGACGCGGGTTCGACTCCCGCCACCTCCACTCGGAGCAACGCGACCGATTCAATCGGCCGCGTTTTTGTTTGCGATGCCCGCTTCGTCGGTGTCGCCGGTGCGGTTGTGCTGCCTCCTCTGCCGGCATTTTTGTATGTTCGTATGTCAAAGAACGCTTCGAATCGATACTGCAAAGATAGTGCGTCGCACAAGCCTTGTCAAGACAGGAATAATAGAAATAATTGCCTCTGTATTGTGTTGATAGATAGCGCAAAAGGTGTCGCCGCGCGATTTTTTTGTAAAAAGTTTATCAACATTTCGCTTTTCGGCGATGCTATATTTGTGTCAATCGCGCCTCTGCCCGACGTGCGGCAGGGTGCATAATCTTAAAATCATATAACTATGACAATCAACAGAGGTTATCTCAAAGTGCCTCGCGCTCTGTTTTATGCAGAGGAGTGGCAGAGCAAGCGTCGGTTCAGCCGATTCGAGGCAGTCGTTTCGCTGTTGGAACAGGCATCGTATGTCGATGGTCGGCAGATGCAACTGACGGGCGGAACGGTGCGGCTGCGTCGTGGGCAGTTCGTTACGACGGTGCGTTCGTTGGCAGAGCAGTGGGGTTGGAAAAAGGATTCGACGGCGCGGTTTCTGAACAATATGGTGCGTCGGGGATTGATAAGGGTCGAGACCGTTACGGTCAAGGGTGCGACAGATAACGAGGCGGATGATGCGCCGTGCTGTGCGACAATCCGAGCGACAACGGCAACATGCATAACCATCTGTAACAATGATGCCGATGAGGGCGACGGCGATGGTTGTGCGACACCATGCGGGACACAGAGCGCGACAACCAATGCGACAGCCTGTGCGACAAATATATATAATGAAGAAAACAAAGAGTGGCAAGAATGCGGGAAAGCAGGAGTGAAAGAGTGTGTGAAAGGAGAAAAAGGATTAGCACACACACAACCTACAAACAATGCAGAGGGGGTTATAGGGGGAGAGACATTTGCCTGCAATGATGCCGAAGAGCAGAAGGATGCGACAAAAAACGGTCGGCGCGTGTTTACGAGCGAAGAGTGGGCAAAATTTTCGCCCGCCAAACAACTTGTCGAATGGATTGCATATTACTTCCCCGACCTTGCGTCGATGCAGTCGCCTTTGACGCTGACACAGGCGGAGTGGATACTGCGCGACTATATGCCGTGCGACATCAAATATCTTTTGGACCGCATGCAGAGCAAGGAGGTTTTCCGCCACAACACCCGCTTTTATTCGACCTTTATCGCCTTTGCGCGATGCGACCGTAAAATTCGTCCGCGCAACCATCAATCGCGATAAATCGCCCGAATGCTATCGTTTTTCGGGTTTGCGGCAATCGTCATACAGCGGGCAGCCGTGCGGGCAACCTTCGCACGATTGGACACCGGAACGAGGATTGCGCACACGCCGAACGATGCGGACAACGACTATTGCGCAGATTGCCACACCGATTATGCCGACCGCTATATCCTGCCAATTCATAGACCCAACAGATGCACAAGATGATACACCGCAAAACCGCACAACCAAGCCACGGCCGTATTGTAGAGAGCCGAGGCGGTCGCCCATCGCCAACCTCCCTCCGAAGCAATGGCGGAGATGGTCGCAAGGCAAGGGAAATAGAGCAGCGTAAAGACGAGCAGAGCCAATACCGATGCCGTGTCGAAATCGCCGCTTGCCGCCAGACGTGCCGACAAATCGGCAGACGTTGTCTCTTCGGTTTCGGCATCATCCTCGCCGCCTTCGGCATAGAGAACGCCTATTGTGCTGACCATAATCTCCTTTGCCGCAACGCCCGAGACCACCGATACGCTCGCCTTCCAATCCAGCCCGAGCGGTGCGAATACAGGCTCGCAGAATCGGCCTATGCGACCGATGTAGGAGTCGGCATAGTGCGTTTCGGTCGGTTCGCCCTCTGTCGGACGCGGATAGTAACTCAAAAACCACACGACTATCGAAGCGACGAGTATCAGACCGCCCATCTTGCGCAGATATTGTGCGCACTTCTCCCACATGTGCGAGAGCGTGGCGTTCATCGTCGGCAGCCGATAGGGTGGCAACTCCATGACAAACGGCGTTTCATCGACCTTGAACATGCGGCTGCGCACAAGGCGTGCCGTGAGTACTGCCAATGCGATGCCGAGCATGTAGAGGCAGAACATTATGCTGCCGGAGTGGTCGGGGAAGAAGGTGCCGATGAAGAGGATGTATATCGGCAACCGCGCACTGCACGAGGTAAACGGGATGATGAGCATCGTTATCAGCCGACTGCTGCGGCTCTCGATTGTACGGGTGGCCATGACGGCAGGCACGTTGCAGCCGAAACCCATGATGAGCGGAATGAACGATTTGCCGTGCAGCCCTATTTTGTGCATCACCTTGTCCATGATGAAGGCGGCGCGTGCCAAATAGCCCGAATCCTCCATGAACGAGATGAAGAGGTAAAGAATCATGATGTTGGGCAGGAATACTATCACGCTGCCGACTCCGCCGATGATTCCTTCGGCAATCATATCCTTCAATGCTCCGTCGGGCATGATGTGCTGCACCACGCGGCCGACAAAGCCGACCAACGAGCCTATCCACTCCTGCGGATATTGTCCGAGACTGAACGTGCAGTAGAACATAAGCCACATGAGGGCGAAAAATACGGGATAGCCCAATATGCGGTGCGTAACAATCTCGTCGATGTGTTTGGTAATGTCGCTCTTGCCCGTGCGCCCCGGTGTGAATGTCTCGCGCAAGGCTCCCGAGATGAAGCCGTATTTCTGATTGGCGAAGGCGGTTTCGATATCCTCTTCCTCGCCGAGGTCGAGCCGGATATGCGCCTGTTCGCGTTCGCACAGTTTCGCCCATTCGGGGTAGTGCGGACAACGTTTGGCGAGCATCGCGCCTATCTCCTTGTCGTCATCCAACAACCGCATGGCATAGTAGCGCGGCGGGAAGCATTTGGGCAACTCGTCGCGATGCGCTTTGAGTTCGGCATTGAGCCGCTGCACGCTCTCCTCGACGATGCCCTGATTGATGTGGATGTGGCGCACCCGCTCGTCGCGATTCTCATAGACGGCGATAATCGTATCGAGCAACTGCTCGATGCCCTGTCCCGTTTTGCCGACAACGGGTATCATCGGCACACCCATCATCGAGCCGAGCAGGTCGTAGTCGAGTGTCGCTCCGCTTGCCGCAAGTTCGTCGTACATGTTGAGCGCGACGACCATCCGCTGGCTCATGTCGATAAGTTCGGTGGTGAGATAGAGGTTGCGTTCGATGTTGGAGGCAACGACCACGTTCAGCACCACGTCGGGCATCTCCTCGGCCAAATGCTTGCGCACATACAACTCTTCGGGCGAGTAGGGCGAAAGGGCATAGGTGCCGGGTAGGTCGGTAATCTGCAATTCGTAATCTTTGTACGCGCATTTGCCGCTCTTGGCATCGACCGTTACGCCGCTGTAATTGCCGACGTGTTCGCGTGCGCCTGCCAAGCGGTTGAAAAGCGAGGTTTTGCCGCTGTTGGGGTTGCCGACGAGGGCTACATTTATGCGGTGGGTCGTCTTGGTAACGACGTTTTCGACAGCCTCGGCATTCGGCGAAACGGTAACGTCCTCGCGCTTGATGACCTCTGCCGCTTCGGCATCGGAGATTACCACGACCATATCGGCTTCGGCGCGACGCAGCGAGACGGCATAATCCATAATCCGATACTCAATCGGGTCTTTGAGAGGAGCGTTGAGTTCGACCCCGACCTTCGAGCCGCGCACAAAGCCCATCTCCATTATTCTGCGTCGAAATCCGCCGTGTCCGAGTACCTTGACTATGGTGGCGGTTTCGCCTGTTTTCAACTCCGAAAGACGCATTGTCCCAAATTTTTCGGCAAAGTTAGCGGAAAAAGATAACATTAGCAATCGGCGCGGGGTGTTTTTGGCGGGGCGAGGGCAGAGTGCCGCGCCGACGAGCCTCCGGCAGCATACGGCAATCGGTGTCGGTTTTCGGAGGTTATTTTGTCGAAAACAACGCTCTTTTCGATGCAAAAACGCCATAAATCCCCCAAAATCTGCAATTAAAGCCGAAAAAATTTGCAAAAGACAAAAATGCAATTTATATTTGCTGTAACAAACCTCAAAAACTTTTTTGTTATTATGAAAAATTTAGTTGAAACTATCAATGCTCAGATTGCATTGTTTCAGGCAAACGCCGCTGCTCAGGTAGAGAAGAACAATAAGGCTGCCGGCACTCGTGCCCGCAAGGCGGCTTTGGAACTTTCGAAACTCTTGAAGGAGTTCCGTAAGGTTTCGGTAGAAGAGGCAAAGAAATAATTTTCGTCTCCTACTATCAAAAAAAAGGCTGCCCGCAGGACAGCCTTTTTGCATAATCATTTGTCTTTATTTTTAGGAACGACACCGTTGCATATTGTTCGTCCGATTTTGCGTTCCAATCCGCTTTGTGTTGTCGGAATACCGGTTTTGGACGCAATGGATTGCTTTATTCCGCTGATGCCTATTGCGCGTTTCAATGAAAACGCAAGTCCTTTAATCAATGCCATGTCAATAAGGTAAATTAATAATGAATAACTCAAATAAAATCTTTTCCAATAACTGATATGCAGTATATAAGAGTAAAAGAAGAAGTATAATTGCAAATATCCATCCTACGGGAGATTGGGAGAAAAGTTCGACAACGCTGCGTAAAAGATAGAAAAATGCTCCTACTACGGCGAATAATGCTACTGCTATCAACAATCCGATAGAATCGAAAATACCGATGTTGAAAAATTCACTTTCATTTGCCCCCAATGATTTCCTATAAACATAGCCTCGAACAACATTGCAGTTATCGTCAATTGTAAAACATCTTACCCAATCCGCGTCTGCAGGATAATCGTTTATGATTATTTTATCTTTCTTTTCCAGTTTCCCGATAATGGGCGCATCGCTACTCTTTCTTGCCCGAATATTCATTACTCTTACGGTTGAATCCCTAATAGCCGCCAATTTCAAATTTTCTCCCTCTATCGGAGCCCAGTTGAACGTTAATTTTTCTCCGTTGGTTGTTTCTTTGATGAATAGCGTATCTACAATCATTCCGGAAGATTGGAGCAATCCGAGTTTTTCCATATAATTCCGATAATACGGAGTGGAATTAACGCATTCCAATTCTACTGCCACACCTTTCTTTCCATCTACCATAACATTATGTTTGCGGTGTAGTTTTAGAAATAAATTCGGATTTTTTTCAAGTACATCAGCATAAATACTTAATTTGGGGTGATCGCCGGGATATATATACATCGAAGCGGCATTGATTTCCCTGGCATTTATGCGTGAAAGAAATTTTTTTACTTTCCGTCCATCATGACTGCAAGCAGAAAACAGTAGCAAACATGATATTATAGCCAGTAAATGTTTCATAATAGCATTATTTGAATAATTTGTAAGACAAATATTTCAATATACCTGTTTCCGGCAGGTCAAAATAATCATATAGTATGGCGATAGTCGAATTTTGTTTGTGTGGCAATAAATAGACGACCACCGAATCATGTTTTGATATATTAATATCTAAGCGGGATATGGGCAGCAGATAATGCCGTACATGCTGGCTGACGAAAGCACCACGCTGATTATCAGCAAACCACTTTTTCGCACAATGCTCATTTTTTTTGTAAAGATCGACTATACATGCGTCGGTCATTGCCCGAATGATTTGTTGCGTATTGTCGATTACCGTCGTTTTCCTGTTTTTCATCCTGATTCGAAGAAATTCATCATTATTTGTGTACTGTTGAATTGCTTTTGATAAGGAAAACTCCGGGTCGTATTCAGACACCGAAGAATCAGGATTATGTATGTAGCAAGATGCGTAATCGCTTTCCCATGGGTTCGTATAAGCACAACAAGCCACCTGTGAAATCGTTTCAGGAACACATCTTATGACAGAATAATATGGTGCAAAAATTTCTATCTTGCCCAGTCCGTTGCATTCTGGACAATCGACCTTGCCGCTTCCGGAGCAGTCCGAACAGATGCCGGTCTTGATTCGCTCTTCTCCGGATGCATAGTAACCGTCAACATATTGTTCCCGTCCAGAACCGCCGCAGGACGGGCATTTCATTTTTCCGGAACCATTGCAAGTCTGACACAAAATAAAAGGCTCTTTTGCGCGCTCCTTGTTTTCTGCGGAGAATACACACGAACCGACAATACCGTCTTTCAACAATTCGGAGGATGTGTTGATATTGGTTTGATAATCAGGTTTTTCCGGAGCATCCGAAAACGGATGTTCAACAGGTTCGTTTTCGACCTGCGTATGAATCTCCTTTCCTCGGGCGCAATATGTATTCAGATAAAGGCTTATCAGCATCTGCCCATGTTGCAATTGTGCATTTCGTCCGAGCTTGTCAAAGATTCCGACGGTTCGCTTGTAGCCTTTCTCGTCACTGTCCCATGATATTTTTGCCTGCCGAAATGCTTTGCCAATTTTCGGAATAAGTTCATCGGCGGGAATATTCGGGTTGTATGGTTCTGTGATTATTCCTTTGACATCATCGTCAAACACCTTCCACCGTATATCCGCAGGCAGATCAGAATAAATTGCACGACAGATTATTTTATCGGAAATAGGACAGCACACCGTCTTGTCTTCGATTACTCTGGAAGATGTGTCGGAAATCGGTTTCTCGGATTTGGTGTTTTCTTGGACAATAGGCTTGGAATTTTGCGGCGTGTCATTTAGGTGTAAAAACGGCTGCAAATCTTTGTGCCAATCAGTCCACGCATACGCCGTCGATGGATGTTTTACCGGAACAGCCTTTACTTCGGTACCATCGGCAAGCAAATAGCCCCCGGTTCTGACAGGTACGCCTTCGAGCATCAACTCTTCGCCCCATTTCCAACGTTCTGTCGGCATATTGTCCCAAAGCCGGTAGCCCCACACGATTATATACTCGGGACGATACTCTTCCAACACCTCGAAGAATGCCTCGGATGAATTCGCGTAGTCCGACTTTTTGCCGCCTTGTCGTGGTCCGGACATGGGAGTTTGCAGATAGTTGTAAAATACTACCGAATCCCATATTCGCTTACGATCGGTGCAGTCGGTATTTTTACCGACCAACGACCGCTCGAATTTATGGAACGATTGTAGATAGGACGGTACGGTTTCGGGACAGTCTAAATACTCCTCGAATACACGCACTGTCGTGTCGGGCGACGGCTCGCCATCGCCGTAATGACTCTCTCCGAGAACGAGAATCCGTTTCCCGAAGATACCGCCGGTGGCATACTCCTTGCCGATCCACGGCATGAAAAATACATGCTTCATAGATTTAAGTTTTTGTTACTATCCGCTCCACGATAGTGGGTTATGTAAAAACAGAAAGTGTGGAGTTGAATTTCGTTTATCCGATAGAAGGTCGTGGAAAAACCTGTGTAAGAATAACCGATGCGATACCCCACACTTGAATAGATGGGATATCGGCATACAGATATATGCTCGTCCGGAATCTAAACAAGGAATGAGTGCCGTCCGTTGTTCCCTTACACTTGAAAACTTCCACATTTTCTATCGAGAACAGTGCGAAAACACTTTCATCAAAATATGTCGCCTCCGACTTTCGCCCTTGGCAAGGACAAAGTTATAAAAATTTTTTCGCATTCGAACAACACTCGCAAGGAGTATCGCGCAAAAAATGACTAATTTATGAAATCAGGTCGCATAAACAGAAAAGAAATCGCGAAGACAAAAAGGTTTCGGTAGAAGAGGCAAAGAAATAATTTTCGTCTCCTACTATCAAAAAAAGGCTGTCCTGCGGACAGCCTTTTTGCATTATGTCAATCAATGATAATTATCGGTTGTCGCCGACATCCCAACTATACTCTTTGGTTGCGATGGCGTATGTAAGCGTATAGTGTTCGTCGTTGGTAGGGCAATAGACGGAATAAGTGATACAATCTTCCGTTTTATGCTGAAATTCCGGAGAATCGAGCACAAGATTGATGGAGTTGAATTGTTGTTGCAGGAGGTCGGCTATTTCAAGCACATACTCTTTTGTGTAATTAGGCTGCTGCTCTATATTCGACGTATCGGTCAGTCCTAATAAGGCACCTAAAAATAAGGTTGCGATTGTGGCTTTTACATCCTCTTCCTTTACCTCCTCGTAATTATCGACCGACAGTTCGTCTTTGGCATCTTTGGCCGCGAGGCAATCGTGCAGGTGAGCGACCTCCTTATACGAATCGAGCGAATCTGCGATGTAGGTATTGATGTACTTTAAGGCATCAGCCATGTGCCTTTCCCGTAATTTGTCTTTCGGATTTCCTCCTTCTTGTATGTACGATGCGCATACCTGTTCAGATGCCATGAGGTATGTTTTGTGCGCCGCCATATCCGGTTTGAGTTCGGATTCCTAATATTTGGCATCCACCGACGGTTTGCATCCTGCAAGCAGCAGCAATCCGATACCATAAATAAAAAACTTCTTCATAATTTATTCGTTTGATAGTTTGACCATATCCGATATTGCAGTTACGGCATCGTTATTCCGTGTGCGGCGAACTGCTCCATGTCGTGGGCGTTCAGTCCGATGCCGGCATCGTAAGGCACGGCCTCGTTGTGGTCGTTGAGATAGTAGCGCGGAGCGGCCTTGTCGAAACTGCCGCTGACCAGCGAGACGCTCTCATCGACATAATCGCTTGCAATCGATGCGAGGTCGGCTATCGTGTGGAACATCGAATGGGTCGTTGCGGCAGCCCATTCGTTGCTTTTGGCGGCAACGGCTCGCTCGGGATAGCGATGCATATAATCGTCCGAGAACCATACGAGACCCGGAACGTGAATCTGATAGTAGGTTACCGTCGGCGAAGCGTGCAGGAAACGTCCCCGTTCGTCGTCGAGGATATCCTCGCCGTGGTCCGAGCAGTAGAGCAGCGACGCGCAGGCATCGAGCGATGCGAGGTAGTCGATTATGTCGTTGATGACCGTATCGGTATAGACTATCGAGTTGTCGTAGGCGTTGATAATAGTCTGCACATTGGCTTTGGTAATGTCGGCATTCTCGTCGGGAACGAAAGCCGCATATTCGCGCGGATAACGCTCGTTGTAACTGAAATGCGAGCCGTAGCAGTGCAGGATAAAGAGCAAATCGGCATCTTTGTCGCTCTCGATTATGCGTCGCATCATCAGCAGCAGTTGCAGGTCGTAGCGCGGCGCACCGATATAGATGCGTTCGTCGGCTTCGTTGGCAAGCAAATCGACCATGGCACCCTGCGGCTGTTGGTTGGAGATGAAATAGGTCTTGAATCCCGTCTCCGAGAAGAGTTCCGCCAAACCTTTGCGGTTGTAGATTTCGGCACGGTTCTCGGCACATACGCTCGACAGGAACAGAGGCACGCTCTTATGGGTCGTATTGCTCTGCGTCAGTATGTTGCGGAACAGATAGATGTCGTTGCGTCGCGAGAGCAGCGGATTGGTCGCACGCTCGTAACCGTACATCTGCCACGACGAAGCCCGTGCAGCCTCGCCAATCATATAGACATAGATTTCGCGCTTGTTGGGATTGTCCTTGCGCGAAGCGTTGTAGGTAAAATCGGCAGAGGTCTCGGCATAGTGGCTGATGCGCGACTGCTCCGAGAAACAGAGTTTGAGGTTGTAGAGTACGTTGGCAGGAAAGACCTCTTTGAGGAATACCTGCCGGTGGCCTGTCAGTCGGGCGGGAATCAGCATAATCGCGCCTGCCGCAAACAGAGCCAAACCCGACCATACGAGTATGCGGCGCATGCGGCGCGTGATGCGGTAACGCTTGTGGGTCGCATAGACTGCATAAAGCAGCGTCGGACCATAGATGAATACGACGATGGCTATCGCGGGCGAGATGTTGGCAAGCAACTCCGAAGCCTCACCTGGGTTGGTCGTCAGCACATTGATAAACATGTCCGTCGCGATTATGGAGTTGCCGAACAGATAGAGCAGCACTATTTGGAATGCGCACAGCACCATCACCCAAACCATCAGCAGTACGGGCGTACCCGTGCGACGAATGCACGAGCCTGCAATCATATAGAAGCCGAGCGGCATGAGCAGCCCCGCGAGTATCGACCACCCGCAGTAGTGTTCCGTGCCGACCAACACCAGATTCGGAATCATGGCTGTCAGCAGAAACCATGCGAGCAGAGCCAACGCCTTGTGCGATTTTTTGGCTTTAATCCTAAAACGCTTCATTTATCGACATTAAAAATCCGTTAATCATTTTGCCCTGCACCTTGCGTCCCATACCGAAATCGAATCGGACATTGACACGGTTTTTGAACTCCCAGCGCAAGCCCAAACCGTAGTTCGGCATCGTCTGACCCCAATCGAAACTGTCGAACGACGAGAACACGTTGCCTGCTCCGCCCCAAACCGTCATTCCGATTCGTCGCCATATACGTTGGCGTATCTCGACTTGTGCCATTACCACGTTCAGGTCGGTAAAACGCCCTTCATAGTAACCGCGCATCCGCTTTGTGCCGCCCATCTGGGCATAGAAGACCCACGGCGTCGTCTTGCTGTTGATTTCGCCGTACAAATCGACGGCTACGGTCGCGCCCTTCCACAATTTGTGGTAGTAGTCGGCAGTGATGCGCGTGCGCCACAGATTGTCTCCCGTATTGTTCGCAAAGCGCGGACGGAAGAGTTGCTCTACCGACAGGAAAAAGCCCTTGCTCGGATTGGGAATGAAATCGCGCGAATCGTACTCCACGAGTATCGCCAATCCCGTAGCGTTGTAGGCATCGTTCTGCCCGTGGAGATACTCGGGATGTTTGAGCCGTTTGGCAGCCGTATAATCGAAATTGAGACATGCACCGGCGTATGTGTTGCGGAAGAGTCGGTGCAGATATTTGATGTTGATTTGGTATCTGTTCGAGGTGTAGCGGGTACTGGCGTTATGGATTGCATCCGTATAACCCAATCCCCAAAAATCGGTCGGCATGGACATAAAACTGAGGTCGCCGAACAATCGGTTTTTGTCGTCCTTGAAGATGCTGACGCTCTCGATGCCGACCTTGTACATGCCGATTATCGAGGCATTGACATAGACCGAGAACGACGATGGCGGCAGAGCGCGGTTTTCGCGGTCGATGCGGTAGAGTCCCGAAGCCAACACGCCCAAACCCAAACTCGTGCTGTTGGAGTAGTAGGGTCCCAAAACGAAGGTGAAATCGAGTTTCTTGTCGAAACTCTTGTCTATCGAACTCTCGGCGAAATATCTCACGATGCGCCGAAAGATGTTGTTTCGCTTCGGCTTTACGGCAGCGGTATCGGCTTTTGCCGCGACAGGCATCTCCACAGGCGTATAGGTGTAGCGGATTGTATCCTGCCCCGTTACAAGCACGCTGTCGGTTTGAGCCGTAACTTTTTAGACCCAAACCGACAACAATATCGTCAATATGACTGCCGCAAGCAGACGCATTAGTTGCGGTATTTAGCGACCACTTGGTAGAACTCCTCTTTGTCCGCTTCGCTCAACGGACCCTTTTTCATATAGACGAGTTCGCCCTCTTTGCTGACGAGCAGCAGTACGAAGAGGTTGTTGCAGTTGCCCAAGCCCCATTCGGTACTGAGGATGCGGTTTTGGTCGGCAAGCACCGTTGCACCGTTCTTTTCGGTACGCTTGCGTGCCAGATTGCGTGCCATGCCGTTAGGTACCATCGGCGCATCTTTGAGGTTCATCACGCCGAAGCCCACAATCGCTTCGCCCGAAGCACGGCCGTTCTGCTCCAACTCTTCGGTGAAATCCTGATTCTGCTTGTGATGGTCGGGATCGACGTAAAATATCATCAGATTCTTTTTGCCCCACTCGGGCAGAGTAGCCTCCTTGCCGTTAAGGTCGAGAAGCGTTACGTTGTTCACTTTGCGTGGCAGTTCCGCCTCCTGAGCCATTGCCGCTGTCGATGAAATCAACATCGCTGCGGCCAACAATACTTTAATTTTCATAACCTTGATTTGTTGAAATTCGGCACAAATATATACTTATTTTTATAAACAGAGCATATTTTTGCCGCAGCAGGCGTATTTTTTGCGCCAAAACCGATAGTTGTTATACTTTATGAAACATACGCTGCCGTTTGTGCTGTGGCGATTCGGGACGTTTTTGGGAGTTGTCCCGATTTGTGCTAAATTTGCGGCATGAAAACACGCATACTTTTTGTCTGCTTGGGCAACATCTGCCGTTCGCCCGCAGCCGACGGCATTCTCGCACAGATGGTCGGCCGTCGGGGTTTGAGCGACGAGATAGAGGTCGATTCGGCGGGTACCTATTCGGGACATGTCGGCGATTTGCCCGACCCGCGAATGCGGCGTGCGGCATCGGCTCGCGGCTATAATCTGACGCATCGCGCCCGCACCATCCGCGAGGATGATTTTTACGATTTCGATATGATTGTGGTGATGGACGACAACAACTACGAGACCGTTTGCCGTCTTGCTCCCGAACGCCGATATATCGACAAGGTGTTCCGCATGCGCGAGTTTACCACCGCTTTCCCCGATTGGAGTTACGTTCCCGACCCCTATTACGAGGGTGCCGACGGCTTTGAATTGGTATTGGACATGCTCGAAAACGGTTGCGAACGGATTATCGCGTATGTAACCGAAAAAGAGGTCTGAATCCGGACCTCTTTTTTAATTATGCCTTTTCCGCCTCTCTTTTGCGATGCAGGCGGGGCGGTCGGCTAAAAATCGACTCCCGCGCAAAATTGTACGGCATTGCGCAACGGATTGCATCTGCCTGCCATCGTGTAGGCTACATCGAATTGCAGATGGAAAAAGCGGAAGCCGAAACCGAGCGAGCCGTAACTGAAACGGCGCGAGAAATTGCCTCCCGCACGAAACCGCAACATCTGCATCAACGAATACTCCACGCCGATACCGGCATTGAATCGGCGCAACGGCTCGGGCGAAAAGCAGTAGCCCGCATCCAATGCGAACTCCAACGAATGCGAATCGCGGAGTGGCAACAGCAGCGATGTTCCCGCCGAAAGCGACAGCGGCAGTTCGCGGCATTCGTCGCCCCACCAAAAGCCCGCATTTGCAAGCGTTGCACCGATGCCTACCTCCGAGCCGTCGCAGATATCGACGGGAATCCGCGACATCACGCCGACATCGAAACCGACGGCATTCGAGTCGAGTTCGCCGCCGTTGTTGCAGTGCATGTAGCGCACCGTTGCCGCCAAGGCGACATGCTCGCCGATTTTGTAGCCGTATGCGAGGTCGAACGATTTGGTGTCGGGACGACGTGGCGCAACACTCTCGTCGCGCGGGTCGAGAGCAAGCCTGATGCCGAGTGCGAGAGCATGCCGCTCGTGCAGTCGGACATAGCCGCCGACGGCCATCAGTCTGTATTTGCCGAAATCGCTGCCCGCAAAGAGCGAATAGGCGAACGAAGCCTGCACCCATTGGTATTCGAACAGCGGCGATGCGGGATTGTTGAAAGTGGGGTAGGCATCGCCCGTCGTGGCTGTGCCGCTGTTGCCCATGGCAGTTGCCCGCGCATCGGGATTGATGCGCAACATCTCCTGTGCGGATGCCGAACATACCGCACCGAAGAGTGCCAAAACCATCAACAATCGCTTCATCTCCGTTATCGTAATTCTGTTTCGTACAGCCGTGCGTCGCCGCTAACAATTCATTCCGCCGCAGCAGTGTACCACCTGTCCGCTGACATACGACGAAAGGTCGGAAGCGAGGAAGAGGGCAACATTGGCCACATCCTCAGGCGTACCTCCGCGACGCAACGGAATGCTCTTGCACCACTCCTCGCGAATCTCCTCGGAGAGTTTGTTGGTCATATCCGAGATGATGAAACCGGGTGCGATGCAGTTGGCGCGTATGCCGCGGGGACCCATCTCTTTGGCAATCGATTTGGCCAAGCCTATCATACCCGCCTTCGATGCCGAGTAGTTGCATTGTCCCGCATTGCCGCTTACGCCGACCACCGACGACATGTTGATAATCGAGCCGACTCGCTGACGAGCCATGACGGGAGTTACGGCGTGGATGAAATTGAATGCCGATTTGAGATTGACATTGAGTACGGCATCCCACTGTGCCTCGCTCATGCGCATCATAAGGCCATCCTTCGTGATGCCGGCGTTATTGACGAGGATGTCGATGCGGCCGAAATCGGCAACCACCTGCTCGACGACCTTGTGCGACTGCTCGAAATCGGCGGCGTTGGAAGCATAGGCCTTTACGCGCGTACCGAACTGTTCGAGGTCGGCCACCGTGGCGAGTACCGTGTCGTTGAGTTCCAAATCGGTAAATGCTATGTCGGCACCCTGCTCGGCAAATTTCATTGCTACCGCCTTGCCTATACCGCGACCTGCGCCGGTAACCAAGGCTACTTTTCCTTCAAGAAGTTTCATAATCAGACGTTAATGATAAAAAATCAAATAATTTTGCTCCAAAGATAGTTATTTTCTCTGAAAATAGAGTTATCTTTGAGTATTGCAAACCGAACAAACCCAATATGACAATGAAAAAAGACACTCAACTTTTCGACCTTATTGCGCAGGAACGCGAGCGTCAGATGCGGGGCATCGAACTTATCGCGTCGGAGAATTTCGTCAGTCCTCAGGTGTTGGAGGCGATGGGCTCCGTGCTGACCAACAAATATGCCGAAGGCTATCCCGCAGCCCGTTATTACGGCGGTTGCGAAGTGGTGGATAAGGTGGAATCGCTGGCAATCGAACGTATCTGCCGGCTCTACGGTGCGGAGTATGCCAACGTGCAGCCGCATTCGGGAGCGCAGGCCAATATGGCGGTATTCTTTGCCGTGCTGAAACCGGGGGATACATTTCTCGGACTGAATCTCTCCCACGGCGGCCATCTGTCGCACGGCTCGGCAGTCAATATGTCGGGTACATATTTCAATGCCGTCAGTTACTCGGTGCGCGAGGCGGACGGTCGAGTGGATTACGACGAGATGGAGGCGAAGGCATTGGAGCATCGCCCGAAACTCATCATCGGCGGAGCCTCGGCATATTCGCGCGAATGGGATTACAAGCGTATGCGTGCCATTGCCGACAAGGTGGGTGCGCTGCTGATGATAGACATGGCGCATACGGCAGGCCTTATTGCGGCGGGATTGCTCGATAATCCTGTCCGTTATGCCCACATCGTAACCTCGACCACTCACAAGACATTGCGCGGTCCTCGTGGCGGCATAATCCTTATGGGCAAGGATTTCGAAAATCCTTGGGGACTGACCACGCCGAAGGGCGCAGTGAAGATGATGTCGCAGATTCTCAATTCGGCGGTGTTCCCCGGTATTCAGGGCGGACCGCTCGAACATGTCATTGCTGCCAAAGCGGTGGCGTTCGGCGAGGCTCTCGACCCGTCGTTCGCGGAGTACCAGCGTCAGGTCGCCAAAAATGCCGAATCGCTTGCGGCGGCATTTATCGAACGCGGCTACAAAATCGTGTCGGATGGTACGGACAACCACCTCATATTGGTCGATTTGCGTCCCAAATTCCCCGATTTGACGGGTAAGGTCGCCGAAAAGGCACTCGTTGCAGCCGACATTACCGCAAACAAAAACATGGTGCCTTTCGATTCGCGTTCGGCATTCCAAACATCGGGTTTGCGTTTCGGTACGCCGGCAATTACCACGCGCGGATTGAAGGAGGAGCAGATGCCGGTTATCGCATCGCTTGTGGACAGAGTGCTGTGCGACCCCGAGAACGAATCCAATATCGCTGCCGTTCGCAAGGAGGTCAATGCGCTTATGGCAGGTTATCCGCTTTTTGCTTGGTAGGGCTATGCGTAACGTTGTCGATTTTTTGACGGCACTCGCTGCCAACAACAATCGCGAGTGGTTTGCTGCCCACAAGGCGGAGTATCGGCGTGCGGAGGCTCTGTTCGGCGAGTTCGCACTCGGCATAATCGACGGCATCTCGGCTTTCGACGATTCGGTGCGCGGACTCGGAGTGCGCGACTGCACCTACCGCATATATCGCGATACGCGCTTTTCGGCAGACAAAACGCCATACAAGACCAATATGGGCGTATTCGTCGCGCCGCACGGCAAAAAGGCGGGCTATGCAGGTTACTATCTGCATATCGAGCCGTCGGCAGAGAGTTTCCTTTGGGCAGGCTCGCACATGCCTTCGCCCGTGGTGCTGCGCAGCATCCGCGAGGAGATTATCGACAACGGCGAAGCGATGGAACGCGCCATTGCCGGCTCGCACGGTTTCGTGTTGTGTCGCGACCGTTCGTTGCGACGCAATCCGAAAGGCTTTCCCGCAGGCAACCGCTACGACGAGTGGTTGCGTCTGCTCGATTTCGGCATAATGAAACCGCTCGACGAGCGCACCATTCTCGCACCCGATTTGCTTTTGCGGGTGTTGGAGGATTTCCGTTCCACGGCACCGCTCGTCGCGATTCTCAATCGGGCTGTCGGCTATGCCTACGAGGAGATGATGTAACGGCGGTGTGTCATAATTGCGGACTGCCGCGTTATTCTCGAAAAGAGGACACAGCCATTTACGTCGAGTAGATTCCTGTCGCCCTCTTTTTCAATGTCTTGCATTCCGCTTCTTTTTACACGACTTGGAGGAGTTGTGCCAAATTGCATTTTGACACAACCCCTTGTTTCGGCTCTGTTGTCGTCAATTCGTGTCAGACCGATGACAGAATGGCAGAGTTGCGGCTCGGCTCGCGTTGTGGCACACGATTTGAACGATGAAGGCTCGTAAACGAAAACAACTAAAAACATACGCAATATGAAAAACGGAAAAATCGGGGTAACGACCGAAAACATCTTCCCCGTAATCAAAAAATTCCTCTATTCCGACCATGAAATTTTCCTGCGCGAATTGGTGTCGAATGCCGTCGATGCGACGCAGAAACTCAAAACTCTCGCCTCGTCGGGTGTGTTCGGCGGCGAATTGGGCGATGTCGCGGTGCGCGTGGCTGTGGACAAGGAGGCACGAACGCTGACCGTAACCGACTGCGGTATAGGTATGACAGCCGACGAGGTCGAGCGGTACATCAATCAGATTGCATTCTCGGGTGCCGAGGAGTTTTTGGCAAAATACCAGAATCAGTCGATTATAGGCCATTTCGGTTTGGGATTCTATTCGGCGTTTATGGTTGCCGACAAGGTCGAGATTTTCACCAAATCCTATCAGGAGGGTGCAAAGACGGTACATTGGAGTTGCACGGGTTCGCCCGAGTACGAGATGGAGGAGTGCGATGACGAGCGCGAACGCGGAACGAGCATCGTGCTGCATCTGTCGGAGGATTGCGCCGAGTATGCCGACGAGAGCAAGGTGGGCGACCTGCTCAAAAAGTATTGCCATTTCCTGCCTGTTCCAGTTGTGTTCGGCAAGGTCAAGGAGTGGAAAGATGGCAAGTATGTCGATACCGACAAGGATAACCAAATCAACGTTACCGAGCCGCTGTGGACACGCAAGCCTGCCGACATTACCGAGCAGCAATACAAGGATTTCTATCGCGAACTCTATCCGATGAGCGACGAGCCGTTGTTCTACATCCATCTGAACATCGACTATCCGTTCCATCTGACGGGTATCCTCTATTTCCCGAAAATCCACAACAATTTCGAGATTCAGAAAAACAAAATACAGTTGTACTGCAATCAGGTCTTCGTAACCGACCAAGTCGAAGGCATAGTGCCGGAGTATCTGACATTGCTGCACGGCGTTATCGATTCGCCCGACATTCCGCTGAACGTATCGCGCAGTTATCTGCAAAGCGATGCCAACGTGAAGAAGATTTCGGGCTACATCACCCGCAAGGTCGCCGAGCGTCTGAACGAACTCTTTACGACGATGCGTGCCGAATACGAGCAGAAGTGGGACGATTTGAAAATCTTTATCCAATACGGCATTCTGACCGACGAGAAATTCGCCGAGAAAGCCCCTGCATTCATGCTGTGGAAAAATACCGACGGCAAATACTTTACGGCGGAGGAGTACACGACGGCCGTCAAAGAGAATCAGACCGACAAGGACGACACGCTGGTATTCCTCTATGTCGATGATGCAGTCGAGAAACACTCGTTCCTCGAAGCGGCGAAGGCGAAAGGTTACGATGTGCTGGAAATGAACGGACAGTTGGACAGCCACTATATAAATTGGTACGAGTCGAAACACGAGAAGACGCGCTTCGTGCGTGTCGATAGCGACATCGTCGAGAAACTGATTCCGAAAAAGGAGGATATGAAAATATCGCTCAGCGAGGCACAGCAGGAGATTATGCGTCCCGTATTCGAGAGCCAAATGCCGCAGGACGACAAAATCCACTACAACATCGCATTCGAGGCCATGTCTGCCGACGAGGCTCCCGTCATCATCACTCAGGACGAGTTTATGCGCCGCATGAAGGAGATGGCGAAGATGAGCGGTGGGGGAATGAGCCAATTCTACGGTCAGATGCCGGACAACTTTACGATTGCCGTCAATGGCAACCATCCGATTGTCATCGATATTCTGTCGAACGTCGAGAAGGAATACGGCGACAAGTTGAAGAGCATAACCAAGAAAATCGATGCGGCGGTTGCCGAGGAGAAGCGGTTTGAGGAGGTTGTAAAGGACAAAAAGGAGGAGGATTTGAGTGCCGAGGAGAAGTCGATGCGCGAGGAGTTGTCGAAGAAGGTCGTAACCTTGCGCGACGAACGCAACGAGCGACTGAAAGAGATTGGTCGCGGCAACGCCATGGTGCGTCAAATCATAGACCTCGCACTGCTGTCGAACGGTATGCTCAAAGGCAAAAACCTTTCAGATTTTATCCAGCGTTCGATTTCGCTTATCGAGAGCGACAAGAGATAGGACAGAGACGATATGTTGAAACGATAACGGGCGACTCTTTCGGGTCGCCCGTTACGTTGCATGTCGAAGAGTGCCGCTTACAGCAGAGCCTCGATTTTGGCCTTCAAATCGTTTTTGGAGATTGCGCCGACGTGCTTGTCCACTATCTCGCCGCCCTTCAAAAAGAGCAGGGTAGGGATGTTGCGGATGCGGAACATGGCGACCAAATCGTCGTTGTTGTCCACATCGCACTTGCCGATGTTCACACGGCCTTCGTACTCGGCAGCCAACTCCTCGACTATCGGGGCGACCATGCGGCACGGACCGCACCATTCTGCCCAGAAATCGACCACCAAAGGCTTGGAATCGTTCTTCAACGATTCGAAATTGTCGTTGTTGATTGCTAATGCCATAATGTTTTGAATTTTAATTGGTTTGTTATTTTGTTTATTCTATTGCGTATGCGATTTCGTTCTGCTTGATGAATTCCGTCAGTTCTTTTGCCATCGCCACCTTGTGCTTTCGCGAAAAGAGGTTGAGCGTAACACCTTCCCGTCGGTCGCACAGCGTCAGTTTTAGCAGAGCCTTGCCGCGCGATTTGCGTACCGCCGCCGTCAGATTCTTAATCAGATAGTCGTCGATGGTCTCGACAGGCAGCGTCAGCCTTACCGTTTTTATGTTGTCGCGCACCTCCGACAGTTGCTGCATCGAGGTAATTTTGTACTCCAACACGTTGTTCTCGCCGTAAGGTCGTGGCTGCACGCGGCCGCGCACCAACAGGAAATAGTCCTTGTACATAAGCGGACGGAACATCTCGTAATCCTTGCCGAAGAGCGAAAACTCCATCTCGCCGCTCTCGTCCTCCAACCTGAATTTGCCGAACGGCTTGCCGGTGCGTGTCATAAGGTTATCGACGCCCGATACCACTCCTGCCACAGCAATTTCCCTGCCGTTCAGGTTGTCGAGGTTTTTCAAATGTTCCACTTTGGCGTTGCACAGGCTCTTTATTATCAATTCGTACTCGTCCAGCGGGTGCGACGACAGATAGATGCCTATGACCTCTTTCTCCTTGTTGAGCGTCGTCAAAGCGTTCCACTCCTCGCACACCGGAGCGGTAGGCCGCTGTATGTTGCCGCTCTCCGAATCGCTGCCGAAGAGGCTCTGTTGGGCATTGTTGCGCTCCGACTGCACCCGCTGGCCGTAGCGAATCAGCAAATCGAGCAGGGTGGTCGAGGCGTTTGCATCGCGCAGGTCGGATGCGAAGAATTTACAGCGCGAAAACTCTATAATCGAATCGAATCCGCCCGCATAAGCGATGCTCTCCAAACATTTGCGGTTGATGACCGAGAAGTTGATGCGCTCCATGAAGTCGTAAATGTCCTTGAATCGCCCGTGCTTGTTGCGCTCGTCGATGATGGCCGAAGCAGCAGCCTCGCCGACACCTTTTATGGCAGCCATGCCGAAACGGACATTGCCCTTCTTGTCTGCCGCAAAGTGCAACTGCGATTCGTTGATGTCGGGACCGAGAACGTTGATGCGCATGCGCTTGCATTCGTTCATGTAGTCGGTCAGGGTCTTGATGTCGTTCAGATTTCGGCTGAGCAGAGCCGCCATATATTCCGACGGATAGTTCGCCTTCAAATAGGCAGTCTGATATGCCACCCACGAATAGCATGTAGCATGCGATTTGTTGAAGGCGTACGAGGCGAATTTCTCCCAATCGTGCCAAATCTTTTCGAGTACCGCACGGTCGTAGCCGTTCGCCGTACCGCCCTTGATGAATTTGGGCTGCAACTCGTCAAGTTTCGAACGGATTTTCTTACCCATCGCCTTGCGCAGCGTGTCCGATTCGCCGCGCGTAAAGTTGGCAAGCAGACGCGAGAGCAACATGACCTGCTCCTGATAGACCGTAATGCCGTAGGTGTCTTTCAGGTACTTTTCCATTATCGGAATGTCGTACTCTATCGGCTGGCGACCCTGTTTGCGGTTGATGAAGTCGGGAATGTTATCCATCGGACCCGGCCGATAGAGGGCATTCATCGCGATAAGGTCTTCGAAGGTCGATGGCTGCAATTCGCGCAAATAACGCTGCATGCCGAGCGACTCGAATTGGAACGTACCTATCGTATTGCCGGCGCAATAGAGCGCGTATGTCTTGGGGTCGTCGAGCGGAATCCGGTCGATGTCGATATCCTTGCCTTTGGTCAGTCGGATGTTCTCGACGGCATCTTTCATTATCGAGAGGTTGCGCAGCCCGAGAAAATCCATCTTAATCAATCCCGTATCCTCGATTACCGAGCCTTCGTACTGCGTTACGAGCATCTTTTGTCCCGTCTCCTTGTCGTCTGCCGTGCTGACAGGCACCCAATCGGTAATGTCGTCGCGGCAGATAATCGTACCGCAGGCATGTACTCCCGTACCGCGCACGTTGCCCTCCAATTTGCGGGCGTATTTTATGGTGTCGCGCAAAATGGGGTTGTCCGAATTCTCCGCTGCCTGCAACTCCGGCACGGCGGCTATGGCGTTGTTCAGATTGATTTTGAGTGTCTTGTCCTTGTCTTTCGGGTCGGGTATCCGCTCGGGGACGAGTTTGCAGAGCCTGTCCGACTCGGCAAGCGGCAGTTTCTGCACGCGAGCCACATCTTTCAGCACCATTTTTGTCGCCATGGTGCCGTAGGTGATGATGTGCGCCACCTTCTCCTTGCCGTATTTTTTCGTTACCCAATCCAACACGCGACCGCGCCCGTCATCGTCGAAGTCGATGTCGATATCCGGCAACGATATTCGGTCGGGATTGAGGAATCGCTCGAACAGCAAATCGTAGGCAATGGGGTCGATTTGGGTAATGCCCAAGCAATACGCCACAGCCGAGCCCGCTGCCGAGCCTCGACCAGGTCCTACCCATACGCCCAATTCGTTGCGGGCTGCCGCAATGAAATCCTGCACGATAAGGAAGTACCCCGGGAAACCCATGGTCTTCATTATGTACAACTCGAATTTCAATCGTTCCGCAACTTCCGGCGAGAGAGGGTCGCCGTATCGCGTTTTTGCCCCCTCCATCGCCAATTTGGCGAGATAGTCGGCCTCCAACTTTATACGGTACAACTTGTCGTAACCGCCGAGTTTCTCGATTTTTTTGTTCGCAGCCTCCTCGCTCAACACCACATTGCCGTTCTCGTCCTGCGTGAACTCGTCGAACAAATCCTTCTCGGTCAGTCGTCGGCGATACTCCTCCTCGGTGCCGAACGATGCGGGAATGTCGAATGTCGGCATAATCGGGGCATGGTTGATGGAGTAGGTCTCCACCTCATCGCAAATGGCGACCGTATTATCCAACGCTTCGGGATAATCGGCGAATATCTCGTTCATCTCCGACTTGGTCTTCATCCACTCCTGCTTCGAGTAGAGCATTCGCTTCGGATCGTCCAAATCGCGCCCCGTATTGAGGCATATAAGGCGGTCGTGAGCCTCGGCATCGTCCTCGTCGGTAAAATGGACGTCGTTGGTGCAGACGAGTTTTATGTCGTGTTTGCGGGCGAATTCGACCAGATGCTTGTTCACCTTCAACTGCATCGGATAGGCCTCGTGATTGGCACGTTCGACCGTTGCCTTGTGCAACTGCAATTCGAGATAATAGTCGTCGCCGAATACCTTTTTGTGCCACAGCACGCTCTGCTCCGCCGCTTCAATCTGACCTGCGGTAATAAGTTTCGGAATCTCGCCGCCCAAACATGCCGAACAGCATATCAGCCCTTCGTGGTACTTTTCCAATTCGGTGTGGTCGGTACGCGGACGCATGTAGAAACCTTCGGTCCACGCTTTCGAGACTATTTTGATTAGATTCTTGTAGCCCTTTTGATTTTTGGCAAGCAGGATGAGGTGGTAGCCGCTTTGGTCTTCCTTGGCGTTTTTGACGTGCAGTCCGTTGCGTGCCACATAGACCTCGCAACCGATAATAGCCTTGAAATCCTCCTTCGGCAACTTCGCAAGACGGGTGCGTGCATCGGCGAGAGTCTGCTCGGCATCATCGCCGCGCTCATCCTCCTTGGCAGTGCCGTTTTCCAACCGCTCAATCAACCCCGACAACTCCGCCACCTGCTTTTTGCGGTCGCCGTTCTTTTTGTTCACATAGTTCCAAAACTCCTTTATGCCGAACATGTTGCCATGGTCGGTAATGGCAATGCCCTTCATCCCGTCGGCAATCGCCTTATCGACAAGACGCTGAATGCTTGCCTGACCGTCGAGAATCGAGTATTGCGTGTGAACGTGAAGGTGTACGAAATCGTGCATAATCTTTGCGGACTTATTCAAGGCAAAAATAGGAATAAAATTTGTATATTCGAAGCAGAAACCAAGTAACTTTTCAACAAACCGTTCAATAGTTATGCAAACCGATGATTTGATTGTAGTTGCCGAGTTTACTACCTCCTGCGAGGCAGAATTGGCGAAAGCGGCATTGGTCAGTGCGGGCATATATGCCGAGGTGCGCGATGCAGCCATGGCGGACATCTATCCCTGTGTCATCGCAGCCCGTCTGATAGTACCTGCCGCCTCTGCCGACGAGGCGAGGCAGTTGCTGCATTTGGAATGATTGTTACCGCTCCTCTCCGTTCCAGATGCGCCACGAGGCTTCGGCTTGGGCGGCGAACATGGTTTCGCCACCGATGATTCGTGCGCCGCGTTCGGCACCGAGCGACAGAAAGCGGGTCGGTGCGGGATTGTATATGACATCGAACAGCGTGTGGTCGGGAGTCAGTGCGCAGTAGGGTATTGCGGGCGCACTCTCGACGTCGGGATACATGCCGACGGGAGTGGTGTTGATGATGAGAGAGTGCCGCATTATCGTCTGCGGTGTCAGTCGGTCGTATGTCGTATCGCCCCGCTCTCGGCTTCGGGAAACCGTCGTATATTCCATGCCCCGTTCGCGCAATACGAATTTTACCGCCGCAGCCGCTCCTCCGTTGCCGAGTACCAAAGCCCGCATCCCGTCCGTTGCTCCCAATCGTGCAAACGTCGCCCTTACGCCGTCGATGTCGGTGTTGAAGCCCTCCATAGAGCCGTCGTCGTTGCGCCTTACGCAATTTACGGCACCGATTGCCGCAGCCTCGTCGGAGAGGTGCGCGAGATAGGGCAGAATGCTCTTTTTGTAGGGAATTGTTACGTTGAATCCGCTCCAACCGTCGGTCGCTTGCGGCATTGCGTCGATGGTTGCAATCTCGGCAAGCGTATAGTCTGCCGCAATGCCCTCGCGGCAGAATTTGGCGGCGAAATACTCCGCCGACAAGGAGTGTCCCAACGGACAGCCTATAAGCCCGAAGTGTCGCATGGCATCAAATCAGATTGCCGACCAAAACGAACGAGCCGATTAGCAATACGGTAAATGCAATCGCTATCAGATTGAAATATTTGTCGATAAACGACTTGATAGGGCTGCCGAATTTCCATATCAGCCAGCCTATGACAAAGAAACGCAGACCTCGCGACACAAGCGACGCGATGATGAACATCGCAAAGTCGATGTGGAACAGACCGCCCGTAATGGTAAAGAGTTTGTATGGCAGAGGCGTGAAACCTGCCGTAAATACAATCCAGAAATTGTATTGGTTGTAGAGATTCTGCACGCGCAGGAATGCCTCCTCCGAGAATACGTGGGCAAAGAAGAAATCGGCGATTGCCGTGTATTCTCCCGCCGGTGTCTGCCACAGAAAATAGCCGATGCCGTAGCCTGCCATTGCACCGACAAGCGAACCGCCCAAACATATCGCCGCAAAGCGGAACGAACGAGCCGTTGCTCCTATGCACAAGGCAATCAACAGTACATCGGGCGGAATCGGAAAAAACGACGACTCGGCAAAAGCAAAGCAGAACAGAGCCAAAGCACCCCAACGCGAGTTACCCCACGAGAGCATCCAATCGTATAGTTTCTTTATGAGTTTCATGCCCGCAAAGGTAGCATATCGGTAGCGATTTAGCAAGTATCGTGCCTGTAAATTATCGCTCTGTATCGCTTTTTGTCGGTGCTTTTGCTGTCGAAACATTCGGCCGGCTCTGCCTGATGAAATCGACAGTCTCCCTCAATCCTTCGATGAATTTGTCGAAATCCTCTTTGTACAGGAATATCTTGTGCCGGTCGAAGGTAACACTGCCGTCGTCGCCCGTCTTTTTGCGGCTTTCGGTTATGGTCAGGAAATAGTCGCCGCCGCGTGTGGCGTGGACATCGAGAAAATAGGTGCGACGCCCTGCCTTGACGGTTTTTGCGAGTATCAGACGGTCGGCATGTTCCGTATCGTCGCGTTGAGTGGTAGTGGTATGAGTTTGCATAATCCGGTTTTATTTGTCGGGTTTGTATTGCGAATATAGTGAAAATATCGCAATTATGCAACCTCTTTCGCGAAAAATTATTTGTCTGCCAACAGCGAGTTGTAGGGGTCGGGGTTCGACAACACCTCCACCGCCTTGTCGAATGTTTTGTCGTTGTTGCGGTTGGTTATGCGGTAATACTCGGTCGTGGAGAACAATCGGCGGGCAATCAAAGCCTTCAAATGTATGCGCACGAAGGTCTCGGAGACTGCCGCATGTGCGCTGTCGGTATTCACTCCGCCTTGCGATGCGCGAGCGGCCAAATCCGACAACATCTGTTCGGTTACGGCAAACTCTTTGTCGAACTGCCCGAATGTGCCGTATTGTTTGCCGAGCCGCTCGGCATTCCGACCGAGATAATCGGCTGTGTAATCGCTCATGATTCCTTTGCCGACAAGACCGATGATGTAGGGATTTACGCGGGTGGTATCGGCTGCAACGACGATGTCGGGCATGATGCCCTCGCCGTCGAATACCTCTCTGCCTTTTATTAAGGTACGGTATGTTCGGCGGTGCGTCGAGTCGTCGGAGACCGAATCGGGATGCGCGATGCGCTCGCGATACGATGCGTAGTATTCGTCGCGATGCCCGTTGCGGTATGGCCGTTGGATGGTTCTGCCGCTCGGCGTGCGATACTTGGCAACGGTTATCCTTACGGCCGATTTGTCCTCCAATTCGAACTGCCGTTGCACCAATCCTTTGCCGAAACTGTTGCGACCTATAATCACGGCTCTGTCCCAATCCTGCAATGCTCCGGCAAGAATCTCGCTCGCCGATGCCGAGTTTTCGTCAATCAGCACGGCCAAAGGCATGGTCAATAAATCGCCGTTCGCTTGGGCTTTGATGCTCTTGTACGGCATTGTGCGTCCTTCGGTGGCCACTATCGTCGCACCTCGCGGCAAAAAATGTTCCGCCACTCCGACTGCGCCCGCCATTACGCCGCCACCGTTGCCGCGCAAATCTATTATCAACGATTCGATGCCCTTAATCCGTTTCAGGGCATCCGTAAATTCGGCAGAGGTGGTGCGCCCGAAACGACCGATTTTGATATATCCGATTTTAGGGGTTATCCTGTATGCGGCATCGATTGTGTGTACCGGCACTTTGTCGCGGGTAACGGTAAAATTCAACCGCTCCTGCGTGCCGCGACGCACGATTTCCACTCCGACCTTGCTGCCTGCTTTGCCGCGTAACAGATTGGGCACCTCGCTGCTTTTGATGCCTATCACGCTCTTGCCGTCGATTGCCACCATTCGGTCGTCGGGCAGTATGCCGACCGTTGCCGCCGGAGCGTTGGCAATGGTATTGGTAACCGTCAAAGTGTCCCTGATGATGCGGTATTCGATACCCACGCCGCTGAATTCGCCGTCGAGTTGGACAGAGACGTTGCCCATCTCGTCTGCCGGAATGTAGGTGGAGTGCGGGTCCAACTCCTGCAACATGGCCGTAACGGCCTTTTCGACCAAAGGAGCCATGTCGGGCTTTTCGATATAGACGCTGTGCAGATAACGGAATGCCTGATTGAGTTTGCGCATCTGCACAAGCGCATTATTGGCAGTGGTGTCGGATTGCGCCACTGCGGACAAGGCTGCCGATACAGCCAATGCGGCAGTCAGAGTTAAGCGATTGTACAGCCTTGCCATGGATGATGAATGTTATTTCAGTACGTCGGCTATGTTGTCGAGCGATACGCCCGACTGCTCGCCGGTACGCATGTTTTTGACGGTCGCCCTGCCTTCGGCAATCTCGTTGCTGCCTATGATTACCACATAAGGGATATTGCGACGGTTGGCATACTCCATCTGCTTCTTCATCTTGCCTGCATCGGGATAGATTTCGGCAGATATGCCGGCATTGCGCACGGCCTTCAATGCCGTAAGAGCCACAGCCTCCTCCTCGGTGCCGAGATTGACGAACAACGCCTTAGTTGCGAAATCCACCTCGTCGGGGAACAGATTCAACCCTGTCATGACGTCGTATATGCGGTCGGCACCGAACGAAATCCCGACACCCGACACATCCGGCATGCCGAATATGCCCGTGAGATTGTCGTAACGACCGCCTCCGCAAATCGAGCCTATGGCAAAATCGTTTGCTTTGACTTCGAAAATTGCGCCCGTATAATAGTTCAATCCGCGTGCCAACGACAAATCGAGTTCTATCGGCAAAGCGATGCCCTGCCGCTCGACATAATCGAATATGCTGCTTATCTCGTGGATGCCGAGTTGTCCCATAGGCGACGAGAGAAGCGTCTTGCGCAAAGTGGTTATCTTTTCGGCAGTAGTGCCTTCGAGTTCGAGTATCGGTTGAAGTTTGGCGATGGCTTCGTCCTCGATTCCGCGTTCACGCAATTCGGCCTTGACATTCTCCAAACCTATCTTTTCGAGTTTGTCGATTGCCACCGTTATATCGACCATTTTGTCGGTATGTCCCATTATCTCGGCTATGCCGTACAAAATTTTGCGGTTGTTGATTTTGAGCGTTACACCGATGCCGAGCCGTTTGAACACCTCCTCGACTATGCCTATCAGTTCGACCTCGTTGAGCAGCGAACGCGACCCGATGACATCGACATCGCATTGGTAAAATTCGCGATAACGACCCTTTTGCGGACGGTCGGCACGCCACACGGGTTGAATCTGATAGCGTTTGAACGGGAATGCAATCTCGCCTTGGTGCTGCACGACATAACGCGCGAACGGCACGGTCAAATCGTAGCGCAGGCCCTTTTCGCAGATTTTCGATGCCGAACGCAAAGCCTCCGCATCGAGACCGACTGCATAATCGCCCGAGTTGAGTATCTTGAACAGCAGTTTGTCGCCCTCGTCGCCGTATTTGCCGAGCAGGGTGGAGAGGTTCTCCATCGCGGGCGTTTCGAGCGGAGCGAAGCCATAGGTGCGGAATACGCTGCTTATGGTGTTGAATATGTATTGGCGGCGCATCATCTCGGCAGGCGAGAAATCGCGCGTACCTTTCGGTATTGAAGGTTTCTGAACAGCCATATAGTATTGTTGTTTTGTATTATTCCATCAGTTTGCGGTATTTTACGCGGTGAGGTGTCGTGTCGATGCCCTGATTGCGTTTCCACTCCTCGTATTCCGAGTAGGAGCCTTCGTAAAAGACGACCTTCGAATCGCCCTCGAACGAGAGAATGTGGGTGGCGATACGGTCCAAGAACCAACGGTCGTGCGAGATTACCACGGCACAGCCCGCAAAGTTCTCCAAACCCTCCTCCAAGGCACGCAACGTATTTACGTCGATGTCGTTCGTCGGCTCGTCGAGCAGTATCACGTTACCCTCCTCTTTGAGTGCCAATGCCAAATGCAGACGGTTGCGTTCGCCGCCCGATAGCATACCGCATTTTTTCTCTTGGTCGGCACCCGTAAAGTTGAAACGGGCAACATAGGCACGAGCCGGTACTTGTCGGTTGCCGAGCGTTATAAGGTCGCTGTTCTGCGAGATTACTTCATATACGGTCTTGTCGGGGTCTATCGACTTGTGCTGTTGGTCCACATAGGCCAACTTGACGGTTTTGCCGACCGTAAACGTGCCGCTCGTCGGCTGCTCCAACCCCATAATCATCCTAAACAGGGTAGTTTTGCCCGTGCCGTTCGGTCCAATCACTCCGACGATGCCGGCAGGAGGCAGTTTGAAATCGAGATGTTCGTACAACACGCGGTCGCCGAATGCCTTCGACACGTCGTGCGCCTCGATGACGACATCGCCCAAACGCGGACCGTTGGGGATGTAGATTTCGAGTTTCTCCTCCTTCTGCTTGGTATCCTCGTTGAGCATCTTGTCGTATGCCGACAGACGCGCTTTGCTCTTTGCATGGCGACCCGCAGGCGACATATTGACCCATTCCAACTCACGCTCCAAAGTTTTGCGGCGTTTGCTCTCCTGCTTCTCCTCCAAAGCCATCCGCTTGGTCTTTTGGTCGAGCCAGCCCGAGTAGTTGCCCTTCCACGGGATGCCTTCGCCACGGTCGAGTTCCAAAATCCAACCTGCCACATTGTCGAGGAAATAGCGGTCGTGCGTTACCGCTATGACAGTGCCTTTGTACTGTTGCAGATGCTGTTCGAGCCAATCGATGCTCTCGGCGTCGAGGTGGTTGGTAGGCTCGTCCAACAACAATACGTCGGGCTGCTGCAACAGCAGGCGGCACAACGCCACACGGCGACGCTCGCCACCCGACAACACCGCAACCTTTTGGTCGGGGTCGGGACAGCGCAGAGCATCCATGGCACGTTCCAACACGCTGTCAATCTCCCAACCGTTCACATGGTCGATTTTCTCGTACAACTCGCCCTGCCGTTCGATAAGGCGGTTCATTTCGTCGTCGTCCATCGGCTCGCAGAGTTTGAGATTTATCTCCTCGTACTCTTTCAGCAGGGCAACGGTCTCGGCGCAACCCTCTTCGACGACCTCTTTGACGGTTTTGTCGTTGTCGAGTTTCGGCTCCTGTTCGAGATAGCCGACCGTATAACCGGGCGAGAATACGACCTCGCCGTCGTAGTTCTTGTCGATGCCCGCAATAATCTTCATCAGAGTCGATTTACCGGCTCCGTTCAGACCGATGATGCCGATTTTGGCACCGTAAAAGAATGATAGGTAGATGTTGTTGAGTACCTTTTTCTGATTGGTAAACGTCTTCGATACGCCCACCATCGAAAAGATGATTTTTTCGTCTGCCATATATCGTTGTCTCTTTAATTTGCAAATTCCCGCAAATATACTAAAAATATCGATACCCCGATGAAAAACGGCGACCGACGACAAAAAAGCGGGCGAACCCTTGCGGATTCGCCTGCCCCTCAATAAATACAAACCAAAGTAGTTATTTCTTGTATTGTACGACTTTGCGTGCCTCTTTTGCGATGCGCTCGTCGATGCGGTAGAGTTTCTCTATCTGCAAAGGCTCGATAACCTCGGCGAATGCGAGGAGATAACGCTGTTTGAGTGCCGACGAACTGATGGTGTTCGACAGACGTGCGTTGATGACTTTCAGTGCATTGTCGTTGGTAAGTTCATCCTTCTTTACACGAACGATTTTGTTATCCACCACACGCGACATCTCCTTGCGGTATGCACGATATACAGGCTCGAATTTGGCAAACTGCTCGTTCGTCAGATTGAGTTCCGTTTTGAGCATGTCCAAACGGGTCTGCATCAATTGTTCGCGCTTTGCCTTCTCGGCATCGTCGTTTGCTTTTGCATTCTGTGCAAAAACATCTTGGCCAACCATTGCAGTCAGTACGAATACTACTGCCAAAATCAGTTTTTTCATAGTGTTATAAGTTTTAGTTAAACAAAAGGTTTTGTTCGCATATCAAGTTTTACAGCAGGTTGATGTCTTCGGGATAATAGACCTCGTCTGCCGACATTTCGTAAATCACATCCTCGGGCGCATGCTCCATCTGTGCTATCAACTGCGCCATCGGGTCGCTGCTTCCGTTCATCTGCCAATAGCCGATTATGCCTATTGTCAGACATGCCGCAGTCGCAGCAATCGAAATCACCCAGCGTACTGCCGTCGTGCGCCGCTTCGGCTCATTCTCCGCCGCTGCACGATGTACGGCGGCACGATTGCGCATACGCGACAACTCGAAAAATCCCTCCGGTGTTTTATATGGCATCTGTTTCATTGTCATCATATTTTATCGTTGCTACCTCTCGTTTTACTTTTGCCACTGCATAATGGTAATTCGTTTTCAGCGCAGAGACGCTTTGGCCTGTCGCCTGTGCAATCTGCTCGAACGGCATCTCGTCGAAATAACGCATGTTGAAGACGAGTTTCTGTTTCATGGGCAATGCCGTTACAGCCCGTTGCAACTTCACCGCTATCTCGTCCGCCGATGGCGACAACTCGTTGCCGAGGTCGGACAGCAACACTCCGCGCAGCGAATCGACCGATGTGAATATGCCTCGTTTGCGCCGTTTCAACGCCTTTATGCTCAAATTGGTTGCTATTTTGTACAACCAACCGATTAGAGAACTTTCGTTTTTGCCACGAAAACTGCCGATATTCGTATATGCCGCAACAAATGTATCCTGCAACACATCCTCCGCCTCTTCATGCAGTACGACAATTCGCCTTATATGCCAATACAACCTCTCGTTGTATCTGTCGATGATTTCGTCGAATGCCGCAGCAGGATTGGCCGATTTCAAAAGGGTTATCGTATCGGATTTGCAATCCTCGTGTGTCATTGTTTACAACCGGTTTCGTTAATATAGATATGGTTAGTCGAAAAAAGTTAAAAAAGATTGTCAAAAAAATTATTGCCCGATGATGGCGGCTGCATCCGCCATACATACTCCGTAGGTCGTCCGGTCGCTCGCACTCATTGCCAGCGTGTCGCCGACGTGTTGCGGAATGACGGCGTAGTCGCTCTGTCTGACCCATGCGGGCGTTACAGCAAGCGTATATGCCGTGCTGTCGCCACGACAGACGACGTCGAGTGTCGCAATCACTCCGCCGTCGCAATACCGTCGTCGTTGATTGGAGACGAAATTGCCGAGCGAATAGAGCGTGCCGCCTCGCGCGTTACGCTCGTAAGGCTGGACGACGTGCGGATGCGAACCTATGACGACATCCACGCCGTTACTATGCAAAAATTCGGCCAAACCTCTTTGTTCCTTCGTCGCCTGCCGCATATATTCATCGCCCCAATGCATATAGGCTATGATGCAATCGGACTCGGAGGCGTGTGCGATGTCGCGCTTGATGGCTGTCGTGTCTATCCGGTTTACGACAACGCCCCCGCGTGCGGGTATGCCGTTGGTGCCGTAGGTGTAGTTGAGAAGGGCTATTCGGATGCCGTTCCGCTCCAAGTGCAACGGGTTGTGGGCTGCATAGTCGGTGCTGTCGGCAAAGGTACCCGTATGCGCTATGCCTTGTCTGTCCAGAATGCCTATCGTCCGCCTTACGCCCTCTGCACCATAATCCAAAACATGGTTGTTCGCCAATACGGCAACATCTATGCCCGCGCCTTTCAGAGCATCGGCAATCTCGGCAGGTGCGCGGAATTGCGGATAACCGGTATATGGCGGAGTGTCGGACAGGGTGGTTTCGAGGTTGGCAACCGCCAAATCGGCATCGCCGAGCATCTGTGCCACATATCTGAATGTCGGGGCAAAGTCGTATCCCGAACCCGTATGCGCCCGTGCCACCTGCGGCAGATGCGCCATCACATCGCCGATGAAGACGACTTTTGCATGGCGACATTGCACTGAATCGGGCTGTGCCGCAACCGGCTCAATCCGATTCGTACACCTGCACCCGACCAATGCAAGCAGCAACAGAGCGCAGAATGTTCGCATTCTATCTCCTCTTTTCCCGTTTCGGAAACCAACCCTTTTCTACCCGTTTGCGTTGCTGGAACAATTCGCCTATGCTCCAAAACGACGATGCTCCGCATACTGCCAGCAGCGTCGAAACGAGTACATCATCGACGAGTACGGATGCAGTCATGAATGCTATGCCCATCAACAGAAACACCCACCATAATTTTACGCCGAAGTAATACTCGCCTTTGATGACGAGCGGATGAAAAATTCCGATAATCAAAAATGTGGCGACGCCGATAATTGCGCCCGTAAAATGCAATTCCATAATATCCGACCTCTTTTACGAAAGGCAAATATAGCAAAAAATCTGCCGCTAATGTCCGGTATGGTATAAATCGCTGTACTTTCCCGCAGATTTCCTATATTTGCAGTATGATTGCAGCAATATGTCTGATTTTGTTCGGCGGCGCAATCCTCTTGGATTTCTATGCCTGCCGCCGTTTTGTGAGTCGTTGGAACAACGCGACGCTGCGCATGGCAGCCATTTTGTGGTGTGCCGTAACGGACGCATTGCCTCTGTTGGTGATTGTGCTGGCGAGAGGCCTCTTTTGCTTCGACAACACGCAATTTTTCTCCGATGCGTCGATGTGGGTCGCTACGCTCTATCTGATAGTCGTTCCTCCCCGCATGGTGCTGTATCTCGGATTGTTGGCAGTGCGTCGCAACAAGGCTGCACGCGCCATAGTCGTCGTGTTGTCGGCGATTGCGTTCGGCGTGCTGCTTGTCGGATTCGCCAAAACCCGTACCGATTTGGTCGTGCGGCAGGTCAATCCCGAATATCGCACGCTGCCTGCCGCGTTCGACGGTTACCGCATCGCGTTCATCAGCGATTTGCACATCGGGGCAATGTCCGATGCGCCGCGATTCTGCACCGAGATTGTCGATACGCTCAATGCGCTGCATCCCGATTTGGTGGTGTTCGGCGGCGATTTGGCGCATATACGCCATTCCGAAATCGATGGCCGCATCCGAGCGATTCTCGGCCGCATTCGGGCAGCCGACGGCGTGGTGGCGGTATTGGGCAACCACGACATGGGTATCTACATCAAGGATACCGTTGCACTGCCGCGCAAAGAGAATGTCGGGCGCGTATGTTCGGCGATGGACGAGATGGGTTGGCAACTGCTGCGCGACTCAACCGTCTATATTCGTCGGGGCAGGGATTCGATTGCCGTAACGGGCATCGATTTTTCGGAACGGTTGCTCGAATTGCGCTACAAATTCTCCTTTGAGGAGGGCGACTACGATGTGCGTCGTGCCTATGCAGCGATGCCCGATTCGCTGTTCAACATTACCGTCTGCCATCTGCCGCAGTTGTGGCAGACGATAACGGCGGCGGGCTACGGCAATCTGACTCTGTCGGGACATATCCACGCAGGGCAACTGAAAGCGGAGTGTGGCAGATTGCACCTCTCGCCCGCGATGTTGATGTATCGCGAGTGGAGCGGACTTTACGGCGACGACGAACATCGTCTTTACATCAACGACGGCATAGGCAGCGTGGGTTTTTATATCCGCATCGGAGCCAAACCGGAAATAACACTAATCGAATTGCGGCATTAAATGATTTTTGATATATTTGTAAAAAAATAACAGAGCGAAAAATGAAAAAGTTTTTATTGACACTCTCGCTGCTTCTGCCGTCGGTCGGCTTGTCGGCTCAAAATACGGGAGGTACCATCTCGTTGGAGGAGGCAGTCAATCTCACCATGGCGAACAATCCGACGTTGAAGGCGTTGGAATATGAAGAGAAGGCGGCCAAACGGGAGCGACAGGCGGCGATAGGTCTGTATATGCCCAAAATCAGCGTCAAAGGCGCATACTCCTATCTCGGCAAGGATGTGGCGATAGATTTGAATCATGCCAAAGGTGCCGTCTCGGATGGCATGGGTAACATAATCGGACAGATTATGCAGGACCCGAGCCTTGCCGGCAATACGACGATACAGCAACTGTTGCCAAAGTTGCAGGGCGGGTTGAATTCGTTGCTCGGCTTGGATTGGGCATATACGCTTCAAAACCGCAGTTTCGGCTTTGTCGGGGGCGATGTGCAGATGCCTATCTTCATGGGTGGCAAAATCATTGCGGCCAACAAAGCGGCGAAGTTGAACGAAAAGAGCGTCCAGGCACAGGGCGAACAACAGCGCAATGCCTTGATGTCGGAGATTGTCGAGCGTTATTTCGGCTACGCTTTGGCTCTGAATGCGGTCGATGTCCGCAAACAGGTCGTGGCAGGCATGGAACAGCATCTGTACGATATAAAGTCGCTCGAACGCAACGGTATGGTGGCCTCGACCGAACGGCTCTATGTCGAATACAAATATGCCGAGGCGCAACGTGAACTGCTCAATGCGCAGTTGCAGGCCGAGACCATCGGCAACGCTTTGTGCAATACGCTCGGTACCGATTGCGTGGCAACGCCCGTTACGGCGATGTTCGTGATGGACTCAATCGAGCCGCTTGCATATTATCAGGGCATTGCGGAGGATAACAACCCGTTGCTCAACCAAATCGACACCAAGCGGCAGTTGGCGAAGCAAAATGCCAATGTCCACCGTGCCGACTTCATGCCGCAGATTGTCGCAATCGGAGGCGGAACATTCTACAACTATCAGGTTACCGGCATATTGCCGCGTTGGGCTGTCGGAGTAGGCTTTAATTTCAAAATTTTCGACGGTCTCAACCGCGAATACAAATATGCGGCGGCAAAAAATACGGTGCGTCGCGTGGAATCCATGCAGACGAAGGCGGAAAAGGATATTGCGGTGCTGATTGAGAGCCTCTACAACAAAATGCTCAATTACCGCAACCAAATCGCCTCAATCGAGGCATCCATCGCATTCGCCGAGGAGTATCTGCGTGCCAAAAATTCGGCATACATCGCCGGAATGGGTACGGCTACCGATTTGGTCGATGCAGAACTCAACCTCGCCAAAGTCAGAATCGAACGGATGCAGGCGGCATACAATTTCGATTTGTATTTCGCCAAACTGCTCGAAGCAGCCGGCATAAGCGACGAGTTCCTGACCTGTTCGCGCAGTGCCGCTGCCCGCCATATAACTTACTCGCAACGATAATATCAATTATGCTATGAAAAAGATAAATGTTTTCGGTATTCTTTCCGCCATCCTCGTTGTCGTCATTGCGATAATCGCTTTGGGATGGTATCTCGTCAAAAGCGAACCCGTATTGATTCAGGGTACTGTCGAATGCACCTCCTACAAGGCATCGTCCAAAATAGCGGGCCGTATCGATGCCATGAAGGTCGAGGAGGGCGAGAGTGTCGAGAAGGGACAGTTGCTATATACGCTCTCCACACCCGAACTCGATGCCAAACTCCAACAGGCCGAAGCGGTGCGCAGTGCAGCAAAGGCTTTGGACGACAAGGCTGTGGCAGGTGCCCGCTCGCAACAGATAGAGTCGGCACTGAACATGTGGCAGAAGGCGCAAACGGGCAAAGAGTTGGCACAAAAGACATACGAGCGCGTGCAGAATCTCTATCGCGACGGTGTCGTACCGGCTCAAAAATTGGACGAAGCCAAAGCCAATTACGACGCCATGGTAGCCACCGAGAACGCTGCCCATTCCCAATACCGCATGGCATTGGAGGGCGCACGCAAGGAGGAAAAGGCTGCGGCAGCCGCCCAAGTGCGACAGGCACAGGGCGTGGTTAAGGAGGTCGAGGCCTATCTCGGCGATGCCATGATATATGCGCCCGTTGCCGGCGAGATATCCTCGATTATCTCCGAGGAGGGCGAATTGGTCGGCAGCGGTTATCCTGTCGTAACGATTCTCGATTTGAACGATGCTTGGATTACCTTCAACATCAAGGAGACCATGCTCCCGAAAATCGAAACGGGCAAAATCATAGAGGCATATATTCCTGCGTTGGACAAAAACATCGCACTCCGAGTAAGTTACATCGCCGTTCAGGCGGATTTCGCCACTTGGAATGCAACGCGCACGCAGGGCAGTTTCGACATCCGTACCTTTGCCGTAAAGATGAAACCGACCGATGCGGTTGCCGGTCTGCGGCCGGGTATGAGCGCAATCGTTAATTGGAGCGCAATAGAGTAGGGTAATGCGTAACTTTTTGGGAGGCATATACGCGGTATTCGTTCGCGAATTGTTGCGACTGCGGGGCAACATGACCTATTGCGCCATGCTCTTCGTATTGCCGCTTATGGCCATACTTTTCTTCGCCGTATTCTTTGAAAAGGGTGTCGCCGAGAATCTGCCGATTGCCGTGCTGAACGAGGACAATTCGCCTCTCTCCCGCCAACTTGTGCGCATGGTCGATGAGACACCTGCTGCCGAGGCGGCATATACCGTGCAGGATATGAACGAGGGCATAACGCTGATACGCGAAGGCAGGGTGTATGCCGTATTGCAGATTCCGTCCCGCTTCGAGAAGCAGATTTTGGGCGGAGGACAGGCCAATGTCGAGTTCTACAATTCGGGAACCAACATCTCGGTCAATTCACTGCTTGCCAAAGATGTGCAGACGGCAGTTACCACATTCTCGGTCGGTGTCCAACTCACTCTGCTGCAAAGCAGGGGATTGTCGGCTCGTCAGGCCATGGCGCAGGCACAACCGATTCGCTTTTCCAAACATGTATTGTTCAATCCCTATGTAAATTACGGATATTATGTCGCGCCGTGCTTTATGGCGATGATACTGATGATATTTGCCATAATGTCCACCATATATGCTGCCGGCAGCGAATTGAAGTATTCGACGGCAGGCGAATGGATTGCCACGGGTCGAGGCTCGATGGCAGCATCGATTATCGGCAAAATGTTGCCGACGACGATGGTGATGCTGCTCGTTGCCGTTGCGATGTTCGTCATCATATTCAATGTCATGGGCGCACCGATGAACGGCAGTCTGTGGCTGCTCGGATTGGCGACGGCGATATTTATCGTAAGTTATCAGTGTATCGGTCTGTTTGCGTTGGCCTTGACCGACAACATGCGTCTTGCGCTCTCGTTCGGAGGCGGTTACTCGGTATTGGCGTTTACCTTCTCGGGACTGACATTCCCGACTATGGCCATGGCTCCCGTTTTGCAGTGGTTCGGTTGCCTGTTCCCGTTTACCTTCTATATGCGGGTCTTTATCGACCAAGTGTTGCGGGGTGCGCCGATAGGGGTATCCGTTCCCGATTTGGGATATATGATGTTGTTTTGGCTGTTGCCGGTGCTGACAATAAATCTGTTGCGTCGCGAGTGTACGGACAAGAAGTATTGGGGGAAGTTGTGACATGAAGAGCCTTAAAGAGTATATATTGCTGTATTGTCGGCAGATAGCGTCGATTATGCGCAACGAGTATCGTGCCATATTCGCCGACCCCGGGGTTATGCTCGTTATAATCTTTGCCATATTCATCTACTCGACGCTCTATTCGTTCGGCTACAAAAACGAGGTGTTGCATAATGTGCCTATCGCCATCATCGACGATGACAATACCTATGCAAGCCGCCATATAGCCGACTCCTTCAATGCCGGTCCGAATACCTATGTGGCATACAGGGTGCCGGATATGGAGAGTGCCAAATCGCTCTTTTTCGACCACGAGATTTACGGCGTGGTCTATATTCCGAAAGGTTATGAAACACGCCTTACGGGCGGTACGCAGGCCAACGTCTCGATTTATTGCGATGCAAGTTATTTTTTGATGTACCGTCAGGTGTTTCAGGAGATTGTCGCATCCCTCTCCACGTCGGGTGCGGCGGTCGGCTTTCAGCGTTTGGTCGCCAAAGGCATCAATGCCCCACAGGCAAAGGCCGTTACACAGCCCGTATTGTACCAATCGCACAATCTGTTCAATCCCTATCTCGGTTACGGCACCTTCATTATGCCGGCCATTATCATCGTCATTTTGCAGCAAACCGCTTTGATTGGTATCGGAATGATTGGCGGTACATGGCGCGAATATAATCTCTACGAACGGCTTATACCCGCAGGGCGCGACCGACTATCGACCATTCCGACCGTCGTGGGCAAGGCATTGACCTATATATCGATTTATGCGGTTACGGCAACTTACGTTCTGACGGTACATTACCACCTGTTCGGCTACCCGATGAACGGCTCGCTGTTGAACTGCCTCGCCGTCATAGTGCCGTATCTGTTGGCAGCAATCTTTTTGGGCATTGCCCTCTCCACGCTCTTTCCGCGCCGCGAAAATTCGCTCTGCTGGCTGTTGTGGACATCCATCCCGATTCTGTTGCTCAGCGGTGCATCGCTGCCGAAAGAGTGCTTCCCGCATTGGCTGTATATGTTCGGCAAAGTGTTCCCGAGCAGCAGTGCCATAAGCGCATATATCCGCGTGCAGAGCATGGGAGCCTCGTTCGAAAACATCATCGGCGAGGTAAAGACTTTGTGGACGCTCGTATTCGTCTATGCGGGCTTGGCGGTAATCGGCATGCACTTGGTGCTGCACAACGATTTGGCTCGCCGCACGCTCGACAGACTGCGTCGCCGACGCAAGAGGGTAACAGCCACCATTCGCAAAAGAATAGACAAATAGCCTTGCAGCGTCGATGCAAAAAAAAAGCAGGAGTTCGCAACCAACGAACTCCTGCTTTTTGCCGATAGATGTGCGGTCGCTATCTGCCGCCACCGGGAGGCGGACCGAATCGCATACCGCTGTTGCCCGTTCCGCTCATGCCGACACCGCCTTTGCTCTCCTGAATGTCGTAATCTTTGGTATTCTTCGAGCCGCGCTTGCCGAAGTGGCGCAGGTTATAGACGAACTGCACGCAGACATAACGACCTATTACGCTGTTGGTAAGATTCTGAGTATATCCAGAGCCTGTGTTGCGGGCGAATGCCGTGTTCTGATTCGCCACGTCGTTCACGCCGATTTGTATCTCGCCCAAATTATTGCGGAACAACTTTTTGCCCAAATAGAGGTTGCACAATACATAACTCTCGTCATACTTGTTCGTAAAGCCGATATACTGCACATACGAGCAACTTGCCGTAAATGTAAAGCCCTTCCAGAATACCCATTTGAGCGAACCCGAAGCAGTGTGGTAGAAATAGTTGTTTTTGACATTGCTGCCCGAAGCGGTTTTGGCTGCGGTATTCCATGCTTGGTTGTATGTTCCGTTCCACGAGAGGGTAAAGTCGATATTCTCGGAGATATTGCTGCCCAACGTTACCGACGCATCGTAACCGATGTTGTTGGCATGGTTGGTCGTGAACTTGTGGTCTATCATGTTCTGCAATATGTTGCTCGACTCCGCCGTCTGGTAGATTGCCGACGGAATAACGCTGTAATTTACGCCCGCCATCAAATTCAGATTGCACTTCATGAACGATAGCGGCAAACCGAGACTGATGTGCGTGCGCAGATACCAATATCCGTCCATATTCTCGTACGAGGTTATGCGCTGCGGACGATATTTCGAGCCATCCTCGCGAGTCGGTATATCGATGTCGCCGAACGAATCCGGCAACTCGAAACCTCCCGTATTGTACCACGTCGAGCCGGAGATGTAGTTCTGCTGATGCTGCATCGAGAACATCCACATAAACGTCCGTCCCTTTTCGATGTTGGAGTGGATGTAGTGGAAATTGATGCGGTGCGTGAACGACGGATTCAGATTGCGGTTACCGATGCTCAGATATTGCGGAGTGGAGACATCGAAGATGTTTTGCAACTGCGTAATCGACGGGTTGTCGGTACTCGAACGGAAGAACATGCGAATCGAATTCTCCTTGTTGAACGCATAGTTTATCATTCCGAAATAGGTTACGTCGTTGAAATTCTTTTTGATTTTCTCCTGCCGGCTGCCGCCTATGGTGCCGTTGAGCGACGACCGCTGATAATAGACGTTGGCCACAATCGTATTTTTGTTCTTGGAGTAGCGGAAACCCGGACCTATGCGGTGCCGCCAATAACCGCTCTCGGACGATTTGCTCATCTGCTCGTTCACTTGCGGATTCTCGAACTGCTCGTCGGTATAGTACGCCTTCTGATTTTTGGATTGGTCGTCGTAGTTGAAGCGGTATTGGAAACTCAACTGCATATTCCGTCCGATAGGCTCGTTATAGACCATCGAACCTCGAATGTTGTATGTACGGGTAGGCGATGTTATATACTGGTACAACGGCGAATAGAGCGTCGCTTC
>JBJEGV010000026.1:0-45706 GCA_051875395.1 Alistipes sp. | reverse complement strand
CGCCGATGATACTGCGGTTCTCCCGTGGGAAAGTAGGTAGCCGCCTCTTCAAGCCGAGTTGGTCATTACCGACTCGGCTTACTTTTTTATCTTTGCGTAACACCTTACCCCGAGTCGGTAAATAACTCGGCTTGAAGAGAAGTGTGTTACCCACTCCCTAAATCCCTCGCCTGTGCGAGGGACTTTTTTATTATAACAAAGTGCAAAAAATAATATGGCATATCACTATGTCATATTATTTATTTTAATGGTGTATGATTTATTCGGTAATGCCGAATGATGAAACGATTATCTGTTTTTCGTCAACATGGTTTGGATTACGGACAATTATGCCATATTCACCTATCGGTTTTTCTTGTAGGGTAATTGTATATGAACTCTCTCCGAACTTTTTAGCGGTAAATGGGAGATACTCGAGTTTGTTGCTCTTTGTTGAACCAAATGTACTAGTGGATGATATTTCTGCCTTGCGCTGTTTTTTATTGGTACTGAACCGGAAAATTTGTACAATAGACATTGGATCGGTATTGTTGTCTACGGCTTTGATAATGAAATTAAAATTTTCATCGGTACGCAGTTGCGTGGATGCGGTTGTTCCGTCTATCATAATGATAGTTTTGGCTTTGCCTATACCGAATATAATGGCACCGGCATTGGCGCGTGTGCGTAGCAGAACTGTACTCTTATCAAGTAGTTTGGTTTCGCCGTTTTCGCGAGCGACAATAACTTCTCCGATAAACTCAGGTTCAAGGATTTCTTGTGCGAATAGTGTGCTTGTAATACTGCAACAGAAGGCAATAGAGAGAATAAAATATTTCATGGTTAGTAGTACTTTGTTAGTACAAATATATCAATAAAAAACATATTTTCCAAATGTTTGATTCTAAAACTATTGTAGTGCCGTTCAAAATAAATTGGTGCTCATTTATTGGTTAATACATTGCCCCTATGCGGATAAAAAGACTATCTTTGTTGTATGGATATAGTAGAATTTCGCGAGTATTGTCTTGCGTTGCCGGAGGTGGAGGAGACTTTGCCGTTCGATGATACGACATTGGTATTCAAGGTCGGCGGTAAGATGTTTGCGGTGATTGACATGGACGCGCCCGACCACTTTGTCGTGAAATGCGACCCCGAACGTGCTGTCGAACTGCGGGAGCGTTACGACTTTGTTACCGAGGCTTGGCATTTCAATAAAAAACATTGGAACAGCATCATGCTGGACGGTGCCGACAACGACTTTATGCGGCGCGAGATACGCCACTCCTATATGCTTGTAGTGATGCACAATGTTACTCCGAAAGCCCTGCGGAAACGGATTTTGCTGTTGAATCGGCAGTAAACGGCGACAGGTCGGCAAATCGGGCGTCGGCTCTATCGGCGTTTGGTGTTGCGATGCGAGATTGCGATTTTGGGTCGTTGCAGCATAAAATCGTCGTCGTTTGCCTGCACCAACTCGAAATCGAGGATTCGTCGTCGCAAATCGGCATTCCTGACACGGATGCGCACGTTGTCGCCGAGCGTAAAGATGCGCCCCGTCGAATGGCCGTACACCTCGTATCGTGTGCCGTCGAATTGGTAGAAATCGCCTTCGAGACTCCGCAGCGGCACCATGCCCTCGACCAACGAATTTTCCAACTCCACAAAAATTCCCCATTCCGACATACCCGAGATGTGTCCGTCGAACTCCTGACCAATTTTGTCTGCCATATATTCGACCATCTTGTATTTAATCGAGGCGCGTTCGGCTTCGGCTGCCACAACCTCTCTGTCGGACGAATGGATGGCCAACTCCTCCAACTTCTCTTTGCTCGCCGACCTTCCGCCATCCAAATAGCGTTGCAACAGTCGGTGTACCAACATGTCGGGATAACGACGGATTGGCGATGTAAAATGGGTGTAGTAGCGGAATCCGAGTCCGTAGTGGCCGATATTGTCGGTGGAATATACCGCTTTTGCCATCGAGCGGATTGCCAACAACGACACCACGTTCTCCTCAGGCTTGCCCTGCACCTCCGTCATCAGTTTGTTGAGTTCTTTGGCCACTGCAACCCCCTTGTCGGCCTTGAAAATATGGCCGAAGCGCAGTATGAATTGGCGGAAACGGTCTAACTTGTCCTCGTTCGGTTTGTCGTGAATGCGGAACAACATAGTCCGTTCATGCCCGTTCTTGCGTGCGCAGAAGGTCGCAACACGGCGGTTGGCAAGCAACATAAACTCCTCTATAAGTTGATTGGCCTCCTTCTGTACCTTGAAATAGACGCCTGTCGGGTGGCCGTTTTCGTCGAGCGTGAATTTGGCTTCGCGCCGTTCGAAAGCGATTGCGCCTTTACGGAACCGCTCTTTGCGCATCGCCTGTGCCAATCTGTTGAGTGTCAGAACCTCGTCGGCCAAATCGCCTTTGCCGGTTTCGATAATCCGTTGTGCCTCCTCGTATGTAAATCGGCGATTGGAGTATATTATGGTACGACCGAACCACTCTTTTTCTATTTCGAGATTGTCGTTTATCACAAACACGGCCGAGAAACACAATTTCTCTTCGTTCGGCCGCAGCGAACACAGATTGTTGGACAATCTTTCGGGCAGCATCGGGATAGTTCTGTCCACCAAATAGACCGATGTGCCGCGTTGCACCGCCTCGTTGTCGATGACCGAACCCGGGCGGACATAGTGTGTTACGTCGGCAATGTGTACGCCTATTTCGTATCGGCCGTTGTCCAAGCGGCGGACAGAGAGTGCATCGTCGAAATCTTTGGCATCGGCAGGGTCTATCGTAAAGGTGGCGACATCCCGCATGTCGCGTCGCTCTTTGCGGTCTTTTTCGGTAATCTCTGCCGGTATGGCGTTCGCCGCATCCTCCACCTCCTTGTCGAATTTGTACGGCAAATCGTATTCGAGCAGAATGGCATGCATCTCCGCACTGTTCTCGCCCTCCTTGCCCAAAATATCAATCAATTCGCCCGTAGGTCTCTGCTCGTGCATCTCCCAACTTGCGATGCGTACTGCCACCTTGTCGCCTGTCTGCACCTGCGGATATTTTTTCTTGGGCAGATATATCTCGTCGGCAGGTATCTGTCGCGAGTCGGGAGTTACGAAAATGGCATTGGCCGTTACCTCTGCCACTCCCGCATAACAGTGCGTGCTGCGTTCCAAAATCCGGACAATCTCGCCTTCGGCTGCACCCGAACGGGTCTTGTGCGAAACGACTATTTCCACACGGTCGCCATTGAGCGCATGAGCGGAGTTGCGCGGACTGATATATACGTCGTTCTCCAATCCGGTGCAACATACATATATTGCACCCGATGCCGTCATATCGACCACTCCCTCGTAGTGCTGCATTTTGGCACGGCTCAATTGAAACCGGCCCCGCTCGCGTTTCTCGATAAAGCCCTGTTCGAGCAGTTGTTCGATAATGAGTTTTACGGTTTCGCGTCCGTTGCGGTCGGCACCGCCCGACGACGAAATCAGACCCTTCAACGAAAATGCGTGGTCGGGCCGTTCGCTGAACATATTTACGATGAATCCTGCACGCTCCCGTGCATCCATTTTTTTACTCTTTTGCCGTGCCATATTCGTTCGCTGTTTTAACGGTCAGACGACACATGTAGTCGATGCCTGCCTCGATTGCCCTTTCGTCAGGATTGAATGTAGGGGTGTGGCTGCCTCCCGCTGCGGCTCCTACTCCGAGCCTGTAAAACAGAGCGGGATATTCGGTGCAGTAACGTCCGAAATCCTCGGAGGTCATGCGCGGCGACAATTCGACGGTGCGAAAATCGTTGCCTGCCGCTTTGCGGGCTAATTCGACCAGCGCGGTGTCGTTGACCACGCATGGATAACCATGATTTATATCCACGTCGGTCGTGGTGCCGAATTTGCTGTCGATACTCGCTGCCACGCCTTCGATTATGCGCCAAGCCGTGCGCCGTGCGCTCTCGTCGAAGGTGCGCAGGGTACCTTCGAGATATACCTCATTGGGTACGACATTGGTCGCTCCGTCGGCAACGATGCGCCCGATTGACAACAATGTATGTTCGTCGTTTATGGCGTTGAGCATCGTTACGATGTGGGCTGCTGCGGTTACCGTGTCGGTGATTTTGTCGCGATTTGCGGCATGGCCTCCGCATCCCTGTACCCACAGCCGCAACTCATCGTTCGATGCCATGAATCGCCCTGCACACAATCCTATCTCGCCGACTTCGAGTCCCGAGTCCACATGTTCGCCGATTACGGCGACCACATCGTATCCATTGAAAGGCTGTTCCGCCAACACCTTGGCTGCGCCCCCGGGGTTGCACTCCTCGGCAGGTTGAAAAATTGCGATAACCGTACCGTCGAAATCGGGATGCCGATGCAGACGTTGCAGCGTTCCGAAGAGTATCGCCGCGTGCATGTCGTGGCCGCATGCGTGCATGATGCCCTCGTTTTTCGAGGCATACGGCAATGCCGTGGCCTCGCTGATTGGCAGAGCGTCGATGTCTGCCCTCAACACTACTGCCCGATTGTGCGGGGTGCGTCCCTCGACGACGGCCAATACGCCCGTGTCGGCTATACGGCGACAAGCGATTCCCTCCGCCTGCAACCGTTCTGTTATAAAGGCGGCGGAAGCATGCTCTTGGAACGAAAGTTCGGGATTGGCGTGCAGATGTCTGCGAAATTCGATAGGCGTCATAATGCGCAATGTTTGATAGTGCAAATTTACTGATTTTTCAGAATCTGCGAGGTGAATATCTGTTGGTTTTCTCTCTTAATGCGGCTGTATGCTTCGGTGTCGTGCCGCAACAACCGCCGACCGCGTTGCATAATCCTTGTTGCAAATATCGCTCCAAACCATCGGCGAACTCTGCCGGTGTCATGCCGTTTTTGCCGGTGTTGGGATAAAAAATGGTGGCGCATTGTGCAATCCGACCGAGTACGGCGGCTTGTTCCGCTATGCTTTCCACGCCGTCGGAGCAGTTATATCCTACTGCCAACATCTCGGTTGCGGGCAATGCCCTGTAAAACGCTTCGGCATCGGGCAGGTGTGTCGCAGTTGCGGATGCGGCAATCGGAATCCACGAACTGCAACGACGAATCAGCCTTACGATATCGACCAAATGCAGGGTGTTGCAAATGCTTTCAAGCAGAATCGCATCCGCTCCGCCGGCAATCAGTCCTTCTATTTGGCGTGAGTGGCAGTCGCTGCCGACGGGATGCAGAGCACCGAAGACGAAACAGCGTCGATGGCTCTCGGCAACAGCCTCGCAAGCCAACTCCGCTGCACGTGCCGAGATGTCGAACGAACGATTTGCAAGTCCGTAACGTGCCAACGAACGGCTGTCGGAGAGGAACGAATCGGTCGTGATGATGTCTGCTCCGGCATCGATGTAATCGGCGTGCAGGGCGCGTATGGTCTCGGGTGCGGTGAGTACCAAACTTTCGCAGCCGGCACTCTTCTGCTCTGCCGACAGCGGAAGCGCGGTCGCCAATCCGCCATCGAGCAACAAAATGCTCTCGCGCAAAGCCCGTTCCACCCCTTCGGTCATAGTTCCATTATTTTTATCTCGAACAATCGGCTCCAATTCTTGCCCGTTACGAATATGCGGCTGGTCGCTTCGTCGTAGGCTATGCCGTTAAGTACATCGGTCGAGGCATACGTATCCTCTTCCGTCAAAATGCCCGTCAAATCGACAATACCCTCCACCATACCGTTGTCGGGGTTGATTATGACAATCTGGTCGAGAGTATATACGTTTGCCCAAATGCGTCCGTCAATCCATTCCAATTCATTCAGATAAGGCAACGATTGGCCGTTGCAGAATACCGAGATACTCCTTTCGGTACGGAGCGTTGTCGGGTCGATTACCCGTATTAGCGAGGTGCCGTCGGACATATAGAGTCTGTCGCCGTCGGTGGTCAGACCCCAACCTTCGCCTTCGTAGGTCTTGTCGTACAGCAAACGGCAGGTGGCTCGGTCGTAAACGTGCATGATGCCGTTCTGCCAAGTCAGTTGATATATCTTGTCGCCGAGTATGGTGATGCCCTCGCCGAATTCGTTGTCGGGCAGTTCGATTTTCACATCGGTCCTGCCTGTGGTCAGGTCGATTGTTTGCAGCACGGAGTGTCCGTATTCGCCCGTTCCCTCCCACATGATGCCGTCGGCGAACTGCAAGCCCTGCGTGTAACTCGATGTCGAGTGCGGATGCGCATTCACAATCCCGTATGTGTATAGTTTCGGACTTACGACGGCCTGTTGTTTGGCCGATTTCTTCGGGGCGTTGCCGCACGACAGCAGCAATGCGATGCAAAAAGCGGATAACGTAACGTATTTCATACGTTACAAAGATAGTAATTATCGGACAAAGTTGGAAAATCGGCGGAAATTTATTATCTTTGCGACCCGATTGACAGTGAAATCAGACAAATAACAACTATAAATTATGAAGATTACAAAAGTGCAGAAAGAGGCGGGAGCATCCCTCTTGAAAGTCGTTGTCGATGAAAAGGACTATGGCGAGGCTGTGGAGAAGATGCTTCACGACTACAAGCGCAAAGCCAACATCCCGGGTTTCCGTCCGGGAATGGTACCTATGGGCATCATCAAAAAGATGTACGGCAAAGGTGCAGTTGCCGAGCAGTCGTATCGTACTGCATCCAATGCGGCGTTCGATTACTTGCAGAAGGAGAAGATAGACTATGTCGGCGATGTCATTCCTGCCGAGGAGCAGGGTGCGTTCGATTTCGACAATGCCACCGAATTCGAATTCGTTTTCGAGATAGGCGAGGCTCCGAAATACGAGGTCGCTCTGTCGGAGAAGGATAAAATCAACTACTACAAGATAAAAATCGACAAGAAGATGCACAACAACTTCCTCGACAACTATCTGCGTCGCTACGGCCGTTTGGTCGATGTGGACAAGGTGTCGAAGGACGAGGCATTGACCGTTACGCTCGACAACGGCGATTTGAGAGTCGAGGATGCCTATGTGGGTCTTATATCGATGAGCGAGGAGGAGCGCAAGGCTTTTGTCGGCAAGAAGGTCGGCGACAAGATGGACATCGACGTAAACGAGATGTACAAAACTCCTGCACAGCGTGCCGCAATGTTGCATGTCAAGGAGGAGGAACTCAAAGACATCAATCCTAAATTCTCGCTTGAAATCACCAAGATTCGCCAATTCGCAAATCCTGAAATCAACGACGAATTTTTCAAAACGGCATTCCCTGACGGAAATGTCAAGAACGCAAAAGAACTCGATGCGTTCATCGACAGCCAGATAGAGAGCGAGATTTCGCGCGAGAGCGACTATATGTTCGTATCCACCGTTCGCAATTATCTCCTCGACAAGGCAAAACTCGCAATGCCGGAGGGCTTCCTCAAACGTTGGCTCTACACGATTAACGAGGGCAAGTTCACTATGGAGGACATCGAGAAGGATTTTGCATCGTTCCTTAAAATGTTTACATGGAACTATATCCAGCGTCATATCATCGAGGCAGAGGGTATCAAGGTTTCGGCAGCCGAAGCCGAGAAGGAGGCGAAAGATTTGGCTGCCATGCAGTTCGCACAGTACGGTATGCCTAATGCGCCGGAAGATATGTTGGCCAACTTCGCCAAGAAGATACTCGAAGACAAGGAGCAGAACCGCAAAATCTACGAGAAACTTTACGAACAGAAGGTTGTCGATTCCGTCAAGGCAAAAGTCAAGGTGGTCGATAAATCGGTTTCCGCAGAGGAGTTCGCTTCGTTGGCACAAAATCTGTAACGTATCGATTCGGGTCGATAATATCAACACTCTGCGGGTTTGGTGTCGAGCCGAACTTGCAGAGCGTTTTTAATACTGTAATGAACTTTGTGGTCAGAACAATACAAATCCTAAAACCATGTCCGAATTTGAAAAATACGCCGTCAAACATTGCGGCATAAGCAGCCATACGTTGCACGACGTGCGCTCGGCTTACGATGCCTATGTCAATCCGATGATTCTCGAAGAGCGTCAGTTGAATGTTACCCAGTTGGATGTGTTCAGCCGTTTGATGATGGACCGCATTCTCTTTCTCGGTGCGCCAATCAACGACGATGTCGCGAATATCATTCAGGCGCAACTGTTGTTCCTCGAATCGGTCGAGCCGCATAGCGACATCCAACTTTACATCAACACACCTGGGGGCAGTGTCTCGTCGGGCTTGGGTATCTACGATACGATGCAACTCATCAACTGCGACGTGGCTACCATCTGTACGGGCATGGCTGCATCGATGGGTGCCGTGCTGCTGACAGCCGGTGCCGCAGGCAAGCGTTCGGCATTGCCGCATTCGCGGGTGATGATTCATCAGCCGCTCGGCGGAGCGCAGGGACAGGCTTCGGACATCGAGATTACGGCACGCGAGATTGCCCGTACCAAACGCGAACTGTACGAGATTCTGTCGTTCCATTCGGGTAAGGCGATTGCCGACATCGAGCGCGATGCCGACCGCGATTATTGGCTTTCGGCAGAGCAGGCCAAAGAGTACGGATTGATTGATACCATTCAGACAAAACGCGAGAATAATGGCGCAACACTCAAATAACAAAGGCGGCTCACGTCGGGACGATTGCTGCTCGTTCTGCGGACGCAAACGCAACGAGGTCGAGATTATGTTTCAAGGTCTCGACCCCAATGTCAATATATGCAATTCGTGCATCGAACTCGGCTACAAGTCGCTGTCGGATAACAATCTGCTCTCTGCCGACAAGTCAAAGCCGAAGTCGCAATTCGACATACAGTTTGACAAATTGCCTCGTCCTGCCGAAATCAAGGCATTGTTGGACGAGTATGTCATCGGTCAGGAGAGCGCGAAACGGTATATCTCTGTCGCCGTCTATAACCATTACAAGCGGTTGTCGCGGCTGAATGCGCAAAGGGAGAACGATGTCGAAATCGACAAATCCAACATCCTGCTCGTCGGTCCTACGGGTACGGGTAAGACGTTGATTGCACGCACCATCGCCCGACTGCTGAAAGTGCCGTTCACCATCGTCGATGCCACGGTATTGACGGAGGCAGGTTATGTGGGCGAAGATGTCGAGAGCATCCTCTCCCGTCTGTTGCAGGTGGCCGACTATGATGTGGCAGCAGCCGAACGAGGCATCGTCTTTATAGACGAAATCGATAAGATAGCCCGCAAGGGCGACAATCCGAGCATCACGCGCGACGTTTCGGGCGAAGGGGTGCAGCAGGCACTGCTCAAAATATTGGAGGGTACCGTTGTCAATGTCGCTCCTCAGGGCGGTCGCAAGCATCCCGACCAAAAATTCATTCAGGTCAATACGGGCAATATCCTCTTCATCTGCGGAGGCGCATTCGACGGCATCGAAAAGCGCATAGCGCAACGGTTGAATACTCGAGCCATGGGTTACGGGCGTGTCAATGCCGACACAATCGACCGCGACAATCTGATGAAATACATTATGCCGCAGGATGTCAAGAGTTATGGTTTGATTCCCGAGTTGGTCGGCCGTTTGCCGGTGCTTACCTATATGGAGCCGCTCGACAAGGCGGCATTGCGCAAGATTCTGACCGAGCCGAAGAATGCCATTGTCCGTCAATATCAACGGTTGTTCGAGATGGACGGCGTTGCGTTGTCGTTCGATGACGATGCGCTGGATTATATAGTCGAAAAGGCGATAGAGTTCAAACTCGGTGCGCGGGGATTGCGCTCGCTGTGCGAATCGGTAATGACCGACACGATGTTCGATGCGCCTTCGTCCGACATAAAGTCGCTGAACATTACGCGCGAATATGCCCGCGAGAAGATAGAAAGGTCGGCTGTGGCGGAACTGCGCAAGGCCGTATGATTTATTGTCGAAAGAAAAAATGACCGAAACGTCGGCAATATCCAAAAAAGATTTATATTTGTAAAAACAACCGGCATGGTCGGGCAAAATGGGGAATTAATTGTAAAGCATTAAAAATATGACTACTGATTCTAACCTCTTAAAAGCAGCGAACAACATTCGTGTTTTGGCAGCCTCAATGGTTGAGAAAGCAAAATCCGGACACCCAGGGGGAGCAATGGGTGGTGCAGATTTTATAAGTGTGCTGTATGCCGAATTTTTGCGTTACGATCCCGACAACATGCTCTATCCTTATCGCGACCGCTTCTTCCTTGACCCGGGCCACATGTCGCCGATGCTCTATTCGGTACTCGCATTGACAGGCCACTATACGATGGACGATTTGAAGCAGTTCCGCCAGTGGGGCAGCGTTACACCGGGGCATCCCGAAGTCGATGCTGTGCGCGGTGTCGAGAATACGTCGGGTCCGCTCGGACAGGGACACGCCATGGGTCTCGGTGCAGCCATTGCCGAGCGATTCATGGTAGCCCGTTTCGGCGAGTGGATGGCGCATAAGACATACATCTACATCTCCGACGGTGCTGTCGAAGAGGAGGTTTCGCAGGGCGTAGGCCGCATTGCGGGCAATCTCGGTCTGCATAACCTTATCATGTACTACGACTCCAACAACATCCAACTTTCGACCAAAGTGGATGAGGTGGATACGGAGGATGTAGCCATGAAATATCGCGCATGGGGTTGGAATGTCATAGAAATCGACGGCGGCAGCGTTGCGCAAATCCGCGAGGCATTGACCGAAGCCAACAAGGCGACGGATGCGCCTACACTGATAATCGGCAAGACCACAATGGGTAAGGGTGCTGTTGCAGCCGACGGAACAAGTTTCGAGAATCTCGTTTGCACCCACGGCCAACCGCTTTCCGCTGCCGGTGCCGATTATGCGGCTACGATACGCAATCTCGGTGGCGATCCGGAAAATCCGTTCGTCATCTTTGCCGAGAGCAAGGCGGTGTACGAGAATCGCGCCCACGCATTGCGTCGCGAAATGGCACAACGCAAGAAGGTCGAAGAGGAGTGGCGTTCGACCAATCCGGCTTTGGCACGCAAACTCGATATGTTCCTTTCGGGCGAGTTGCCGCAGATTGATTATCGTTTGATAGACATGAAGGCCGATACGGCGACGCGTGCAGCATCGGCTACCGTACTCGGAGTTTATGCAGAGAAGGTCGAGAATATGGTTGTCGCATCGGCGGATTTGAGCAATTCCGACAAGACCGACGGCTTCCTCAAAAAGACCAAAGCCTTTACCAAAGGCGATTTCTCGGGCAAATTCTTCCAAGCGGGCGTATCGGAATTTACCATGGCCTGCATAATGAACGGTATGGCTCTTCACGGAGGTATTATCCCTGCATGCGGTACATTCTTCGTATTCTCCGACTATATGAAACCGGTGGTGCGTCTGTCGGCACTCATGCGTCTGCATGTCATCTTTATATGGACGCATGATTCGTTCCGTGTAGGCGAGGATGGTCCTACGCATCAGCCTGTCGAACACGAGGCACAGATTCGTCTGATGGAGCATCTCCGCAACCACAAAGGCGAGCGTTCGATGGTTGTTTTGCGTCCTGCGGATGGCGAAGATACCATTGCTGCATGGAAAATCGCGCTCGAAGAGCATCGTCCCGTTGCACTCGTTCTTTCGCGCCAGAACATAAAGAATCTGCCTACGTTGAAGGCTTCGCGTCGCGAGGAGGCAATGCAATCGTCAAAGGGCGCATATATCGTTATGGACTCGGCAAAACCGAAGGTTGTCATGATTGCCACGGGTTCCGAAGTCTCGACCCTTGTCGAGGGAGCGGAACTTTTGGCGAAGGACGGCATCAATGTCCGCATAGTGAATGTTCCGAGCGAAGGCTTGTTCCGCGACCAGCCTAAATCGTATCAAGATGCCCTGCTGCCGGCAGGAGTGGTGCGTTACGGCATGACGTCGGGTCTGCCTGTAAACCTGCTCGGATTGGTCGGAAATATGGACAATATCCACGGTCTCGACCATTTCGGCTACTCCGCACCTTACAAGGTACTCGACAAGGAGTTCGGCTATAACGGCGAAACGGTCTATAAAGAGGTCTTGAAACTGTTGGGCAAATAAAATCGACAGTACCGAAAACATAAATTCCGAGTGCATGACACACTCGGAATTTATGTTTCAGGCAGTATTGTTCAGCCCCCCTCCTTACCTTTGCGCAACTATTGTTTTGCCTCCAAAATAGGCAGGTTGGCCTCGGTAGGAATGTAGATGACTTTGTTAGGCACATTGTTCTGCTGACGCACCCACAGATATTGGATGTAGGTCGGGGTCAGCGAACCGTTCTCGATGCGGATTGCCTCGGCAGCACCTTTGGCACGTTCGATTTCCGCTTGTGCATTGAGTTTCTCGGCTTCGAGATTGGCTTTTGCCTCCTCGATTTTGATTTGCCTGTTCTGTTCGGCCTTGGCGAGTTCCGCACGTCCGCTCATCTCCTGTTGCCAAACATTGTATAACGGCAGGCCGAACATCAGTCCGAGAATTACGGCGATTGAGATTATTGCCAATGCGACAACAGCCCAAACTGCACTTGCGGTGGATGACATCTGGTTGGCCATAACTTTATGCTTTTACGGTTTGTAATATCCGACTGTCAAACGCTGCGCCCGAATTACTCTTCGTCGGCGCGGTGCATCTTCTCTACATAGATTGCATGCGCCATTTTCTCGCGCTTTGCAATCGAAGGCTTCGTGAAGTACTGACGCGCACGCAACTCCTTCAAAACACCTGTGCGCTCGTATTTACGCTTGAACTTTTTGAGAGCGCGTTCGATGTTCTCGCCCTCTTTTACCGGCATAATAATCATAATTATCTCCTTTTTATTGTTTTTGTTTTGTTTTACTTTCGTTGTTTTCGGTTTTATCGACTTTTCGGAGTCGATGTCTCGGCAATCGTCCGCAACCGAACGAGGATGGTCGCCATCATGTAATCAATCGAAATTTGCAGGTTTGTCGCCAAAGCAAAGATAGGGAGCGAGAGCAGCAGCCTGCTCCGGTTTGAATATGTTATCCTCAATCATTTGCCCGACGGAACTCCAACCTCCTTTCGATTTTCTGGTATCAATAATTTTCCTAATCGCTTCGCGGGTCATATACGGATGCCGTTCCAACTCGGAAGCGGATGCAAAGTTAATATCAATTTTTGAAATAACGCAACTATCGCAGTAAATTTGTTTGCTTATACGCTCAAAATTTTCCTTCGTAACGCATTTTAGTTCCGCAATTTGGGCTGTCGAGTAGAAACCGCCGAGCAACCGTCGGTACTCCATTATCGCAACGACGGTTTTTGCCCCTATTCCTGCAACGGTGCGCAGTGCGGCGGAATCGGCGGAATTGATTTCGACCAACCCTTCATAAGGGTCGGGTTCGGGGAACACTACATATCGCGACAGCGAATCGGCCATCTGTTCCCTGATGAAATAGCAGTCGCGCAATTCGTCCATATCGCGAATGGGACCGTAGATGTCGCGGTATTTTATAAACGCTTTGGCACCCTTTGCCGAGAAACCGATAAGCCGCAAATAGGCATATCCCACCGTGTCGAGCGAGAATTTCTCGAACGGGCGCGGAGTGAATCGGTCGGTGCGGTTGTACACCGTGTCGCGATGCGGTTTGCGGGCTTTGAACGTAAAACTCGTATCTATCTTTATGTAGGGCTTGAACCGCTCGTATATCGAATCGTTGATGCCGTAACACAAAGCAAAATCTTCGGGTATGGCGAACACTTTGCCCATGGCACGGAACTTGACGATTGACACCGCTGTTGCTCGATGCAGACCCATTGACCGCAACTCCTCGTAGGTTACCGTGTTGGGGTCGAATACGAACAGAGTGTCGTGTTTGACGACGTTCTGTTTGCGCCAATCGCGGAACAGCCGTGCTCGCGGACGGGCAAAGACGATTATCAGCGACACAATCAGCATTGCGCCTGCAAATATCGTCAGTCCTCTTATGTTGGCTCGCGAAAACGTGGCGGTACGATGTTAATGTTTGTGCAGTGTCTCCGCTTGGCGAATACGCTCCTCCATGATGCGTTTCTCCTTGCCCCATGCTACCATGCAGATTACGGCAGCCAACAGGGAGGTGAACAGGAACATCCGGAATGTGAAATTCCATCCGAGTTCGCTGCTTGCCACATAGCCCATGGCTATTTTGGAGAGTACGGCATCGCCGAACATATAGCCGAACAGTCCCATGAAGCCCGCAGCGGTACCTGCCGCATTTTTAGGCACGAGAGCCAATGCCTGTATGCCAATCATTGCGATAGGTCCGTAAACGGCTCCTCCTATAATCGAGAGTGCGGTATAGACGATATATTTGAGCGATATTCCCGTTACGGCGGCAATGGAGGCCGCATCCCAATACAACACTATACCGAGTGCCACCGTAAGCATGAATATAACGTTTACGGGTGCGCATCGGCCTTGGAAGAAGTGCGACGACAGCCATCCGCAGAGGATTGTTCCCGGAATGCCGGCATATTCGAAGAGCGCGAATGCGAGCGAACTCTCCTCTTTGCTCATCTCATAGACCTGTTGCAGATATGTAGGCGACCAATCGCTGATGCCGTATCGCACGAAATAGACGAATACGTTGGCGGCAGCAATCAGCCACAACATCTTGTTCTTGAAAACATAATCGACGAACAGGCGTCGGAACGGAATCTTCTCCTCTTCTCCTTGCGAGGCTTTGGCACCCGTATAGTCCTTGCGATAATCCTCTATGGCAGGCAGACCGCACGATTCGGGAGTGTCGCGCAATGTCCACCAACACAGACCCGCAAAGAGCAGAGCCACGAGGGCAGGCACGATGAATGCCGCACGCCACGATTCGCCGATACCGACGGCGGAGAATATGAATACGCCGGCCGATACGAGCAGAGCCAATGTTCCGTTGCCTATGTTGTGAGCGGTATTCCAAATCGACATTTTGAAACTGCGTTCGTTTTGGGAGAACCAATGGGCGAGGATTCTGCCGCACGGAGGCCAACCCATACCCGATAGCCAGCCGGCAAGCAGCATGAATACGAAGAGTATGGTTACGGTCGTCGAGGCGTTGCCTGCGCTGAACGGTATCAGACCGACGGCCAGCATCACTATCGAAGCCATTACAAGCCCGATGGACATGAATTTGCGGGCATCGGAGCGGTCGGATACGCTGCCCATGATGAATTTGCTTATGGCGTATGCGATTGGTATTCCGGCCATTGCAACACCGGCACCCGCTTTGTCGATAAGTCCCTCCTTAATCATGTCGGGTACCGCGAACGAGAGATTTTTGCGCACCAGATAGTAGGCTGCATAGCCGAAATAGATGCCCAAAAATACTTTGAGCCGCATTATCTTGTATTCTGCCGCGATGCGTTCCTGCGGCATGAGCGGTTTATGTGCGGGTGGTGCAAGAAAATCGAAAAAAGCCATGCTCGGTTAGTGTTATAAGGTTTGTAGTTATAGTTTTATGTCGTAAATTTGAATTACTCCCACCAAATGTTTGTGGTCGTCCACAACCAACAGCGAATTGACTTTGTGGCGCGTCATCATCTTTTCTGCCTCGATGAGTTTCGATTCGGGATGAATCATTTTAGGCGAAGGAGTGGCGATATCCATCGGCTTGATGTTGAAAAATTCCGCCTGCCGACGTTCCATTGCACGGCGAATGTCTCCGTCGGTAATAATGCCGAGTATCTCTTCGCCGCGACAGATGACAATCAGTCCCAAACCGCCCTGCGATATGGCATGAATCATCTCCGTTGCCTTGCAATCCTCCGACACGACAGGCAAATCGTTTTTGCGCATCACGTTGCCTACCGTCATCAGCAGACGGCGACCGAGGCTGCCTCCCGGGTGCAGACGGGCAAAGTCGTTCGACGTGAAGTTGCGCATCTTCATCAGCGCACACGCTATTGCATCGCCCATGGCGAGTTGCGCGGTTGTCGATGTGGTCGGTGCAAGGTGCAGAATGCAGGCCTCGTGATCGACCGATACGTCGAGATGTATATCCGAATTTTTTGCCAAAGCCGATTCGGGTTTGCCTGTCATGGAGATAAGTGTGTTGCCGTTGTCGTGGATGAACGGTACGATTTTCAACACCTCGTCCGTCTCGCCCGAATAGGAGAGTGCTATGATGATGTCGTCCTTCGAAATCATTCCGAGATCGCCGTGAAAAGCCTCCCCTGGGTGAAGATAGAAACTCGGAGTTCCGGTGCTTGCCAACGTTGCGGCGATTTTGCGGGCTATAAGGCCCGATTTGCCCATTCCGGTCATTATCACCTTGCCTTTGCTTTCAAGTATCGTCTCTACGGCTGCCACGAAATCGGCTCCGAGTGCCGATTTTATCTTCAATAAAGCATCCGCCTCCGTCTGTATCGCCGAACGGGCGATGTCGAGTATCTCGTTTGCCTTGTGGTGTGTCATTTATATCAGCAATTTAATTACATTTTCCAAATCATCGAGCCGCAACATGTTCGGTCCGTCGCTCAAAGCCTCGTCCGGATTCGGGTGCGTTTCGAAGAAATAACCGTTTGCTCCGAAGGCTTTGGCTGCCAAGGCCATTGCCGGTACGAACTCGCGATTGCCTCCCGTTTTGCCTCCTGCCGCACCGGGGCGTTGTACGGAGTGGGTGCAATCCATAATCACACGCGGTGCGATGGCACGCATCGCGGGAATGTTGCGGAAATCGACCACGAGGTTGTTATAGCCGAAAGAGTTGCCTCTCTCGGTCAGCCATACCTCCTTCGCACCCGATTCTGCGGCTTTTTGATAAGGATATTTCATATCCTCGCCCGAGAGGAACTGCGCCTTTTTGATGTTTACCGTTTTGCCTGTTTTGGCAGCGGCCACGAGCAGGTCGGTCTGGCGACACAGAAAAGCGGGAATCTGAATCACATCGACCACTTCGCCCACAGGCGCAGCCTGATACGATTCGTGAATGTCCGTCAGCAGTCGTAGCCCCCATTTGGAACGGATGTCGGCAAGCATCTGCAATCCTTGTTCCATTCTTACGCCGCGATAGGAGGAGAGCGATGTCCGGTTTGCCTTGTCGAACGAGGCCTTGAAAATTATCTCCGTGCCCAATCGCCGATTGATGTCGGCGATACGCTCGGCCACACAATCGAGTACCTCTGCCGATTCTATGACGCACGGTCCGGCTATAAATACGGGTTTTTGCATGACTATTTCAGTGTATTGATAATTTCGCGGTTTATTTTGTAGAGCCGCGATTTGTCCATTTTCATAACTTTGCGGTCGTAGGTTACGATACCGTTTACCTCGCCCTCCACATCGGTCAGTTGCGTATATATGGCAGCCGACATACCTTGCGGAATAAACTTTTTGATATCGTTGGCATAGTCCGTATATTCGGTCGTAACGCGCTCGGTATCGTTGAACTGTATATAACCCCAATTCCGTTTGTTCCACCACAAATGTCCCTCGATAGGGCAGCCGATACCGCCGTATTCGCCCAAAATAACGACCAAATCCGACTCGTACAGCGGCATGTTCGGACGCGGATAGACGTGCATGTCCAAGATGTCGCCGCATTCGCGCATGTTGCCACCGCTTGCCGAATTGATGATGCGCGAAGGGTCTTTGGCCTTCGTCCATGCGGCAACGGCTTCGGTGTCGAATTGCGTCCAAGCCTCGTTGAACGGTACCCACATGACTATCGACGGGAAGAAACGCAGAGCCTCCATGACTTCGCTCCATTCGTGATAGTAGTTGGCTTTGTCCTGTGCGGTCAGTTCGTGGTCGTCGGTGCCTGCGCCCTTGACGTTGCGACCCCAATTGTTTTTGCCCTGCACTCCGTTCGGCATATCCTGCCATACGAGCAGTCCTTCGCGGTCGCAATGGTAATACCAGCGTGCCGGCTCGACCTTTACATGCTTACGGACGGCATTGAAGCCCAACTCTTTCGACAGAACGATGTCGCTGCGCAACGCCTCGTCGCTCGGTGCGGTGTAAAGTCCGTCGGGCCACCAGCCTTGGTCGAGCGTGCCGTACATGAATATCGGTTTGCCGTTGAGACAGATTCGTTTGTGTCCCGTTGCATCGCGACGGACATCGACGGTACGCATGGCGGCATACGACGAAACTTTGTCTATCGTTTTGCCGTTTTGGGTCAGCGTTACCGTCATGTCGTACAGGAACGGCGTCTCGGGAGTCCATAATTTTGCGTTCGGGATGATTACGGTGGTGCGGTTGCCGCATACCGATTTGGCCGTTGCGATGCGGTTGTCGCCGTCGAAAATCTCGATTTCGATTATGCCGTCATTCGCCGCACAATCGGTATCGATGTATAATTCGCCCTTGAATACATCGCCTACGGGCTTTACGTTTACGATATGGTTGCGTTTGTCCACAGGCTCAATCCACACCGTCTGCCATATTCCGGATACCGACGTGTACCAGATGCCCTTCGGAGTCTGACGTTGTTTGCCGATAGGGTGCTTCTGCGTGTCGGTAGGGTCGGTTACACGGACGGTAAGGCGTTGTTTCGCACCTTTTTTGATTGCCGGCGTGATGTCGATTGAGAACGGAGCATAACCTCCCGTATGGCTTCCGACCAATATGTCGTTCAGATAGATGTCGGCACTCCAATCCACCGCACCGAAATTGAGCATGACGCATTTTGTCTGCCATGCGGCGGGTATTTCGATGTCGCGTTCATACCACAGCGCATCGTTTTCGGTGATGTTGCGCTCTACTCCCGACAGTGCCGACTCGACGGCGAAAGGCACGAGTATCTCTCCGTCGAACTTTTCGGGCTTCGGAACCGACGTTTTTGTGATGGCATATTTCCACAGACCGTTGAGGTTAGCCCATTCGGAGCGTACCATTTGCGGTCGCGGATACTCCTGCCAAACATTCTCCGGCGTAACTTTCTCGGCCCATTCCGTGCGGATTTTGTCGCCCGAGATGTGCCATTGTGCCGATGCGGCGCATACGGTTGCCAGAATTGCCGCGATAGCGAGGATGTAACGTTTCATATAGGTTAGGTTTTACAGGTTGTGCGTCTTCAAAAATTGTTCGGCTCTCGCCAAATCGTCGGGCGTGTCTATGCCGATGGTCTCGATGTCCGAGATGCCGACACCGATACGGTAACTGTTTTCAATCCAGCGCAGTTGTTCGAGCGACTCCGCCTTTTCGAGTGTCGATTGCGGCAACGAGGTAACCTGCCGCAGAATATCGGTGCGGAAAGCATAGATGCCGATGTGTTTGTAGAAAGTGTGCCTCGACAGCCACTCCGATTTGTCCACACCCCGCAGATACGGAATGACCGAACGCGAAAAATATATCGCCCGACCCTCTTTGTCCAATACGACCTTTGGCGAATTGGGATTCTCCAATGCCGCCAATCCGTCCTCTGCCGAGAATGGCTTGACGAGGGTCGCTATGTCGGTGGCAGGGTTGTCGAAACAACGCTTGATAGCCTCCAACTGCGAACGTTGGATGAAAGGCTCGTCGCCTTGAACATTTACGACGATGTCATAATCGCCGCCATGTTTGCAATATGCCTCCCAACATCTGTCGGTGCCGCTTCGATGGTCGGTCGAGGTCATCTCCGCACGACCTCCGAAATCGGTTACGGCTCGGTATATGCGGCTGTCGTCGGTGGCGACCACCGTTTCGTCCATAACACCGGCAACCTGCTCGTAAACTCGCTGTATTACGGGTTTGCCGCCCAATATGGCGAGCGGTTTGGCAGGGAAACGCGTGGATGCGTAACGTGCGGGAATGATTGCTATATATCTCATCGCTGACTATTTTTCGAGTGCCAAGTCGAGTACTTGTTCGTTGGAGCGGACATAGTGGAATGTCAGCCCTTCGATATACTCCTGTTTGATTTCTTCGATGTCCTTGCGATTCTCTTCCGGCAACAGAATCTCCTTGATGCCGGCGCGTTTGGCTGCCAAAATCTTCTCCTTGACGCCTCCGATTGGCAATACACGACCTCGCAGAGTGGTTTCGCCCGTCATTGCTATACGCTCACGCACTTTGCGTCCCGTATATGTCGAGACAATCGACGTAATCATCGTTATACCTGCCGACGGTCCGTCCTTCGGAATGGCACCTTCGGGAACATGGATGTTGAGGTCGTTCTCCTCGAATCGCTTTACATCGATGCCCAACTCCTTGTGGTGCGCCATTACCCACTCGTGCGCTATGGTGGCCGACTCTTTCATGACATCGCCCAAATTGCCAGTGAGCGAAAGTTTGCCCTTGCCCGGAGTCAGCATGCTCTCGATATAGAGTATGTCGCCGCCGACCGAAGTCCAAGCCAAACCGGTTACCACGCCGACCATATCCTTAATTTCGTATTCGTCGTTGAGGAATTTCGGTTTGCCGAGTACCTTCTCGATTTGTTCAGCGGTAAATTCGGGCGCATACTCCTCGCCGAAGGCTATGTTCTTGGCACGCGAACGGGCTAACTTGGCTATGTTCTTGTCCAAGGCACGCACACCCGATTCGCGGGTGTACTCGGATATGATTTTTGTGATGATTGCGTCGGACAACACCATATCGCCCTCCTTCAATCCGTGCGCATCGGACTGCTTCTTCACCAAATGTTCGGCTGCAATGCGCACCTTGTCTTCGAGAATGTAACCGGGGATGTTTATCAGTTCCATTCGGTCGCGCAGAGCAGGATTTATCGAACTTATGTCGTTTGCCGTTGCGATGAACAACACTTTCGAGAGGTCGTATTCCGTGTCGAGATAGTTGTCGTGGAATGTCGTGTTCTGTTCGGGGTCCAACACTTCGAGCAACGCCGACGACGGGTCGCCGTGGTTGCTTACGGTGATTTTATCGACCTCGTCGAGAATAATTACGGGATTCGACGAGCCGCAACGTTTGATGGTCTCGATGACACGACCCGGCATCGCTCCGATGTAGGTGCGGCGATGTCCGCGAATCTCCGCTTCGTCGTGCAGACCGCCCAAGGCGATACGGCCGAATTTGCGACCGAGAGCCGTTGCAACCGATTTGCCGAGCGATGTTTTGCCGACACCCGGAGGGCCGTACAGACAGAGTATCGGCGATTTCATGTCACCTTTGAGTTTCAAGACTGCAAGGTGTTCGAGTATGCGCTCCTTGACCTCCTCCAATCCGAAGTGGTCGTCATCGAGTTGCTTGCGGGCGCAGGTCAAATCGAGATTGTCCTCGGTCATCTCGTCCCACGGCAGTTCGAGCATCAGTTGCAGATATGTCATCTGTACCGAATACTCCGCAACGGCGGGATTCAGCCGCTCCACCTTGTCCAACTCCTTGTTGAAGAGGTCGGCTACAGCCTTGCTCCACTTTTTCTTCTTTGCCGCTTCGCGCATCTGCGTAATCTCGTCGTCCTCGTCGCCGTTCAACTCCTGCTGTATCGTGCGCATCTGCTGTTGCAGATAGTAGTCGCGCTGTTGTTTGTCGATTTCCGATTTGACCTTATCCTGAATCTCCTGTTTGAGTTCCAAAAGTTGCTGGTCGCGAATCAGTATTTCGAGCAGTTTGCGCGAACGTGCGAGCAAACCCGGGGCTTCGAGCAACATCTGTCTGTCGTCGTCCGAAAATTCGAGATTGGAGCAGATGAAATTGACTATGCCGCGCTTGGAGTCGATATTCTTGATTGCGAATGTCGCCTCCTTCGGCAACGAAGGGGAGATGTTGATGATGTTGAGCGCAACATCGCGAATCGAATCGACCAATGCGTCGAACTCCACGCTGCTCTTCTCCGGCACTCTGTCCAACAGCGGCGTTACCTTTGCCTTGAAGAACGGCTCGGTCGAGACGTATTCGCCTATCTCTATCTTTTGCAGTCCCGACAGGATGACTGTCAGATTGCCGTTAGGCATCTCGAGAATTTTCAGTATGCGTGCAGCAGTACCGACCCGATACATATCGTCGGGAGACGGATTCTCCACATCGCTGTCGCGTTGCAGCACCGCGCCGAGCAGCCCTTTTTCGTCATTGACAGCCCGTACCAACGCCATGCTTTTTTCGCGCCCGACCGTAATCGGGGTTATCGCACCGGGAAAGAGTACGGAACTGCGCAAGGTCAGAATGGGCAACACTTCGGGTATGGCCACATCCTCTATCGATTCGTCATCGCCGCTCGTTACGATTGGAATCATCTGATGCTTGTGGTCTGCTATGTCGGGCATCGTCCACTCTTCCTGTTCGGTCTTATTGTTTTTATTGTTTTTGTCCATATTGCCGAGTATAAATATTATATTTTACAAATATAGTGAATTTTTGCGATAATCAGTCAAATACCTCTCAAATATCGTGCAATTTGCACTCCGGTACCCTGTTCTGCCGCATTGCACCCGAAAAACGGCACGATGCTGTGTCGTTATGGCAGACCTGTCATTCCGATACGCGGCTTTGTCAGACGTATTGAACGGGTGCGTGTCGGCAGCAAACGGACAAGGCCAAAAACGGACACGCGCCGAACTTTGCAGCCGGCGCGTGTCGCTTACAGACATATTTTAGTGAATTACTACTCGTGCGAATACTCCTCCTTCATGCGGCGCACATACGAGTTGTAACGCCATTTCGCATTCTCCTCGGCAGCCTTAAAGAGTTCCTCCGCCTCGGCAGGGAAGGTCTTTTGGAGCGAGGTGTAGCGGACCTCCTTCATAAGGAAATCGCGGAATTTCGACCAATCCGGCTCCTTCGAGTCGAGGACAAACGGATTTTTGCCCTGCTCTTCGAGCAGCGGATTGTAGTGCCACAGATGCCAATAACCGCAAGCCACGGCCTCTTTGCCGACTGTCTGCGTGCGTACCATACCGCCCTTGATGCCGTGGTTGATACATGGCGCATAGGCGATTATGAGCGACGGACCGGGGTATGCTTCGGCCTCTTTCAGCACATTGAGCAGTTGAGCCTGCGAGCCTCCGATGGATACCTGTGCGACATAGACATAACCGTATGTCATGGCGATTGCGCCCAAATCCTTCTTGCGGATGCGTTTGCCCATCGAAGCGAATTTGGCAACTGCACCTACCGGAGTGGCCTTCGACGATTGACCGCCCGTGTTGGAATATACTTCGGTATCGACTACGAGAATGTTTACGTCGGCACCGCTTGCAAGCACGTGGTCCACACCGCCGAAACCGATGTCGTAACCCCAACCGTCGCCGCCGATAATCCACTGCGACTTCTTGACGAGGTACTTTTTGAGCGAGAGAATCTCGCGGCAATAGTCGCAACCGCAAGCCTCCATCATCGGTACGAGACGCGCCGTGATTTCTGCCGATTTTGCAGCCAAATGGCGGTTGTCAATCCACTCCTGCATTACGACTTTGAGTTCCGGCGAACACTTTTGGCACTCTGCAACGGCATGCTCCATAATCGAAGCAAGTCTGTCGCGCAGTTTCTCGACACCGACCTGCATTCCGAGACCGTACTCGGCATTGTCCTCGAAGAGCGAGTTCGCCCAAGCGGGACCGTGTCCGTCGGCATTCGTGCAGTATGGCGTGGATGGTGCCGAAGCCGAATAAATCGACGTACAACCCGTGGCGTTGGCTACCATCATGCGCTCTCCGAAGAGTTGGGTAATGGCCTTGATGTACGGCGTCTCGCCGCAACCGGCACATGCGCCCGAGAACTCGAACAACGGCTGTGCGAATTGGCTGTTCTTGACGCTCTTTTCGCGGTCGAGATTCTTGTATCCGACCTTGTGGTGCATATACTCCCACTTCTCCGCCTGATTGAGTTGCGTGGCGAGAGGTTTCATCACCAAAGCCTTCTCTTTTGCAGGGCAAATATCGACGCAGTTGCTGCAACCCGTACAGTCGAGCGGCGAAACCTGAATGCGGAATTTGTACTCCTTCGTATTGCCGAGACCCTGTTTGAATGTCGTGCCTTCCGGTGCAGCGGCTGCCTGTTCTTCGGTTGCGAGGAACGGACGGATTGCCGCATGAGGGCAGACATACGAACATTGGTTGCATTGGATACAGTTGTTTACCTGCCACTCCGGAACGAATACGGCGATGCCGCGTTTCTCCCAAGCAGCCGTACCGTTGTCCCACGAGCCGTCCTCGCGACCGTTGAATGCCGATACCGGCAGTTGGTCGCCTTTGAGGGCGTTGATTGGGTCGACGATGTTGCGCACGAACTCCGGACGCGACAAATCGACATTGTGCGAAGCGGGTTTGAGTTGTATATTCGCCCATTCGGCCGGTACCTCGACCTTCTCGACCGACTTGCCGCCTGCATCGACTGCGGCATAGTTCATATTGACGATGTCCTCGCCCTTCTTGCCGTAAGATTTGTAGATGGCCTTTTTCATCTCCTCGACAGCCTTCTCGAACGGAATCACGTTGGCAATCTTGAAGAATGCCGACTGCATAATCGTATTCGTGCGGCTGCCCAAACCGAGTTCTGCTGCAATTTTCGTCGCGTTGATGATATAGAAATTGATGTTGTTCTTTGCCAAATATACCTTCATTGCATCGGGCAGTGTACGGCAGGTCGTTTCGGCATCGTTTACCGAGTTGAGCAGGAACGAGCCTCCCTTTTTCAAACCTTTCAGCACATCGTATTTATCGACATACGACGGCACATGGCAGGCGATGAAATCGGGCGTCGTTACGAGATACGGCGAAGTTATCGGTTTGTCGCCGAAACGCAGGTGCGACGAGGTGTAGCCGCCGCTCTTTTTGGAGTCGTACGAGAAATATGCCTGACAATACTTGTCGGTCGAGCCGCCGATAATCTTGATGGAGTTTTTGTTCGCTCCCACCGTACCGTCTGCGCCCAAACCGAAGAACAGAGCCTCGAACGTACCCTCTTTCGCCATCGAAATCTCCTCGCCGACAGGCAGCGACAGATGCGTTACATCGTCCGTTATGCCGACCGTAAAGTGGTTTTTCGGCTCGGCAAGTGCCATGTTGGCAAATACGGCCAACATCTGTGCCGGTGTGGTGTCCTTCGACGACAGACCGTAACGGCCACCGATGATGTTAGGCTGCAATTCGTTGCCGTAGAAGGCATCGACAATGTCCAGATAGAGCGGTTCGCCGTTTGCTCCCGGTTCCTTGGTGCGGTCGAGTACGCACAGCGTCTTTACGCTCTTCGGCATCACGTCGAACAGATATTTTGCCGAGAACGGACGATAGAGATGTACGGTTACCACACCGACCTTCTTTCCGCGAGCGTTCAGATAATCGACGCACTCCTTGATGGTCTCGGTAACCGAGCCCATTGCCACGATTACGCGGTCGGCATCCTTCGCTCCGTAATATACGAACGGTTTGTATTCGCGACCCGTGATTTTCGATATTTCACGCATCGTCTCTGCCACCATCTCCGGTACGGCATTGTAAAATTTGTTCGATGCCTCGCGGGTTTGGAAATAGATGTCGGGATTTTGGGCAGTTCCGCGCGTAATCGGCGTCTCGGGATTGAGCGCACGGTCGCGGAACTCTTGCAGAGCCTTGCGGTCGAGCAGTGCCGTGAGAGCGGCATCGTCGATGAGTTCTATCTTCTGAATCTCGTGCGAGGTGCGGAAGCCGTCGAAGAAGTGCAGGAACGGTATGCGTGCTTTGAGTGCAACGAGGTGTGCGACACCCGCCAAATCCATAACCTCCTGAACGGACGATGTGGCAAGCATTGCAAATCCCGTCTGGCGTACCGCCATCACGTCCTGATGGTCGCCGAAAATGGAGAGCGATTGTGCCGCCAAAGCGCGTGCCGAAACGTGGAATACGCCGGGGAGCAATTCGCCCGCGATTTTGTACATGTTAGGCACCATGAGCAACAGACCTTGCGATGCGGTGAATGTCGATGTCAGCGCACCGCCCTGCAACGAGCCGTGAACTGCACCTGCCGCACCAGCCTCCGATTGCATCTCGACAACCTTTACCGTTTCGCCGAAGATGTTCTTGCGTCCCTGTGCCGACCACTCGTCCACCAATTCGGCCATGGTCGAAGACGGTGTAATGGGGTAAATTGCCGCAACTTCGGAGAACATATATGCAATATGTGCTGCCGCATAGTTGCCGTCGCATGTGATGAATTTCTTTTCTGCCATATAGTTGTTTGTTTAGAAATTTCCTTTCCGTATGCCCGTTGTCGCTCGGCGACCAACATGCAATAATCGCGCTAAACGGGTATCTCCGACCGAATGCAAACGGGTCGAATCCCGATTTTTCGCATGGCAAAAATACAAACTCTTTGCCTGATTGCCTAATAAAAAACGGATTATTTTGCTGTTAAAAAAATAACAATTTCTGTTAGTTCGCTAACACCGAATAACAGATTGGCGTTTAGATACTTATGTACTGTGCAACCCAATTCGTCAGTTGCACGAAATCGTCGATTCCGAGTTGCTCGGCGCGGGCATTGAAGAGCGGATGCTCGGCACCGCCGAAATTGCCGAATGCGGAGCGCAGAGAGTTGCGCAACATTTTGCGTCGTTGTGCGAACGAAGCCTTGACCACGCGCACGAACAGGGCCTCGTTGCATGCCAAATGCGCGGTTCGGTTGCGGCGCAGCCGTATGACGGCACTCTTGACCTTCGGCGGAGGATTGAAAACCTTTTCCGATACGGTAAACAGATAGTCGATGTCGTACCAAGCCTGCAAAAGTACGCTCAAAATGCCGTATTCGCGCGAACCAGGGGGTTCGGCGATGCGGATTGCCACTTCGCGCTGAATCATCCCGACGCATTCGGGTACGATGTCGCGATTCTCGATGATTTTGAAAAATATCTGCGACGAGATGTTGTACGGGAAATTGCCGATGATTCTTACGCCCTGCGGGAATCGCTCCGCAAGATTCATTTTCAGAAAGTCGCCCTCGATAAGACGAGGCGCAAAAGCGGGGTAGTGCGCATGCAGATACTCCACGCTCTCGCCGTCTATCTCCGCACCGTAGGTTACGATGTCGTTGCGTTGCAACAAAAATTGCGTCAGTACGCCCATGCCGCAACCGACCTCCAATATGTCGTCGGGTGCGTCGGTGTTGCCGACGGCAAGCGAATCGCAGATTTTGCGGGCTATGTTGAGGTCGGTCAGAAAGTGCTGACCGAGCGATTTTTTTGCGCGAACTTCCGTCATGCGTGTTCCGATTTGCGACAAAGGTAATAAAAAAGCGGATACCTCGTCGGTTACCTATTATAAATAATTATAGTAAATACGAACGGAAAAAAGAGAAGGAAATCGGCGACGATGATTCTGCTCGTCGGCATTTGCCTAAATCCTACCCATTGTAGAACTACCAAGACAAAAACAATTGCATGGCACGTGATGCTAACACCGTTATCATCATCTACCGGAAGCGGATTACATCATCCAAGCCGAATTCGCTGTATTGGGTTTGCAGTTCTTCGTTGCGATCGGAGAGAATCAGCAGTTTGTCGCCGACCTGCAATGCGGTACGACCCGACGGCACGAAGTATTCGCCATCGCGACAGACCATAACGACCAGCGTATTGTCGGGCAGAGTGATACAGTTCAGCGTATTGCCTGTGGCTATCATGCGCTCGTTCACACCCACTTCGGTAAATGCCGATTTCATGCGGTCCTGCAACGCATCGCCGAACGAACTCTCGCGTTCGGGATATGCCAAACCGAGCAAATCGGCCATACCGCTGACGAGTGTGCCCTGCACGAGCAGAGAGATTATCGTAACGATAAATACCACGTTGAATATAAGTCGCGAACCTTCGATGCCGGCCACCAACGGATAGGTGGCGAAGATAATCGGCACAGCCCCGCGCAAACCGACCCACGACACATAAGCCCGCGCGTTGAACGAGAAGCGGCGGAACGGCAACAGGCAGGCAAAAACGGCGACAGGACGGGCGATGACAATCATAAACACGCCGACTGCAACGCCGAGCAACAGTGTAGGCACATCGAACAACTCCCCGACATTGACCAACAGACCGAGAGCAAGGAACATGATGATTTGGAACAGCCATGTGATTCCGTCGAAAAAGGTTACGACGGTACGTTTGTGGACCAATTTGTTGTTGCCCACGACCAAGCCCGCGATATATACGGCCAGATAGCCGTTGCCCTCGATAAGCGACGTGAACGAAAAGATGAAAAAGACGAAGGCCAGCAACAGCACCGAATAGAGCGAGGCGTTGCTGATGTTTATCTTGTTCATCGTCCACACAGCACCGCGTCCGAACAGATAGCCCGCCAATGCACCTATGCACATTTGCAGCACGAACAATCCGACGCAGGCACCGATACCCAACGCTTCGCCGTTGCCCGACAGCACCCCGACAAGCAGAATGACGAGGATGTATGCCATAGGGTCGTTGGAGCCGCTCTCCAACTCCAAAAGCGGACGCAGATTCTCGCGCAAACCCCGTTTCTTGGTACGCAGAATCGAAAAGACGGATGCCGAATCGGTAGATGCCATCGTTGCCGCAAGCAGCAGAGCGAGCGGAAAACCGAGCGTATAGCCGATATACGGTGCAACGACATAGATGAATCCGCCGAGAATAAATGCCGTAATCAGCACTCCTGCCGTGGCAAGCGTTATACCGGGAGCAAGCACAGGTTTGATTTCGGAAAATTTGGTATCCATACCGCCCGAAAAGAGGATGATGCAAAGGGCGACCATTCCGATAAACTGGGTAAATTCGGGCGAATCGAACGAAATCAGTTTGTAGCCGAAAAACAGACCTACACCCAAAAAGAGCAGCAAGGCGGGCGCATTGAAACGATACGCCACCTTGCCTGCCAACACGGCGATAAAGAGTAGAATCGCCCCTATCAACAGAAAATTCTCACCGGTAATTATCATAGTCTAACATACAATTTTCACATCGCACAGCGGTCGGTATTCCAATTCGGCATACTCGAACGGCTGCATAGCCACGAAACTGCCGTCGGGCGTCGCGCAGAACAGCACCGACACGGCCGATATATTGCGGCGCGGAAGGGCAAGCAACCCCTTCCAATCGCCTGCACGCACGGCAGCAAGCACCTTGTCGCGCTGCGATGCCTCGAACATCAGCAGTTGTTCGTGCAGGTAGGAGTGGCTCGGACGATGATACGGCACGCCGTTACCCGCCATACGCGCCCAAAACATCACGAAACCGACAATCACTGCAATACCGCCCGCAAGGACGAGTATCGCCCGCATATCGTTCCATTCGCTCCCTTCGGGCAAAAAAGTGTTGGCAATCAACATGGCCGCACCTGCGACAAACACGAGTACGGGAACGACCACACTCGGACGGCGACGTACCACGACACCGCCCTGCAAAGCGTACATAGCCTCGCAAAATTTCTCTTTATCCATTGTTTTCGTTTTTCGAATTTAACCTTGATGAACTTTTCGGACGGTTTTCGGGCTGTCCGTCCGTACCCCCTCAGGAGACCGACCTTGCCGGCATACCGAAGAAAGAGCGGGAATAGGCTAAATCCGAATACGGCAAAGCGTGTAGAGATAATACTCTACGGCACGCTCGCCGAGCGAAAGGCGATGAATGCAACCGGATATGCAATAGCGACATACGGGAGCGACATTACTACCCACAACCTCATTGTGGATTACCCGCAAAACATTATTGCGCACAAAATTGTGCGAAACGGATGTGTTGCACGAGGGCACGCATACGGCCGATGCGAAATCGATGTCGAGATTGTGACGGTGTTGCGACGAAAGTTGCGAATCGTAGCAGTCGTTTACCGCACAGTCATACCCTTCGGCGCAAGAGCGCGCGGCATTGCCGTCGGCCCGCTTCAGACCGATGCAACACATTACCAATGAGAGTATAACCAAAAACCTGCGCATATCCTTTGCAAATATAAAAAATTTTCTGCAAACAATTACTGCGGAATAAAAATATATGTGATTGTACCCGACTGCCGCGCCGGTGCATTGTCGTTGTGGTCGAAAAGCGAATTGCGGGCAGAGGCTACCGCAATGGTGCGCATGCACTCGTCGCCGCCGCTCGCCACCTGTGCCGAGACGACCTCGCCGCGCTGATTGACAACGATATCGACGACAACCTCGCCTCCGCCTTCGCAACGGTATGCCGGTTTGTCGAGACGGCGACTGTAACGCACGGGATTGACCAGCGAAAACGACACCGTAACCGACCCCTGCATCTTTCGGTCGCTCTCCTCGTCGCTGTTGCCGTCGTTGCGTTTGCCGTTATGGCGAATCGCGTCGGCCTCCGCCAAACCCCGCTCGTAAGCCTCGCGATTGGAGCGCATGCGATTCTCGACCGCATCGGCAGAGGAGTTAATCTCGGCGGCATTCATCCCTTTGGCATCGCGCAAATTTTCGTTCAACGCATTCTCGTTGGACGAGAGATTGCGAATCGAATTCCAATCGATTCGGGAGTTGTTGCGACGCACCTCCTCTTCCAAACGGTCGCGTTCGGCTTGCAGCGCATCGAGCGTTTGCAGGTCGATGACCATGCTGCCCGCATTGGAACGCGAGGTCGTGGCGACCTTGTAGCCCATAAAGACGATGCCGAAAAGCAGATAGGCGATAATGGTAACGAACAGGCCTATACGGTGGTCGTATGCCCAACCGCCAGCATCCTGACTGCGACCGTCGAAAGGCAGACGCAACGGTTGCCGACGCGGAGCGGCCGGCCGCTTCTCTTTGCCGCCTGCGACCTTGTTGTCTAAATCGTTACTCTTTGCCATACCCTCCGTGCGTTTCGTTCATCCTATTTCCGCAAAAATAACACTTTTCAACAAAATTTATTATATTTGCGCACAATTTATTAACAACTGCTTATGTCTACAAAACAGCACACACTGAATGAATCGATGACCTTCTCGGGCAAAGGTCTGCATACGGGAGTACAGGTTACGATGACCGTAAATCCCGCACCGGAGGGGAACGGAATCGTATTCCGCCGCATCGATTTGGAAGGACAACCTACGATTCCCGCCCTGTGCGAATATGTTACCGACACTTCGCGAGGAACGACAATAGAAAAAGACGGCGTCCGTGTAAGCACCATAGAACACATCATGTCCGCATTGTGGTCGATGGGCGTGGATAACGCCGTGATAGACATCAATGCGCCCGAAACTCCGATTATGGACGGTTCGGCCAAAGATTATGCCGCAACAATAGACAAAGTCGGACTCAAAGAGCAGAACGCCGAACGGCACTACTACGAGGTTACCGAAAAGATGGTCTATACGATACCCGAAAAGGGCGTGGCCATCATCCTGTATCCCGACGACGAGTTCTCGGTATCGGTACATGTCGATTACAACTCGAAAGTTATCGGCAATCAGTACGCCGTGCTTATTCCGGGCGATGACTATGCCAACAAAATCGCTCCGTGCCGCACCTTCGTCTTCCTGCACGAACTCGAACCGCTCTTCAAGGCAAACCTCATCAAAGGCGGCGATTTGGACAACGCCATCGTTGTTGTGGAGAATCCCGTGTCGGACGAGCAGATGGAGCATCTGAAAAAGATTTTCAACAAGCAGGACATAAAGATAACGGGCGGATACCTCAACAATCTGCAACTGCGTGCCAACAACGAACTCGCACGCCACAAACTGTTGGATTTGCTCGGCGATTTCGCACTGCTCGGCATCCGTATCAAAGGCCGTGTATGGGCAACCCGTCCGGGTCATTTCGCAAACACCGAATTTATGAAACAGGTACACCACACGATTCGTCGCGAGGGTGTCAGACCTCGCTTCAAATACGACCACAGACAGCCTGCTTTGTACGACGTGAATGCCATTCGCAAGATGCTGCCTCACCGCTATCCGTTCCTGTTGGTGGACAAGATTTTCCACATGGACGACAATTCGGTCGGCGGCATAAAGAACGTTACCGCAAACGAGCCGTTCTTCCAAGGCCACTTCCCGCAGGAACCCGTAATGCCTGGGGTGTTGATTGTGGAGGCAATGGCGCAATGCAGCGGCATTCTCGTATTGAGCAAGGTTGAAAATCCGTCGGACTACTCGACATATTTCCTGCGCATAGACAACGTGCGTTTCAAGCACAAGGTCGTTCCGGGCGATACGCTCCAAATGGAGATAGAGTTCAACGAGCCGATTCGGCGCGGAATTGCGGTTGCCGAGTGCAAGGCATTCGTCGGCGAAACTTTGGCTTGCGAAGCGACCATAATGGCTCAAATTGTAAAAAACGAAAAATAACCCAATACTTATGATAAGTCCGTTAGCATACATTCACCCGAACGCAAAACTCGGAAACAACGTAACGGTAGAGCCGTTTGCGTACATCGCCGGCGATGTCGTGATAGGCGACGACTGCTGGATAGGTCCCGGTGCGGTAATCCACGACGGAGCCCGCATAGGCAAGCGATGCAAAATCCACACGGCGGCTTCGATTTCGTGTCTGCCTCAGGATTTGAAATTCAAAGGAGAAATCACCACTGCCGAGATAGGCGACGACAACGACATCCGCGAATATGTAACCATCAGCCGAGGCACCGCCTCGCGAGGCAAAACGATAGTCGGCAACGGTAATCTGTTGATGGCGTATGTACACATCGCCCACGACGATGTCGTCGGCAGTCATTGCGTTATCGCCAACCGCGTTTCGCTCGCAGGCGAGGTGGAGATTGGCGATTGGGTCGTAATCGGCGGACACTCGGCCGTACACCAATGGTGCAAAATCGGCTCGCATGCCATGTTGCAGGGAGGTTCGCTCGTAAATCAGGACGTGCCGCCTTTCATCATCGTCCGCAGCGACACCATGCGTTTTGCCGGCATCAACAAGGTAGGTTTGAGCCGTCGCGGTTTTACGGCAGAGCAAATCGAGGAGATTCACAACACCTGCCGCATACTTTTCCAAAGCGACTTGAACTATCTGCACGCCTGCGAAGAGGCGGAAAAGCAGGTGCCTCAAAGTGCCGAACGCGATGCGATAATCGATTTCGTGCGCTCGTCGAAGCGGGGCGTAATCAAACCTTACGCATCGGCAGAGAGATAGCGGCCGAACAGGCAAAAACAAATAGTGCGCTGTACCGAAATACAGCGCACTATCGTTTTACGGAGCAAAAATCAATACTCCGTCTTATCCTCCTTCTGACGCCACAACTCGAACGCCTTCAAAGCCTCTTTGCGAAGCAGTATCTCCGAAGGTTTTTGACGGTCGGCGGCTTTCAGCGCAATCTCTTTGTATATGAAATCGTCGTCGAAACCTATGTCGGCAGCATCCTTGCGGTCGTTGGCATAATAGATTTTGTCCAAATGAGCCCAATATATCGCGCCGAAGCACATGGGGCAAGGCTCGCAACTCGTATATATCTCGCATCCCGACAAATCGAAACTGCCCAACACCTTTGCCGCCCTGCGTATCGCCGACACTTCGGCATGCGCCGTAGGGTCGCAATCTATGGTAACGCAGTTGCTGGCCTCTGCCACTATCTCGCCATCTTTGGCTACTACCGCGCCAAACGGACCTCCTCCGCTCTTGACGCTCTCTTCCGAGAGCCAAATGGCTCTTCGCATCAATTCTTCTTTGGTTTTCATAATAAATTCGTTACAACAAAACGATTGTCCGTACAAATATAACGATATTATTTGATAATTAAAAATTAATGGACCGGAAAAAACACCTGCCGCTACCGGAGCGACACTCTTTGCCGCGACAAACGGCAATTATTTTGGCGCAACCGCATTTTTTTTGCAAAAATATTTGGAGAACAACGGTTTTTGCGCTATATTTGCGTCGATTGAAGGGAGTAAGGAGACGCAAGCGGTCTCCTTATTTTATTGCCAAGTCGCCGATAATACTGCAAAAGATTTGTGCAGGATATGCGGCGACAACGGATATTCGACCGAAACACAAACATTTACGATGGATATAACAAAACTCAGACAGACAGCGGAGCAGGCACTTGCCGGCAGCGACATGTTCGTTGTGGATTGCACATGTTCGCCCGCCAACGAGGTTACGCTCGTCATCGACAGCGACACAAACGTCTCGATAGATGCGTGTGCCGACATCAGCCGTGCAATCGAGGCGGCATTCGACCGAGACATGGAGGATTTTGCACTGACCGTAACATCGGCAGGCATCGGCGAACAGTTGCGTCTGTTGCGCCAATATCGCAAAATCATCGGCAATCCCGTAGAGACGCTGTTGGCAGACGGAACAAAGATTCTGGCGACGCTGGAATCGGCAGACGAAAACGGCATCACGCTCTCGTACGACGAAAAGGTCGCAACGGAGGGCAAAAAGCGCAAGGAGTTGCAGCATGTGGTCAAATGCTACCCTTTTGCCGACATAAAGTGGGTGCGCGAATATCTCGATTACAAATAACATCGAACGAAACAACAGAGTAAAAACAAAATAAACAAAAAAGACAATGGATAATTTGAATCTTATCAGCAATTTTGCAGAGTTCAAAGAGTTGAAAAACATCGACAAGGCAACGATGATAGGCGTGTTGGAGGATGTATTCCGCCACGCATTGCAACGCCAATACGGTACGGACGAGAATTTCGACGTCATCATCAATGCCGAGAAGGGCGACCTCGAAATATGGCGCAACCGCACGGTTGTCGCCGATGAGGATTTTACCGACCCCGTTCGCGAAATCAAACTATCGGAGATTCAGCAAATCGACGACTCCTACGAGGTCGGCGACGAATACACGGACGAAATCACACTCGATTCGTTCGGTCGCCGTACCGTGCTGTCGTTGCGTCAGAATCTAGCTTCGCGCATACTCGACCTCGAAAAGGCCAACATCTATGCCAAGTATTCGGAGAAGGTGGGCGAAATCGTTACGGGCGAAATCTATCAGGTTTGGAAGAAAGAGGTGCTTATTCTCGACGACGAGGACAACGAGTTGATTCTGCCCAAAGCCGAGCAGATTCCGAGCGACTACTACCACAAAGGCGACACAATCAAGGCTATTGTGAAGACTGTGGAGATGAACAACAACCAGCCGCGCATCATTCTGTCGCGTACCGCAAACCAATTCCTCGAACGGCTGTTCGAGCAGGAGGTACCGGAGATTTACGACGGTCTGATTACAATCAAGCAGATTGCCCGCATACCGGGCGAACGTGCAAAAGTGGCAGTCGAGTCGTACGACGACCATGTCGATCCCGTAGGTGCATGCGTCGGCATGAAAGGTTCGCGCATCTACTCCATCGTCAAGGAGTTGCGCAACGAAAACATCGACGTAATCAACTACACCACCAACACCTCGCTGCTCATTCAGCGTTCGCTCAACCCTGCCAAAATATCGAGCATAACCATCGACGAGGAGAGAAAGACCGCATCGGTATATCTCAAACCCGACCAGGTTTCGCTCGCAATCGGCAAGGGCGGTCTGAACATACGTCTGTCGAAGATGCTTACGGGCTACGACATCGATGTATATCGCGAAATCGAGGAGGAGGATGTCGCATTGACCGAGTTCGCCGATGAAATCGACGGCTGGATTATCGATGCGCTCCGCGCTGCCGGTTGCGATACGGCAAAGAGCGTATTGGAGTTGCCTGTCGAGGAGATTGCCTCGCGTGCCGACCTCGAAATCGAACAAGCGGAGAAAATCGTATCGATTCTCCGTGCCGAGTTCGAATAGTACGGCATTACCCTGCCGATACCGCGCCGAGATGATGCGGTATCGGAGATGTGTCTCTCACGACACCAATCAACAATGCGTTTAATAAAAAAAACAGAGAAAGGCCAATATATGAACAACGAGAAAAAATTACGACTCATTCAGGTTGCAAAGGAGTTTCAGGTAGGATTGAGTTCCATAGCAGACTTCCTGCACAAGAAGGGCGTATCTATCGAAGCAAGTCCGAACACGCCGATTACTCCCGAGATATACGCGATAGTCGAGAAGGAGTTCGGAGCAAATCGCCCGAGCAAAAACGAGCGCGACAGTGTGCGTGAGAAGATTTCGATGAAACCGACGACAATATCCATCGAAGAGGAGCCTAAACCTGCACCGAAGGCCACTACGATTGAGGTTAAATCGGAGATACAGCAGCCGAAATTCCTCGGTAAAATAGACCTCGACAAGCACAACGAGCCTGTGAAGCCGAAGCAGGAACCCGCAAAGTCTGCGGAGCCGAAGCAGGAGGTCAAAAAGCAGGAGCAGCTGAAAAAAGAGAAGGTTGCAGAGCCTAAACAGGATGCTGCCGTACAAGCGGAAAAGCCGAAGAACACCGAATCGGAGCAACCGGTAAAGACCGAGACTCCTATCGTCGAACAGCAGCCGGAGCAGAAGGCGCAGGAGCCGACGGAGACGGAGGAACCGAAACAGTCGGAGGTGTTCCGTGCAACCGAAACGCCGACACTCGCAGGTCCGCAGATTCTCGGCAAGATGGATGTTTCCGGAATCGTGCCGGGCGGCAGACACAAACGCAAGCGTTTGGATAAGGAGAAGGTCGATGTAAACAAGCAACAGTCCAACAACAAGGGCAACTCCGGCAAAAACGGAGGCGGCAACAACGCATTCGGCAAACAGCAGGAGGGCGGCAAGAAAAAGAAAGACAAGAAAAATCAGCCGAAACCTGTAATCCGTCCGGAAGTATCGGACGAGGAGGTTTCGAAGCAGATAAAGGATACGCTGGCACGTCTGACGGCCAAAGGCAGCACCAACAAGAAGGGTGCAAAATACCGCAAGGAAAAACGCGAGGAGGTGCGCGAGCGCATGAACGAGGAGTTCGAGCGCGAGGAACAGGAGCGCAAGATTCTGAAAGTTACCGAATTCGTTACCGTAAGCGAATTGGCGACGATGATGAACATCTCGCCTATGGAGGTTATATCGGCCTGCATGAATCTGGGATTGATGGTATCCATCAACCAGCGGTTGGATGCCGAGGCTTTGGTAGTCGTTGCAGAGGAATTCGGCTTCAAAACCGAATTCGTATCGGTCGAGATTCAGGAGGCCATCGAAGACAGCGAGGAGGATAACAACGAAGAGAATCTCGTGCCGCGTCCGCCTATCGTTACGGTCATGGGTCACGTCGATCACGGTAAGACCTCGTTGCTCGACAACATCCGCAAAACCAACGTCATCGCAGGCGAGGCAGGCGGTATTACACAGCACATCGGAGCATATTCGGTCGAACTGAACGGCCAGAAAATCACATTCCTCGATACCCCGGGTCACGAGGCGTTTACCGCAATGCGTGCGCGGGGTGCGAAAATCACCGATGTTGCCATAATCATCGTGGCTGCCGACGACAATGTGATGCCGCAGACCGTCGAGGCTATCAACCACGCCCAAGCGGCAGGTGTGCCTATGGTATTCGCCATCAACAAAATCGATAAGCCGAACGCCAATCCAGACCATATCAAGGAGCAACTTGCCAACATGAACTACTTGGTAGAGGATTGGGGCGGAAAATATCAGAGTCAGGACATTTCGGCAAAGAAGGGTCTGAATCTCGACAAACTGCTCGAAAAGGTGTTGCTCGAAGCCGAACTGCTCGACTTGAAGGCCAATCCGCACCGTAAGGCGAAAGGTGCAGTCATAGAGTCCACGCTCGACAAGGGTCGCGGTTATGTGGCTACCGTACTCGTACAGGACGGAACGCTGCGTGTGGGCGATGTGGTGCTGTCGGGAACATACACGGGTCGTGTCAAAGCCATGTTCGACGAGAACGGCAAAAAGGTTACCGAGGCAGGTCCATCGACACCCGTACAGTTACTCGGTCTGAACGGAGCACCTCAGGCGGGCGATTCGTTCAACGTCATGGACGACGACCGTTCGGCACGCGAAATAGCCAACAAGCGCGAACAGTTGCAGCGCATGCAGGGCATAATGACACAGAAGCACGTTACGCTCGACGAAATCGGCCGCCGTATAGCAATCGGCTCGTTTAAGGAGTTGAACATCATCGTCAAGGGCGATGTGGACGGCTCGGTGGAGGCAATGGCTGGTTCGCTCATCAAACTCTCGAAAGAGACCGTACAGGTAAACGTAATCCATGCTGCCGTAGGTCAGATTTCCGAGTCGGACGTATTGCTTGCAGCCGCTTCGAATGCGATTATCGTCGGCTTCCAAGTGCGTCCTTCGGCAGCGGCACGCAAGACTGCCGAGAAGGAGGAGATAGAGATACGTCTCTACTCAATCATCTACGATGCCATCAACGATATCAAGGATGCAATCGAGGGTATGTTGGAGCCTGTCATGAAGGAGGAAATCGTATGCTCGATAGAGGTTATGGAGATATTCAAAATCTCGAAGGTCGGAACGGTGGCAGGCTGTATCGTTCGCGAAGGCAAACTGCAACGCAACACGCCTATCCGCGTCATACGGGACGGTATCGTCATCCACACGGGTCGGCTCGGCTCGCTCAAACGTTTCAAGGACGATGTGAAAGAGGTCGTTTCGGGACAGGATTGCGGTTTGAACATCGAATCGTACAACGACATCCGTGTCGGCGACATCGTCGAGGGATACGAGCAGGTCGAAGTAAAACGCAAATAGAAGCAAACTACACAAACACAAAGAACTACTACTTTATACAATTATGGCAAATCAAATCAAATTCACAACGCCGGAAGAGGCCGTAAAGGTCATCAAATCGGGCGATCACATTCATTTGAGCGCAGTTGCATCGACTCCGAAATGCCTTATCAAGGCGATGTGCGAGCGCGGACGCAACCACGAATTCAAGGACGTACACATCCATCACCTCCACACCGAGGGCATCGCACCTTATGCCGATCCCGAATTCGAGGGCATTTTCCAACTCGATTCGTTCTTCGTCGGAGGCAACGTGCGCAAGGTTACGCAAAGCGGATATGCCGATTATATCCCTGTTTTCCTCAGCGAGACACAGCGACTCTATCGGGCGGGCGTACTCCCTTGCAACGTGGCGATGATACAGGTTTCGACTCCGGACAAGCACGGTTACGTTTCGCTCGGTACTTCGGCCGATGCGACTATCGCCGCAATAGAGTGTGCCGATACCGTTATCGCCTGCGTGAACAAATATGTACCGCGTGCATTCGGCGATGCAATGATTCCGATGTCGAAAATCGACATGTTCGTACAGGAGGATTTACCGCTCGAAGAGGCAATCTTCGCCGAGCCTAACGAAATCGAGATTAAAATCGGTCAGAACTGTGCCGCTCTCATCGAAGACGGTGCTACGCTCCAAATGGGTATCGGTGCCATTCCGAACGCTGTTTTGGCGCAGTTGGGCGGTCACAAGAATCTGGGTGTGCATACCGAGATGTTCGCCGACGGCGTGCTGAATCTGGTAGAGAAGGGCGTCATCAACGGCGAAGCGAAAAACATCGACAAGGGCAAGATGGTATCGTCGTTCCTCATGGGTTCGAAGCGCGTTTACGACTTTATCGACGACAACCCTGGCGTATTGATGATGGACGTGGGTTACACCAACGACCCGTATATCATCGCCAAAAACGACAAGGTAACGGCCATAAATTCGGCTCTCCAAATCGATATAACGGGACAGGTTTGCGCCGACTCGCTCGGTCGCAAATTCTACTCGGGTGTAGGAGGTCAGGTCGATTTCGTATTCGGTGCATCGATGTCGAAGGGCGGCAAATCGATTGTCGCCATGCCTTCGATTACCAACAAGGGCATCTCCAAGATTTCCGATGTGCTGACCGAGGGTGCAGGTGTCGTAACCACCCGCAGCCACATGCACTGGTTTGTAACCGAGAACGGTGCCGTCGATTTGTACGGCAAGACCTTGCAGGAGCGTGCGCGTCTGATTATTTCGGTCGCTCACCCTTCGGCACAGGAGGCGTTGGACAAGGCCGCTTTCGAACGTTACGGCTCGCACCACCATTATATCAAGTCCTACATGGGCAAATAGCGGATTGTGCCGTACAAAAAGAGCGGATACTCCGACGGGGTATCCGCTCTTTTATTGATACTAGCCACTAAATAAATTACTGCACTTGCCATGTGTCGCCCGAGTGCAACAGGTCGTCCACGCACTTTATCGGACTTGCGGTGCGTACCTGCTCCACCTGCTCGACGACCTTGCTGTCGTAAACGAACTCCTCATCCACATCGCGGATTATGCCGACGGCAACGGGATATTCGGGATATTTCATCGCTGCCAACATGCCGTGCAGCGTCGTGTCCTTGGTGTGGGCATCGTGTACCAACACGTCGTCAATCGTATAACCCTCTTCGCCTATGGTAACCGCTTTCAGCCGCATGTTCTCGAACACGAGACCGCGCTCGTTGTTGGCTCCGAAGAGCATCTTTTCGCCATGCCGCAATGTGATGGTGCGTTCGGCGCGTGTGGCCTTGTCGGCGGCAAAGTCGGCATGGGTGCGGTTGTTGAATATGACGCAGTTCACCAATGCCTCGACTATCGACATGCCCTTGTGTTTGGCTGCCGCGACAAGCACATCTTTGGTCAGTCCGACCTCCATGTCTATCGTGCGGGCGAAGAATGTCCCTTTTGCTCCGATTACGAGTTCGCCGGGGTTGAACGGCTTTTCGATGGTGCCGTAAGGCGAGGTCTTCGTGATTTTGCCCAATTTCGTCGTGGGCGAATACTGTCCTTTGGTCAGACCGTAAATTTCGTTGTTGAAAAGTATCACGTTCAAATCGACATTGCGCCGAATGGCGTGAATGAAATGGTTGCCGCCTATGGCGAGCGAGTCGCCGTCGCCCGAGCATACCCAAACCGAGAGGTCGGGATTGGCTACCTTGATGCCTGTTGCCACGGCATTGGCGCGCCCGTGAATGGTGTGGAATCCGAAAGTCTTCATATAATAGATGAAGCGCGACGAACAGCCTATGCCCGAGACGAACGTGAACATGTTATGCGGTTTGTCGAGTGCATCGGCCACTTCGGGCATGGCACGCTGCACGGCATTGAGTATTGCATGGTCTCCGCAACCGGGGCACCACTTTACCTCTTGGTCGCTTTTGAAATCGGCGGGAGTATATTTGTAATCTGCCATTGTATTCGTTGCTTAAAGTAATGTGTTGAATTTCTCCGCGAGTTCTGCCACCGTGAATGGCTGACCCTCGCACTTGTTGTATTGCTCGAACGCGAATTGTCGAAAATTCTGTCGCAGATAGGCGGCGAATTGACCCTCGTTGAGTTCGCATATCACAATCCGCTTGAAGCGTCCGAAAATCTCTGCTACGCCCTTCGGCAGCGGGTTGATGTAGTTGAAATGACAGAGCGAGACGCTCTTGCCCTCGTTGCGCAACTGCGCCACGGCACTCTGCAAATGCCCTTTCGTGCCTTCCCAGCCGACAACGAGCAAATCGCCTTCGGCATCGCCCGTAACTTCCTGTGCAGGTATGTCGTCGGCAATCCGTGCCACCTTTGCCGCGCGTGTTTCGACCATCAGACTGTGGTTGGCAGGCTCGTAGGAGATGCACCCTTTGAGTGCATGCTTCTCCAAACCTCCGATACGGTGTTCCAACCCCTTTTTGCCGGGGAATGCCCAACGGCGTACCAATCTTTCGTCGCGTTCGTAAGGCATGAAATCGCCTTCGCACGTCTCGATAATCGGAGGTACGATTGCGGGGTAGTCCTTCATGTTCGGTATGCGCCAAGGCTCGGAGCCGTTGGCGATGAAGCCGTCGGTCAGCAGTATCACGGGCGTCATGTGTTCCATGGCTATCTTTGCGGCGCGGAATGCGTAGTCGAAACAGTCGCTCGGCGACGAAGCCGCTATGACTGCCATCGGACACTCGCCGTTACGGCCGTATAATGCCTGCATCAGGTCGCTCTGTTCGGTTTTGGTCGGCAGTCCCGTCGAAGGGCCTCCGCGCTGTACGTCCACGACCACAATCGGCAACTCCGCCATTACCGCCAATCCCATGGCCTCGCTTTTGAGCGACAAACCCGGTCCGGAAGTGGTCGTTACGGCGAGATTGCCCGCATAAGCCGCACCTATGGCGGTACAGATGCCCGCTATTTCGTCTTCGGCCTGTACGGTCTTAACGCCCAACTCCTTGTGCTTTGCCAACTCCTCCAATATGACCGTTGCGGGGGTAATCGGATACGAGCCGCAGAATAACGGTCGTCCGCTCTTTTCGCTTGCCGCGATAAATCCCCATGCCGTTGCGACATTGCCGTTTATCGAACGGTAAGTGCCTTTTTCCAAAGCAGCAGGAGCGACAGTATAGGTGTTTGCGAATTGATGCGTATTTGCCGCATAGTTGTAGCCTGCATCGAGGACGCGTTTGTTGGCCTCTGCCACGGCAGGATTCTTTTTGCCGAATTTAGTATCGAGAGCCTTGCGTGCATGGTCGAGCGGCCTGTTGTATATGTAGAGGCAGATGCCGAGTGCAAACATATTCTTGCACTTGACCGCCGATTTGTTGTCCAAACCCGAATCGGCCAACGCATCGCGGGTCATCGTCGTTATGTCCGGAATTACTACATTGTAGTCGCCGAGTCCCAACTCTTCGATGGGGTCGAGTGTCGTAAATCCCGCTTTGCGCACGCCCTCCTCGGTGAGCGTATCGCCGTCGATGATGACGGTTGCATCCTTTTTAAGCCATTTGCGGTTGGCTTTCAATGCGGCGGGATTCATCGCGACCAATACGTCGCAATAGTCGCCCGGGTTGGTTACGCGCTCCGAGCCGAAATGTACCTGAAAACCCGATACTCCCGCCACCGTTCCTTGCGGTGCGCGTATTTCGGCAGGGTAATCGGGAAATGTGGAGATGCCGTTTCCGACAAGAGCCGAAGTCTCCGAAAAGAGAGTTCCGGTAAGTTGCATACCGTCGCCCGAGTCGCCTGAGAATCGGATTACGACATCGTGCAGACGTTCAGTTGGTTTTTCCATTCTGTTTATATTGCAGTTATAGTTTTCTTTACACAAATGTAATAAAAAATATGGAAGTGCTAAAAATTTGCGGACATTTTGCGGCAGGTTGCGCCCTGCTCGTCCGTCGGTCGGACACAAAGGCAAAAGCGGAGCCGACGGTATGTCGCTCCTATGCCGCTAACGGTGCATCGCGCATTACCGCATGCTGTTGATTCTGATACTCGCCTTGACCAGAGCCAATGCCCTTACGCGCTCCATCTCCACATCCTTGTCGGCATGGTGAGGATTTTGGCTGACAAGTTTTATGTACCCCTCTTTTTCCGATTTCTGAATATATTTTACGGTAACATACTCCTCGCCGTCGATATCTATCGAGAGCAGATACATATCGCCCCAAAATACATCGTTGAGGCTGTTCAGTTGCTTGTACAGCACGATGTCGCCGCTTTTCAGCAGCGGATACATCGAATCGCCCACAACGTAAATCGCACCGTCGCATTTGGGCAGGTCGGGAATGTGGATGTAGTTTATCGGTTCCTTCGATGCGCGGTCGTTGAAAAGCGGCACCAATCCCGCCGTGCCCTCGATGGAGTATAGCGGAACGGCTTGAAAAGGCAGCGAATTGTCGGTGCGCAACCGAAAGGCATTTGTGATGTTGGGCTCGGCATTGAACATTTCTCCTTCGCCCGTCTCCAACCAATCGGGATTTACGTTCAGTTCTTGAACCAAAATGCGTTTGTTGCGTTCCGACAGACGACTCTTGCCGGTCTCTATCATCGACAATGCCGTTTTGCCCACTCCAAGTTGTTGTGCGAGTTGCTCTTGCGTCATTTGCAACGCTTTCCGTATCAATTTTACCTTGCTCTCCATAATTATTTATCGGAAAATTTTATATCAAAATTTGAACTAAATAAGTACAAAAGTTCAATACTTGACTATATATTTGCACTGCAAAGTTAAAATATTTAATTCAAACTACCAAACAATTCAATAATTTATTCTGTTATGTACAATCTAACCCCCGAAATGTATCAAGACCTTGCTGCTGCCGTTTTGCAGTCGCTTTCCAACATCAGTTATTTCAACGGCTCGGTGTCGGCATTCGATGGCGCGACGGAGTGCCGATTGACGGCGACGCTGATTATCTATCGTCGTCGTGTCGATATTCTGTCCGGTGAAACCGATTCGATTACGGGTGTCGTGCCGGTGTGGTGGGAGTGCCATACGGAAATCGATGGTGTCGAGATTGACAACGATTTCGATTTCGCGCTCTTTCGCGATGTGATGATTGCCATTTAACGCGATGTTCGCAGCCTTTACGTTTTTTGCATTTTGAAACAAGTTTTCCGACCATGACACGCACTCCGACCGCCGAACAACCGCACCATTCGATGCGCAACGCATCCGTTCCGGATTTTGCCGAATTCGCACGCGAGGTCTATCCGTTCCTCGAAATCAAAAATTTTCATCATGTATATTACTCTCTGTTGCAGGCGTTTGCCGACAACCGCATCCGTCGTCTGATTATCACCATGCCTCCGCAGCACGGCAAAAGTGTGGCCGCAACCACTCTTTTGCCGGCATATATGCTCGGGTTGAATCCCGACATGCGCATCGCCATAGCGTCGTATTCGTCGTTGCTCGCATCGAAATTCAACCGTCGGGTGCAGCGTATATTGGAGTCGGACGAATATGCGTCCATCTTTCCCGACACCTCCATCAAACGCGGCTCCAAACCTGCCAATTATATCCGCACTGCCGACGAGGTCGAGATTGTGGGTCGCGAGGGTGCGCTGCTTTCGGTCGGTCGCGAAGGATCGCTTACGGGCAACCGCGTGGACTGCTTCATTTTGGACGATTTGTACAAGGATGCCATGGAGGCCAATTCGCCCATCGTCCGCGAGAATTGTTGGGAGTGGTACACGTCGGTCGTGCGTACACGCATGCACAACGCCTCGCGCGAGATAATCGTCTTTACCCGTTGGCATGAGGACGATTTGATAGGCGAGTTGTGCCGTCGCGAGCCATTCATCGAACTGCATTCGTGGAGCGAGTTGGCGTCGCTGTCGGACGATACTTGGGTCTGCCTCAATTTCGAAGCCCTCAAAGCGTCGCCTGCAACGGAAATCGATTCGCGCAATGCGGGCGAGGCTCTGTGGGAGGAGCGGCACAGTGCGTCGCTTCTGCTCTCCAAACGCAAATTGGACCCGTTGCGGTTCGAATGTATGTATCAGGGACATCCATCGTCGCGAGAGGGTTTGCTCTATGGCGATTCGTTTGCCGAATACGATGCTCTGCCCTCCGATATCGTGCGTTGGGGCAATTACACCGATACCGCCGATACGGGCGACGACTACCTCTGTTCCGTCTGTTATGCGGTCGATACCGACGGTACGATTTATCTCTACGATGCCGTCTATTCGCGCGAGCCTATGGAGGTTACCGAACGGTTGGTCGGCGATATGCTCCGACGCACCCCGACCCGTTTTGCGGCTGTCGAGAGCAACAACGGCGGCAGAGGTTTCGCACGCACCCTGCAACGCCTTGCCCCCAACGTACGCTTGGAGTGGTTTCATCAGTCCGACAACAAGGAGGCACGCATACTCTCCAATTCGGCGACCGTGCTGCACGCGCTCCGCCTGCCGCGAAATTGGCGCACGATGTGGAACGAAATGTATCTCCACCTGACGACCTACCGCCGACAATTCCGCTCCAATCGTTGGCACGATGCCGCAGATGTGCTTACAGGCATCGTCGAACGCGAAATTCTCGACCGCCATTCCGACAGACTATGCACGGTAAAGTTTTTTTAGTGGGAGGCTGGTGCGTATGACGGCATTGTTTGTAAGTGCGACTGTTTCCAAGAGTTCTGGGAGTTATGGGAGAACTGGGATATAGCAGCAAAGTTTTTATTTTTTTTCTGTCAGCCTCCTGCCCTCTTAGAACTCTTAGTTCTCTTAGATCTCCTAGAATCGTCGGCACATGCTGACCGTCCCGTTATACCCGATTATATAAAAATTTGCGGATCCGCAACATACTAGCCACTAGCCACTAATCACTATCCACTAAAACCCCTGTCTGCTATACGGCAACAAGGGTTATGTCGGCTCGACATAACCCTTGTATT